>JAJDUZ010000027.1 GCA_022826385.1 Silicimonas sp.
CCCGCCTGAGTCGAAACGGCGGCTGGAAGCCTCCG
Organism: Silicimonas sp.; assembly: GCA_022826385.1. Lineage (GTDB taxonomy): Bacteria > Pseudomonadota > Alphaproteobacteria > Rhodobacterales > Rhodobacteraceae > JAJDOD01. The sequence goes on from JAJDUZ010000027.1 coordinate 36, forward strand.
CAATGCGCCAACGACAACCAGCCGGTGATGAAAATCGCGCTTGCGGCATGATTCGCGAAGAACATCAAAAATACAAAAAGTGAACCATACAAGAATCACGCCCGCGGGCAAAGCCGAAACGGGATCACGCAATCACTGCCGAAAAAGCCGAACCCGGTCCCGGATGACGTGCCGGCATGTCAAACACCGCGTCAAAACCCGCAGAGAAAAAATTAGCCGTGGCCGGATTTCCGACGAAAACCGGGGGATAAACTGTGAACAAAAGGTTAACCGCACGAGCGCGGGTGTGGCAAGGTCTCTGTTTCCGTGCCTGTGAGGCGTGTGTTTTCTGCAAGGTGAACCAGCGCCAAGCGTGCTGCCGGCGCCTACTTTTGCTGGTCTTCAGGCGCTGGCGCGCAGGGCCGGTTTGAGCCCAAAGTTACCAACTATTGTTCCGAATAGATCGCAATCGCCAACCAAATCGGATAGGCGATGAATGCAGCCAAACATACTTTCCTTGACCCCACATTGTACTCTGCGGTGATCACTATCAGCGAGCAAAACGCCCAGATGAGAATAATGATAAATGGGAACTCGAAACTTCCCAACATGCCGAGGAAGCCAGCCACTGAGACTAGAATTCCCGAAAATGCGACTGTCCTTATGCTATTTCGCCAAACCGGATGCTTGGGCCTGTCTTCTGTGCCGTAAATCCAAATAGCAAAATAACTCAGAATAAGTTCAAGAAGCTCTGCCACGAATGATGTCCATGCGACAATAAGGCGCGCCAACCACTAGTGAGCTAGTGCGACGGAATTGAGGCGAAGCCGAAAGACCACTTTGTCCCGCCTAGCGGACATCCAAACGAAAAAGGCCGGAGCAATCGCCCCGGCCCTTCCTGACATCTGCGAAGGTCGATTACTTGAGTTCGACTTCGGCGCCAGCTGCTTCCAGCTTGGCTTTGATTTCTTCGGCTTCTGCCTTCGGCGCGCCTTCCTTGACGGCCTTGCCACCGGCTTCGACCAGGTCCTTGGCTTCTTTCAGGCCAAGACCGGTGATGCCGCGCACTTCCTTGATCACGTTGATCTTCTGAGCGCCAGCCGACTTGAGGATGACGTCGAACTCGTCCTTTTCCTCAGCCGCTGCACCGCCAGCGTCGCCGCCAGCCGGGCCAGCCATCATCACAGCGCCGCCAGCAGCGGGCTCGATGCCGTATTCATCCTTCAGGATGGTTTTCAGTTCCTGTGCTTCGAGAAGCGTGAGACCCACGATCTCTTCTGCAAGTTTCTTCAGATCAGCCATAGTTCTGTTCCGTTTCCAAATATGTGTTCCAACGCGTGAGCTTTACCCACACAGGTCTCAAGCGGCTTCCGCGCGCTCTTCGACGGTCGAGAGAATGCTTGCGATGTTCGAAGCAGGGGCGCCAATCGCACCGGCGATGTTCGAACCAGGCGCACCAATGCAGCCCACGATCGAAGCAATAAGCTCCTCACGCGACGGCATCGAGGCGACGGCTTTCACACCGGCGGCATCAAGCGCCGTATCGCCCATCGAGCCACCAAGGATGACCAGCTTGTCATTGTCCTTGGCGTACTTGTCCATGACCCGCGCCGCAGCGGTCGGGTCTTCGGAATAGGCGAATACGGTCATACCCGACAGAAGGTCAGCCATATGTTCGTTCGGCTTCCCCTGAAGGGCGATCTTGGCGAGCCTGTTCTTGGCAACGCGGACGGAGCCTTCGGCTTCGCGCATCTGCGCCCGAAGGTCCTGCATCTCGGCAACCGTGAGACCTGCGTAATGGGCTACGACCACAACGCCAGAGCTTTCGAAGATCTGGCCGAGTTCCTCGACCACTTTTTCTTTCTGGGCTCTATCCACAGTTTCACTCCAAGTATGGGAGGGGGACCCTCCCGGCTCATTCACGGAGGGCGACATGCCCACCGAAGAGTCCTTACGGGTCCGTCGTGAATAGCGCCGCCGGAACCCAGCGGCCCCGGAACGAATTCGTCTGTTCCCGTCTCGGGCAGGGATTATTCAAGCGCGTGCTCGAACCCACCGTCTCGGACGAAATATCCCGGGGTGAGCCGGGACGTGGCGCGTATAGAGCGAGTCGCAGCGTTTGGGAAGGGGGAATTTGAAACGGTCGCCTTTGGTACAGAGGGCCGCGCCCACCTTGTAAGCGGGCCGGGTGTCACCCGGTTTGTCTTGGCGGCTCGACGCCTTCCTGGCGGGATCGGTCGAGGGTCGTCCATTCGTCCAGCCACGCCCGGCCGCCCAGCGCCTCGATGAACGGCTCAAGCTGAGCTTCGTAACGCGTCCATTTCCCAAGGCCCTTGGTATTCACCTTCTCGCGGACCTGTTCCATCGACGCGGTGGTGACAGCGTCGCTTCGCTGTTCCGGGTGCAGGCAGCGTTCGTCCCATTCAAGATCGAGAAACTCGAGAACCCGTCTGATGTTCGCTTCATGCGCCGTCACAAGCCCCTCGTACGACTGCCAACGAAACGCCGCTCCCAGCTTTTCCTCGTAATCCAGCGCAGAGTTCAAAGTCGCCCGAACCGCCACCGCCATTGATGCCCAGTCCCTTGTGAAGGGAAGTGGCGCGGAAAAATTGGTCTTCATGTTCGAAAGGCCGACATCCAAGGGATTGCGCGACATATAGACGAACTTGGCCTTGGGGAAGATGACCGACGCAAACCCACAGTTAAGGAGGTTCATCGGTGTCTTGTCCAAAAGCATGGTGGAGCCTGCTGTTTCATCCGTCAGGTTGAAACGCCTCAGATACTCGGCCCGCACGGCGTTGATATCTTCAGGACCAATGGCATCGACCCAGTCCCAAGACTTTTGCAACTGCTTTGAGTGACAAAAGCCGTCAAGGCAGCGTTGCAGCGCGTTGGACTCGCCAAGCGTTTGAACCTTCTCGTGACAAACCAGAACGCTCTCCAGCAATGTCGTACCGGTTCGGGGCAACCCGACCACGAATACGATATTTGGACCTTCATCTTGCGCCAATTCCGGCCGTGCGCCCTGAAACGTCTCTTTCTGCCGGGTAACAATTTCTTCCAGTTTCCGCGCGTCGAGTTCCTGCTCTCCGAACTCTTTCGAGCGTTCGAACAACATCATCGCTTGATCAAGGTCGCCGGCCCTTTCTTCGATCTTGGCCAACAGATTGTACGCTTCCGCAAATTCGTCGTTCGTCATGCGGCCTGTCTCGGCACGTTTGCGCAAAGCGACGATCTCTTTGGCACCTCTCTTGAACGGCTTTACACGATCCAGCATCGTCAGTGCTTGCAAGTCGTTTGGATCGTATTTCAGGCACTTCATCGCGCATTTGCGAACGGCATCCCGGTCACCGAATGACAACCACATGCTGGCAAGTTTGCGCCATGCCAGCGGGTTGGTCTTCAGCGATGTGGCGATCGAGGTCATCAGCTCAAGCGCTTTCTTCTGGTCGCCCAACTGCCAATAACAGGTCGCCATGTCGTTCACCAAATCAGGATCAGGCCCGAGACGCTCGCGAAGACGCAACAAGACTTGCAACGCAACGCTGAAGCTGCGGTGATTGAACATACGCCCGATTTCAGGCCGCGCCTGGGCATAGGTGGCGACGTTCAAGATGGCGCCGCTGACTGTCTGTTGTTTTGCAAGCATTCTTGGACAACCCGCCTGATTGCGTTGGGCCAAGATATACAAACTGACCACATAATTGTCCCGTGGTTTTCCGAATTGAGATGGGTCGCAAAATATCCGAAGAATTGACCGTCAATGTGTTTAAGAACCAACAAGTCAGTTCCTATCTACAAAGCCAGTCACACCAGGAAGGATCACCCATGAAGACTGCCAAAGATTTCCTTGAAGAAGCAAACGCCGTCGTCCCCAAGATCTCGGCCGAGGACGGGATCGCCAAACATGCCGCCGGCAACACCGTGTTCGTCGATGTCCGCGACGCCACCAGCATTGCCGAAAGTGGAACGATTGCAGGCGCTCAGCGCGTTCCGCGCGGCATGATCGAGTTCATGGCCGACCCTGCTTTCGAAGCGTTCTATAACCCCGCATTGCAGAAAGACGCCGACCTCGTGCTGATCTGCGGTGCCGGTGGTCAGGCCGCGCTTGCCGGGAAAACGCTGAAAGAGATGGGCTATCAGAACGTCTCGAATGTCGGCGGGTTCAGCGCGTGGAAGGACGCGGGCGGACCGACCGAAGCGGGTTAACGGAAACTCGCGTAAGGAATGTACCTGACAGGAGTGCCGGGCGTGACATGCAGTGCCCCGTCCGGCAACTCCACCACCCCATCCGCCCACGCGAGGCCAGAGATACGGCCCGATCCTTCCGAGTGAAAAACCTTAACAGAGCCATCACTTAGCATTCGGGCGCGCAGGTACTCCCGCCGCCCGGGCTTCTTCTGCTTCTCGAACGCCGCCGGCACCATGAACCCCTGCGGCACATGCCAGCCCTCGCCGCCGAGGACGCCGAAAGCGGGGCGGGCAAAGATTAACGTGCAGATCAGCGCCGCGACCGGGTTGCCGGGCAGGCCGAACACCGGCACGCCCTCCCAAACGCCCAGCGCCAACGGCCGCCCCGGTTTCAAAGCAATCCGCCAATCCCCCCGCACCCCTGCCTCACCAAGCAAGGCCGAGACATGGTCTTCATCCCCCGCCGAAGCGCCGCCCGAGGTCAGGATCACGTCGCAGTTTTCGACGCCCTTGTTCAAACGCGCGCGCAAGACATCACGGTCGTCCGGCACGTGGCCGAGGTCGACAGGGGTCATCCTCCAGTCCTCGACCAACGAGAGCAGCATCGGGCGGTTGGCGTCATAGGTGCGGGTCGGATCCGTGGTTTCTTCCGGCGCGGCAAGCTCGTCCCCGGTCGACAGCACACCGATCCTCAGCCGCTGGAACGCCGAGACATGTGTCACGCCAGTCGCGCTGAGCAGGGCCAACTCGGCGGGGCCAAGACGCGTCCCGGCGGCGAGAGCGACGTCGCCAGCCTCTACATCCTCCCCGGCCTTGCGCGCGTTCGCGCCCTGCCGGATCGGACCTTCAAACGCAATCCGTTCACCGTCCGACGTGACGTCTTCTTCAAGCACCACCGTGTCCACACCGGCAGGCAGCACAGCGCCGGTCAGAATGCGGATGGCGTGACCAGCGGGAACCGTGCTGTCAAATGGCGCACCTGCCGCCGCTCGGCCGTCGACCAAGGGCAACTCCTGGTCTCCGTCACCCGTCGAGGCATGGGCGAAGCCGTACCCGTCGACAGCCGAGTTGGCGGCTGGCGGGTTTGAGCGAACGGCAACGGCCTCGGTCGCCAAGACCCGACCCAACGCGCCGTGCACATGCACGTTGTCTCGACCGACGACACAGGTCAGCCGTTCCTTCAGCCGCGCCAACGCGTCGTCCACCGGGGTCCAGTCGACGCCCGGCGGCAAGGCAAAACAGTCGTTCTTCAGGCGAGGCGGTTTCAAGTCCGACATGCGGCGTCCTGCAATTCTTGCTCGTAACCCAGCCCGAAGATCCATCCTTCTTCGGGTGCGTCAACCGCAAGCATCGCTGCCAGACGGTCTTCAGGCAAGCCCGCAAGAGCCCGCGTCAGCAGCCGCACTTGCGCCCGATCCCGGATCTCATCCTTTTGGTCGCGGACGATCCCGTCGATCAGTGTGGGCCAGATTTCGACAAGCAGCACCGGCGCTTCGTTTTGTTGAAAAGGCCACACTGCTACATCCTGAGGAAACTCCAAACGCAACGACTGCAGCGCCGCTATCCCCGTCATCACCTGACCGCCGACGGCGCCTGCCCCGCCCATCTGCCAGCAAGTGAAGGCCCCTTGGGCCCTCTGCTCGGCAACACGCCTTTCGGATTGACCGTGGTCCCGGCGGTCGAGACCCTTTCTTGGCAAATGGGGAATGTCGTGCTTAAGCGCGTTGAACCAGAATGGCCCAACGCCGGGAAAAAGCGCATTGATCTCGCCGGCCAGGGCAAAGCGGTTGTTGCTGTTGGGCATATCGATCAGGTGCTCGTGCAGATAGGCCCAAACTTCGAATGGGTCATCTGTGCCTGTCAGGCCGCGGGCAAATCCGGTTGGATAACCGAACGGGAAATCGAATGCCGCCAACAGCCGGCGACCGGCCAAAATCTCGGACGCGAAGAGCTTGCGGAGCCAATCTACGGCCAGCGGACGGTTGCGGAAGTAGAGCGGTTCCTGCTCGACGCCATCCAGCACGGCCCCGGCCCAAATGGCATCCTTGCGTGGTCTCGGTCCTGTATCGTTGCCGGAAGACCAGTCGACGACCACAAAACTATCGAACGGCTTCACAGATTCAGCTCGCCCGCGATGAAATCAGCTATCGCCACAGTATCGTCCAAGTGAAACGTCGGCCTTCCCTCGACCGCAGCACCACTGTCCGAAGCGATTGCGCGAATGGATGTGTCATCCGGCGCAATCAACGGCGAGCCGGTTTCTGCCCGGTGTGCTTCGACTTTCGGATGGCGGTCCCGTTTGAAACCTTCGATCAGCACCAGGTCGACCGGCGCGAGTTTCGACAGCAATTCATCCAGTGTCGCCTCTTCGGTGTCGCGGTGCTCGTGCATCAGGGCCCACCGTTTGCGCGACGAAAGCAGTACCTGATGGGCGCCCGCTTCGCGGTGGCGATAGCTGTCCTTGCCCTTGTGATCGACGTCGAACACATGATGCGCGTGCTTGACGGTCGAGACGCGCAGACCCCGGGCCGTGAACTCGGCCACGAGCCGTTCCATCAGGCCAGTCTTGCCGGAGTTCTTCCAACCGGTGACACCCCAGACGTTCATGCCTGCTCCATCAGTCTTTGCGCCTCGGCCAGGTCTTCGGGCGTGTTCACGTTGAAGAACGGATCGAACCCCACAACCGGGAAGGACGCCATCGCCGTGCCATGGCTGTCGGTCCATTGCACGACTTTGCGCACACCATCGGTCAGCGCGTGGCGCAGATCACCGCGCAAGGCCGTCGGCCAAAGGCCGAAGGTCGGGTGCCGGCCATTCTCGGTTTTCGCCAAGGCGATTGGCTTGCCTTGGGTTTCAGCGGCGAGTTGCAGGCAGGGCACGAGGTCTGACGGGAAGAACGGCGTATCGGCAGCGGCCGTGACGATGTGCGATGCGCCTTGTTCCGCGGCCCAATCAAGACCGGCGAGGACACCGGCCAGTGGCCCTGCAAAGCCTTCAATGCTGTCAGCCAATACGGGCAGCCCTAGGGCATCAAAGCGCGCGGGGTCGCCATTGGCGTTCAGTGCCAAACCTTCGACCTGAGGCGACAAGCGGTCGATCACCAAATCAAGGAGTGTCCGATCCCCCAGCCGTAGCAAGCCCTTGTCGCCGCCGCCCATCCGGGTGGCCTGCCCGCCCGCAAGGATTACACCAAGAGGGGCCGTCATGCTGTCCACCGATATTTGGCTGCATCGCCGGTCCTGCCATCCGGGAAAACGGCATCCGGCGCGACCGCCACAACCCGGCACCCAAACGCACAGTCATAGATGATGCCGACGCGAGTGGCCGAAAGTGCTCCGTCGTCTCTCACGCATCCGCCCCTTTGCGCCGATGCTTCCGGTCTTCGCTGGCGACATGGGCGGGGTCGACGTCGCGCACCAACCTCTCTTCCCCGGCAAGGCAGGTGAAGCGCTGGCCGCGCATGCGCCCGATCACCGTCAGTCCAACCTCGCGCGCGATGTCAACGCCCCAAGCCGTGAAGCCCGAGCGGCTAGCAAGGACGGGGATGCCCATATGTGCACACTTGATCACCATCTCCGAGGTCAGCCGCCCCGTGGTGTAAAGGATCTTATCGTCGCCCGAGACCCCTTCCGACAGCATCCAACCCGCGATCTTGTCGACGGCGTTGTGACGCCCGACATCCTCCATGTAGACCAGTGGCCGGTCCTGATGGCACAGCACCGTTCCATGGATCGCACCAGCTTCCAGATAGAGCGAAGGCGTCTTGTTGATCGTTGCGGCCAGCGCATACAGCCACGATGTGCGAACAGATGTCTGGGGCAGCGTCAGACCGTCCAACCCCTCCATCATGTCCCCGAACACTGTGCCGACGGCGCATCCACTGGTGCGCGTTTTCTTCTTCAGCTTCTCTTCGTAAACGGTTTCGCCATCGGTTCGGACCACAACTGTTTCAAGATCGTCGTCATAGTCGACGCCCTTGATTGTCTCGTCGTCCGACAGCATCCCCTGATTCTTCAGGAACCCCAGCGCCAGATACTCGGGGTAATCGCCAATCGTCATTGCCGTGACAATTTCCTGGCCGTTCAGGAAAATCGTCAGCGGGCGTTCCTCGACCACCGAGATCGTCTGTTCGGCGCCGGTTTCGTCAAACCCCGTGACAGATCGCGTCAGTCGACCCGCCTTGGGGTCGGGTGCAATCAGATAGTGATCGGTGTCATCACGCGACATGATTTGTATCCCTGAACGGCCTGCGCTAGGCGTCACTCAAGAGACTAGGGCGAGCCAATGGCCTCCACCACCCGAAATTCCGCTTTTCGCCAGGGCGTTCTGGCGGGCCTGCCGTTCCTGCTGATCGGCGTGCCCTTCGCTGTTCTCTTTGGGGTGGTCGCGACAGAAGCCGGTTTGAACGTGGCACAGACCATCGGGTTCTCGCTGTTGGTCATCGCGGGCGCCTCGCAGTTCACGGCGATCCAGTTGATGACCGAGAACGCCCCGGTGCTGATCGTGATCACAGCGGCCTTGGCGGTGAACCTGCGTATGGCAATGTATTCGGCCAGCCTGCAGCCGCATCTGGGAGAAGCGAGCTTCGGGCAACGCGCTTTGGCGGCTTACCTGAATGTCGATGCCAGCTATGCGCTTGGCATCCAGAAGTTCGAAGAAGAACCGGATTGGCCCGTGATCGACAAGCTGATGTATTTCTGCGGTACGATGCTGTTCATGTTCCCGCTTTGGGTCATCGGGACATGGGTCGGCGCACTGACCGGAGACGCTTTACCGGAAAGCCTGGACCTGGATTTTGCCATGCCGATCATGTTCCTTGCGCTGACCGCGCCCATGATCAAGACGCTGGCCCATCTAGCGGCCGCCATCACATCGGTGATCGGGGCGTTGCTGCTGTCGTTTCTGCCCTCGGGCATCGGCCTGTTGATCGCGGCGATGATCGCGATGGCCGTTGGCGCCGAGATCGAACGGAGGCGCGCGTGACCTACTCTGCCACGACACTCTGGACCATCGTGCTGATCCTTGGGGTCGGCACCTATTTGATCCGCTTTTCGTTCCTTGGCTTGGTCGGAAATCGAAAGATGCCCGATTGGGTCTTGCGACACCTGCGCTATACACCCGTGGCGATTCTGCCCGGTCTTGTCGCGCCGCTGGTCATGTGGCCGGAAGCAACGGGCGGAGAGCCGGATGCCATCCGTTTCGCAGCCGCAGCCGTTACCTTGATCGTTGCATGGTGGTGGAAGAACATGTTGGCCGGCGCCGGTGCGGGCGCCGTGACACTAACAATTCTTGTGTGGCTTGCCGGCGCAACGTGATGCGTCGAGGCCGTCCCGCGCTCTTACGAGTTGAAGATCGCGAGGAAGATCAGGATACCAATGCTGAAAATGGCCACGTTCTTGGACCAGGTCATAAAGCCCGCAAAGGTCTTTTCCTGAACCGAGATATCCATTTCGCCGTGCTTGTGATCGGACATGTGAGCAACTCCGAATGCGTTTCGAAGGGTGATTAGCCGATCCGCGCGCCCATGTCACGAGGACAAAGGCGCGCGATCTGCCGCAGGTCAGGCTGCGTCGGCTTGGGCCGCGAAGCGTTGATAGAAGCTGGCGTCGCCTGCCGCCATCTCGGCCAGCAGTTTCGGCGTTGCGAAACGGGGGCCGTGGGGCGCAAGGCCTTCGCAAATCTCGACCGCGCGACCTGCCCCGATCATGTCAAGCCACGAGAACGGGCCGCCGGACCACGGTGCAAAGCCCCAGCCAAGGATCGCGCCGACATCGCCTTCGCGGATGTCTTCCAGCACGCCTTCTTCCAGCGCGCGCACGGCTTCCAGGACTTGCGCCATCATCAGGCGATTCTGTACCTCGCTGAGCTCGGGCTGGTCATCGGTGACCGGGTATTGATCCCCAAGACCGGCCCACAGACCGGTGCGCTTGCCCTTCTCGTCATAGTCATAGAAGCCGGCGCTGGCCTTGCGGCCCATGCGGCCTTGCTCGGCCATCCAGAAGATCACGTCGTCCACGGCCCCATCCGGATAAGCCTCGCCCATCGCGGCCTTGGTGGCCTTGGCGATCTTCACACCCAGTTCAACGCTGGTCTCGTCAACCAGTTGAAGCGGTCCCACCGGGAAGCCCAGAAGCTGCGCCGCGTTTTCGATCAGTGCGGGGTTCACCCCCTCGCCGACCATGCGGATGCCTTCGTTGATGTAAGGGATGATACAGCGGTTGGCATAGAAGAAGCGCGCGTCGTTGACGACGATCGGCGTCTTCCGGATCTGGCGCACGAAATCCAGCGCCTTGGCAACGGCGCGGTCGCCCGTTTCCTTGCCTTTGATAATCTCGACCAGCAGCATCTTGTCGACCGGCGAGAAGAAGTGAATCCCGATGAATTGCTCGGGCCGGACACTGGCCTTGGCCAGTTCTGTGATCGGCAGGGTCGAGGTGTTGGTGGCGAAGATGCAATCCTCGCCCACGATGGCTTCGACCTTCTGCGTCATCTCTGCCTTCACGCTGGGGTCTTCGAATACGGCTTCGACGATCAGATCACAGCCGTCCAGCGCGCTCAGATCGGTGGTCGCGTTGATCCGGCCAAGGACCGTCTCTTTCTTCTCGGGCGTGACTTTCTTCCGGCTGATCCCCTTGTCGAGGATACCTTCGGAATAGGCCTTGCCGCGATCCGCAGCCTCTTGCGCCTGATCGATCAGAACCACCTCGATCCCCGCATTGGCCGAGACATAGGCAATGCCTGCACCCATCATGCCAGCCCCCAGAATACCCACTTTCATGACTTTCTGATCGTCGACGGCTGGCCGGTTGGCACCCTTTTCCAACGCTTCCTTGTTCAGGAAGAGCGAGCGGATCATCGCGGCGCTGGTCGGGTTGTTGAGGATTTGCGTGAAGTACCGGGCCTCGACCTTGAGGGCCGTGTCAAACGGCACCAAAGCGCCTTCATAGGCCGCCGACAACAGAGCCTTGGCCGCCGGATAGACGCCCTTGGTCTTGCCGTTGATCATCGCGCTGGCGCCAACGAAGGTCATGAAACCTTGCGGGTGATAGGGCGCACCGCCTGGCATCTTCCAGCCCTTCTGGTCCCACGGCTTCACGATATCGGCGTCGGTGGCATTCAACACCCATTCCTTGGCGCGCGCCATCAACTGTTCCGGCGCAACAACTTCGTTGACCAGCTGAGCGCCCTTGGCCTTGGCAGGCTCAAGCATCTTGCCTTCCAACAGAACTGGTGCCGAGGCCATCAGGCCGACCATACGCGAATACCGCGTGGTGCCGCCCGCACCCGGAAACATGCCCAACAGGATCTCGGGCAAGCCGATCCGGCCTTTCGGCGTATCGGCCATGACGCGATAGTGGCAGGCCAGAGCAATCTCTGTGCCGATTCCGGCGCAGAGGCCCGGAATGGCACACGCGATGGGCTTACCGCCCTTGTTGGTCTTGGGGTCCAAACCAGCCCGCTCGATCTTACGCAGGATGCGGTGCCCGTTCATGATGAACTCGAACAAGGCGGGGGCGGGATTATCGCCTGACTGCGCACGGATGTTGCCTAGCACGTTCAGGTCCATTCCCCCGGCAAAGGTCTCTTTGCCCGAGGTGATGACCACGCCCTTCACGGCATCGTCGGCCAATGCCTGATCAATGAAACCTTCGACCAGTTCAAATGCTTCGCGGGTCAGCACGTTCATCGACTTGCCGGGAACATCCCAGGTGATGACGGCAACGCCGTCATCATGCAGCGCATAAGTGAAATCAGTCATGACAGGATCCTTTCGCAGGGCGCGGATGTTTCAGCACACATGTAGGGAAACCCGCGCCGGACGAGACCTCGCGGGCGAATGTTGGAAATCGGGCGGGGCGCGGCGTCAGTGAACGATGCGCACAACCTCTTCGATCGGCAACGGCATCTCGAGATACTCCAGCATCTCGATTTTGTAGCTTCCGTCCTTCTCGACAAGAAAATACCGGATCAGACTGCCGGTCACCGGTTGTCCGTCTTCCGCAAAATCGGTGAACCGCACCGTCGCCCGAAGCCGACGGTTGACAGGCAAGTCGCGATGCTCGACCTGAAACAAGGTCGAGGTCACCTCGAGCGCGCTGATGGCAGCACGGTACTGTTCGGTCATCGAAAGCAGTTGAACTTCGTCCCGAATGACAGCCACACCCGCAGCCGAATAGATCACCAACGGAAGCGAGAAAAACTTCGAAATCTCTTTTATTTGCACTTCCCGATAGGCGCCCTGAAGGGCTTCGAGAAATGCCGTTAAATTGTCGTCTGACAAGCGGCCTCCTTCGCGACGAATAATGTCCGTCGCACTGGGCCCGCCGCTCAATGGGCCGAGAAAACAGTATCGCAGTTGTACCCATGGTCAACGAAATACTTCAGACGCGCTCGATGATTGTCGCGGCGCCCATTCCGCTGGCGACGCAAAGCGTGGCAAGGCCGGTTTCCTTGTCCTGACGCTCCATCTCGTCCAGCAGGATGCCGATGATGATTGCGCCGGACGCACCCAGCGGGTGGCCCATCGCGATTGCACCGCCATTCACATTGAGCTTGCCGTGATCGACATCGAACGCCTGCATGAAGCGCAGAACCACCGACGAGAAGGCTTCGTTCACTTCGAACAGGTCGATGTCGTTGATCGACATGCCACTGTCGTCGAGGATCTTCTGCGTGGCCGGCACGGGCCCCGTCAGCATGATCGTCGGATCCGTACCGATCTTCGCCGTAGCGCGAATGCGCGCCCGGGGCTTGAGACCCGCCGCTTCACCGAACTCCTTCGAGCCGATCAGGATCGCGGCAGAGCCGTCGACAATGCCCGACGAGTTGCCGGCATGGTGGATGTGATTGATCTTTTCGAGATGCGGATATTTCAGCATGGCCACCGCATCGAAGCCCGGCATGACCTCGCCCTGATCCTTGAAAGCTGGCTTCAAGGCGCCCAGCGCCTGCATGTCGGTTCCGGGGCGCATGTATTCATCGTTTGCCAAAATCGAGAGACCGTTCTGATCCTTGATCTCGACAACAGACTTCTCAAACCGGTTCTCCGACCAAGCCGCCGCCGCACGCGCCTGACTGGCCATGGCGAACGCGTCAGCGTCGTCGCGGGAAATGCCGTACTCGGTCGCGATGATGTCGGCCGAAATGCCTTGCGGCACGAAATAGGTCTTCATGGCAACCGATGGGTCGGCCGCAATTGCCGCGCCATCCGACCCCATGGGCACCCGGCTCATGCATTCGACGCCACCGGCGATGTAAGCTTCACCGGCCCCACCCTTGACCTGGTTTGCGGCCAGGTTGACCGCTTCCATGCCACTGGCGCAGAACCGGTTGATCGAAAGACCCGGCACACGTTCGTTCAGATCCGAGGCAAGAACGGCTGTACGGGCAAGGCACCCGCCCTGCTCTTTCACCTGGGTGGCGTTGCCCCAGATCACGTCTTCTATCTCGTCACCGGCCAGACCGTTCCGCGACTTGAGCGCGTTCAGCATATCTGCCGACAGCTTGACCGGCGTCACTTCGTGAAGCGAGCCGTCGCTCCGGCCCTTGCCGCGCGGGGAACGGACAGAGTCGTAAATGTAAGCGTCACGCATGGAAGGTCTCCTTGGCTCAGGCCTTGTCGGGATACGCCGGGCGCATCAGGTCGTATGGGTGCTTCCATCCGGGCAGGTCGGCGATCCGGTTCAACCAGCGATCAATGGCTGGCCAATCGGCTCGCGTGAACCCGAACGGTTCTTCGTAGAAGAGGTAGCCACAGCAGGTCAGATCCGCATTCGTGACGCTGCGTCCGACCATCCAGTCACGCTGCGTCAGATGGGTTTCGAGGATCTGAAGCGCGGCTTTCTGACGACCGGTGAGAAACGCGATGACGTCGTCCGAACGGTGCTGTGGCGACAGGAAGTTCATCATGAACCGCAGGACGCCCGTATTGCTGGAGAGCTTGTGATTGTCCCAGAGAATCCAGCGCAGGATCTCGCGATCTTCTTCTGGCGTCTCGCCGCCGAACTTGCCGGTCTTCTCAGTCAGATAGGACTGGATCACACCCGACTGGCTGATATGTGTCTCGCCATCGACAAGAACAGGCGCTTCCCCCATTTCGTTCACGCCGGATCGGAATTCAGCGCTGCGGGCAACACCATTGAAAAAGTCGACATGAACTGGCTCCCAGTCCAGCGGCCCGAGCTCCAAGGTAAGCGCGGCCTTGTAGCTGTGGCCGCTTTCGCCAAAGCAATGAAGTTTGAGTGTCATCTTATCCTCCCGACGGTGCACGGCGTTGAGCCGTTGCGATTGCGTATTTTTGAAGAGATGAAGTTAGGGGCGCATTAACTTTGAACTGTCATCAAATTGGGGCGGTACAGGCTGGCGAGCCGATGACCGCAAGAGGTGAAGTCCTGCCCTGCACGTCACGTTTGAACCTCTGTGGGGCAGGCATCTTCATCTCTTTGAAAATACGCTGACCCCACCTTACCGCTTCCGCGCATCCAGTTCGGAATTGAAGAGCCGAAGGCGCGTCGCGAGATTCTCGTGGTTCATGACCGAGTTGAAGTTCTCGAACAGGAACGAGAGCGCCTCGCCTTCATCCAGACCCGCCTCGGCCGCGAACGACTTCAGGCGGCGATAGCCATCTTCGGTCATGGCGACAGGAAAGCGGCGGGTCAGACGAAGGCGTTTCGGCATTCCAAGCTCCGTAAGGCGGGGATTTCCCCGCCACCTTAGAAGTTTGCCGCGTCCAGCGCCATCACGGGTTCGGCCCCGGATTGGATGCGAGCCAGATGCGTTCCGGTCATCGGCAATTGCCGCGCCATGTAATAGCGCCCGGTGGCGATCTTGGTCTCGTAGAACTTACGGTCCGACGCGCCGTTTTCCAGTGCTTCCATTGCGGCCTTGCCCATTTGGGCCCACATCAGGCCAACCACCGTGTGGCCGAAGAGATGCATGAAGTCATAGCTTCCGGACAGCGCGTTCAGGGGGTTCTTCATGCCTTCCTGCATGAAATACATGCCTGCCGCCTGCAGGTCCTTCGACGCTGCCTTCAGCGGGTCAAGGAACCCGGCTTTCAGGTCTGCGTTGTCTTCGTTTTCCTTGATGAAGCTTTTCACCATGTCGAAGAAGGCCATGATCGCCTTGCCGCCATTGGCCGGCAGTTTGCGCCCCACAAGGTCAAGCGACTGGATGCCGTTGGTGCCTTCATAGATCATCGCGATGCGGGCATCACGGACGAACTGTTCAAGGCCCCATTCCTTGGTGAAGCCCGAGCCGCCGAGGGTCTGCTGGGCCAAAACCGTGGTTTCAAACCCCTTGTCGGTCAGGAAGCCTTTCATAACCGGGATGAGAAGCGAGATCATCGCGTCAGCCTCCGCATCGTTCATCCGGTGCGCCCGGTCGATCATCTGGGCGCCCCAGTAAACCAGCGCGCGCCCGCCTTCGGTCATCGATTTCTGGTCCATCAGGTTCCGGCGCACGTCAGGGTGCACGATGATCGGATCCGCAGGGCCGTCTGGGTTCTTGACGCCCGTGACGTCGCGACCCTGCAGGCGGTCGCGGGCAAACCCGAGGGCGTTTTGGTAGGCGATCTCACCTTGGGTATAGCCTTGCAGCGCCACCGAAAGGCGGGCTTCGTTCATCATGGTGAACATCGCGCGCATGCCCTTGTGGAGGTCGCCGACCAGCCAGCCGGTTGCGCCGTCATAGTTCATCACGCAGGTCGCGTTGCCGTGGATGCCCATTTTCTCTTCAAGGCCGCCACAGGACAGGCTGTTGCGTTCCCCCAATGAACCATCCGCGTTCACAAGGAACTTGGGCACGACGAAGAGGCTGACACCCTTGATGCCGTCCGGTGCGTCGGGCGTTTTGGCCAGAACGAGATGGACGATGTTCTCGACCAGATCGTTTTCGCCCCCCGAGATCCAGATTTTCTGACCGGTGATCTTGTAGCTGCCGTCGTCCTGCGGTTCCGCCTTGGTGCGCATCAGGCCCAGATCGGTGCCGCAATGCGGCTCGGTCAGGTTCATCGTGCCGGACCAGCGGCCTTCGTAGATCGGGGGAAGATAGGTCTGTTTCTGGTCATCCGTCCCGTGTGTGGCCAGTGCCGATGCAGCCCCGTGCGACAGGCCGACATACATCTGGAACGCCATGTTGGCCGACGAGAAAAGCTCGCCCGTTGCCGTGTTGACCAGATGCGGCATGCCCTGACCGCCATAGTCAGGCGATGCGTCCAGACCCATCCAACCGCCTTGAGCCATTTCGTCCCAAGCGCCTTTGAAACCGGTTGGCGTGCGAACGACCCCGTTTTCCAGCTTGCAGCCTTCCGTGTCGCCCACCGTGTTCAGCGGGTTCAACACGTTAGCCGCAATCTTGCCGGCCTCTTCCAGGATGGCGGCCGTGAAGTCGCGATCAAGCTCGTCGTAGCCGGGAATGTCGCTTTCGCTGATTTTCAGAACGTCATGCAGAAGGAACTGCTGGTCTTTTACGGGAGGCGTATAGGTGGGCATCGGTGTCTCCTGTCGATCTTTTTTACTCGGCCGCCGTCTTCTGGGAATCGGCCAGCAATTTGGCGCCCCAGTCGAGATTGGCCTTGAGGTCGTTGATGATGTCTTCGAGTTCTTTGCGGCGGTCTTCGAGATCGGCGAGACGTTCCTTGCCAAGCGCGAAGGCCTTTTCCATTTGCGGGATGTTGTTCTGGTCCGGGTTATAGAGGTCCAGAAGCTGTCGGATATCTTCAAGACTGAAGCCAAAGCGCTTGCCGCGCAGGATCAGCTTCAGGCGGGCGCGGTCGCGCCGGGTGAACAAACGCTTTGTGCCACGCCGTTCCGGGAACAGCAGTTCTTTGGCTTCGTAAAAACGCAGAGTGCGTGGCGTCACGTCGAACGCATCGCACATCTCGCGGATCGTCATATACGACTCGGTCATGTGAAATTGCTCCGTTTCATCAAGCGAGGGGTACATGTGAAGCCTTGTGGTTCTGTTCAATTGGCATTTACGTTTACGTTAACGTAACGCGGCGTCAAAGTAGCTGTCCCGCAATATTCGACCTCGCAACGCGACGTCACAGGTCACATTTCGTCAGTCTGGCTGGGATTCAGGCGCTGCCGAGGCCCTTCGCAACGCCATCCCGCATCTTCGAGAGATCCTCGATCGTCTCGTCGAGTTGGGCGCGTTCCTTGGCCAAGGCTTCCAATTGGCGGTCGGCAAGGCGCAAAAACTCGCGATATTGCGGTTCGGTGCCTTCTTTTTCGTAGATTTCCAACCATTGCCGAATTTCTTCGAGAGAGAACCCCCAACGCCTGCCGCGCAGGATCAGCGTCATGCGTGCGATCTCGCTGGGTTTATAGAACCGCGAACGGCCGTCCTTCTCGGGAAAGAGAAGCTCGATATATTCGTAATATCGCAACGTCCGCGGGGTCACGTCGAACCGCGCGCACATTTCCTTGAATGTCAAACGCTCTTCAGACATCCCGGCCTCCCTGTCGTGAATCCTAGTCCTTGGCGCAGTGAGGATCAATCGCCTTGCGCGACGGTTGTGAGTAGGGAATGAAGACAGCCATGAGCACCACATCACCCAGTCGCCGGGATCAGGCCCGCCAGTTCATTGAAGCTTTGCCGCATTGCCAAGCGCTGGCCATGACGGTTGATGCCGTGGGTGACGGCGAAGCCGTGATGTCGATGCCTTACAGCGAAAACCTGATCGGCGATCCGAAAACCGGGGTAATCCATGGTGGAGCGGTCTCGGCGTTGATGGACACCTGCGGCGGAACGGCTGTCATGGCGCATCCCAGCGGGCCGGCGATGACGGCAACGCTTGATTTGCGCATCGACTATATGCGGGCGGCTAAGCCGGGAAATGCCGTGACCGCAAAGGCCGTCTGCTATCACATGACCCGCAGTGTCGCCTTTGTGCGTGCCGTGGCCCATGACGGCGATGAAACCGACCCTGTCGCCACGGCGACTGGCGCGTTCACGGTTCAGGGGGCACGCAAATGAACCGCCAACGCCCCGAACCCGTTCAAGTGGTCAAGCACCGCCGCGATGCTGCTCTGAAGGCACTCGTCGAGGGCATCCCCTATGCCCGGTTTCTTGGGATCAGTTTCGAGCGTCATGGCGACGAATTGACCTCGATCCTGAACTACCACGACGCGCTAATCGGCAACCCCGCCCTCCCCGCTCTGCATGGCGGTGTAACGGCTGCATTCCTTGAAACGGCTGCACTGATCGAGTTGGAGTGGCAGCTTCTCTGGTCGGAAGTGGAAAGCGGGCGCATCGATGCCGACGCGCTTTCAACCGAAACAATGCCGCGCATGCCGAAGACCATTGATTTCACGGTCGACTATCTGCGCACCGGCCTGCCGCGCGACGCCTATGCCCGGGCAAAGGTCAATCGGTCGGGACGCCGCTATGCCTCGGTCCACGTCGAAGCATGGCAGGACAATCGCAGTCGCCCCTTCGCGCAGGGCACCGGGCACTTCCTGATGCCCTCAACCGAGTGAACCGCCCGCGCGAGATCACGCATAAACGTGTTCTGGGCATTGCCCTGCCCATCGTGCTGTCGAACGCAACCGTGCCGTTGCTGGGGTTGGTCGACACCGCCGTTGTCGGGCAACTGGGGGATCCGGTGCCCATCGGCGCGGTGGCGATCGGCGCGATCATCCTTTCAGCGATCTACTGGCTCTTTGGTTTCCTTCGGATGGGCACGACGGGCCTGACCAGTCAGGCATTGGGAGCCGAGGATCAGGGCGAGGCGGATGCGCTTCTGTCTCGCGCCCTGATCATCGGCGTGACCGGCGGCGTGCTGATGGTCGCCTTGCAATGGGGGCTTTTCCCGCTGGCATTCGCCGTGTCGCCTGCCTCGCCCGAGGTCGAGGCGATGGCGCGCACGTATATGAGCATTCGCATCTGGTCTGCCCCGGCCGCCATAGCCCTGTTCGGAATAACCGGCTGGCTGATCGCGGCCGAGCGGACGCGTGCCGTTCTGGTTTTGCAGATCTGGATGAACGGTCTGAACATGGTGCTGGATGTCGTTTTCGTCCTTGGTCTGGGCTGGGGCGTGGCCGGTGTCGCCGTCGCCTCGTTCTTCGCCGAGTGGAGCGGTCTGGCGCTGGGTCTTTGGTTCTGCCGCGATGCCTTTGCCCGCCCCTTTTGGCGTGAACGCGCACGAATCCTGAACAAGGCGCGTCTCTGGCACATGGCGTCGGTCAACCGGGACATCCTGCTGCGATCCTTGTTTATCGAGGCCATGTTCGTGTCCTTCATGTTCTTCGGCGCCCGCGCGGGTGATGTGCCCTTGGCCGCCAACCAGGTGTTGCTGCAATTCTTGCATGTCACCGCTTACGCACTCGACGGCTTCGCCTTTGCCGCCGAAACACTGGTCGGCAATGCGATGGGCGCGCGGAATAGGGCCCGGCTAAGACGTGCTGCCATATTCTCAACCGTGTGGAGCGCTGGCGTCGTGGTTCTCTTTTCGCTCGGCATCGCACTGGCAGGCGGCGCAGTCATCGACCTGATGACTACGTCCGAGGAGGTGCGCGAGGCCGCACGCGCCTATTTGCCCTGGATGGTGTTGGCACCGCTGCTTGGCCTTGGTGCATGGATGCTTGACGGCATTTTCATCGGCGCCACCCGCACCGCCGACATGCGCAACATGATGGCGCTGTCTTGTATCATCTATTTCATTGCGGTCTGGGCCCTGACGCCAAGCCTTGGCAATCATGGGCTTTGGGCGGCTCTGATGATCTCGTTCATTGCGCGCACCGTCACGCTTGGCGCGCGGTATCCCGCGTTGGAACGTGCGGCTGACTAAAGGATGTCTAGCACGGCCTCCGGAGGCCGACCGATCCGGGCAGAGCCATTGGCAAAAACAATCGGGCGCTCGATCAGTTTGGGATGCGCGACCATGGCCTTCAGCACGTTGGCCTCGCTGCTGTCGCGCGTCAGGCCGAACGCCTTAAACTCGGCTTCGCCGCGACGGACGAGGTCTTGTGCCGATATGCCAAGCATCCCAAGCACAGCCTCCAACTCGTCTTTGGTCGGCGCGTCCTGAAGATAAAGACGGATGTCCGGCGAAAGACCACGTTCTTCCAGCAGCGCCAAGGTCGCCCGCGATTTCGAGCATCTCGGATTGTGCCAGATCGTGACGGTCACAGCCAATCCTCCACACCCGTTCCGACAGCTTCGCTGACATTGGCAAACCCGTCATGCGAGAGCATTTCATCCAGACCACGGGCAATGCGATAGGCCAGCGAAAGACCATTGAAGACCATTGCCGTGTAAAGTTGAACAACCGAGGCACCCGCCTTGATCTTGGTATAGGCGTCGGCTGCCGACGCGACCCCGCCCACACCGATCAGCGGCAGGTCGCCCCCAGTTTCCCGATAGAGCCGGGCCAGAACACGGGTCGACGGCACGAACAGGGGTCGGCCAGACAGACCACCCGTCTCGCCCCTTGCGCGACTGGTCAGGCCATCCCGGCTGAGCGTCGTGTTGGTGGCGATGATCCCCGCAACACCGGTTTCCTTGGCAACACCCGCGATTTCGGCAATCTCGGCGTCCGACAGATCAGGCGCGATCTTGAGGAATACGGGCACTTTGCCGCTTTCCGCCAGAACCCCTGTCAGCAGCGCCCGCAACGCGTCGGCCCCCTGCAGGTCCCGCAGTTTTTCCGTGTTGGGCGACGACACGTTGACCGTAGCAAAGTCAACCAAGGTGCGCGACACCTGCATGACCTTGGCAAAGTCGGCGGCGCGGTCGGCACTGTCCTTGTTGGCGCCAATATTCAGACCAACGGGAACGCCCTCGGGCCGGTTGGCCAGACGGTCGGCAATGGCCTCGATCCCGTCATTGTTGAACCCGAAACGATTGATTGCGGCCCGGTCACGGACCAGCCGGAACAGTCTTGGCTTGGGATTGCCGGGTTGCGGCAGGGGCGTCGCCGCACCGACCTCGAGGAAGCCGAAGCCCGCTTGCATCAACGGGGAAAGGGCCGTGGCGTTCTTGTCGAAGCCCGCGGCCAAACCCACCGGGTTTGGCATCTCGATGCCCGCAAGATTGGTCGCAAGCCGGGGCGATTGAACCGGACCGGGCAAAGGGGCAAACGGCAAGGCGCGCAGGGCCAGGCCGTGGGCGCGCTCGGGGTCGAGGACACGAAGTCCTGTCAGCGCGAGACGTTCGATCACGTCAGAAGCCCCTCAAAGTCGTGTGCGCCTTCCTTCAACGGCAAGTCATGCGCAATAGCGACATCTTCGCTGCGCAACACGCGATAGAGATGCGGAAAGAGCGCACCGCCACGGGACACTTCCCACTTGAGCGCGTCCCCCAGATCGTCGGCTTCCAGCCCAAGCAGCATCAGACCCGTTTCGCCTGCGAAATGCTTGGCAGCCGTCTCTTGCACCTGTTCGCGGCTTGAGAGGTGGATATAGCCGTCCGACAGATCAATCGGCGCGCCACGCGTTTCACCAGCGCTTACGAATTCAGCGTATTCCGCGGCGCGGAAGATCTTATAGATGATCGCCATTGAGTTGTCCGAGCGGTTCCTTCGACCCTTTTGACACCTCCCACGGATAGGGGCAATCTGAACTCAGAGAATCCGACAGGGGGATCACGAAGATGATCAAAAAACTGCTTCTAAGCGGCGCAGCGCTGGCCATATCGGCACCAATGGCACTGGCCGACTATTCCATTACAATTCTTCACACAAATGACTTCCACGATCGCTTCGAGCCCATCAACCGCTTCGATTCCGGGTGTTCGGAGGAGGACAATACCGAGGGCAAATGCTTCGGCGGTATGGCCCGGATCGTGACGGCTGTGGAAGCCGCCAAGGCCCGCCATGACAACTATCTGCTGCTGGACGCCGGCGACATGTTCCAGGGCACGCTGTTCTATCAATTCTATCGCGGCGATATCGCGGCCGAGATGATGAACAAGCTGGGTTATGACGCCATGGCCGTTGGCAACCACGAGTTCAACCACGGGCCCGAAAGCCTTGCCTCTTTCGTCGAGAAGGCCGAGTTCCCGGTTCTGATGTCGAACGCCGACCTCTCGTCCGAGCCTGCCTTGAAGGACCTTGTTCTGAAATCGACCGTGATCGAGAAAGCTGGAGAGAAGATCGGCCTTGTCGGTGTGACGCCTCGAAATAATGACGAATTGTCCTCGCCGGGTGCAAACATCGTGTTCACCGACCCGTCGCCCGCCATCCAGGCCGAGGTCGACGCGATGACGGCAGACGGCATCAACAAGATCATTGTCCTCAGCCACTCGGGCTATCCGACGGACCTTGCGATTGCCATGAACACTTCGAATGTCGACCTGATCGTGGGCGGTCACTCGAACACGTTCCTGTCGAACACGGACGAGGACGCGGATGGTCCTTACCCGGATGTCGCGAACGGCGTGCCGATTGTTCAGGCCTATGCCTATGGCAAGTATCTGGGCGAATTGGAGATGGTGTTCGACGACGCAGGCAATCTGGTTTCGGCCGAAGGCGAGCCGATCCTGCTGGACGCAAGCGTTGCCGAGGACGAAGCGACCAAGGCGCGTATTGCCGAACTGGCAGGTCCGCTGGACGAGATCCGGAACGAGGTTGTGGCGGAAGCCGCCGATGCGATCGAAGGTGACCGCAGCGTCTGCCGCGCAATGGAATGCCCGATGGGCAACATCATCGCGGACGCCATGCTGGACCGGGTGAAGGATCAGGGTATCGAGATCGCACTTCAGAATGGCGGCGGCATTCGCGCGTCAATCGATGCGGGACCGATCACCAAGGGTGAAGTGCTGACGGTGCTGCCGTTTCAGAACACCCTGTCGACCTTCCAGGTCAGTGGCGCAACCATCGTCGAGGCCCTCGAGAATGGCGTGAGCCAGCTTGAAGATGGCGCGGGCCGGTTCCCGCAAGTGGCGGGCATGAGCTATGCCTTCGACCCGAAAGCCGAACCCGGCAGCCGGATCAGCGACGTCATGGTCGGCGGCGCCCCGATTGATGCCGCAAAGATGTATGGTGTCGTGTCGAACAACTACATCCGGAACGGCGGCGACGGCTATTCGATGTTTGTCGATGCCGAGAACGCTTATGACTTCGGACCGGACCTGGCAGACGTGACAGCCGAGTACATGGCGGCGCAAGGGCCGGTCGAACCCTTCACCGACGGCCGGATCATGATGAAGGAGTGATCCCGTAAAGGTTTTGCGCCGGGCTTCGCCCGTCGCGAGGGGCCGCTGCTGACGCAGCGGCCCTTTTGCGTATTTAGAAAGAGATGAAGGTCAGGCGCGTCCAGCCGTCGAGGAAAGTGTCAGCGGATCGACCCCGAGCGTGCGCAGGGCAGCTTCCCACTTGCTCTCGTCATCTCCGCCGAAGACCAGCGCTTCGTCGGCATCGCAGGTCAGCCAGCCGTTCTGGAGGATCTCGTCCTCCAGCTGTCCCGGTCCCCAGCCCGAATAGCCCAGCGCCAGAAGCGCGGAGGACGGTCCGTCTCCCTTAGCGATGTCTTCCAGAACGTCCAGCGTCGCGGTCATGGCAAACCGATCACTGACCTGCAGGGTCGCGGCCTCGGAGTTGTAATCTCCGCTGTGAAGGACGAAGCCGCGTTCGTTCTCGACAGGTCCGCCAAAATGCACACGGATGTCTCTTTTGGGCGATCCCAAGTCCAGATCGAGCTGCTCCAGCAGGTTTCCGAACCGAATCTCTCGCGACGGTTTGTTGACGATCAGCCCAAGTGCGCCGTCCTCGGAATGCGCGCACAAGAAAACAACGCTTCTCTCGAAGCGCGGATCGCCCATGCCCGGCATGGCAATCAGCAGTTTTCCGTCAAGTGAGGTGCTTGTTTCGTCCATGTTTTATCAGATTGGGCCAATCCGCGACGACATCAAGGGAGATCCTGCCACAATCACGAACCATTACCGGATTGTGATTTCCATGAGAGCCCGAACCAAGGATACTTGGGCGCTATGTTCAGATCGCTGATATCCTCCGCTTTTGTGGCCTTTGCCTCGCTTGCCCATGCGCAATCCTCGGGATTGCCGGTCGAGGGTGAGATTCTCCCCGGTTGGCGCGAAGCCGATGGGCGTCACATGGCTGGTCTGTCTTTGGACATGGCGCCCGGTTGGAAAACGTACTGGCGCACGCCGGGCGCGGGTGGCATCCCCCCGCGCTTCAATTGGTCGGGATCGAAGAACGTTGCCGCGATTGACGTGCGCTATCCGGTGCCGAAGGTCATGTGGCAGAACGGCTTGCAATCGATCGGGTATGATCAAGACGTCGTCTTCCCACTGATTGTGACCGCAAAGAACCCGAACCAGACCGTCGAATTGCAGGCCGAGGTCGAGATCGGCGTGTGCGAGGAAGTTTGCATCCCGATGACCTTGCGGCTTGAGGGCACCCTTCCGCCCGCCGGGACCTATGACCGGAACATCGGAGACAGTCTGGACAATCAGCCCACAGTGGCTGGCGGGTTCGATTGCCAGATCAACCCGATTTCTGACGGATTGGCCTTGCGCGCCTCAACGGGCCAAGCGCGGTTCGAGGCAGAGATCGTGGTGATCGAGGTGACGACACCGGGTGTATGGGTGTCGCCTTCATCGACCGTACAGAACGGCGCAACCGTCGTGGCAGATGTTGAAATGGTCCCGCCCAACGCCAAACCTTTCGCGCTGGCGCGAAGCGAGGTGCGCATGACGATGATCGGCGGGGGTCGAGCGTTGGAGATGCGCGGCTGCCGCTAGGCGCGCGATGCAATCGCAAAGCGCAAGCTGGCCAGCATCCACAAGAGCAACGTCCAAACCGCCGCACCTGAGACGAACAGGCCAAGCGCCATCGGCAGCGACGTACCAGCCCCCAAGACTGCAGGCATGGCGCCGGTGAACATGACGGACCCCAGCGTCGCGGCGAACAAGCCGACCAAACCGATGACCCCGAAACTCAGCAGGGCTGGAAGACCCACCGCCCGTCCGCCGGGTGCCAGGCCACGGCGGAAGGCACGGGCATTGCGCCCGATATCGTGTCCGATCGCCAACAAGGCGGGCACGACAAGCAGAACAAGGACAAGGCCGAAGCCAAGACCATAGGTCAGTGTGATGACGGTCGGACGCAGGAACTGCGCTTGCTGCGACGTTTCATATAGCAGCGGCGCCAAGCCCAGAACGGTTGTTGCGGTCGTCAGGAATACTGGGCGCAGTCGGTCGGCCGCGCCGTCGATGATGGCGGGGAACAGGCCTCGCTCTTCGGCGTATTCGTCGACGGTTGTCACCAGAACGATGCTGTCATTGATGATGATGCCCACCATACCAATCAGGCCAACGACCGAGAACATCGAAAGCGGAACGTCCCAGATATAGTGGCCCCAGATCGCGCCCACCAAACCAAACGGGATGATGGCCATGACGACGAAGGGTCGGGCCCAGCTTGCGAAAACCCAGGAGAGCGTCAGATAGATGCCCGCAAGGCAGAGAACCAGTCCGGTCATGGCGTCCGACAGGAAGTCACGCTCCTGCTCGGCCAAGCCGGCTGTATAGGTCGAAATGCCGAAATCTTCTTCAAGCAGCGGCAGAATCGTTGTGGTGAGTTCTTCCTGTATCGCGGTCGCACGATCTGCGTTGTCTTCCGAGATGTCGCCAGTGACGGAAATCACCTGCACCCCGTTCTCGCGCCGGATCACCGAGAAGCCCGTTTGCCGTTCGACCGTCACGATGTCGGCAAGCGGCACGAATGTGCCCTCGCCGGTGGCCGAGGGGCCGGTGCGGATCAGCAGCCGGTCAAGGAAGTCTGCTGTTAGTTCGCTCGACGGAAGCTCGACCCGGATCGAGGCCGTGCGCGGCCCGTCGGGATAGGTGGCCGCTTCGATCCCGTTCAGGCGCGAGCGCAGCGTGCTGCCGAGATCATCGATGGTCAGTCCAAGCGCCTTGCCTTGCGGGGTCAACTGCAGAATCAGCTCTTCCTTGTCATACGAGAGCGAGTCCTCAATCGCCGAGATCTCGCTATAGCGGGCAAGTTGCGCTTTCAGGTTTTCCGCCGCCTCTTTCAACGTTTCAGCTGAGGCACCGGACAGTTCGACATCGATCGCATCACCACCCGGCCCCGAGCGCCAGCCACGGAAACTGACGGTTTCCAGCAACGGGTGTCTTGGCACGGCATCCTGCAGTTCCGCCACGAAGGCGAAGCTGGAATAGGGGCGCAGATCGGCATCGATCAATTCGATCGCAATCGACCCCAGTTGATAGCTTTCCTTGGTTTCCTGCCCCGACAGACCGCGCCCGGACGTGCCGCCGATCTCGGCCAAAGCGAACTTGATCGGGTTGGTGCCGTGTTCGTCTTCGTACTTGGTGCCAAGGTCTTCAACCGTTTTCTGCAGTGTCCGCATGAAGGCATAGGTGTCTTCGCGCGTGGCCCCCGGCACCATTGCGAAGTTGCCGGTGACCGAACTGCGCTCGGGCGCATTGAAGAACCGCCATTGCACGTCGCCCCGGATGAACAGCGACACCTGGCTGGCCAGCACGACAAAGACCAGCGCAATCACGGGGTAACGCGCCCAGATCACGCCAGCGATAAACGGGCGGAACAGGGTCTCGCGCACCCAGCGGAAGCCCTTGTTGACCTGTCGCGACGGCCAGTCATACCAATGCTCTTTCGCGGTATGGGTCAGCGCGTGCTTCATGTGATGCGGTAGGATCAGGAAGCACTCGACCAGCGAAGCGATCAGCACGACGATCACGGTGAAGGGGATATCGACGATCAGGTCGCCGAAACGGCCCCCGATGGCGACCAGACCGAAGAACGCGATGATCGTGGTGATCGTCGCCGAGAAGACCGGGGTGAACATCCGCCGTGCCGCGTTTTCGGCGGCAGTCGCCGGGTCTTCGCCCAACCGTCGCGCGCGGAAATCGGCATGTTCGCCCACGACGATGGCGTCATCGACCACGATGCCAAGCGTGATGATCAGCGCGAAAAGCGAGATCATGTTGATCGTCAGACCGGCCAGAAACATCATCGCGATGGCCGCTGTCATCGCGACGGGAATACCGGCGGCAACCCAGAACGCAGTGCGGGCGTTCAGGAACAGGAACAGCAGGATCACCACAAGGCCAAGGCCCATGGCGCCGTTGTCCAGAAGGATGTTCAAACGGCTGGTGATGGATTCCGCCAGCGTCCGGATCAGCGCAATCTCGACCCCTTGCGGCAGGCTGAGCTCCATCTCTGCTGCCACTTCTTCCACGACCCGTTGCATCCGGATCGCGTCACCACTGGCCGAGCGATCAACCCGAATGGAAATCGCCGGGTCCGGGCCAACGAAATAGGCGCGGTCGCGGTCGACACCCTCGACGCGCACGCGGGCGACGTCCCCGATCCGAAGCTGGGTGCCGGCATCGGTTGTGCGCAGAACGATATCCGCAATCTGGTCGGCCGAGCGTTTGGCCACGCCCGTGCGCACCCGCTGCGCGCCCGAGACATCACCAGCGGGGCTCGCTTCGGCCTCGCCTGCGATGGCGCTGGCGATCTGTTGCATGGTCAAATCGTGGCGGATCAGGTCAAGCGACGTGACTTCGACAATCGTCTCGGGTGCCGCCAAACCACGAATTGTGGTCCGCGTGATCCCTTCTGCGAAGAGCCGCGAGACGAACTCGTCCGAGAAATTGGCCAGTTGATCGACCCCCACCGGCCCGCGGATCACGACATCGGTCACCCGGTCCGACCAGCGTCCGCGTTCAATCTCGGGGTCTTCCGCATCGGTCGGCAGATTGTTCACGGCATCTAGGGCCGCCTGCACATCTTCCTGCGCCTGCGCCATGTCCCAGCCGGGCTCGAACTCCAGCGTGACATAGGCCGTTCCTTCGCGCGACGTCGCCGAGGTTTCGGTCACGCCATCGACACTTTGCAGTTCGGGCTCCAGCACCTGAATGATCGAGGCATCGACATCCTCGGCCCCGGCTCCGTCCCACTTCACCACGACGTCGATGTCGTCGACGATCACGTCCGGGAAGAACTGCGCCCGCATCTGCGGCGCGGCATAGAGACCAGCCAGAACCAGCAGCAACAACAAGAGGTTGGCTGCTGTCGCGTGGCGTACGAAATAGGAAAGGACGCCGCCTGCTGCCTTGCTCAGATCACGTGCCATGGGTCACTCCCGATCCGGGTTGGGTCAATTCATCCGGCTTTCGATGCGCTCGATCATGCGCGCCGGAACCTTGTCTTCCTTGAGCTGCGCCAAAACCCGGGCCTTGGCTTCGGCTGGCATGAACTGGTTGCCTTCAATGAACGAAACCAGACGCGCGCGGCGCTCGGGGTCGAGTTCCACGAACTCTTCCTGTACGGGTTCGCTCGCCTGATCCGGGCGAACCGGACGCACGCGGATACCTGCGCCCAGAAGCGGTGACCGCTCGGCAATGATCTCGCGGCCGGCAAGGCCACGCGCGCGGATCAGCACGTCGTCGGCTTCCCGGCGCAGCACTTGCACCTCGGCGACCTC
Organism: Silicimonas sp.; assembly: GCA_022826385.1. Classification (GTDB taxonomy): domain Bacteria; phylum Pseudomonadota; class Alphaproteobacteria; order Rhodobacterales; family Rhodobacteraceae; genus JAJDOD01. The sequence continues at coordinate 28,649 of JAJDUZ010000027.1, forward strand.
CAGGCGGTCCTCTTCGCCAACAACCAGAACCGTGCCAGCGGCATCAACGGCGCTGGCGGGCACGCGGGCCACACGTTCCAGCGGCGGCTCGCTGATCTTGACGGTCACGAAGTCACCCGGACGAAAGCCTGGGGCCGCGTCGAGACGCGCAAACAACAGACGCCCGGTCTGACCTTCTGCGACGGCTGCGCTTTCGCGACTGATCCGACCTTTTGCTTCAAGGTTCACGCCAAGAATGTCGATTGTCGCAGTGACATCCGCACCGACCAGCTTGCCGCTGTCCGACACGAAACGCGCGTATTGCGGGGTCGACAGGCGGAAGGAAACTTCCAAGGCCGCTGGATCGATCAACTCGGCCAACGTTTCATTGGCACTGACAAGCCCGCCTTCGACGATCCCGACATTGTTCAGAACACCGGAAAACTCGGCATGCACTTCGGTTTCGGCCAAGCGACGCTCGGCCTCGCCCAAGGCGATCTCGCGGCGTTGAAGGGCCGTCTTGGCCTGATCGATGCGAGCCTCGGTCGCCGCGGCGGCGCGGCGTTGCGAGAGAAGCGCCTGGTTGGCGGAGGACAGAGCCAATTCAGCAGTTTCGACCGCGGCCTGCGAGCCGACACCACGGGCCAGCAGATCCTGCTGTCGTGTCAAAGCGCTCGCACGGAGGCGCGCCTGATCTTCGGCTGCGAGGATCTCGTCTTGCGTCAGCGCCAAGGTCCGTTCGGCATCGCGCAGATCCGCTTCGGCCTCGGCCTTGTCGGCACGCGCGGTATCCAGCGCGGACTGAGCCTCGGCGGGATCGATGCGCAACAACAGATCGCCCGAAGTGACCGTCCCGCCCTCTTCGAAGTCTTCCGACAGCCAAACCACCTCGCCACCGCTGGCGGCCCGCAATTGCAGGGAACGGCGCGAGCGAACTTCACCAAATGTCGTCAGAACGGGGGCAATCGTTTCGGGTGCAATTGTCGTCACGTTGGCGGCAAAGACTCGTTCGCGCGCAGGTCGGCTTCGTGTTTCCTCGTTCCACTGGCTTTGCAGCGCCTGCCAGACCGAATTGCCGGCATAGCTCATCAGACCGAAGGTCACGGCCAACAGGAAAAGGCCTATCAGGGATCGACGAATGAAACGCACCGGCAGGGATCCTTGCTTGAAACGACCACACAGAATGTAAGGCTTTGCCGCGTCTTGGCAAAGCCATCACAGTTCAAACGCGCGTGGGTGTTACTTCCGTCGCAAATGTTCGTCGAGACGGGGCATTATCTCGACAAAATTGCAGGGGCGGTGCCTATAGTCGAATTGAAGCGACAAAATCTCATCCCATGCGTCCTTGCAGGCGCCCGGAGATCCCGGCAGCGCAAAGAGAAACGTGCCATTGGCAACCCCGCCACAGGCGCGCGATTGCACTGCCGACGTGCCGATCTTGGCCATGGAAACATGGGTGAAAACTGTGCCGAACGCGTCGATTTCCTTCTCGTAGACGTCCCGGTGCGCCTCGACGGTGACATCTCGACCCGTCAGGCCGGTTCCCCCGGTCGACAAAACCACGTCGATCTCGGGATCGGCGCACCACGTGCGCAACCGATCTGCGATCAAATCACGTTCGTCCGGCAAAAGGTCGCGGTCTGCCAGATCGTGCCCGGCAGCCTTGATCCGATCACACAGGGTGTCACCTGATTTGTCTTCCTCGACAGAACGGGTGTCGCTGACCGTCAGGACCGCAAAGCGGACCGGCACGAATTCCTTGCTTTCATCGATACGGCTCATGTCCCCTGCCCCAGCTTCGACTTCAGTGACAAAAGATCAGCCCAGGCCTCGCGCTTCGCTTCGGGCGTTCGCAGCAGATAGGCCGGGTGGAACATGGGCAAAACCGGTCGACCCATCGCCTCTGCCCAGTTGCCGCGCAGCCGGGTGATCCCGCGTTTGCCCAGCAAGGCCTGGCAGGCGTGGTTTCCCATCGCCACGATGATATCCGGATCAATTAGCTCGATGTGACGCCGCAGAAACGGAAGCATCATGGCCATCTCTTCGGGCTTGGGATCGCGGTTCTGCGGCGGGCGCCATGGCAACACGTTCGTGATGTAGAGCGCGGCACCCGGATCAGGCGTCTCGCGCGACAGGCCGATATGACTGAACATCAGGTCCAGAAGCTGACCCGCACGTCCGACGAATGGCTTGCCCTGCATATCCTCGTCACGCCCGGGCGCTTCACCCACGATCATCACGCGCGCGCCGGGCTGCCCGTCTGCGAAGACCAATTGCTTGGCACCCAGCTTCAACTCGCAGAGGTCATAGCCTTCCATCGCCGCGCGCAACGCGTCCAAACTCGCCGCCGCGGCAGCAAGGCCTTCGGCAACAGCCACACCGTCAACACTTGGTTCCAGAGCCGGTTCAGCCGGAGCGATAACCGGGTCAGGGGTTTTTTCAGGCACGATTGTCCGGTCGATGGGCGCATCAAGGATCGCCTCGTCGACGCCCATGTCCACCTGCCACGCCAAGGCGGCTTGCATCTCCCAATACCCCATGGAGGCAAGGCTAGCCGCGACGTCGGAGGACATCAATCCGCGACCACGTTCAAAACAAAGTGTATCACTTTCTCGGCTGGCATCTCGCAGGGCTTGAGCAGGCTCTCACCGCTTGCGAGGCGATAGAGGTTGAAACTGATATAGTCATTGCCGCCCAGTTCTTCGGCCTCCAGCTTTTGCGACCGCCCCGTGGCCATAACGGTCTTGGTGATCCGGTACCGTTTGCCGTCATAGCTTCCACCATAGCCGCCCTCGGGCAGAAGATCGAACGCGGCGACAAAGGTGTCGATGTCACTCATCCGCTTTTCGCCCCAACCTTGCTTTCTGTTCCAGCCCGCAGCCGCCCAATGTTCTCGCGGTGACGCCAGATCAGCACCGCGGTCATCAAGACAAGGGTCAGAACCATTGCCGACTTGTCCATCAAAAGCGCCACCACGGGCGTCGCGGCCGCCGCGACAAGTGCGGACAGCGACGAGTAGCGTGTGACCACGCAGGTGACCAACCAAATGAGACAAGCGGCGGCGCCCAGCACAAACGCCAGACCGAAAAGTGCGCCAAGGAATGTTGCGACCCCCTTGCCACCTTTCAGGCCCAGAAACACCGAGTAACAGTGCCCAAGAAAGGCGAACAGCGCGGCCACCTGTGCGGCGTCTTCGCCCACCAGCGCGCGGGCAAGCAGCACCGCGACCAATCCCTTGGCGCCATCCAACAGAACAGTGGCCAATGCAGCCGCCTTGGATCCCGTGCGCAGAACGTTGGTTGCCCCGATATTCCCCGACCCGATCGTTCGTGGATCCGGAAGACCCAGAACCCGTGCAACGACCAGCCCGAATGGCACAGATCCCAAAAGGAACGCCGCGATCGCAACGATGAGAAGTATGGCAATCGAAGCCTCGAATGCAGGCATGTCCCGGTTCCCTGTCTGGGCGTCTCGGGTTGTCTTAGCGCGATTTCCAGCGGTCGGGAATCGTGAAGTGGCTGCCGTCAGTGTGCGCCGTGAACGCGCTGACCCGAAACCCACGTTCCCAAGACTCGCCCTTGCATTCGCGCTTCGTCGAAGGGCGTGTTCTTCGATTTCGACGCCAGTGTGAAACGGTCCAGCACGAACGGTGCGTCAGGATCGAACAGCACAAGGTCCGCGGGCGCACCGGGGTTGAGACGGCCCGCCTCCAACCCCAGACGTTTCGCAGGGTTCAGGGACAGAGCCCGCCAAAGTGTCGGCAAGTCGAGATGTTCGGCATGCACCAACCGCATCAGCGCAGGCAGCATGGTTTCCAATCCGATGGCACCTGACGCCGCTTCTTCGAAGGGCAGACGTTTCGATTCCTCATCTTGCGGTGTGTGCATCGACGAAATCACATCGATTAGCCCGGACGCGACCGCTTCGACGGTCGACAGCCGGTCATCCTCGGACCGAAGTGGCGGCTTGACCTTGAAAAAGGTCCGGTAGTCGCCAACGTCGAGTTCGTTCAGCGTCAGGTGATGGATCGAGACACCGGCGGTCAGATCAAGGTCCATTTCCTTGGCGCGTTCCAGCCGCCGCAGGGCGCGCGCGGTTGTGATCTGATCGGCGTGATAGCGTGCGCCGGTCATCTCGACGACGGCAATGTCGCGGTCCAAACCCATACGCTCGGCCATCGGAGACACCGCTGGCAATCCCTTGAGCGCGGCAAACTTGCCGCTGGTGGCGGCGGCGCCTTGCGAAAGAACTGGCTCTTGCGGATGTGCGACGACGAGAGCGCCAAGTGACGCAGCATAGGTCAGACAACGGCTGAACACCTTGGTGTTTGACACCACGTTGTCGCAATCCGTGAAGGCCACCGCGCCCGCGTCCAAAAGGAACCCGATCTCGGCCATCTCGCGGCCTTCGCGGCCACGGGTCAGTGCCGCCATCGGCAACACGTTGACCGGCGCGGCTTCATTGGCGCGACGGCGCACGAACTCCAGCACTTCCGGCGTGTCGATCGCGGGCAAAGTATCGGGACGGGTCACAATCGTGGTCACACCGCCACGCGCCGCGGCTTCGCCAGCGCTTCGGAAGCTTTCCTTGTGACGTTCACCGGGTTCCGACACCTTCACGCCGATATCAACGATCCCGGGCGCCAGACACTTGCCCGCGCAGTCGATGACCGTGGCCCCGTCAAGGCCCATGGCCCCGGCGATCCGACCCTCGGCCACGGCAAGCGTGCCAACCGTGTCGGTCCCCTTCTCGGGGTCGATCAGGCGGGCGTTCTTGAAGAGAAGCGGCGTCATGGGCTTGAGGTGTCAGAGTACGAGGAAAAGCACAAGGCCCGCCGCAACCAGCAGCGCAAGCAACGCCAAAGGCCAGGTGTTGCCGGACTTCGTATGAAGCGGTGCAGATTGGCCCTGTGGGCTCAGCGTCCCTTCCGAGGTTTCGGGGACGGCCATTGTGGTTGGCGGGGCGGCGGACGGTTCAGCAAATGCGCCGACGAACCGAAGTCCGGGTTTGGGATCAAGTGTCGCGGATTGGCCCTGAAACGCGGATGACGCGACCAGAATGACAAGGCCTTTCATGGCATCCAGCGCCGCTGCCTGCCCGCTGAGATCCTCCTTGGGGATGCCGTAGCCTTCCTGAAGGTAGGCACTGAGGCCCATCGCCTCGAGAACAGTGGATGGAAAGACTTCGACACGGCTGACATCAAGGGTCAGCTCGTCGCCCAGCAACTTGTGAACATTCTCGGGCGTGATGGCCGCGCTGCCTTCCGCATCGACATCCGTCGTGAAGACACGAACAACCCCACGTTCGGATGCTTTTACTGTGAACGGGTCTGTCATTTCAGACGAGAACTCCCTCCTCGGCCTTGGCAGCCTTCAGATTGCGCGCCAGCAAATCCATTGCCGCCATGCGCACGGCCACCCCCATCTCGACCTGATCCTGAATCACCGAGCGATTGATGTCATCGGCAATGGTTCCGTCGATTTCTACACCGCGATTCATCGGGCCGGGATGCATGACGATCGCGTCGGGTTTGGCATGGCCCAGCTTCTCGGCATCAAGGCCGAAGCGGTGGAAATATTCACGCTCGGACGGAATAAAGGCCCCGTCCATGCGCTCTTTCTGAAGGCGGAGCATCATGACGACATCCGCGTCCTTTAGCCCTTCAACCATGTCGGTATAGACCTCGACACCCCATTCGGCCGCTTGCGACGGCAGAAGGGTCGGCGGCCCGACAAGGCGCACGCGGTTTTCCATCTTGCCCAGAAGGTGGATGTTCGACCGCGCCACGCGGCTGTGGGCGATGTCGCCGCAAATTGCGACGGTCAGCCGGTGCAGCCGACCTTTTGCACGGCGTATGGTCAGCGCGTCCAGAAGCGCCTGCGTCGGATGTTCGTGCCGACCGTCGCCCGCGTTCAACACGGCGCAATTCACTTTCTGGGACAACAGGCTGACGGCACCGGAGTGCGGGTGACGCACCACAAGCAAATCGGGATGCATGGCGTTCAGGGTCAGCGCTGTATCGATCAGCGTTTCACCCTTTTTGAGCGATGTCGCCTGCATATGCATGTTCATCACGTCGGCGCCCAGCCTTTTGCCGGCCAATTCGAAACTGGCCTGCGTGCGGGTCGAAGCCTCGAAGAACATGTTGATCTGCGTCAGGCCCGCCAAGGCATCACTGTGCTTGCTGTCACTTCGGTTCAGTGCAGCATAGCTGTCGGCAAGATCGAGAAGCGTGGTGATTTCATCGGGGGCAAGATGTTCGATGCCCAAGAGATGACGTGCGCGAAAACTCATGCCCGCTCTATAATCAACGGAAGCCGGTCTTGGAATAGCCCAACGGTCACCAAGTGCGCACAACCGGGGACGCCCACCCAATAACTTTCACCCAAAAACACACTCGAGAAGACGTCACACTCACACCGACATCCCCAGTTGCAGCACCCTCACAATGCTGCACATGCGAAACGACCGCAATCGGGCCAAACAACAATATCAGGCGTGTTGCGTGCCAATCACAACCATATGATGTGTGAGTGTTTCCAAGGGTTTCTGCGGCTGCGCGCAAAGGAGATTGCAAGTTCAGTAGCTGTATTCGCCGAAAACCCGCGTAACGTCGCCGCCCCAATCGTCGTGGTACCGCCGGATCAGTTCATCGGCCGGGGACTCGCCGGTCTCAAGCGTTTCCTTCAGGGCGTTCAGGAAATGCGTCTCGTCCGGCAACATGCCGCCGGCACCCTCGCGCGCGCGTGCAGCGAGGCCCGCTTCGGCAATGTCGACAACCCGCTTTGAAAGGTCGGCCATCGAAAGGCCGTTCACATTTGCCGCCAACCCATCGACTGACGCCGCAACACGCAGCGCATCGCGGGTCTCGGCATCCCAGTCCTTTACAAGATCCCAGGCAGCATCCAAGGCCGTCTGGTCATACATCAGCCCGACCCAGAACGCCGGCAAAGCGCAGAGCCGCCGCCAAGGGCCACCATCCGCGCCCCGCATCTCGATGAACTTCTTGATCCGCGCTTCGGGAAACAGGGTTGTCAGGTGATCGGCCCAGTCCGAAATCATCGGCTTCTCGCCGGGCAATGCCGGAAGCTCGCCCTTGAGGAAATCGCGGAAGGACATGCCCAGCGCATCGATATAGACCCCGTCGCGATAGACAAAATACATAGGCACATCGAGCGCGTACTGCACCCAGGCCTCGAAGCCGAAGCCGTCCTCGAAGACGAATGGCAGCATGCCGGTGCGGTCCGGATCGAGATCGCGCCAGATGCGCGACCGCCAGCTTTTGTGACCATTCAGTTTGCCTTCGGTAAAGGGCGAATTCGAGAACAGGGCCGTCGCAACAGGTTGCAAGGCCAGCGAGACGCGCAGCTTCTGAACCATGTCGGCTTCCGACGCGAAATCCAGATTGACCTGCACGGTGCAAGTCCGCCGCATCATCGACGTACCCAGCGTGCCGACCTTTTCCATATAGCCGTTCATCAATTTATAACGGCCCTTGGGCATTAGCGGCATGTCGTCATGCGTCCAATGCGGGGCGGACCCAAGGCCAATGAAACGAGCACCGATCTTGTCGGCCACCGTTTGAACTTCGCGCAGGTGCTCGTTCACCTCGTCGCAGGTCTGATGGATGGTCTCCAGCGGCGCACCGGACAGCTCCAGTTGCCCGCCCGGTTCCAGAGACACATTGGCCCCGTCCTTGACGAGACCAATGATGTTGCCGCCTTCCTCGAGTGGCGACCAGCCAAAGCCGTCGCGCAATCCTTCCAGCACCGCCCTGATCGACCGTTCTCCGTCATAGGGCAGAGGCTTCAGCGTATCCTTGCAATAGCCGAACTTCTCGTGCTCGGTTCCGATCCGCCAGTCTTCCTTGGGCTTGCAGCCCGAGGCGAGATATTCAGCCAATTGCTCATGCCGTTCTATCGGGCCGCCGCCGGACTGGGGAATGGACATGGGCTTGCTCGTTTCTGCTGGTACGGAGTTGTCTGAGTTGCGCGAATTGGCTCAGGTGTCAATGCGAGGGGTCTCTGTGCGTTCCCACACAAGAAAATCCTCGATATCCGTCGACCCTGATGCCTTTATGACCGCTTCGTAGTCTGCGCCGGGCAAAGCGGTCAAAGCATCGAAGAGCGCAGGCGCGTTTTCGGCGTCGCCCGGTATGGTCAGGCGCTGGCCTTCGCGGTCAGTGAACTCCCAGTAGAAATCCGAGGCGGCGGGGCCAAGGTCTGTCGTCCGCACCTTGACCCGCGCCAGTTCGTTGATCGACAGCGCGCCACCGCCATGCGGACCCAGATAGGTGATCCGTCGTTCGTCGACCTCGACGACCCCGACACCCCCCGATTTGTCGGGCAATCGCGCCCGCCTGACGCCTTCAATGAAAAGCGCGGCCCCGATCAACGCCGTGACCCACGCCAAGCCATTGACCAACCCGGTCGTGGCAGACGCCGCTTGCAGAGACCCCATGAGGATGACGCCTGCAATTATGGCTTCGCGCCATCGTTTGAGCGCGGCGGCTGCCTCGGGGCGTATGAAGCTCATGAGGGGCCTCCCACAAGATACGGTTCGGTCAAAAGCGCCAGACGATACGTGCCGACCGGTCGAAAGCCAATGGCGAGATAGGCCTGTTCGGCCGCGGGACTGGCCGCGAAGAGCAGCGCCTGAGACGCGCCCGTTTCGCGCGCTTCGTAAAGCAAGGCGGCGGTGACCTGTCGGCCGAACCCCCGCCGTCTGAGGGAACGTGGCACAAAGACGCTGCCAACCTGTACGACATCCGACACCGACGCGTTTATGCCGGCCATCGCGACGGGTCGGCCTTGGTCGTCCAGGGCAAGTCGCAGCGTGGTGTCTGAAGAAAGCGCCACTGACAGTCTGTTTTCAATCTGCGCATGCGCCTGCGCTTCCGTTTCGGACAACCCGGTGTCGAGCTCATAGTGCGTCATCCACTCGGACAGAAGCGAACGATCCGACGCACCGGGCCGCCTCAACTTGAGCTTGGGTGCGGGCAACATCGCCAAATCAAGGTGCAGAAGTGGCTCGTCGCGAAACAGCCGATAGGACGCATTCTCCAGACCAAGCGCGCTTAACGTACCGGCAACCGAATGCCTTTCACCTGTCATGCCCAGAATGGTTTGGCCGGAAAGACAGTTCGCGAAAGCCCGGAACGCGTCACGACCGGCCCCAGACGCCTCGGCCATGAGGAAGCCGGATCTGGCTATTCCGAAGACCGCCACCACGTCGCCATTCTCTTCAAAGACGAAGTACCTTGTCGAATGCGCGGTATCGCTCCAACCGACGCCGTGTTTTGCTAGGTTGCTGCGCAGGAACATTGTCGTTGCCGAGTGTTGCGAGAGATAGGCCTCGAGCATCGCTGCATCGCCCGACACCGCCTCGCGGATCATGCCCAGTCTCCGAACCGGCTCTGCCACAGGGTCAGCGCCGCCACGGCTGCCGTGTCGGCCCGCAGAATGCGGGGACCGAGCGAGATGGTTTTTGCGATGTCGCGCAGTCGCGCCCGCTCCGCCTCGGAGAACCCGCCTTCGGGTCCGATCAGCAACGCCGCTTTTTGTGGCAACGTTCGGTTTGCGGATTTTTCAAGCGATGAAGCTGCGGGGTCGTCGACAGTAGCCTCGTCGCAGAAGAACAACTCGCGGTCGTTCGGCCAGTCCTCAAGCAACTCGGGCAGCTTCCGAATGTCGGCGACCGGAGGCACAAACGTGCCACCGCATTGCTCGGCCGCTTCGACGGCATGGGCTTGCAACCGGTCGCGGCGGATCCGTTCGGAGTTGGTGAACTCGGTCTGAACCGGTTGGATGCGGGATGCGCCCAGTTCCGTGGCCTTTTCCACAATGAAGTCGGTTCGGGCTTTCTTGATTGGCGCGAACAGAAGCCAGAGATCGGGCGGATTTTGCTGAGGTGCGGTTTGCTTGGTGCAGATCAGAGTGCCACCACGCTTGCCCGCCTCGGCAGTCTCGGCCCGCCATTCGCCTTGGGTTCCATTGAACAGCAGAACGGCATCGCCAATGCGCAGCCGCATGACCCCAAAGAGATAATGCGCCTGCTCCCGCGACAGAGCGACGGATTGCCCCTGCCCCAGCGGGTGATCTACATAGAGCCTGACTTTTGCGCCTTTCATGGGAGGTCATATGACCGACGCCGAGACCCAAGGACAAGTGGCGGATGCCGTCGCGGGCAACTGGGTTGATCGTTATGCCCCGGATTGGTCGCGGCCTTATCTGCGTCTGAGCCGGGCGGATCGGCCCATTGGGACATGGTTGCTGTTGATCCCCTGCTGGTGGGGATTGGGGGCCGCAGCGCTGTCAGACGGCGTCTTCACGCTTCACCATCTTTGGATTGCCATAGGGTGCGCGCTTGGCGCATGGCTGATGCGCGGCGCCGGGTGCACGTGGAACGACATCACCGACCGCGACTTCGACGGGGCCGTCGAACGCACGCGGTCGCGGCCCATCCCGTCGGGACAGGTCACTGTGCGGAACGCGGTGATCTGGATGGTCCTGCAGTCGCTGATCGCATTTTGCATCCTTCTGACATTCAACATGAATGCCATTGCCTTGGGCGTCGCGTCTCTGGCCATCGTGTGTGTCTATCCGTTTGCCAAACGCTTCACGTGGTGGCCTCAGGTCTTTCTTGGACTTGCGTTCAACTGGGGCGCACTGCTGGCGTGGACTGCCGCGACGGGAACACTTGGGTGGCCTCCGGTGCTTCTCTATGCCGCCGGGATCGCGTGGACGCTGTTTTATGACACGATCTATGCGCATCAGGACAAGGAAGACGATGCCTTGATCGGGGTGCGGTCCACTGCACGGCTCTTTGGCGAGGACACGCCGCGCTGGTTGAAGTGGTTTCTGATCGCAACCGTCACGCTGATGTTGGCCGGCCTTGTTGCCGCCGTGGCGCCCTCCTCAAATCCGCTACAATTGACGATCGCGCTCTGCGGTGTTTGGGCCTTTGGCTGGCATCTTGCTTGGCAGTTGCGGCGGTTGGATATCGACGACGCAGAACGCTGCCTTTCATTGTTCCGATCGAACCGAGACGCTGGTATGATCACTGTGCTGTTTCTCGCCATCGCCCTGTTCCTGTGATTGCGTGCATTGACGAGGACGACTAACTAGAGCGCCATGAGTTCGACCCGTTTGTCTCTTCTGACCGGTTTCCTTCCACACCTCCTTGCGATTGCCGTCGCGGCGGCTGGGTGCTTTGGGGCTGCCTTTTGGGCGAAGGACCAAATTGAAACGGCAGCGCTAACCGATCTGGATCTTGCCCTTGGACAGTCGGGGCATGGCTGGACGGATGTGACAGTCGACGGTCTGCTTGTCGAGCTTACCGGAATCGCGCCGGACGAAGCGACACGGTTTGCCGCCTTGTCGGCCGCCGGGTCAGTCGTAGACGCCTCGCGGATTGTGGACCGAATGGACGTTGTCGCGGCTGCCGCGATCGAAGCGCCTGATTTTGCAATTGAAATCCTGAAAAACGAGGACGGCGTTTCCCTGATCGGTTTGGTGCCTTTGGTGTCGGACCCTGAAACGATCGTCGCCAGCGTCCAAGCCGTTTCCGGCGACGCGCAGGTCTCGGATCTTCTGGAGGTGGCAGATTTCCCGCTGCCCGAAGGCTGGGAGCCAGCATTGGCCTATGGCATCGAAGTGCTGGATTCTCTACCACGGTCGAAACTGACGGTTAATCCGGGGGCTCTGGCCATCAAGGCCGCTGCGGAAAGCGCCGATGACAAGCAACGGCTTGAACGGAGATTGCGCCGCGGGGCTCCGAAAGGGGTGACGTTGTCGCTAACGATTACCGCGCCGCGTCCCGTTGTGACACCTTTCATGTTGCGCGCTGTCCTTGATGAGAATGGCGGACGTTTCGACGCATGCACTGCCGACAGCGAACTGGCCATGGAGCGTATTCTGGACGCGGCCGAGGCGGCTGGAATTCGTGGCGGTGCGACCTGTATCCTTGGGCTCGGCACGCCGTCCACCAATTGGGCGCAGGCCGCTGTATCGGTGATCGAGGCGCTGCAGAAAGTCGGTGGTGGCACGGCGACGATCTCGAACGCAGATGTTTCGCTGGTGGCGCTGGAAGGCACAGCGCGCGGCCTGTTCGATCAAACGGCGGGCGAGTTGGAATCTGCGTTGCCGCCGGTGTTTTCGCTTTCCACCTTCCTGCCGGTTGCCGAGGAAGAGCCGGTCGATGGCGCCAAGCCGCCAGCCGAGTTCATCGCGACGCGCTCGCCCGAGGGACAAGTGCAGTTGCGGGGCCGTCTCAGTGACGAGACCATGCGCGATGCAGTGGTCAGTTTTGCCGCCGCACAGTTTGGCGTCGATAACATCTCGCCGGCCACACGGCTTGACCCTGATGTCCCGGCTGGTTGGCCTAAACGCGTCATGGCGGCTCTTTCGGCACTTGGTAAGCTGCACAACGGTATGGCCTCGGTGACCGAGGATCAGATCGAGGTGCGCGGCGTGACGGGCGATCAGAACGCGCAAGGCGAGATCGCGGGGTTGTTGTCTGCCGCCCTGGGTGGCGCTGCAGCATATAATCTGGATGTAACGTATCGGGAAACACTGGATCCGCTGGCCAACATTCCGACACCCGAGGAGTGCATTGCGCAGCTGAACGCAACGGTGGCAGCCCGAAAGATCACCTTTGCGCCATCGTCTTCGGACATCGATGACGACGCCCAAACGACAATCGACAACATCGCAGATATCCTGAAACTTTGTCAGAGCGCCCGGATCGAGATTGGCGGGCACACCGACAGTCAGGGGCGCGAGATCATGAACGAGCAACTCAGTCAGGCTCGCGCAGACGCTGTTCTGAACGCGATTATGGGACGACGTGTTCTGGTCTCGAACTTGTCGGCGAAAGGATATGGCGAGAGCCAGCCGGTCGCCGACAACGAGACGGAAGAGGGCCGAGAGGCGAACCGTCGCATCGAGTTTCGCTTGGTATCAAGTGGCGGGGCGCCAGAGGAAGGCGCCGAGGACGATGGCGGGGACACGACTGAAGACGGCGAGGAGACGACCGAATGAACGGAGCCGAGTTTATCGCAGCAACAGCGGCGATCCTGTTTATGGCCTTCCTCGCAGGGTGGTTCACGCATTGGCTCATTTCAAGGATCACGCGTGTCACCCGTTCGGATATGGATGACCTCGACAAGATGGCCCAGGAATTGAACCAGGCAGAAGAGGCGCACGAAGAAGCCACGGCGTATTTCCAGCAACGAGAAGCCGAGCTGACCAACAAACTTCGCGAGACCGAGGCCGAGCTTGACGCCGCCATGGACGGCCTTAGGACGGCGCGAACCGAAGCGGAAGAGCTTCGCTCGTATGTCGAGCGATCAAAGCAGATGCCGTGACGCGGCATTCCTAATTTACCATTACTTTTAGATACTTCCTGCCCTTTCGCGCTCAGCTGTGAGCTAAGCGTTAAGGCTTTGCTTGTACTTACCGCCCAGCACATGCGCGACTTCGAAGGAGGGTTCGACAATGATGGGTATTCAAGGGGCCATGCCGCCGGTTGGGTTCGGCGCGACAGGGTCCCAAAGCTTGAATGACACCGAGAAGCAGAAACTTTCGGACCTGCTTGCCAACTATGACACCGAAGACCTGTCTGATGAGCAGGCAAAGGAAATTGTCGACGGAATCAAGGAACTGGACATCGCACCGGGTCGCGGTTTGGCCGAAGCCTTGGGAACCGCCGGAATCGATGCACGCGCCTTGGCTGAACAGGCCGGTCTTGGGGCTCCGGGCGGCCGGGGTGGGCCCGGCGGCCCGAGTGGTGGCGGACCAAAAGGGCCAGACAGTTCGGCCGTCGAAACACTTCGATCCGTTGTCGAAGAGTTGCTGGAAGCAACATCCGACGAGGAAGACAGTTCAACCTTCAGCACGCTTCTAAGTGAAGCCCTTGAAGCTGCCGGCGTTGATACATCTTCCCCTGTGCTTGACTACAAAGCGTGACCGCTTTTCGCGGCAGGCCATAACTACACAACGGACGCAACGTCAGAAATCGAGGTTCTCGACGCTCAGCGCATTTTGCTGAATGAACTCTCGGCGCGGCTCTACCACGTCGCCCATGAGCTTGGTGAACAAATCGTCCGCCTCTGCAAGGTCCTCGACCTTAACTTGCAGCAGAGTCCGCGCTTCTGGGTCCAGCGTCGTCTCCCACAGCTGGTCCGGGTTCATCTCGCCCAGCCCCTTGTAGCGTTGCAGGCTGAGACCTTTTTCGCCTTCGTCCAGAATGGTCTTCAGCAAGTCCAACGGACCGTTCACCTGTGCGCTGCGATCCTTGCGAACCAGATGGGCTGGCTTTGCGTAGACTTCCTGCAGGGCGTCGGTATGGCTGCCAAGCCGACGCGCCTCGCCGCCGCGAAGGATGGGTCCGTCCAGTGTGCGAACTTCTTCCACTCCACGCAGGCTTCGCGCTAGTCGAATACCTTTGTCTTGCGTGATACGACCCTGCCAACCGCGTTCGTATTCCAACGCAACAAGATCAAGCCGCTGCGCCACGGCATCCGCCACACCCTGCAAATCGGCATCCACCTGCCCCGACCGGAACGCGCCTGCAATGGCCGCCTGCTCGAGGATGGTGGGCGGGTAATGCGTTGGGAACGCTTGCAAAACGCGTCGCACCTGCCGCGCTTCTTCGACCACGCGGATCAGGTCCTGGCCGACGATTTCCTCGCCGCTTGCCAGCCGCAGAACAGCGCCGTCGACGCCCATCTCGATCAGGTAGTCGTCCAATGCCGCCTGATCCTTCAGATAAACCTCGGACTTGCCACGCGCGACCTTATAAAGCGGTGGTTGCGCGATATAGAGATATCCACCTTCGATGATCTCGGGCATCTGACGGAAAAAGAACGTCAGCAAAAGCGTCCGGATATGTGCCCCGTCGACATCGGCATCAGTCATGATGATGATCTTGTGATAACGCAGCTTGGCGATGTCGAATTCATCTCGCCCGATCCCAGTGCCCAGCGCCGTGATCAATGTCCCGATTTCCTGACTTGAGAGCATCCGATCAAAGCGCGCCCGCTCGACGTTCAGGATCTTGCCCCGCAGCGGAAGCACGGCCTGATTGGCCCGCGCGCGCCCCTGCTTGGCCGAACCGCCAGCGCTGTCACCCTCGACAAGGAACAGCTCGCGGGCTTCCGGGTTCTTTTCCTGACAGTCGGCCAGCTTTCCGGGCAGCGAAGCGACATCCAAGGCCGATTTCTTGCGTGTCATCTCGCGCGCCTTGCGCGCGGCTTCGCGCGCCAAGGCCGCCTCGACGATCTTTGTCACGATCATCTTGGCGGGACCGGGGTTCTCTTCGAACCATTCCGCCAATTTCTCGTTCATCAAGCCTTCAACCGCAGGCCGTACTTCCGAGGACACCAGCTTGTCCTTGGTCTGTGACGAGAACTTCGGATCGGGCACCTTGACCGACAGAACACAGGTCAGACCTTCCCGTGCATCATCGCCAGTAAAGCTGACTTTCTCTTTCCGCGCGGCCCCCGACTGACCGGCATAGTGGTTGAGCGTCCGTGTCAGCGCACCCCGGAAACCCGCAAGGTGTGTGCCGCCATCGCGCTGGGGAATGTTGTTTGTGAACGGCAGAACATTCTCGTGATAACCGTCATTCCACCACATCGCGACTTCGACGTTGATTCCGTCTTTCTCGCCCGTGATGAAGATTGGCTCTTCGATCATCGGCGTCTTCGAGCGATCAAGATACCGCACGAACTCGCGTACCCCACCATCATAGAAAAACTCGGTCTCAAGCGGTTCGGCTGGCCGTTCGTCGCGCAGATTGATGCGCACACCCGAGTTCAGGAAGGCCAGTTCGCGCAAACGGTTTTCAAGCGTCTTAAAGTTGTACTCGAGGTTGGAAAACGTGTTGGTCGAGGCAAGGAACCGCACTTCTGTTCCCTTGCGATCGCCAGCATCGCCAACGACTTTCAGGTGCTCGGAGGTTTCGCCGCCTTCGAAGCGCGCAACATGCTCTTTGCCGTCCCGCCAGATACGCAGCTCGAGCCAATCCGACAGCGCGTTCACAACCGAAACACCAACGCCGTGCAGACCGCCCGAAACCTTGTAGGAATTCTGGTCGAACTTTCCGCCTGCGTGCAGTTGAGTCATGATGACCTCGGCTGCCGAGACGCCCTCTTCAGGGTGCAGATCGACCGGAATGCCACGCCCGTTGTCACTGACCGAGACACTGTCATCGGCATGCACCGTGACCGTCACGCGGTCGGCATGGCCCGCCAAAGCCTCGTCAATTCCGTTGTCGACGACTTCGTAGACCATGTGATGCAGGCCCGACCCGTCGTCAGTGTCACCGATATACATGCCCGGACGCTTCCGGACGGCCTCTAAGCCCTTGAGAACCTTGATTGAATCGGCGCCATATTCTGGTTGTGCCGGAGCGGCCTCTGCCATGCCGTTTTTCCTTGTCATTTTCATGGAAAATATAGGCGTTTTCGCAAGTATTGTCACGCTTCCGACACAAGATTTAGTAGGTGCACTGCAAGCGGTCGAAGCGTGGTCGAACTTGCCCCTTTGGCCCTCACGAAGCCGTGTAACAAATACGCGGTTCCAGATGGTATACAGATGTCATGAGACACGCTTTCCTGACACTTCTCTTTTTCCCCTGCACCGCTTTTGCAGATGATGCGGTGATCGAAGCGGCCGAAGCCCGCGCGACCGGATCTGGGTGGTCGTTCTCGGTTACGCTGTCACACGGTGATACCGGTTGGGACGACTATGCCGATGGCTGGAGGGTCGTGGACGCGGACGGCGCTGAACTTGGGCTGCGCGTTTTGTACCACCCCCATGTGGACGAACAGCCCTTCACCCGGTCTCTTGGCGGCGTCTCGATCCCTGAGGGAACCGAAACCGTGTTCATCGAAGCCCGGACCAATACCGATGGGTGGGGCGCAGCCCGGTTTCCTGTCTCGCTGAAATAGCACATCCGGCACGAAATCAGCGACAGGGCTCTGGGCAGAGAGCGCCCTGTGGTCTAGTCAGACTGCATGAGCAAGACGATCCTCATCCTGAATGGCCCGAACCTGAACCTTCTGGGCAAACGCCAGCCTGAAATTTATGGCGCGGCGACCCTGAACGACGTTGCCAAGCTGTGCGCAACGGCCGCCAGCGCCTTTGATGCAGGTGTGCTGATGCGACAGTCCAATCACGAAGGTGAGCTTGTCGACTGGATTCACGAGGCCCGTGAAAGTGCGGACGGAGTTGTCATCAATCCGGGCGCCTATTCGCACACATCGATTGCAATTCTCGACGCGTTGAACACCTATGACGGGCCAGTGATCGAGGTGCATATCTCGAACATCCATGCGCGCGAGGCGTTCCGGCACCATTCCTATGTGTCGCACAGGGCCAACGGCGTGATCGCGGGATGTGGCATTGACGGCTATGTCTTCGCCGTACAGCGCCTGGGCACTTTGCTGGGTTGAACCGCGTGCGGATCGCAATCACTGACTTTGCGCTCAGGAACTGGCAGGACGGCGCCAGCACGAAAATCGAAGGGCTGAGCCCGGACGATCTGGTCGATCTTTGCAATGCCTCGGGTGGCCCATTAGTCGACGGTTACGCCCCTTTTTGCAAACACCTCTTCCTACGCAACGCCAGTCCGACATGTGCCGCGTTCGCGCCAATCACGGACGAAACCCGTCCCTATCTTCGCTCGGGCTATCAGGCCCGACGCGAGGGCGAGCGCGCGGTACTGGAGCGCTGGTTCGAAGGCATGGAGGCCCCGCACGCCAATTGGCTGGACGTCATCCTTTATAGCCACGAACAACTGCTGGCCGAGGCACGCGATTATCCAGACGAACAGCCCGTCCCGGATTGCGACTGGGGCATTGTCTCGATCATTGGTGTGCTTGAACCGGTCGAGCCCCCGATGCCACCGATCACCCAGATGCGGAATGCGCTCGGGCGTGCAGAAGGTGGCTCGGGCGTTCCGATTGACATAGACGCCTATGACCGGGCCGTCGCGTTTTGGGACGCTCACGCCGCGGTCCGCTGAGGCAAGCCAGACATCGGGGGAAACGGTTGTGGGCTATCCCCCCAGATGCGCCTCGCCGCGCGCTTTGGCCAAGCCAATTTGCTTCTGACGTTCGCGGAACCGCGCGCGGTCGTCGTCTGAGAACTCGGTGATGCAGCGGTGGCACGAGACGCCTTCTTCAAAGTCAGAACTTTTCCGGTCTTCCTCCGAGATAGGGCGGCGGCAGGCATAGCAGAGACCATAGGGGCCTTCCTCCAGCCCGTGCCCGACCGACACGCGGCCATCGAAAACAAAGCACTCGCCGTGCCATTGGCTGTCTTCTTGCGGAACATCCTCCAGATACTTCAGGATTCCACCCTTCAAGTGGAAGACGTCTTCGACCCCCTGCCCCAACAGATAGTTTGACGCTTTCTCGCACCGAATGCCGCCGGTGCAGAACATGGCCACCTTCTTGCCCGCAAACCTTTCGGCATTCTCGGACCACCATTCCGGGAATTCCCCGAAGCTCTTGGTCTGAGGATCAATCGCGCCGTCGAAAGTCCCGATCTCGACCTCGTAGTCGTTGCGGGTGTCGATCGTGACCACGTCGTCGCGCGCAATCAGCGCGTTCCAGTCCGCGGGCGCGACATAAGTTCCAACCGAGCGTGTCGGGTCGACGTCCGGTTGACCCATCGTCACGATCTCGCGCTTCAGGCGCACCTTGAGCCGTTGAAACGGCATCTCGGAGGCAGTGCTTTCCTTCCACTCCAGATCTGCACATCCCGGCAAAGTCCGAATATGCGCAATCACGGCATCAATCCCGTCGCGCGGTCCGGCGATGGTTCCGTTGATCCCTTCCCGTGCCAGCAGCAGCGTGCCTTTCACACCACCGGAACACGCAACTTTTGCAAGCCCGGGTTTCAATGCCTCGGGCGCGTCGAATGCGGTGAACTTATAGAGGGCGGCGACGGTAAACATGCGCGTTCCTACAAAGCGGACCGGGCCAGTTGCAAGAGGGCGCGACTTCTGCGCAAAAATTCAGGCAAGCCATATTCTCTGCGCCCGGAGGCCCATGATGCGACCCGCGAACGAAGCTATCCTTGTCATCGATGTCCAGAACGACTTTTGCCCCGGCGGAGCGCTGGCCGTGTCAGGCGGCGACGAGATCGTGGCGCCAATCAATGCCATATTGCCCGAATTTCCCGTTCGCGTCCTGACGCAAGACTGGCACCCGTCGGACCATCTGAGTTTTGCCTCGCAGCACGACGCCGCCCCGATGACAACGACCGAGATGCCGTATGGCACGCAAGTCCTGTGGCCAGATCACTGCATCATCGGGTCGGACGGCGCGGCATTTCACCCGAAACTGGATACCCGCCCGGCTGATCTGGTCATTCGAAAGGGCTTCCGTCGTGAGATCGACAGCTATTCGGCCTTCTTCGAGAACGACCGGACAACGCCCACGGGTCTTGATGGCTATTTGAAGAACAGGGGGGTCGATACTGTCACCTTGGTCGGCCTGGCGACGGACTTCTGCGTCAATTACTCGGCCGTGGATGCGGCGCGGCTTGGCTTCAAGGTGACTGTTATCGAAAGCCTGTGCAGGGCAATCGACTTCGACGGGTCACTCGCGGCCGCGAAGGCCGCGATGACCGAGGCTGGCGTCACGCTGAGCTAGGGGTCAGTAGCTCGGCGCAGGTGTCGAGACCGGTCGAGACGTCGCGCGCGTGCGCACCCGATCGCTGGGGGCCAGCCGCATGGGTGGCAAGACCGCGTGGCGGACCTCGTCAAAACGGCGGCGGCGCGGATCGGCGACCGTTGCAATACCGGCTGCGTCGAAGAAGGCCTCGATGTCGAAGCCGTTCCATTGCGCGTCGGCAGGCACTGAAGCCAGATTCGCCTGCAGGCGTTCAAGAACCTCGGTACGCTCGTCTTCGTCAGCCGCATGAAACCGACCGTTGCCAATGCCGGAATCAAAGCCGTTCAGCGCAAAACCACTTGCCACAAAGCAATCGCGAACCGCTTCGGACGCTCCGGCGAGGGCGCGAACTGTATTGGGATCCCGGAACATCGCGAGTTTCTGCCGCGCCATGTCCGTCATCCCGAAACGGGTGAGGGTTTGAGCATATTTGGTCTGGATGTCCTTCGGTGTGACCGAAAGCATGTCGAAATCGTAATTCACCGTTCAAATCCTAGAAATAATTGCACTTTGAACCGAATACCCAATGTTGTGGTCAATTTTGGGGCGACAGTGGGGCTTTGGCACATCAGATTGGTATACTGTTGCATACCTTCTTTCTTTGTTAACGAAGCTGCGCTATCAGTCGCCCCGCGCATCATCAGGAGTTGCCCAGATGTCGAAGATCAAAGTCGAGAATCCCATTGTAGATATGGACGGGGACGAGATGACCCGGATCATCTGGGACTTCATCAAGGAGAAGTTGATTCTCCCGTATCTGGACGTTGACCTGCTCTATTACGACCTTGGGATCGAAGAACGCGATCGGACCGAGGATCAGATCACGATCGATGCGGCCGAGAAGACCAAGGAAGTCGGCGTCGCGGTTAAATACGCGACGATCACACCGGACGAAGCCCGGGTCGAGGAGTTTGGCCTGAAGAAGATGTGGCGCAGCCCCAATGGCACAATCCGCAACATTCTTGGGGGCGTCATCTTCCGGCAACCGATTATCTGCAAGAACGTACCGCGTCTTGTGCCCGGCTGGACCCAACCGATCGTCGTCGGCCGTCACGCCTACGGCGACCAGTATCGCGCGACCGACTTCACGTTCCCGGGCCCCGGCAAGCTGACGCTCAAGTTCGAAGGCGCAGATGGCAAGGTGATCGAACGCGAAGTCTTTGATGCCCCCGACGCCGGCGTGGCCATGGCGATGTATAACCTCGACAAGTCGATTTACGACTTCGCGCGCGCCTCGTTCAACTATGGCCTGAACCTTGGCTGGCCGGTTTACCTGTCGACCAAGAACACGATCCTCAAGGTTTATGACGGGCGCTTCAAGGACATCTTCGCCGAGGTGTACGAGACCGAGTTCAAGGACCAGTTCGAAGAGAAGAAGATCTGGTACGAGCATCGGTTGATCGACGACATGGTTGCATCGTCCCTGAAATGGTCCGGTGGCTATGTCTGGGCCTGCAAGAACTATGACGGTGACGTCCAGTCAGACACGGTCGCTCAAGGCTTTGGCTCGCTTGGCCTGATGGCCTCGCAGCTGATGACGCCCGACGGCAAGATCGTGGAATCCGAGGCCGCACATGGCACGGTCACGCGCCACTATCGCCAGCACCAGAAAGGCGAGGCCACGTCGACCAACTCGACGGCTTCGATCTTTGCATGGACGGGCGGACTGCGTCACCGGGCAAAGCTTGACGACAACCAGGCGCTGATGGGCTTTGCCGAGACCTTGGAAAAGGTCGTCGTCGACACGATTGAAAGCGGCCACATGACCAAGGACCTTGCGCTGCTGGTGGGACCGGATCAGGGCTGGCTGACGACCACTGGTTTCCTCGACAAAATCGACGAGAATCTGGCGAAGGCGCTGTCCTAGGCGGCGCCCGACGACAAGAGAGACGACAAGCCAGGATGCGGGATGTCTCGCTTCTTGGTGACGGCATAGAACGGCTCGGAAATGTCCAGCGGGAACGGCGCGGTTGCCAGGCGTCCGCTGGCAATTTCGTCGGCAAAGACAACAGCGGGTGCAACGGCGACACCCGCATTCTCGCGCGCCAAAAGCCGGATCATCGCCATATCGTCAACCTCGGCAGCGATTGACGGGGTTACATTCAAGCGCGCCAGAAGCCCGTCGAACATTGGACGAATGGCACGGTCGGTTGGGACGATCAACGGCTCGGACGACAACAATTCCTTGAGTGTGTCATGTCGCAATCGGTCGGGGACCGCATGCAGCCCGACACTTTGAGTCGCGATCGGGTGCGCATTGAACGCAGCCGGAGGCAGTTCGGTCGAAAGCACGACATCAAGTGACAGGTCCTCAAGCGCGGACAGAAGCTTTTCAATATCGCCAGACCGAAGCGTCACATTGCGACCTTCCGCCAGTACTGGCTTGAGAAAGGACAATTGGAAGTTCCTCGACAAGGTGGACAAGGCCCCAACACGCAGCGGCGCATCTGGGTCGCCTGCCCGTGCTAATGTGGCCTGTAGCTCGGCCCCGGCCCCAAAGATCCGTGCGGCGTAACCGTAGGCGATCCGACCAACTTCTGTGGGTTCAAGCTGTCGACCGCTTCGGTCGAACAACTGGTGGCCAATTCGATCTTCCAAGGTGCGAATCTGAATCGACAGCGCAGATTGAGAGACGTTCAACCGCTCGGCCGTGCGCCCCAAATGCCCTTCGCGGGCAACTTCGTAAAAGTAACGCAAGTGCCGATAGTTGAGATCATTCATATTCTATTCTTTAGAACATAATAGCGTATAAAGATATATTTTATTATCACATCTCGCTCCGTTAGGTCGCCTTCAAAGATCAACGGAGGCCAGAGATGGACCAGATTTTCGGAATTGCCGCGACGATCGCAGCGCAGTTTCAATCACCGACGCTTGCCTTCCTGATCGGCGGCATGGCTCTGGGTGCGCTAGGCAGTAAATTCTCGGTGCCCGATCAGGTCTACAAGTTCATCGTGCTGGTCCTGCTTCTGAAAGTCGGGCTTGGCGCCGGGATGTCCGTCCGGGAAGCGGATCTCGCGGATCTCGCCATTCCTGCCGCAGGTGCTGTGGTTCTGGGCGTTCTGATCGTGCTGGGCGGCAGTTGGGGCCTGAGACAATTCCGAGGCATCTCGATGATCGATGCCTATGCCACTGCGGGGCTCTTCGGCGCGGTGTCGGCCTCGACCCTTGCTGCTGGCATGGCCATGCTGAACGAACATGCCATCGCATATGAAGGCTTCATAGGCGCGCTCTATCCGTTCATGGATATCGCGGCGCTGGTCACGGCAATCTCGCTGGCCAAACTCGCGGAAGCCAAGCGCCAGGTTCACGCTCAGGTCAGTGGCAATGCGGCGATTGCGGGCGGCCCATCCATTCGGAACAGCCTGCCAGAGGGGCTTTTTGCAACGATCCTGACCGACACATTGAGAAGCCCAGCGATATCGGCGCTTTTGCTGGGGCTGTCGCTGGGCATCCTTGCCGAGCCAAAGTCCGTCTATGAGAGCTTCTATGAACCGCTTTTCCGGGGGCTTCTGTCCATCCTCATGCTTGTCATGGGCCTTGAAGCCTGGGCGCGGCTCTCAGAAATGCGGAAGGTGGCACACGCCTACTTGCTGTTTGGCCTGACCGCACCACTGCTGAACGGGGCACTGGGCTTCGCCATCGGACTGCTCGCGCATGAACTGACCGGGTTCTCAGCAGGCGGCGTCATTCTTCTGGCGGTTCTGGCGTCCTCAAGCTCGGACATCTCGGGACCACCAACGATGCGGGCGGCGTTGCCCGAGGCCAACCCGTCGGCCTATGTCGGCACGTCCACCGGTATCGGAACCCCGATTGCCATTCTCTCGATCCCGCTGTGGATCCTGCTGGCTGACCGGTTCATCGGGCTCTGACCAACGTTTCGCTTTCGTCACAAAGTGCAAGTTCATGTGACCACGGCGTGACTTCTCTTGTTCTTAAAGCGTTCCATGGCAATCTTGGAGGCGAAAGGAATCCCTCGATGTCCATTGAACGCTTCACATTCCCGGGCCACGCGGGCGACGATCTGGCCGCACGGCTGGATATGCCCGATGGCCCGCACCTTGCGACGGCGCTGTTCGCGCATTGCTTTACATGCGGCAAGGACATCACGGCAGCCCGGCGCATCGCGGCGCGACTGTCGGCCATGGGCATCGCTGTTTTGCGGTTTGACTTCACCGGCCTTGGCCATTCGGGCGGCGAGTTCGGCAACACGACATTCACGTCGAATGTCGACGATCTGGTGCAAGCCGTTGCACATCTCGCCGACCGCGGGATGGCGCCCAGTTTGATGATCGGCCACTCGCTTGGCGGGGCTGCCGTTCTGAAAGCGGCGGGCCAGATTGACAGTGTGAAGGCCGTGGTCACGATCGGTGCGCCGTTCGACCCCGAGCATGTGACGCACAACTTTGGCGACGCACTGGATCAGATTGCGGCCGAGGGCAAGGCCAGCGTCGATCTTGCAGGTCGCCCGTTCACCATTGGAAAGGCCTTCGTTGATGACGTGGCTGCTGCCGCATTGGAGCCGGCAATCGGGAAATTGCACAAGGCGCTTCTGGTCATGCACGCGCCCCGCGACACGACCGTGGGCGTCGAGAATGCGACGCGCATTTTCCTGGCGGCCAAGCACCCGAAGAGCTTTGTGACCCTTGATGACGCAGACCACCTTGTCTCGCGCCCCGAAGATGCCGAATACGCGGCCGAGGTGATTTCGGCCTGGGCGGGTCGTTATCTTGACCTGCGCCCCCCGGCGCCCCCACCCGGTGCGCCCGAGGGGATCGTGCGGGTCAGCGAGGCGGATGCGAACGGCTTTCTGCAGGATGTGAACGCGGGTCCCTTCCACCACACGGTTGCGGATGAACCCTTGGCCTATGGTGGCACCAATCAAGGCATGTCGCCCTATGGCTTCCTGTCCGCTGGTCTAGGCGCCTGCACCTCGATGACGATCCGCATGTATGCCCGCCGCAAGGGATGGCCGCTGGACCACGTGTCTGTCGATGTGAGCCATGACAAGGTTCACGCGCAGGACGCGGAAACGTCAAAGGCCGTTCGGATCGACAGTTTCCGGCGGGAAATCCGGCTTGAGGGGTCGCTTGACGCCGAGCAGCGGCAACGCCTGCTGGAGATTGCCGATAAGTGCCCGGTGCACCGGACGTTGGAAACCGGCGCCCGCGTCGAGACCATTCTGGTGGATTGAAGTGGCGTGCCTGTCGTGCGAGTTTCGCCGGCATGGAGAAAACCGCAGAAACCCTGAGGACCGCGCAGCTGCCGCAGGTGCAGGAACCGCGTAACGCGGGCATGCCGCTGGACCTTGATCTGGTGCGTGCCTTGCAGGCCAACACCAGCGCGATCGAACGGCGTGCCGCCACGTTGCCGGGCCGTCGGTCCGTGAAGAAAGCCTATCAAGCGGCGTGGTTGGCGCGGGCGGTCACCATGATCGACCTGACGACCTTGTCGGGCGACGACACAGCCGGTCGCGTGCGTCGGCTGTGTGCGAAGGCCCGCCAACCGGTTCGGGCCGACCTGTTGGAAGCCATCGGTTTGCCCGGACTGACTGTCGGGGCGGTCTGCGTTTACCACGATATGATCGAAACTGCCGTCGATGCTCTGGCTGGCACGGGCATCCCAGTGGCTGCCGTCTCGACCGGTTTTCCGGCGGGGCTCTCGCCGTTTCATCTGCGAGTCACCGAAATTGGGGAAAGCGTGTCGGCCGGCGCGAAGGAGATCGACATCGTGATCTCGCGCCGTCACGTGCTGACGGGCAATTGGCAAGCCCTTTACGACGAGATGAGGACCTTCCGCGAGGCCTGTGGCGATGCGCATGTGAAGGCCATTCTCGCGACCGGCGAACTGGGGTCGCTGCGCAACGTGGCGCGCGCAAGCTGGGTTTGCATGATGGCAGGCGCGGATTTCATCAAGACCTCGACCGGGAAGGAAAGCGTGAACGCCACTTTGCCGGTGTCGCTGGTGATGATGCGAGCCATCCGCGGCTATCACGAATTGACGGGCTACCGGGTCGGTTACAAACCGGCTGGCGGCATCTCGAAGGCCAAGGATGCCGTCACCTATCTGACGCTGGTGAAGGACGAGCTTGGAGACCGCTGGCTGCAAAACGATCTATTCCGCTTCGGGGCCTCATCGCTTTTGGGTGACATTGAACGCCAATTGGAACATCACGTGACGGGCCGCTATTCCGCCGGTCACCGGCACCCGCTGGGCTAGGGAGATATTGGGAATGAACGTATCCGAGATCTTCGAAAGCATGGACTATGGCCCGGCGCCCGAGGACGCGTCCGAGGCCAAGGCGTGGTTGGCCGAGCACAAGTCGCTTGGTCTGTTCATCAATGGCCGCTTTACCAAGCCGGGCACGACCTTCGCATCGAAAAACCCGGCCACGGGAAAGACGCTTGCCAAGGTCAGCCAAGCGACCCAGCGCGATGTCAACGCAGCGGTCAAGGCGGCCCGCGCGGCGCAAGCGGCATGGGCGGCGGATGCCAAGGCACGGGCGCGGGTGCTCTATGCATTGGCGCGGCTGGTGCAGAAGCAATCCCGGCTCTTTGCCGTGCTCGAGACGCTGGACAACGGTAAACCGATCCGCGAAAGCCGCGACATCGACGTGCCGCTGGTGGCCCGGCATTTCTACTATCACGCGGGCATGGCCCAGTTGATGGACGACGAGTTGCCTGGGCGCGAACCGCTAGGCGTCTGCGGGCAGATCATTCCTTGGAACTTCCCCTTGCTGATGCTGGCGTGGAAGGTCGCGCCTGCCCTGGCCATGGGAAACACCGTTGTTCTGAAGCCCGCTGAATATACCTCGCTGACCGCACTTCTGTTCGCGGAACTGTCTTTGGAGGCCGGGGTGCCGCCCGGTGTCTTGAACATCGTGACAGGTGACGGCGCAGTGGGCGAGATGATCGTCGGCCACAAGGACATCGACAAGATCGCCTTTACAGGCTCGACCGAGGTCGGACGCCGCATCCGCCGTGCTACCGCAGGCACCGGCAAAGCGCTGACCTTGGAGCTTGGCGGCAAGTCGCCTTACATCGTGTTTGACGACGCTGACATCGACAGTGCGATTGAAGGGCTGGTCGACGCGATCTGGTTTAATCAGGGTCAAGTGTGCTGCGCCGGTTCGCGCCTGTTGGTGCAGGAAGGCATTGCCGGCGATTTCACCCGGCGACTGAAAGCGCGGATGGACAAGCTGCGGATCGGGGATCCGCTGGACAAGTGCATTGATGTCGGTGCCGTTGTTGATCCAGCACAGCTGAAGACAATCCGGGCGCTGGTCGATGGCTCGGCCGGAGAGGTTTATCACGCGTCTGCGGACCTTCCCGAGAAAGGGTGTTTCTATCCGCCGACGCTGATCTCGAACCTGTCGGTTGCGGACCCGCTGATGCAGGAAGAGATCTTTGGGCCGGTTCTGGTCTCGACCACGTTCCGCACACCGGCCGAGGCGGTGGAACTGGCGAACAACACACGTTACGGGCTGGCCGCGACCGTCTGGACCGAGAACGTGAACCTTGCGCTGGACATTGCGCCTAAGCTGGCCGCCGGGGTGGTCTGGGTGAACGCGACCAACCTGTTCGATGCAGCCGCAGGTTTTGGCGGTGTCCGCGAAAGCGGGTTCGGGCGCGAAGGCGGTTGGGAAGGTTTGCGGGCCTATACGAAACCCACATCTGACGCGCCTGCGCTATCGCCTGTGAAAGCTATTGCCCCGCCGAAGGTTCCATCGACCGACGGCATCGATCGCACTGCCAAACTTTACATTGGCGGCAAGCAGGCAAGACCGGATGGCGGGTATTCGAACGCCGTGTGGTCGCCCGACGGCACGTTGCTGGGCCATGTCGGGCTTGCGAACCGGAAAGACCTGCGCAACGCGGTCGAAGCGATGAACACCGCCAAAAGCTGGTCGAAAACCACCGGGCATTTGCGTGCGCAGATCCTCTACTTCTTGGCCGAGAACCTCTCGGCTCGCGCGGAAGAGTTTGCCAATCGGATCGACGCAATGACCGGCCGGAAGGATGGCGCCACGGAAGTCGAGCGTTCGATTGACCGGTTGTTCAGCTGGGCCGCATGGGCCGACAAGTTCGACGGTCGCGCCAAGGGTGTGCCGATGCGCGGCGTGGCGCTGGCGATGAATGAACCCGTCGGTCGCATTGGCGCCTTCGCGCCGGACAACGCGGCCTTTCTTGGCTTGGTGTCAATTGTCGGCGCGTCGATGGCGATGGGGAACCGTTTGACCATCGTGGCCTCGGAACCGTTTCCGCTGGCGGCAACGGATTTCTATCAGGTGCTTGAGACTTCGGATGTGCCGGCCGGTGTCGTCAACATCCTGACGGGGTCGCACACCGAACTCGCCGCGCAGATGGCGGGGCATATGGACCTTGACGCGGTTTGGTCCTTCTCGTCGTCAGACATCTCGGCCACCATCGAGGAAGAAGCAGCTGGCAACCTTAAGCGGACCTGGGTCAATCATGGCAAGGATCGCGACTGGTGCAGGACGGACGCCGATGCATTCCTGGATGCCGCAACCGAGACCAAAACCGTCTGGGTGCCCTACGGCGAGTGACTATTGGTCATCCGGAGTTTCGTCCGAGGTGAACCAGCCTTTGGCGGTTTGCACCCATCCGCTGGTCGTCACTTTAGTGGCTTCAGTCGCACTTTCCGTCATGGCAACCGCGCGTTCGGTCAGAGTTGGCTTGGCTGCCGCTTCGCGCAGCTTTTCGGTGCTGATATAGCCAAGCCCGCCTATAACCGCTGCCGCACCCGCGACGCTCATGACCACGCGGGCGATGACGGAACTGCGCCAGAGATAGCGCAAAGTGTATCCCAGAACGCTGCTCTTTCTGAGGCTCAGCGGTCCGACATCCGTATAGGTTTCGGCGCTGAACCAAAGCATGAAGACAGCCCAGATGACGGGCAGAACAAGCAACACGATCCCAAGGATGGGCGACTGCGCCAGTACCACAAGCGAGATCGCCAGATAGATCAGGAACGCGATCAGGCGAACCTTCATTCCGCCGGTCATGCCGGACCAGTAGCCTTGCGTTTGGCTCATCGTCACTCCTCGCCCCAAGGAAGAGGTCATGACTCAAACGGCCTAATTCAAGGCGAGGTCGCAAGATCAGCAAACGCCGTTGCAAAAACGCAAAAAACCCGCGCAGCGGCAGCTACGCGGGCTTCGAACTGGATCGAGCGCCGATCAGGAGGCTTCGACAGCCTTTGCGTCGACCGTCTCGCCGTTCAAAATCTCGATGCGGCGGGGCTTCAGCGCTTCGGGCACTTCGCGCAGCAGATCGACATGCAGCATGCCGTTCACGTGGCTGGCGCCGGTCACACGAACATGGTCGGCAAGCGTGAAGCGACGTTCGAAGGCGCGGTTGGCGATCCCGCGATGAAGATACGTCCGCTCGTCAGTGTCCTCGGACTTCCGGGCAGACACGACAAGGGCGTTCTCGCGAACTTCAACCGACAGGTCTTCTTCGCCAAAACCGGCCACGGCGATGGAAATACGCCAGGCGTCGTCAGCGGTTTTTTCGATGTTATAGGGCGGATAGGACGGGGTCTGGGCCGTGTCGGCCAGAATGCGGTCCATCATGTCGGCGATTTGATCGAAACCGACGGTTGCACGATGCAAAGGTGCAAGGTCAAACCTTCTCATAAGGTCATCCTCCATTGAGCGATACCAGATCAGCCTTCCCATTGGGCAAGGCACTTTTCAGTCGCCGGACCCGTCATTGGCGCCCGACAAAATCGAGATAGGAACATCGAATTCGGGGTTCAAGAGGGGTCGTTCAACATGTCGAGCAGCGGCTGTATCCGCGAGCGCGCATTCGCGGCCACCGCGACGGACCGGCCGCCCTGTTGTGCCCTGCTGTTGATGACGGCGACCAGTTCGACGCCGTCCTCTTTCAAACGCAGGACGGGTCCGCCGCTTTCGCCACCTTGGACGATGCAGCCCAGCGTCACGACAACTGGTATCGCACCGTCGATCACAACGCATCTACGGGTTCTCGGTCGCGTGCGCGACATGCCGCGCCAACTGGCCAGAAAAAGCCCTTCACCCGCCTCAGCTTCCGGACCGATGTCGAACGGCACGGCGGTGGCTGGATCAACTGGTGTCGCAAGTTGCGCAACGGCTATGTCGAACCGCAGCCGCAGCAGGCGCTGATTTTGGAAGCTGGTGTAATGGGGATGAACCACCACGCGTTGCACCCGTATCGGATCGGCATCTACATCGCTGCCAAGTCGGAATGTGTATCCAACCCCGTCATCTTCCTTGACGCAGTGCGCAGCCGTCACGATGACGTCGGGCCGCACGAGCGACGCAGAACAGCCGCCGCCGCTTTCGTTTTCAATCCTGCCTGCGGCCTTGAACGGATCTGCAGTGGCAGGAACGGCAAGGCAGCAAAAGAACCAGGCAAGAGCGAAGCGCATTCTTGCATCCTGCAAGTCGTTCAGACCGGGTCAAGTCACGGTCGCAGGAATTTGGCCCCATCCCGGCCAGACAAGCGGCGCTTCTCATCGGGACGAATGATGTTGACCTTGGGTGCGGCCGCAACGGCACCGGTCCCGCTGTTCAAGAGGGCCATCATCTCGGACAGTGGCTTTTCGAGGTTTGTTCCAAGCGCCACCTTGCGCCCGCGCACCTCGGCTTTGGCGGAGACGACCGAAACGATCCGTGGTTGTCCGTTCTCTTCCGCAAAAATGGGTGCTCCAGACGACCCGAAGTCGACATTGCAAGAAAGAACAAGCGATCCGCGCTGGCGGGCCAGCACGTGGCACACTTCCTGGATCGAAGGTGAATCCGCGCGATCATGTGCATATGAGACAACGCCCACCTGCTGCCCCTTGCGCGGACGTTTGGCCGTCTGGAAGGGCGCAACGCTGGGCAAACGGATGTCGCTGACCAGCTCGAACAAGGCCAGATCATTGGCCACGTTGCCTGCAGCTTCGGTGCCCGTGAACACGTAGTCCGGGTGGATGACGATGCGACCGACCTTGCGCGAGGCAGTGGCGTGCCCATTGCGGAAGCCCGCGTGGAACACGATGTCTCTTGCTTCGATCAGATCGCCGGAATGAGCATCGAATGCGCAATGCGCTGCAGTGAGAACGATGCGAGGCGAGATCATGGCGCCGGTGCACATGCCGCCCCAACCGATGTTCAAACGGCCAACGGCCTCCCAGCCGCGCGCGTCATAGGCTGTCATGATCTTCATCAGCTCCGACGGCTGATTGTCCTGACTGGCGGCCGTGGTGGCGCAAAATGCCGCGAAAACTGCGGCAAGCACACGTCGCATACCGAACCTCTTCCCTCTTCGGGGTCCGACGTTACTGATGCCTTGCGGCAAGAATATGTCGACCCGGAAGAATTACCCCAATGCGCGCGGGCGAGGACCGCCCGTAGCCCAGTCCAGAAGTTCGACCGTATGCACAATCGGGACGCCGGAGGCCGAGCCGATTTGCATCATGCATCCAATATTGCCGGCAGCAATAACATCCGGATCTTTTGCTTCAAGCGTTGCGACTTTTCTGGCCTTCAGTTGCGCAGAAATCTCCGGCTGCATCAGGTTATAAGTGCCCGCCGATCCACAGCAAAGATGCGGATCTTTCGGCTCGACCACTTCAAAACCTGCGTTTTTCAGCAGTGTTTTCGGTGCGGCCTTGATCTGCTGACCATGCTGCAGCGAACAGGCGGCATGATAGGCAATTCTCAGGTCTTCAGGCGCTTCGGCTTGAAGATCGAGCTTCTCGAGCAACTCCGAGATATCCATGGTTTTGGCGCTGATATCGGCAGCGGAATCGGCCAAAGGATCATTGCGGAACATGTGCCCGTAATCCTTCACCGTGGTGCCGCAACCGCTGGTGTTGATGACAATCGCGTCGACCTCGCTGGCGGACCACGCTTTGATATTGGTCTCGGCGAAGCGGTGGCTTTCGTCCTCGCGCCCCATATGGTGCACAAGTGCGCCACAGCATCCAGCACCATCGGCCACGACGACCTCGCAGCCGAGGCGAGTCAGCAGCCGGATCGTTGCGTCGTTGATGTCCGTATTAAGCGCCTTTTGCGCGCAGCCCGTCATCAAGGCGACCCGCATCTTGGCCTGACCTTTTGGTGCGAAGGTCTGGGGGTCATCATTGCGGCTCACCGGCGGTATCCGCTTCGGTGCCATCTCCAGCATAGCGCGCAAGCGGGCATCGGGCATCAGCGATTTGAACGGACGTCCGATCTTGGCCGCCAGAAGCGCAAGTCGGAACCGACCGGGGTAAGGCAGGATCCGGGCCAATGTGTTGCGCAGAATGCGCTCGAACAGCGGGCGCTTATACGTCTTTTCGATATGCGCGCGCGCGTGATCGACAAGATGCATATAGTGAACGCCCGAGGGGCATGTGGACATGCAGGCAAGGCAGGACAGACACCGATCGATATGCTTGACCGTCTTTGCATCCGCCGGACGATCATTTTCCAGCATGTCCTTCATCAGATAGATGCGCCCGCGTGGGCTGTCCAACTCGTCACCCAGCACCTGGTACGTCGGACACGTCGCCGTGCAGAACCCGCAATGCACGCACGAACGCAGAATCTCGTTTGCCCGCTTGGTGCCGGGGTCTTTCAACTGTTCTTCGGTGAAGTTCGTCTGCATCAGCCCATCAGTCCCGGATTGAGAATGCCTTTCGGATCGTACCTGGCCCGCAAGGCTTTCGCCATTTGCGCCAGCGGCACTGGTTCCGGATGGAAGCGCGGCACGTCTGCAGACCCACGCACCAGCGTCGCGTGACCTTCGAAAGCGCCCAGCGTCGCGCGGACATCCGTGCCTGGTGCGACGGCAGCCCATGCCAAACCGCCGGCCCAATCAAGCACGATCTCGTCTTCCGCGCCCAGAGCGGACAGAATGGAGAGGTCTGTCAATTTCAGCGAAATGCGCCAGATGTCCTTGGTGGGGTCTGCAAGCGCATGAACATCCCGCACAGATGTCCAAATCTCGGTGTTTCTGGTGTTGTTCGATGCCACGACCTCGGTCGGTCCCGCGACGACGCCTTCCAAACGTTTGGCCAACTGGTCCGTTCGATACGCAACCGAGGCTTCGAAGCCGCTCAACCTGATAAGCGCCGCGTTTGCGTCGTCAAAAAACGCACCAGCAGGAAGTCTCGCCGCACCAGAGACTTCGAACGGCGACGACATCGCCGAGGCAAAGAGCGCCGCGGTTTGCTGCCAATCGAGATCGCGATAGACCAAGGTCGCCGTGGCTTCGGGTGCAGGCAGCACTTTGAACCCGACCTCACTCAGAACACCCAACGTGCCATGCGCCCCGCACATCATGCGGGCAAGATCATAGCCGGTGACGTTCTTCATCACACGGCCCCCGTTTTTGGTGATCGTGCCGGTTCCATCGACGAACCGGACACCCAGCAGATAATCCCGGCAGGCCCCGGCCTGAACACGGCGCGGCCCTGATGTGTTTGTCGCCACGACCCCGCCAATGGTCGGCGTGCCATCCGTTCCCAACAATACGCGGTGGTCCATCGGTTCGAAGGCCAGCATCTGGTTTTCTGCGGCGAGCGCGTCTTCGATCTCGGCGAGCGGTGTGCCAGCCTTGGCGAGCAGCGTCAGCGCCCCGGGTTCATAAAGCGTGATCCCGGACAGTTCCGCCGTCGAAAGGACGGTTCCTTCCCGAGCGACACCACGCGTTCCCCCACCACGAAGGCTCAGCGGTCCGTCGGCCGAAGCAATGGCGTCTGAAAGTTCTTCTTCAGATCTTGGCGTCAGCATCCCGGTCACGCAGCCGTTTCGATTGCCGCGCGCCGCGCGGCAGACGCGTCCAGCGGAAAGACCTTGGCGGGGTTCAGAAGCCACGCCGGATCAAAAACATCCTTCACACGCATCTGGGCTTCCATATCCTCAGGCGTGAACTGCACGTTCATCAAGTCGCGCTTCTCGATCCCGACACCGTGTTCTCCGGTCAGGCAGCCTCCGACCTCGACACAAAGCTTAAGGATCTCGGCCCCAAGTGCTTCGCAGGTCTCAAGGTCGCCTGGCTTGTTGGCATCGAACAGGATCAACGGGTGCATGTTGCCGTCGCCCGCATGGAACACATTGCCCACGCCCAGTCCGTACTCCTTCGACAGCTCGCCAATGCGCTTCAGAACGAACGGCAGCTCCGAGACCGGGATCGTCCCATCCAGGCACATGTAATCGTTGATTTGGCCCATGGCACCGAAGGCGCTTTTGCGGCCCAGCCAAATCCGCGCCGCTTCGTCGGCATCGCCGGCTTCGCGCAGTTCCACCGGGTCGTGTCGTCGGGCGATTTGCTTGATGATGCCAAGTTGTTCGTCAATCTCGGCCGGGGAGCCTTCAACTTCGACGATCAGCAGCGCTTCACAGTCCGGATAACCAGCCTTGGCGTGATCCTCGACAACCTCGATGACCTTCTTGTCCATATATTCGATGGCCACCGGCAACACGCCCGCCTTGATGATGTCCGAGACACAAGCGCCGGCCACTTCGGCGGAGCGATAGCCAATCAGCACCGGACGCGCGCCTTCGGGTTTCGGAAGAATGCGCAGCGTGGCCTCGGTCACGACCCCCAACTGGCCTTCCGAGCCGCAAATGAGGCCCAGCCAGTCATAGCCTGCGGCATCCATATGCGCGCCGCCGATGTCGACGATGGTGCCGTCCATCAGAACCATCTTCACGCCCAGAAGGTTGTTGGTTGTCACACCGTATTTCAGGCAATGCGCGCCGCCCGAATTCATGGCGATGTTCCCTGCAATCGCACAAGCCAATTGCGACGACGGGTCCGGCGCATAGAAGAACCCGTCATCTTCGATCGCACCGGTCACCGAAAGGTTTGTGCGGCCGGTCTGCACACGGATCACGCGGTCTTCATAGCTGACATCCAGAACGTCGTTCATGCGCGCCACGCCAAGGATCACCGAATCCGCAGTGGGCAATGCCCCGCCAGCCAGCGAAGTACCAGAACCGCGCGGGACCACCGGCACCCCCTCGGCATGGCAAATCTTCAGGACATCCGAGACTTCCTGCGTCGTCGATGGAAGAACAACGCAAAGCGGCGGGCACGTGTAAGCCGTCAATCCATCACATTCATACGCACGGGTTTCAGCTTCGTGTGAAATGACAGCATCTGCCGGCAGCGCATCCGATAGGCGCGCCACGATCCGCGACTTTCGCGCGATAATGTCGGGCGATGGTGTTGGCATTTCCATTTCAGAATCTCCCAATTGGTAAGATCAAGTGACCAATTCTGAACTACATAGCGCTAAGTGAACGGTATGACCAGCCCGACAACGATCAGCAGCACCCCTGCCACGAAGTTGGTGCGGGACAAGGCACGTTGTGACTTTATCAGACGTCGGGCGCGATCGACAAAAACCGAAAGGATCAGGTTCCCAATCAGAGGGACGATCATGGACAGGAAACAAATCGCCGCAATGTCATTCCACGTCAGTTGGTCCAGATCAAAGAAACCCGGCAACACGCCCATATAGAACAGGATGGCCTTGGGGTTGCCAAGGATGACGGCCAGACCAGCCAAGAAACCGGCCCACATGCCCGGACGCGTCAGCCGACTGTCCGATGCAATCGTCTTGTCGCGGTGCTTGATCACCAGCCAGCCCATGACAAGGAACGTGATGCAGGCGACCCACCTTAGAACCAACATGAAGTCAGAGAAGACCGACAGGATCCACGTGACCCCAAGGATCGCGAGCAATGGCCAGAGGATATCTCCGACGACCACGCCAAACGCCAGCGGCCATGCGGCGTGAAAGCCGCCCGACATCCCCCGTGCGATCAAGGCAACCCAAACCGGGCCGGGTGTCAGGAACAAGATGAACAAGGCGGCCGTGTAAAGCGCGGCATCGGCCAATGTGATTGTCATGATGGCACCAACATGTCTGCGCGGCTTTCGCCTTCGGTTTCGCTCACGTCGATATGCTGTGCGCGATCGCCAAGCTCGGCAAACAGCTCGGCCCCGGTGCCCGTCATCCAGGCTTGGGCCTCCAATGCGCAAATCTCGTCGTAAAGCGCCGCCCGCCGGTTTGCATCCAGATGGGCCGCGACCTCGTCCAGCAGGATCAACGGCGTGGACCCTGTGTCTTCCCGCAAGGCGCGGGCGTTCGTCAGAACCAGAGAAATCAGAAGCGCCTTCTGTTCACCCGTCGAACACTGTGCCGCTGCAACGCCCTTCTCCTCGTAGACAGCCGTCAGGTCGATGCGATGCGGACCGATCAAGGTACGCCCGGCGCGAAGATCGGCCGGACGGTTTTCAGCCAGAGCGTCGGCCAACGCGTCCTCGGATTCCGGCAACTCGCGGTCGGGGTGGACCAGATCGAGTGCAGCCGAGGGAAAGGCGGTCTCGGCATCTCGCTGAGCCGCGCGCAAGCGCGCGAGAGCTGCACGCCGGTTGGTCGAAATCTCTTCAGCGCTGCTGGCCATCTGCCGTTCCAATGCGACGTACCAATGCGCGTCGCGCACCATGTCCTTCAACAAACGGTTCCGCTCACGCATCGCCTTTTCATAGGTCAGAACCGCTTGCGCGTGACCGGGATCAAAGCTCATCGCGATGCGGTCGAGGAACCGTCGGCGTCCATCGGCGCCTTCGATCCAGAGCCGGTCCATGGCCGGGATCAGCCAAACAACGCGGGCCACTTTCCCAAGGGCCACTTGCGTTGTGGTCTTGCCATCGATCTTCACGCTTCGTGACTGTCCGGGCTCTGCTGCTGTTTCGACTTCGTGCAGGGTCTTGCCGGATCGGAGGACCGCAGAGACCTTCCATCCCAGCGCCTCGGGTCGCCGGATCAACTCGTCGGCCCCGGCACGGCGCAAACCACGACCCGGAGACAGCAGCGACACTGCCTCAAGAATGTTGGTCTTCCCGGCACCATTCGCGCCGAAGATTGCGACGGGACGTCCATCGAGAGCGAGAGAAGTCCGCCGGTGCGACCGCAAGTGCGAAAGGGTTAGTTCAACGACACTCGTCACACGCGCATCGGCATCACGACGTAAACGGCGCTTTCGTCATTGCCTTCGCGCATCAGCGTCGGATCGCCCGAGGAATTGAACAGGAAGACCGCGTTCTCGCGATCCACCTGACTGGCGATCTCCAGAAGGTATTTTGCGTTGAACCCGATTTCGAGAGGGTCGGCGCTGTAAGCCACACCCAGCTCTTCTTCGGCCGCCCCGCTGTCAGGCGCATTGACCGAGAGGACCAGCCGGTCTTCGTCAAGCGCCAGCTTCACGGCACGCGACCGTTCGGAACTGACGGTGGCCACGCGATCAACGGCTTGCGCAAAGTCGGACGCATCGACTTCCAGCCGCCGCGTGTTTCCGCCCGGAATGACACGGGTGTAGTCTGGGAACGTGCCGTCGATCACCTTCGAGGTCAGCGTGATGCCCGGCGTGGCAAAGCGCACCTTGGTCTCGGACACGCTGACGGCAATCTCGGCCTCGTCATCATCCAGAAGCTTGCGCAACTCGCCCACGGTTTTGCGTGGCACGATCACCCCCGGCATATTGCCAGCCCCATCCGGCAGGTCGGCATCGATCCGGGCCAAGCGGTGACCGTCCGTCGCCACGCAACGCAGCACCTGCTTCCCGTCATTGTCCGACACATGCATGTAGACACCGTTCAGGTAATACCGCGTCTCTTCCGTCGAGATGGCGAACTTGGATTTGTCGAACAGCCGCCGCAGCACCGGGGCCGGGGCTGCGAAATTGCTTTCATATTCCGAAGACGCCATCACCGGGAAGTCTTCACGCGGCAGCGTCGCCAGCGAGAAGTTTGACCGCCCCGCCTCGACCGACATGCGCCCGCTTGCGCCGTCATCGATGATCGTCACAAGCGCACCATCTGGCAGCTTTCGGACGATCTCGTGAAACGTCACCGCATTTACAGTTGTCGCGCCCGCGCGCGTCACTTTGGCCGGGGCCTGGTCGACCACTTCGATATCCAGATCGGTCGCGCGGAAACTGACGGTATCGCCTTCAGCTTCGATCAGAACGTTCGCGAGAATTGGAATGGTATTCCGGCGCTCGACAACCGATTGCGCTTGCGCGACCGCTTTCAGCAAGGCCGCCCGCTCGATCGAGAATTCCATCAGCTCGCTCCGTCTGTCTCGGGGCGTTGAACCTATCGGTTTTTCGCCCGCGTGCAATGGTTTTGCGCGAATCTCGCGCGTTGAACCGAGAGGGTCAAGGTCGCATGGGCTGGACGCGCCAGAATGACCGCTAAATCCCTTGGGAAGGCGTATTTTGGAGGCAGCGCGGCGTGGGCCAAGTTCAGATAGTCTGGTTCAAACGGGATCTTCGGTTGGCCGATCACGCGCCAATGACCGAGGCGGCACGGCGTGGGCCGGTTTTGCCACTCTTCGTTTACGAACCAGAGCTATGGTCCTTGCCCGAGCGCAGCGGTCGGCAGGACATGTTCATGCGCGGCGCACTCGCCAGCTTGGAAAGCGATATCGTGCGGCGTGGCGGCACACTTGTCCTCCGAGTGGGGGAAGTGGTGTCGATCTTGTCCGACTTGCGGGACCGGTTTGGAGACATCGCGATCCATGCGCATGAGGAAACTGGCGACCTCTGGACCTTCCAGCGCGACAACACCGTCCGCGCGTGGTGCAAGAAGAACGCCGTAAAGTTTAGCGAGTACCGTCAGTTCGGCATCGAACGCGGCGGCGATACAACGCGAAACGGATGGGCCAAGCGCTGGGACCAGATGATGGAGAGTGCGGCCCTCCCGGAACCGCCTGCCGTCGATTGGATCGGCGCCGATAGCGATACGCTGCCTCCGACGCAGCCGGACCCCAGTGTGACCTGGCTTCAATGCGCGGGTCGTCGCGCCGCACAGGATACGCTGCAAAGCTTTCTTGAAGACCGCGGCGAGTTTTACCAGAAGGACATGTCGACGCCCGTTGCCGGGGAAGTGGGTTGCTCGCGGATTTCACCGCACCTCGTCTGGGGTTCGATGTCGATGCGCGAGATGTATCAAGCCACCGTCAACCGTCAGGCCGACTTGCGGGCCGGGCCAGCGGAAGAACGGGGGTTCTGGCTCAAATCGCTCAACTCGTTTGTCGGGCGTTTGCACTGGCATTGTCACTTCAGCCAGAAGCTGGAGGATCAGCCAGACTTGGAAAGTCGCAGCATGATCCCGGCTTACGACGCGCTTCGGGAGCGCGACGCCGAGCGTTTGGAACGCTATGCGACCGGCACGACCGGCTTTCCGTTCGTCGACGCCTGCATGCGCTATCTTGCGGCCAATGGTTGGATCAACTTTCGGATGCGCGCGATGCTGGTTTCGTTTGCGTCTTATGACCTGTGGCTGCCTTGGCAAGACAGCGGCAAGGTGCTGGCCCGGTTTTTCACCGACTACGACGCAGGAATTCACTGGCCGCAGGTCCAGATGCAATCGGGTGTGACGGGGATCAATACCGTTCGCGTTTACTCGCCCGTGAAACAAGGGTTGGATCAGGATCCAACCGGTGACTTTACGCGGCGCTGGGTGCCCGAGCTGTCGCACATTCCCGGCAAAGCCGTGCATGACTTGACCACGGTCGAGGCCATGGCCGCCGGATATCCGACACCCATCGTCGACCACAAGGCGGCGACGGCCTTTGCCAAGGATCAGATCTTCTCATTGCGCCGCGACCCTGCGCTCAAGGTGCAAGCTGCGGCGATCATGGAGAGACACGGCAGCCGCAAACGGCAACAGCGACGCCGCAAGTCAGCCTAGTTATAGGTGGCCGCAGTGATGAACTCGCTAAACGCTTCGCACCAGATCAGTACGCTGTCGTAAGCGCTGACGTCAATTCCCTCGGGCACATCCAAAATGAAACCCGAGAATGACTTCACATCGCCCACCTGCACCGCGTTGGCACGGTCGAACGTGTCTTCGTGGTCGACAAGCCCCTTGGTCAGGTAAAGCTTGTAATCCGGACCCGGCGCCAGCTTGCCTTGATGGGTGATTTCGCCGGCGGAGAGGCTGATGGTCCCCTCGCCCCAATGTGCAAAGTCGCTTCCACGCAGATCACGGGTGAACTCAGCCGAAAACTGCGCTTGGCTGGCCATCTCCTCGAGCTTGGCTGCATCGGGTGCCGGCGGTGCGGTCAGGATCGGCAGAAAGTAAACGCCAAGGCCAAAGCCCAGCGCGATTGCGATGCCGTGCGAGATGATCCAGCGAATGATGCGGCCCATTTGTCGTCCCTCAACCAATAAAGCCCGACGCGGCTTTCGTGAGGAGGATAGCCGAAAGCGCCAGCAAAAGCACCTCGATCACGCGCATATAAACTTTGTCCGAAAGCACCTTGACCAGCCAGCGTCCCACGAACGTCCCGGCAATTCCAACGGCGGCAAGTCCCGCGATCAACGGCCAGTCCAGCCCTTCGAACAGACCGAGGGCGTAGTAGCTGGGGATCTTGGCGAAATTCCCGATCGCAAATGCAATCGCCATGGTGCCTGCGAACACAAGGCGCGGCAGGTTCTGCGGCAGAAGATAGGCCTGTGTCGGCGGTGCACCCGAATGCGTGATGAAGGTCGAGATACCTGTCACGGTTCCCCAGAAGAGACCCGGCACCACTTCGGCTTTTTGAACGCCTTCAACCTTTGCGCCGAACCAACGCCGCCAAACGGTCCAAAGCCCCACAAGGCCGGTGAACGCCAGCAAAACAGGTTCCGGTGTGTAGGGCACGATCACCGTCGCAATCGCGATGCCAACCAACATCGCCGGCAACAGGATCGCCACGTTTCGTTTCGACCAGTCTTTCCGATAGAGCCAAAGCGCCGCGACATCCGTCACCAGCAGAACCGGCAAGACAAGTGCCGCAGCCTGCACCGGGTTCATGAAGAGCGCAAGAAACGGCACGGCTAGTGCCGCCGCAGAGGCCAGTCCCCCTTTGGCGACACCGATGATCAAGGCTGCAATGATCAGCCAGGGCAGAAACTCGATCAGGGGATCAAGCCTCCAAAGCGCGACGCAGCATCTCCAGGTCGTCCGCGATCTGGCTATCCTGCTGCATCAGTTCTTCGATCTTGCGCACGCCATGCATGACCGTCGTGTGGTCGCGGCCCCCGAAGCGGCGCCCGATTTCCGGAAGCGACCGGGTGGTCATCTGCTTGGACAGATACATGGCGACCTGCCGGGGCCGCGCGAAGGTGCGCACGCGCTTGGGCCCGATCAGGTCGGACAGGCGGATGTTGTAGTGTTCCGAGACCTTGCGCTGGATTTCCTCGACCGTGATCTTGCGATCGCTGTGGCGGATGACGTCAGCAAGGCAGTCTTGCGTCAGCTCCATCGTGATCTCGCGCCCGACAAGCGAGCCAAACGCAAAGAGCCGCATCAGGGCACCTTCAAGGACGCGCACGTTGGTCGAGATGCGGTGCGCAAGGAACTCGAGCACGCCGTCCTGAATATCGAGATTCGGGAATTGCTCCGAGAACTGCTCGACCTTCTGTTGAAGGATGCCAAGGCGCAGCTCGTAGTTGGTCGGGTGAAGATCCACGACAAGCCCCGACTGCAGGCGGCTGACGATGCGGTCCTCAATGCCGTCGATCTCGGTCGGCGCGCGGTCCGAGCTGACGATGATCTGCTTGTTCTGGTCCACCAGCGCATTGAAGGTGTGAAAGAACTCTTCCTGCGTCGCGTCCTTGCCTGCAATGAACTGAACATCGTCGATCATCAGGACGTCAACCGACCGGAAGAGCTGCTTGAACGCGATCATGTCCTTGTCGCGCAGGGCCTGCACGAAGCGATACATGAACTGTTCGGCCGACAGGTAGACGACACGAAGCTCGGGCGAACGGTTCCGAAGCTCCCACGCGATGGCGTGCATCAGGTGGGTTTTACCCAGCCCAACCCCACCATAGAGGAACAGCGGATTGAACGTGGCCGGGCCACCTTCTGCAACACGGCGCGCGGCAGCGTGGGCCAATTCGTTCGGCTTGCCGACGACAAAGCTGTCAAAGGTAAAGCGGCTGTCGAGGGGAGCGCCCGGAAGATCGCCGCCAACACCGGGAACGGCCGCGGCGGCTGTTTCGGCAATCGCCGCAGGCTTTTCTGCTTCCGCCTTCTTGGCGGTCGGTGCCGGTTGGTTGGGAACCGAAAACTCGACACGCGACACGGTCTCGCCCGCGTTTGTCAGAACCTTCTGGATCAGGTCGCCGAAATTGCGCGACACCCAGTTCCCCATGAAGTTGGTCGGAACAAAGAACGTGGCCACACCGCCATTCAGGCCGGCCAGTTCCAACGGTTCGATCCAGTTGACATAGTTATTCTTCCCCACTGCAGACAGGAGATTCTGGCGAACCTCACCCCAAGCTTCATTTGTCATAATTGGCCCGTTACTTCTTTTTTGCTCTCAAGACTGACGCCAGGTCAGCCCCCGGGCCTTCCAACCATTGTGGTCGCCCCGGTGTCCCGATGCGTCCAAATCGCCCTCGAAGCCTTCAGCCACATTAATGCAGGTAACGGTCGCACCCTTCCGCGCGAAGTGACCGACAACTGCCGTTGCAGCCTGAAGTGACCGCGCGCCAGATCGGCAAATGAAGAGAAGCGGTCCAGGGGTGTCCGACCCCAGAGCCTCTTCCACTTCTGCCGCGAACGCAGGGTTCTGAGACATGTCGGGATAGCGCGCCCACTCGATAAAAAGCGGTTCTTGCGCAATCTCCCCGGTATCCGGAACGCCCACGAATGCCCATTCGGCGCGTGTCCGGACATCAATGAGACGGGCAGTCTTTTCAGCTTCCAAAATACGCCACGCTTCGGCCGGATCTACTTCACCGACCAGCGGGCTCGTGCCCGTTCCCATCTAACCTATGTCCCCCCAGGACGAAGTGAATCGCAGACTGAATTTGGCCTGTCGGTTCCGGTCTCGCAACAATCCTTTGCGCTTGACAGGGCGCCATGGTCGAACGAATCCGGTCCGGTGCGGAAAATGCCAAGCTGACTCAATGGAGATAGCCGGGCAAAAAAAAATCGCGCCCCTCGGGGCGCGATCATTCTTGACGGCGAAGATTAGCCGATTGCCTTCACTCGGGCCGCGAGTCGCGACATTTTCCGAGCGGCTGTGTTCTTGTGATAGACGCCTTTCGTCACACCACGCATCAGTTCCGGCTGAGCCATCTTCAGGGCTTGAGCAGCCGCATCCTTGTCACCCGAGGCAATCGCCTCTTCGACTTTGCGGAGGAAGGTACGGATGCGCGAACGACGCGCTTTGTTGACTTCGAGGCGACGTGCGTTCTGACGCGCGCGCTTCTTGGACTGGGGCGAATTTGCCATGGTTGTGTCCCTTTGCGTTTCGGGTCCAAATCTCTGTCGCACGATAGACCCGCACCGGTTCAACGACCGGCGGACACATAGCCAAAGCGGGCTCCACGCGCATGTACGCGGCGTCTTTAGGAGATTCCTTCGAGTTTGGGAAGCCCTATTTGTCGCGAAATTGTGCTTCGCGTTTTTCAAGGAACGCTGACATGCCCTCGGCTTGGTCTTCGGTGGCAAACAGCGAATGGAACAACCGCCGTTCGAACAGCAGGCCTTCGCGCAACGACGTCTCCTCGGCCCGGTTCACGGCTTCCTTAACGGCCATCGCCGTCAGCATGGATTTCTCGGTGATCTTCTGTGCGGCCGCTTGTGCCTCTTCCATCAGTTTCTTGGCTGGCACGACGCGGCTGACAAGACCAACACGCTCGGCTTCTTCGGCGCCCATGAAGCGGCCGGTCAGGTGCATGTCCATCGACTTGGACTTCCCGACAAGGCGCGTCAGACGCTGGCTGCCGCCCAATCCGGCGATGACGCCCAAGTTGATCTCCGGCTGACCGAACTTTGCGGTGTCCGACGCAATGATGAAGTCGCACATCATGGCCAGTTCGCAACCACCACCCAGCGCATATCCCGACACTGCGGCAATGATCGGTTTGCGGCATTGCAGGATGCGCTCGGACGGACCGGTGAAGAGATCGACCGAGAAAACATCGACAAACGACTTGTCGGCCATATCCGAAATATCGGCCCCGGCGGCAAACGCCTTTTCGGACCCAGTTATTATGATGCAACGCACTTTCTCGTTCGCACTGGCATCTGAAACGGCATCTGCCAGCTCGTGCAGCATGGTCTGGCTGATGGCGTTCATCGCATCGGGCCGGTTCAGTCGGATCGTTGTCACGTGTTCTTCGGTGTCGACGATGATCGTCTCGAAAGCCATGAAACCTGCTCTCTTCAGTTGCGTACAACCGACAGGCTTAGCAGTCCGGGACCGGTGTTCAAGCTATCTTTGGCACACCGGACAATAGAAGCTCGAACGGCCCGATTGGACGATGCGTTTGATTTTTCCGGCGCAATCAGGTGTTTGACACGCATTTCCCTCTTGGTCGTAAACCGCAAAGCGATGCTGAAAATACCCAAGTT
The DNA here is from genome assembly GCA_022826385.1 of Silicimonas sp. Taxonomy (GTDB): domain Bacteria; phylum Pseudomonadota; class Alphaproteobacteria; order Rhodobacterales; family Rhodobacteraceae; genus JAJDOD01. The sequence goes on from JAJDUZ010000027.1 coordinate 72,725, forward strand.
CTCCGCCCGCGGTTCGGTAGTCGCGCAGCGACGAACCGCCGGCTGCGATCGCTTCCCGAAGAACATCCCGGATGTGGGGCACCAGCCTTTCGACACGGGGTCGTGCAATGCGATCGCTTCGTCTTGTGGGGGCGATACCCGCACGGAACAGCGCTTCACACACATAGATATTGCCAAGCCCGGCCACCAGTTTCTGATCTAGAAGCGCTGACTTGATCGGGGACTTCCGCGATTTCAACTGGTCGGCAAGATAGGCCGTGTCGAATGCATTCCCCAACGGTTCAGGTCCGAGATCGCGCAGCAGCTTGTGTCGGTCGACCTGGTCCGTCGGCGCCAAATCCATGGCACCGAAACGGCGCGGATCGTTAAACGTGATCCGCGCACCATTTGCCATGTGGAAGACAACGTGATCATGTTTTTCCGGTGCCGGATGCGCGTGGTGAAACTGGCCCAGAGGATCACCCGAGATCAGGATGCGGCCCGACATGCCCAGGTGAACCAGCAACGTTTCTTCTGACGACAGATCGGCAAGGATGTATTTCGAGCGGCGGCGCAAGCGCAGGACGCGCACCTCCCGCAGCCGGTCTGCCATGCGCTCGGGAAAAGGCCAACGCAGGTCTGGCCGGTTCACATCGGTGACCTGAATCACCTGACCTTCCATCGTTGGTGCCAACCCGGCCCGCACGGTTTCAACTTCGGGAAGTTCAGGCATGGGGCACAATCCAGCCTGCGGCGAATGCGCCCGTGCCGATGTCACTTTGCCATCCAAGCATTAAGACTCTCCCGTGACACCAACTTGCGCTGGCTCCAGATATCTCGCGAGGTATAAGAAGCGGCGGCAGAAGAAGCAAAGACCATGAGCCAGACTGACGATAAAACGACCCATTTCGGCGAACGCACCGTGGCCGAGGACGAAAAAGCCGGGCTGGTGCATGGCGTGTTTTCCAGCGTGGCGTCGCGATATGACGTGATGAACGACGTCATGTCGGTCGGCATTCACCGCCTTTGGAAAGATGCGATGATGGATTGGCTGGCGCCACGCGACGGCCAACGTCTTCTGGATGTGGCTGGGGGTACCGGCGATATTGCGTTCCGTTTCCTTCGCCGGGCGCCCGGCGCCACAGCCGTTGTCACGGATATGACCGAGCCGATGCTGATCGAAGGCCGGAAACGTGCCGAGGCCGAAACCTTCGCCGATCGGTTGGATTGGATCACCGGCGACGCCATGTCCCTGCCCTTCGAGGACGCCTCGTTCGACGTATACACTATTTCGTTCGGCATTCGGAACGTGACCCGCATTCCTGACGCTTTGTCCGAAGCTTATCGTGTATTGAAGCCCGGCGGTCGTCTTATGGTGCTTGAGTTCTCGCAACTGCCAAACGCGGGCATGCAAAAACTCTATGACCTCTATTCATTCAACGTCATTCCGCGCATGGGTCAGGCAATCGCAGGGGACCGTGACAGCTATCAGTACCTTGTCGAGTCGATCCGGAAATTCCCGGATCAAGACACGTTTGCCGGCATGATCCGCTCGGCCGGTTTCGAGCAGGTAAAATACCGCAACCTCTCAATGGGGATCGCTGCCCTGCATTCTGGCTGGAAACTCTGACGCAATGCGCGGACCGCACAACATTCTTCGCCTGATCCGCACCGGCGCCACCTTCGAGCGAACGGGCGCCATGCAACAGGTTCTGGAAGCGCTGGATGCACCGGCATCGCTTCGGGTCGCGGCGCGCGTTTTGGGATGGCCTTTCAAGTGGCTCGGGATCAAGGGCGACCCATCCCAGCCTCCGGTGACGCGGGCGCTCACCGCCCTTGGCCCGGCCTACATCAAGTTCGGGCAAATCCTTTCTACAAGACCGGATGTTGTCGGGGCTGAAATGGCCGAGCAACTGCGTGTTCTTCAGGACAAGCTACCGGCTTTCCCCACCGAGATCGCGAAAGGCGTCGTCGAAGCGGAACTGGGTCAAAAGGTCGAAGACATTTTCTCCGAGTTCTCGGACCCCGTTGCCGCCGCTTCGATCGCTCAGGTCCACCGGGCGCGTTTGGCCGAGACGGGCGAGGATGTCGCGGTCAAGGTATTGCGGCCACGGATCGAACAGGCGTTTCGGCAGGATGTCGATGCGTTCTATTTCGCGGCGCGCATGATCGAAGTGCTGTCGCCCGGATCGCGTCGCTTGCGTCCGATGGATGTGATCGAGCACTTCGAAGGCGTGGTGAATGGCGAGCTCGACCTGAGGCTGGAAACCGCCGCTGCCGCCGAGTTCGAAGCGAATGCCGAAGGCGATGAAGGTTTCCACGTTCCCAAGGTGAAATGGGCCTTGTCATCGCGTCGTGTCATGACGCTTGAGTGGGTCGAAGGATTGCCTTTGGGGGATGTGGCCGCAATCGAAGCCGCCGGTCACGATCGCACGCGCTTGGGCGAAAAAGTACTGACCACGTTTCTCAGCCATGCTTTGCGTGACGGTTACTTTCACGCCGACATGCATCAGGGCAATCTCAAGGTGGCAGCGGATGGAACACTGGTCGCCCTTGATTTCGGCATCATGGGGCGCATCGACGCGTATACGCGTCGCGTCTATGCCGAAATCCTGATCGGTTTCATTCGCAAGGATTACCGGCGCGTCGCCGAGGTGCATTTCGAAGCCGGTTACGTCCCTGCGGACCAAGACATCGACGAATTCGCACGGGCTTTGCGTGCGGTCGGGGAACCGATTTTCGGCATGGATGCCAGTCGCATTTCGATGGCGCGATTGCTGGCCTATCTTTTCGAGGTGACCGAGAAGTTCGGCATGGAAACCCGCACCGAACTCATCTTGCTGCAGCGGACGATGGTTGTTGTCGAGGGCGTGTCGCGGTCTCTGGACCCGCATATCAACATCTGGAACGTCGCCCGGCCCGTGGTGGAAGGGTACATTGCCGAGAACATTGGGCCAAAGGCCTTGCTGCGAGATATGGCGCAGACAGTGCGCATCCTTGCCCGGTTCGGGCCCAAGTTGCCCGAGCTGGCCGAAGCGGCTTTGATCGCTCAGGCCCATCGGCGAGATGAACCGGATGATGGCAAGTGGAAGCCAAGTCTGGTGTTGATGCTTCTCGTCGCAGGGCTGGCCTTTGCGCTCGGCGTCCTGATCTAGGGCACGCTCGCATCGCGCAAGGCTGTGACTTGGCTTGACGGAACCACGATTCCCCCGCCGATGACCAGTTCCGTCTCGTCCACTCCAACGCGTGCTTCACTGACCTTGGCATAGTGCAAGGCTGGCTGAACACTTGTCTGACTGCCTTGGTTGATGCTGACGATTTCAAACGTATAGGTGCCCGTGCTCAGAGGGTCGCCAGAATCATCTGTTCCGGCCCATGAAAATGTATCACCGATGGTTGGTATCTCTTCGCGAGACACTTCCCGCCCGTATGTGTCGCGCACGACCAATTGCGCGCTATCCGATCCCGGATCAGCGCTGATGGCGATGTCGATCGGTGTCCCGTCGAAATAGGCGGGCGCGTTGACCCGCGCCTCCATGCCGACCCATCCAGCAAGCTGGGCAAGATCGGACGCCCCCAAAGCACCAGTCAGGTTCTCGAGCAGATCATTCGTCAGCACCTGCTGTTCGACGCCCGAGAACGTCGCCAATTGAACGGCAAAGTCCTGACTTTCGATCGGGTTCAGAGGATCCTGGTTTTCGAGTTGCGTGGTCAGCATCAAGAGAAACGTCTCGAAGTCCGAAGATATGACCGACGTGTCCGTGTCCTCGTTTGTCGTCACATTCGACGAAACAGACGTTGCGGTGGAAGGCGTCAGGCTGACGGAGGATTGCGTATCAACGGTCATGGTTCAAACTCTTATATCCAACTTTCCATTCAGACTTGGTGACTCACTGGTAATGATGTCGACCTGCGTGACGCCTGCCTGATCCGGCAATGGATCGCGCCGCGGATGTTCGTCCTCGCGTCCCGTGGTTTCGTCGTCCGACGTTTCGGCGCCAAACGAAGAACTCATTTCCGAGAACCCACGATCCGCCAATTCGGCCTGAAGCATGTCGATGTTCCGGCGCAGCAAATCCAGCGTCTCCGGACGTTCGGCCGTGATTTGGACGGTCACGCCAACTTCGCCCGGTGACATGGACAAACGAACGCGACCCAGTTCTTCGGGCTGCAATCGAATTTCCACGGTGCCGTCAGCCTGAGGTCTGGCGACGGCGTGGACAACTTGGGATACAATTGAACGGGCCGCGGCGGGTTCCGGTCGAGCACGGTCAGCGACGGTTTGCTTGATGCCGTCTTCAATTTCCGCGACCGCGGCCTCGATGGCAGCTGGTGCGTCAGTCGGTATGGCAGCGTCGCTCACGATCAATGGATTTGGTAGGACTACACCGTACGTCTGGGCGGTCACTGTCGGTGCTCTACTCATTTCGACATGTGGAGATGCCACTGTTCGAGCAGGAGGAACATCGGGAGCACCTTCATACCTTTCGGATCTTCCCGAACGAACAGGCGCAGTTTGGTTGGATGCGACACTCGCCGAGAGCAAAGTTTGACCAGCCCGCTCTGCACCTCTTCGGTTCCCATCATGATCGGGTTGAGTGCCCTCACCCTCAGGACGTACCGCGGTGCGACGTTGGGTGTTATGTTCATTCAGGCCCGCACTGGAAACGGGAGCCTCATTAGCCCCTGCCGATTGTGCTTTGTTCGGATGACTGTGAAAGCGCTGATTTTTCTCTGTCCCGGCACTCGCGTCGTCGGGTTCCGACGAGTGCATTTCACCACTCATGTCCTTATTGACGGCTGCGCCGTTCCGTTCAGATGCAGACACCCTGGCGTCGGTACTTGTCCGGTCCATCGACGCCAAATCGAGGTTTGCGCGTTCTTGCCGAGCGACTTCGGTGTTCCCGGGCTTGCTCTTGTCGGATTCACCTTCCGGCGGTTGGTGGGAGATGTGTTCGGTCTGAGCGATGACCTCGGCACGCGTTCCGTCACTCCGACCCGCCTCTACGTTTGCGCGAACGGCATCTTGACCTTCATGTGTGATGCCTTTCGGCAAACTGGTGTCCTGTGTTTCGTGTACGGCGACCGTTGGTTCCCCCCGACCTGCATTTTGAGGCGCAGCCAGTTCAGACAGCCTTCGGTCAAACGGCACAGCAAGCAGACCTTCTTCGGCAGGTTGATACAGGTGTTCTGTGTTTGTTGTGCCCTGATCGCTCGATGGTCGCTCATCGCGGACCATTGGAAACACCTCGGCCACAACCAATTCGTCAGCTGTCAGCGTTTCCGGTTCCCCTTCTGCCTGGGGTGTCCCGTGATCCAGGAGAATGTCGAAAAAACCTGCGACCCCTTGCCCTTGAAAATTGGCTTCCACCGGGGGCCCAGTCTTCGAGATCGTCGTCCCTGTCGCCGCATTCTCGGTCGACAATAACGTTGGGATGGGCTGCATGTATCACCTCCGCACATCCTGTCCTTTTGGCGGTTGATACCCACTGGGAATTACCAGTTCTTTACCACTCATCCGGATAATCAGGAAAATTCTCCCGATTCAGAAGGATCGATCATGACCCCTGTTGCACCTGCCGAACAACGGATTTCCGCCCCTAGAGAACAGCAACTGCGATCGCTGGCAAACAAGATCGAAGCACAATTCCTGGCCGAAATGCTGAAGTCTGCCGGCGTTGGAAAAGCACGGGACTCGTTCGGCGGTGGAGCGGGCGAGGACCAGTTTGCCAGTTTTCTGACAGCCGAATACGCGACATCCGCCGTGAACGCCGGAGGTATCGGACTATCAGAAGCCATTTTTCGATCATTGACGGAAAAGGATACAGGAAGATGAATGTGTTCAAGGAACTCGAAGACATATTACGGCAAGAGCAGGAATTGCTGTTGAGTGGGGATTTTCAGATGCTCGAAGCCCTTTTGAAACGGAAGGCAAAGCTTGCCGACTGGCTCTCGACGCATCGCCCGGATGTTACGGTCGAGGAAACCAGAGAGCTCAAGGAAAAAGCACACCGGAACGAGGCGCTTCTGGACGCAGCTCGCCGCGGCCTGAAGGCGGCGATGGCGCAGTTGAAGCAAGTCTCAAAGGCCGATTGCCAGACGACCTATTCAAGCTCGGGAGAACGGCGGCCGCTATCGCGTGCGCCGGTTTCAATCACACAAAAAATCTGAAGTACTTTATTTAATTTGAAGCGAAAGCGGCAGCCTCGAAAGGGCTGCCGTTTAACGTTTGTTAATGCGAACGGAGTGAACTCAAGCAGCACCCGAAAGTGGTGGCGCGCAACCTGCCAAGGTGCGCAGCGTCAGAATGGCTGGCTCGTCTGAAAGACGTTTCCGAAACCAAGGCGGATAATCGCCACAACATTGGAGAACGCCAGATAGCAACTTTCCAGGCTCCGCCGTGATGACCCCCGGCAATCACCTTCTTGCGCTTGATGATTATGGGTGCCTTTTCGTCGGACATCGGCCAAATCTCTCATTCTTGCCCTGAAAGCCTTATTTTCTGCGCATGAAGATTGGCTTAAGCTTAGGCAATGCCGCCGATGCCTCTGGCAATGACTGGCCATTTCCACTACCCCAAGGCTGACGAAAAGGGAGACGTGCGTGACCGACAAGAAGCTGCGCAGCCAGTTGTGGTTCAACAACCCGGACAATCAGGAAATGACGGCGCTCTACCTTGAGCGTTACCTGAACTACGGGCTGACACGGGAAGAGTTGCAATCTGGCAAGCCGATCATTGCCATCGCACAGACCGGAAGCGATCTGAGCCCTTGCAACAGACATCATATCGAGCTGGCCAAGCGCGTGCGCGATGGCGTTATCAGCGCCGGCGGAACCGTGATCGAAGTGCCTGTGCACCCGATCCAGGAAACCGGCAAGCGCCCGACGGCCATGCTGGACCGGAACCTCGCCTATTTGTCGCTGGTTGAAACCTTGTACGGCTATCCCTTGGATGGCGTGGTTCTGACCATCGGATGTGACAAGACAACCCCGGCGCTTCTGATGGCGGCATCGACAGTGAATATTCCCGCGGTCGCGCTTTCGGTGGGACCGATGCTGAACGGTTGGTTTCAGGGCAAGCGTACCGGCTCCGGCACCATCGTCTGGAAAGCCCGCGAATTGCACGCCGCAGGTGAGATCGACGATGATGGTTTCATGGAGCTTGTCGCCTCGTCGACGCCTTCCGTCGGCTATTGCAACACGATGGGCACCGCGACCACGATGAACTCGCTGGCCGAGGCTTTGGGGATGCAACTGCCGGGTTCGGCCGCGATCCCGGCCCCTTACCGCGAGCGAGGGCAGATCGCCTATGAAACCGGCAAGCGGATTGTCGAGATGGTTCATGCCGAGCGTCGACCATCCGACATCATGGATCGCCGCGCCTTCGAGAACGCGATTGTCGTGAACTCGGCCATCGGTGGCTCGACCAACGCGCCGATCCATCTGAATGCCGTCGCGCGTCACCTGGGCGTACCGCTTGATAACGACGACTGGCAGAAGTTGGGTCACGACGTGCCGCTTCTGGTCAACCTTCAGCCGGCGGGCGAGTATCTGGGCGAGGATTATCACCGTGCGGGTGGCGTTCCTGCCGTGATCAACGAACTTCTCAAGGCCGACCTGCTGCCGCATCCCGATGCCATGACGGCGAATGGTAAAACCATCGCCGAGAATTGCGCAGGCAAGGAAATCCAGAATACGGATGTGATCAAATCGGTTGCTGCACCGATGCTGGCCGCCGCTGGGTTCATCAACCTCAAGGGCAATCTCTTCGACAGCGCGATCATGAAAACCAGCGTGATCTCGGACGAGTTCCGCACGCGCTACCTGTCAGATCCCGACGACCCCGATGCGTTCGAGGGACGCGCCATCGTCTTTGACAGCATCGAAGATTATCACGCGCGCATTGACGATGAGAGTTTGCAAGTCGACGAGCATTGCATCCTGATCATGCGCGGCGCGGGCCCCATCGGTTACCCCGGCGGTGCCGAGGTGGTGAACATGCGGCCACCGTCATACCTGCTGAAGAAGGGTGTACACTCGCTGCCTTGCGTGGGCGACGGTCGGCAATCCGGAACCTCCGGGTCACCCAGCATCCTGAACGCGTCGCCGGAAGCAGCGGCGGGTGGGGGCTTGGCGCTGGTGAAAACCGGCGATCAGGTTCGGATCGATCTGCGGAAGTGTACGGCTGACATTCTGATCGACGAAACCGAGCTGGACGCCCGACGCGCCGCTCTGCCCAAACGACCGTTCTCTCCGGACAGCCAGTCGCCATGGCAGGAGATTTTCCGCGAGAAGGTCGAACCGTTCAGCAAAGGCATGGTTCTGCGCGGCGCGCCCGAGTTCAAGGACATCGCACGCAGCAAAGGCGTACCGCGCGACAACCACTAGCGTGCTAGCGGTTCATCGCGTGGTATTCCGCGTTCGGCATCATATCGACCGCCGTCGCGAAACGGTTGGACATATTGAAGAAACCGATCACGTCCGACAGGTCAAAGATCTGGTCATCGTCCAGCCCGACGTCGCGCAGCGCGTGCCGGTCGCTCTCGACGACCTCCCACGGTGTCACCGTCAGTTTCCAGGCGAAATCCAGCATCGCACGTTGACGCGCATCCAGCGGCGCGACGCGATAGTTCATGACCAGCATCTCGCCAAGTTGGGGATCACCTGACAATTGTCGAACCGCCTGCCCGTGCGCGACAAGGCAATAGAAGCACCGGTTGGCCGATGACACGACGACGGCGACCATTTCCCGTTCCAGCTTTGAAAGCTTCGAATCCGAGAGCATCACCGCATTGTATAAAGTCGAGAAGGCGCGAAGCTTTTCCTGATGGCGCGAATAGGTGCGCAGAACGTTCGGGACCAGCCCCAGCTTTTCCTCGCAGATCCTGAAGTAAGCCTGCATGTCGTCGTCCAGTTCGCTGGCATCCGGAAGATCGAAGATCGATATGTGGTCAGGTTGTGGCACGGGCGAAGCCTCCAAATGTGTCGATTCTGAGCCAAAGACGCATCCACGCAACAAAATGTTGTTTCGCAAATCTTGCCTTGGAAACGCCAGCATGCCCGATTGTGCCGGTGGGCGAAATAATGAAACAGTTGGACTGATTTAGAGCGCATTCATCAACGGTGATCGGCAGGAATTTTCATATTTAATTCAAACGCTAAGCCCTACCTAATCCGGCTTAAGCAGAACTTCGCGCACTTTTTCCCCAGTGTGCGTGCAAGGCGATGACCGGCCGTGAAGCAAGCCCTTTTGTCGCCACAATTCGCAGTAGCCTTAACTCAAATTTGACCAGTTCCAGACGCGTCAGCGTTTGCTCGTTTTCAGAATCAAAAAAGCGAAGTTCAAGACCGCGCCCGGGTAACCCGCGAGCGCAGATGGGAGAGATGTGCCATGAACGATACGACCGCTTATTTCGACGCTTCCAGCCCGGACACGCCTGCCGGGATGACACCAACCGTGGCAATCGGAGATGTCACTGGCGTGCCCAGTTCCGGCACCGGCCTGTCAGGCGCGGCCTTTGTGCCGGGCACCAGCATCTGGAACATCACCAAAGCGGCAGAGGCTGCAGCAGGAACGGCCGACGCGACATTCGAAGTGTCCGAATTGTACTTTGGAAGTCGGAACAGCGACACGACCGTTGCCGAGTTTCTTGGCGAATATGGCAGCATCACCAGCGGTGACGGCGATGTCGAGATGGGGCCCTCTGCGCTGACATTTTCAGGCTATATCTTCATCCCTGCAGGCGTTCACCAGATCTCGGTCGTGTCTGATGACGGCTTCGACCTGAACATTGGCGGTGTCGACTTCTCGGAATTCGCCAATGGACGCGGCACCGACGAAACCGCGCGCGTGGCCGAGTTTGACGGTGGTCTCTACCCGATCGAACTCCTTTACTTCGATGGCGGCGGCGGCATGTCCTTGCGGCTGGAGATCGACGGCCTGCCGGTTGATCAAAGCGCCTTTTATCAATCCGAAGCCGACTTCACCAACCCACCGGCAGATGTCCCTCTGGTCGCCGTCGAAGACTATCACCCCTCGTTCTTTATTCCCGAAACCGTCGACGGCGACAACGATGTGTCCACCAGTGATGCACGCGATGTGGTTGAAGGTGACGCGGGCGACGACACAATCGACGGTCAGGGTGGCGACGACGAACTGCTGGGCGGTTTCGGCGACGATGTTCTGCTGGGCGGTGATGGCGATGACATGCTGGACGGCGGGTATGGCTCCGACGTTCTGAACGGCGGCGATGGCGACGACTTGTTGATCGCTGCATCCGACGCCGGCGAACAGCGCATTGGACAATTGGCCATTGGTCAGCCGACGCGCGACGACCCGGACGGCGAGGTTGACGAAGCGCTGCAAAAGCTCTCGGCCTATGCCGATGAAGCCATTGTCGGGGACGATGTTCTGATCGGCGGCGCGGGGGCGGATACGTTCCTGATCAAGCCGCAGATCGATGCCAAGCTGGACATCATTCAGGAGCACGTGCGCGCCGATGGGACGATCAATTGGGCTGGCGTGGCCGGCGAGAATGACGAGCTGCACGACCACTGGGTCGACAGTTTCGGCATCGATCTGATCGCCGACTACAATGCCGCGGAAGACACCATTGCCGTGATCGGCCATACGGCTGTGCCCTATGTGACATATGCCGATGTGATGGGCGACGACGCACTGGAATCGATCATCACAGTGATCTCGGTTCAGCACGGCAACGGCGGCGCGCATGATCGCGACCTGATCGGACAGGTCATCGTCCATGGTGACCTGGTCGACGTCGAAGACATCCAGACCGACGACGGCGTGACCTATGGCGTGGTCGAAAGCTATGACGAGATCGCCACAGCTCTTGCCGCACCGGGCGAGGAGAAGATGACCGAGATCAACGGCGAGATGGTCAAGGGCTATGACACCCGCGAACCGGCAACCATGCAGATGGACGGCGCGCATGGTGGCCCAGGCACCAATGTACTGGGCGCGATCACCGGCAACCCTGCCGTGGCCTTCGACAACGACAACTTCGACGAAAGCATGTTGGCCGCAGGCGCTGGCGACGAAGAAGCCATGGTCGAAACCCGGGCGCCCTTCGATCAGTTGGGAATTGTCGAAGTCGCCGGAGAGACCATCACCGGTGGAAATGGCAACAACACGCTGTCGCAGGCTGACATCGAAGAACCCGATGGCATGCCGGGAGCTCTTGGCTTCTGGAGCTTCGACAATGGCGTCGATGGCGCGTACGCTGATGGTCGCGATGATGGCGGCGCAGCGGTCAAGACCTATACGCTTTACGAAAATCAGGCTGTCCTGAATACCGAAGCCTCCACCGAAGGTCCGGATGGAACGCCCAACGGTGCGATTTATTTTAACGGTGAAGACAGCTTCGCTTTCCTCGAGCACGAGAGCGAAATGAACTTCACCCAAGGCACGGTCGCCATGTGGGTGCGCCCCGACGACTTGGGCGAGACATCCATGTTCGTCACCAAAGACCAGTCAGGCTCGGGCGAAGGCAGCCACTTCCGTTTGGGTCACACCGATGAAGGCGGTCTCTTCCTGCGGGCTGCAGACCCCTACAAAACCAACCACGCTTGGGAAACCGGCCCGCTTCTGACCGAGGGCGAATGGGCTCATATCGCGGTCAACTTCACCGAAGACGGAATCACCGTCTATCTGGACGGGCAACCGGTTCCGGACAACGCCTGGACGGCAGTCGAGGGTGGTGACGCCACACCCGGCGCCCAAGGCGAGAACATGCTTCTTCAGAACGAGGAACCATGGGTCTTCGGGGCGGACCAATACAAGACCAAGCTGAACGACACTGCTGCCGAATTTGCCATTGACGATGAAGACCTTCGCAACGAGTTCGAAGGTGCCATTGCCGATTTCGGTGTCTGGGGTGGCTTCACGGCAGACGACGCTCTCACGCAATCCGAAATCAACACACTTATCACCGATGGGCCCGGCGCAGCTCTCACAAACCCCTCCGGCGCCGAGGCCATGGTCGCAGCTGACGATGTCATCAACGGTATGGGCGGCAACGATAACATCGATGGCGAAGCTGGCGACGACACGCTGGACGGCGGCAACGGAAACGACAGCGTTCAGGGCGGCTATGGCGACGACCACGTCATGGGTGGCAACGGAAACGACACGCTGGACGGGGGCCGCGGCAACGACCTGGTCGAAGGTGGCGACGGGGACGACGTGCTCTATAGCCGTGCGGATACCGGCGAACAGCGGGCCGGTCAGCTGGTGCTTGACGATCCGTCGCGTCCTGAAGGTGGCTCGATCGATCAGGAGTACTTGAAGCTCTATGACTGGCTGGATCAGGAAATTTCTGGCGACGACGTGCTGGTCGGCGGCGCTGGTGCCGACCAGTTCAAGTTCGAAACGCTGATCAACGGCAAGAAGGATATCCTCGCCGAGCATACGATGGACAACCGCATGATCCATTGGCACGGCGTCGCGGGCGAGAACACCTATATCCACGACCACTGGGTCGATGGCCTTGGGATCGATGTGGTTGCCGACTTCAACAAGGAAGAAGGCGACACGATCTCGGTCATCGGTCACACCACGCAGGTCGAGGTCGACTATCGCACGATCGATACGGATGGCGACGGCATCGACGATGACGCAGTTTCGGTCATTACCGTGTACTCGCAGCAGGGCAACGGCGGCGGCGCCCATGACGAGGATTACCTTGGCTACATCATCGTTCACGGTGACAAGGTCGAGGAAGACGACATCGAAACCGATGCAGGCGCTCACTATGGGATCGTCGACACAATCGACGAAATCCAGGAAGCGGTTGCACCCGAGGGTGAAACCAAGTGGATCGATCTGGATGGCGATGGTGTTGCCGAACATTTGGGCTATGACACCCGCGATGTCGAAGGCGATCCGGTTGGGACGACACCATGGGCCTACTCCTCGAACGAGTGGTTGCAGACCGGGCAAGTCGATCTGGCCAGCACGTTGCCGGAAGGCCTGGAAGCGCCCGCGGTCTTGCTGGAACATGACGGTGGCGCCTTCGATGGTGTTGATGACTCGGTCGAAATTCCACACACGGACGCCCAGGCCGCGACAGAGGGCACTTGGTCCTTCAACTTCACCGCGGACAATCCCGGAAACGGCGTCAATCAGGCCTTGCTGTCGAAAGACCATTCGGGCCTGCAGGATGGCGGTCACCTGACGGCCTACATCACCACCAACGGCGCACTGAAAGTCCGCTTCCAGGGAACCGAGGATGAAAAGAACCTTGTCGATTGGCAGACCAAGATCGAAGCCGGCGAGGACTATCACTTCGCCTTCACCTTCGACGAGGACGAAATCGCCCTTTATCTGAACGGCGAGCTTATCGACAGTGACGAGGGCTATCCGGACGGAATGAGCGGGAATTCGGAGGACCTTGTGCTGGGCGCTTCGACACGCATCCGGAACGGTGATGACGACAACCTGCAATGGCACTTTGATGGCGAGATTTCCGACCTTGTGATGCTGGATCGGTCGCTTGAAGAGATCGAAGTCCTGTTCCTGGCCGAAAGCGGCGGCGACGTCAGTGCTCTGGACAGTCTTTATTCCGATGCCGATCCGGCCCCGGTCGAAGATCCGGTAGAGGAGGAGCCTATTCCCGCAGAAACGCCGGAAGACGAAGACCCCGTCGAAGACGACAGCGAGGAGCCAACCGAGGACGATGGCGACGAGCCCGTTGACGAAGACGAGGATGCACCGGAAGACGAGGAACCATCGGACGACATCGATGAACCCGAAGAGGAAGAGACGTCCGATGACGAGGACGAAGACGAGCCTGCCAGCTCGGAAGACGGCGGTATCGGAGCGATCTTCGCGCGCATCTTCGAAATCTTCACGTCGATCTTCGCTTTCCTTGGCGGCGGCGGTTCGAACGAGAACTTTACCGAGGAAGATGTTGAAGAGGGTCTGGACGAGGTCGAGGATCTGCTGGCCACTCTGGTGCCGTTGACCCCGATTGACGAGGACGCAGAACCGGCCAACACCGACGAAGAAATCGAAATGGAGATGATCGCGTAGGACCGCCGAATCTCTGTCTTGAAGGGCCCGGCCAATGCCGGGCCTTTTTTATGCGCTCCAGCGGACCTTGCCCAAATCCTCGACGGCATAGCCTTCAAGCGTGGCGACGCGGCGAGAAAACTCGGGCGTGCCGCAAAATGCCAAAAGCTTCTGGAATGGCTCGCTAAAGTAAGCGGCTCGGTCGACAAGAATATCGAAGCGTTCGGTCACCAATGGCACGAAACCCAACCCGAATTGCTTGGCCATCGTCTTTAAACCAAACGCAGCATCTGCACTTCCCTCAGCGACGGCCAAAGCCGCATCCTGCTCGCTGTGGAACGGCCCGATCGGCGAATACGACACATCCTTGGCCAACCCGCTGAACAGCGCCGAAGTACCCGAGGTCGGTTGCCTGACAGCGACTGATTTGCCGTTCAGCCAAGCCATGGACGTGGCGTCGTCAGCATGCATCTTAGGCACGATCAGTCCCCGCCCCCGCTCGGCCCAGCCAAGAAGAACCACGTTTCTGTTACGGAAGCGCTGCCCAACAGCTTCAAGGTTCCAACTGTTCGAGCTTCCGTCAAAGATATGCAGCCCGGTTGCTACTCCGTCCCCGGCTTCAAACCTGTCCAGACCGTCGCCGCTGCCATCAAAGTATGTTGCAAGGCCACATTGCGACTGGCGCAGCGCCCATTCCAGCAGCGGGTCGTGGCTGCCAAGAAACACCGCTGGCCGCTGTTTTCGGACACCGGACTGGTTGGTGGCGATCCACGCGCGAATGTCACTTTCGGGAAACAGAAGTTTGCCGGTTGCCCGCGTGCACGGAATTGTGCCCGAAGCCGCAAGATCATAGACCTTGCGCTCCTTGATCCGCAAAAGCGTGGCAAGCTCTGGAACGGTCAGAAACTCGGGCTCGCCCCTCATTCGGGCGCCTTCGCATTGGGTGTGAATAACTGCTGACCCGAGACAGTGAAAGACGCGATGCGAGACTGTCCGGCCTCGGACAGCAACCAGTTGATAAAGGCCTGTGCTGCGTCAGCTTTCACATTCGGACAGACGGCAGGATTGACCAGAATAACGCCGTATTGATTGAACAGGTCGGGGTCGCCTTCCACCATGATCCGATAATCCAGCTTGTTGCCGAACGAGATCCATGTGGCGCGGTCCACAAGAACATAGGCACCCATGCCAATACCCGTGTTCAGCGTCGCGCCCATGCCCGAGCCTGTCTCGCGATACCATGTTCCCGACGCGTCGACGGGGTTCAGTCCAGCCGCAGCCCAAAGCGACATCTCTTTCTTGTGGGTTCCGCTTTCGTCCCCGCGCGAAGCAAAGATGGCGCCGCTTCGGGCAATGTCCGCCAGCGCACCAGCGACATCCGTCTGGCCAAGAACGCCAGCTGGATCGCTTTCAGGTCCGACAATAACGAAGTCGTTGTACATCAGGTCCGACCGGAACACGCCGCCACCTTCTGCGACAAACGCCTCTTCGGCTTGTTTGGCGTGGACCAGAAGAACATCACCATCGCAGTTTCCCGCATTCCGAATGGCTTGCCCGGTTCCCACGGCCACCACGTTCACCTGAATACCGGTGAGGTCCTGAAAGCTGGGCAGCAAATGGTCGTAAAGGCCCGAATTCGCTGTCGATGTCGTGGATTGAACAAGGATCGAATCCGACAGCGCGGGCCCGGTTGCAAGAAGGAAACTAATGGCAGCAAGTCGAAGCACGGGACCTCTCATGTTGTCAGGCGGCCAGCCAGGTAATCCTGGGCGGCTGCGGATTTCGGTGTGTCGAAGAACGTCTTTGCCTCTGCCTGTTCGACAACACGACCTTTGGAAAGAAAGATGACTTCGGAGGCCAGCCGCCGCGCCTGCGAGGCGTCATGCGACACCAGCACGATGCGGACACCGCTTGCCGCTGTGTCACGCAGAATGTCTTCGATCATCAACGTCGCGGCCGGATCGAGGCTGGCTGTCGGCTCATCCAACAGCAAAACCGATGGTTCGATTGCAAGCGCCTGGGCAATCGCCAAGCGCTGTTGCTCTCCTCCGGAAAGACGGCGGGCCGGCGTTCGCGCCTTGTCGGCTAAATGAACACGTGCCAGCAACTCGGCTGTTCTTTCGATTGGCAAGCGTCTTGTACGCAAGGCAAAACGAACGTTTGCCTCGGCCGTCCGACGCAGCAGAACCGGCGTCTGCAGAACAAGGGACTGTCGGCGCAACCGCTCGGGCGATTGCGGCGCGCCGTCTGATTTCACCGTGCCTGTTCCCGGTGCCACCAGCCCATGAAACACGCGCAATAGCACGCTCTTGCCCGCGCCGTTCGGCCCCATGATCGCAGTTACACCACCCGAAGACAGGTCCAGTTCGGGGATGTCCAGAAGTCGCCGGTCGCCGACATCCACACGGCAATCGGTCAATCCGAGAAACGGGGGAGAGAGATCACCAGCATCATACATGGGCATAACGATCCGCCGAATTGCGAAGCGAGTGAACGCAGGCGTTCACAAGCAGGGCCAGCGTAACAAGAACAAAGCCAAGCGCCAGAGCCAGCGGCAAGTTGCCCTTCGAGGTCTCAAGCGCAATCGCCGTGGTCATGACGCGGGTCATATGATCGATGTTGCCGCCAACGATCATGACAGCCCCGACCTCGGCAATCGCCCGGCCGAACCCGGCCAAGGCCACGGTCATCAGCGCAAACCGCCCTTCCCATATCAAGGTCACATAGGACTGACCGCGCGACACACCCAGCGCTGCAAAGGTTTCGCGATATTCCAGATCAAGGTCTTCCAAGACCTGTCGCGACAATGCGGTGACGATCGGGGCAATGAGGATCGACTGCGCAATGATCATCGCCGTCGGGGTGTAAAGCAGCCCAAGGAAGCCAAGCGGTCCACTTCGCGAGAGATAGAGATAGACGATCAACCCCACGACAACCGGCGGCAATCCCATGAGAGCGTTGACGGCAATCAGACACAAGCCGCGCCCTTTAAAGCGCACAACCGCCAAGACAGCCCCCAACGATATGCCAATGACGCAGGCCACAAATGTGGCCGTCAGGCTGACATAGAGAGATAGGCCGACAATTTCGATCAGGTCGCTGTCCGCGGACGCGACCAATTGGACAGCAACCAGGAATGCATCCCAAATACTCTGCATGGCTTCCCGATTACTGCATAATTTCCGGAATGGAGTCGAGATGTCATGTGACACCACGCACTCAATGGCCTTAGCTCATAGCTTCAAGACGTTGCTCGACGAGTGGAGAGAGGTGCTCCAAAACGAGCTGGGTCCGCCGATTTGGCACACGGGGCGCTTGGTGAAGCAATTGCAAGACACCCCAGTTTCGTCCTCGTCTGCGAAACGACAGCGAAGCGCACGCTGCGACGCCGTTTCTGCGAAGCTCGTGAATGGCGCCGCTCTGAATGGTGCGAGCCGTAGCGAGCTCAAGTGAAGGAACACGCAGCCCTTCATCGATTTTGATAAGCTCCTGTCCCGGCGAGGATGCGTCGACCAGGAACGAGAAATGGTGGACGTGACGGGTTCCGACTTCTGTGACGATGGACCGGCCAGATGTGGCCAGACAGGTCGGCGCAAAGTTGTCTGACAATCGATAGGCCTGAACACTATGATACCCGCTCATCGTGCGCACAAAGGACGTCAGCCGATCAAACAACTCCTCGGGGTCAGATGCGTCAAGTATGGCATCTGCAACCAACTGCACATCGTTCAAAACACCGATGGCCGCTGGTTCGTCATCCGTTGAAGCGGGGATGGTTTCAAGAACAAGAAAGTCCGCGGCCCTAAAGACCATCACGATGCAACGCTGTCGTCCAAGTTGGAACAGACCCAGTGTCCGCGGTCTATTGGCCAGCGTCGGAAGGGTCTGAACGTTTCTGACAGAATGCGAGACTTTGGAACCCAGGATTTGGGCCACCTTGCTCGAGAATATGTCGCCATCCTGAGTTTCAGTCAGAAAATCTGGTGCGTTCTGGCTCGCGAATACAAGCCGCTCTGACGCAAGTTCGAACCCAAACAAAGCGCCAAAGTCCTGCAAAGTAGGGCCATGTTCACCACAGGGATCGGATTCCAGCACCATAACGCTGGAACGTTACAATCATTAGTTGATTTCATACAGCAAAAACGTCTTTTGGTTGCGGCGCGCTACTCGGCGGCCCCTGCATAAAGAAACCCGCCGGATTGGCGCTGCCAATACCGCGCATAGAGTCCACCACTCGCCAGCAACTCGTCATGTGTTCCCATTTCGGCAATCCTGCCGTTGTCCAGAACAACGATGCGATCCATGCGCGCGATCGTCGACAGCCGGTGCGCAATGGCAAGCACCGTCTTGCCGTCCATGAGCGCTTCAAGCGATGACTGGATCGCCGCTTCAACCTCGCTGTCCAAGGCACTTGTCGCTTCGTCCAGAACCAGAATAGGCGCATCCTTCAAAATTGCCCGCGCCAATGCGATCCGTTGCCTTTGGCCCCCTGACAGCTTCACGCCGCGCTCGCCCAGATGGGCGTCATAGCCCGTACGCCCACGGTGGTCTCGCAGTGTCTCAATGAAGTCGTGCGCTTCGGATTTCTTCGCCGCCGCAATCACGTCGTCGAGGCTAGCGTTCGGCGAACCGTATCGAATGTTTTCCAACGCAGATCGATTGAACATTGCCGTTTTCTGCCGGACCATCGCGATCTTGCGCCGCAAACTGTCTTGCGTCAGTTCGCGAATATCGACGCCATCCAGCAAGATGCGGCCGCATTCGACGTCATAGAGCCGAAGCAAAAGCGACGTCACGGTGCTTTTGCCTGCTCCAGACGCACCGACCAGCGCAACTTTTTCACCAGACGCAATGTCCAGATCAAATCCGGAAATCGCAGAGCGATCGGTTCCATACCCAAAGTCCACCGCTTCAAAGCTGATATGGCCTCTGCCGGATTCGGCAACGCGCGCGTCCGAACGATCTGAAATGCTGTGGGCTGGCGTCAGGGTTCGAATACCGTCTTCGATCTCACCAATATTCGTGAATATGCCCAGGGCTGCAAAACTGACCCAGCCAGTCATCGTCGAGAGCCGTGTCGCTATCAAACCCGCCGTGGCGATATCGCCCGCCGACGCCTGTCCCTGCGCCCAAAGCCAAAGGGCAAGGCCAATCAACATCACCGGCAGAAGTCCGGCCAAGGTGAAGATGAACAAGCGGAACGTGACCACGGTGCTGGCCCAGCTGATCCCGGCCTCGCGATACCCCGACAAGGCAGCGTTCGTCGCCGTTTCCTCGGCCTCGCCATGCGCGAAAAGCTTGACGGTGGCGATGTTGGTGATCGTATCGACGATCTGACCAGTGACCATGGCGCGCCGTGCGGCCCGCAGCTTGGACTTCTTCCGGACGCGGGGGATGTAAAAGTACATCAACACGGCGTAGCCCGCCAACCACGCGACAACGCTGAGCCCAAGCCGCCAGTCGACGAAAGCCAGAAGGATCGCGGCACCGAAAGCGGCTGACAGCGCGTTCCCGAAGATGTTGGTCACTTCCAGAACAACATCCGTGACCGCCCGCGCGGTTTGCTGGCTCTTCTGCGCAATGCGCCCGGCGAAATCATTGTCGAAAAACGTCAGGCTTTGACCCAGCGTGTGTTTCTGAAGCCGCGACAGGACAAGCGCGTACAGGTTCGGACCCAGCGTCACCGAGTTGAACGCCGCGTTTGCCACCAGCGAGATCGGCCAAACCACCAGATAGAACACCGCCAGCAAAGCAACGGTCCAACCATGGGTGGCGAGGAAATCAGGACCGACGGACTGCGCTTTGTCGATCAGCCAGCCAATCAGGTAAAAGCCCGCGATCGTCGTGATCCCGACCGAGACCGACGCCGCTATGGCAATCTTCATCTGGGCGCCGGCACCACTGAGCGCCCAGCGTAAGAACGGCCAAAAGCTCTGCGGCGGCGGACCATCGGCGGGTTCGAACGGTTCGATCGTATCCGCCAACCTGCGGTAAATCGCAGGAATAGAGCCTGTTTCCAGCTGTTCGTCGCCCGGTTCTGGAAATCTCACTCTGCCGCCTCCGTCGTGTTCAGGAACCCGCCCGATTGGCGCTTCCAGAACTTTGCATATAGGCCGCCCGACGCCAAAAGCGCGTCATGCGAACCGTCTTCGACGATTTTGCCCCCATCCAGAACAAGGATCCGATCCATCTGCGAAATGGTCGAAAGCCGGTGCGCAATCGCGATCACCGTCTTGCCCTCCATCATGCCGTAAAGCGTCTGCTGGATCTCGGCTTCCACTTCGCTGTCCAAAGCGCTGGTCGCCTCGTCCAGAACAAGGATCGGCGCGTCTTTCAGGATGACACGGGCCAAAGTAATCCGCTGGCGCTGACCGCCTGACAGTTTCACGCCGCGCTCGCCCACATGGGCATCGTAGCCTTTCCGACCTTCCGGGTCTTCAAGATCAAGAATGAAGTCGTGCGCTTCGGCCTTGCGCGCGGCATCCAGCATGTCGTCCTCGCTGGCATCGGGGCGCCCGTACAGGATGTTGTCCCGAACGGACCGATGCAGCAGAGAGCTATCCTGTTGCACCATACCAATCCGGGCCCGCAGGCTGTCTTGCGTGACTTGCGCGATATCCTGACCGTCGACCAGAATGCGCCCCGCCTCGGTGTCATAGAACCGCAGAAGCAGTTTGACCAAGGTGGACTTACCAGCGCCCGACCGACCGACAAGACCAATCTTCTGACCTGCCTCGACGGTCAGATCGATCTTCTCCAATCCGCCGATGTCGCGACCATAGTGATGCGTTACACCCTGCAACTCGATCTTGCCTTCGCCATCCACCATTGGAACCGCGTCCGCATGGTCGACCAGCTCGATCGGTTGAGCGATGGTCTCCATGCCCTCTTTGACGATACCGAGGTTCGAGAAGAAGCTGGTCAACGCCCACATGATCCAGCCGGTCATGGCGTTCAGGCGCAGAACCAGCGACGACGCAATTGCCACAACGCCGATACTCGCAGCGCCAATGGTCCAAAGCCAGATTGACCAACCGACCACTGCAACGATCAGGAAGCCGTTGATCAGCGTCAGACCAACATCCATCAGCGTGTAAATCCGCATCTCGCGCTGGAAGGTTTGCCGCGCGTTCTCGATGGCGTCCTTGGCGTATTCCTGTTCGCCGTTCGTGTGCGCAAACATCTTGACCGAGTGGATATTCGTATAGCTGTCGACCACGCGCCCGGTGACTTTGCTGCGAGCATCCGACGACGCCTGAGACGCAGGCGTCACGCGCTTCACGGTCCAGCGAACGAGGAACCCATAAAGCACGAGCCAGACAAACAACGGTATCGCCAAACGTGGGTCCGCATCACCCAACAAGATCAACGCACCAATCACATAGGCCGAGGCATAGGCCATCGCGTCAAAGACCTGGAACACGGCCTCGCCCGCCGCGGGTGGCGTCTGCATGATCCGGTTGGCGATGCGCCCGGCGAAGTCATTTTCGAACCAGCCAACGGATTGGCGCAAGACATGACTGTGCGCGCGCCACCGGATCAAGGTGCCAAGGTTGGGCAGGATCGCATTGTTCAACAGGCCCACATCCATCATCTGGATCACGGGTCTCAGAAGCAGCAGGAAGACGGCCACTAATGCCATTTCCAACCCATGATCCTGCCAGAACGTGGCGCGATCGGCGCTGGCCAGAACGTCAACCAATCGACCGATGTAGGCAATCAGCCAGATCTCGATGGCTGCCACCACAACAGTGATCAGACCGGTCGCCACGAAAACCTTGCGGAACGGTTTCAGATAGCGCGCCAGAAAGGGCCACAGCTTGGTCGGCGGACGATCCTCGTGCGGATAGTCGCAATACGGGTCAACGAGTGTTTCAAGAAAACGGAACATTTGGCGGAAGCCTTGCTAAGAATGTGGGCATGACGAAAGGGGCGCACCGAGACCGGCGCCGTCCCTACAGGATCGGACCAGTCAGGTGTGGGTCGAACGAATCCTGATAATCATCGAATGCCCTCCATTTAGCGGCAGGTTTCTCGTAACCGAGTTTCTTGGGAAAGTCACCCCTTGGAAAGAAGCGCATCACGGGAAAGCGTGAAACCGCTGTCGATCCAGCGTTCTTCCAACCGCTTCAAAGCATCTCCCAAGGCTTTTCCTTGAAGCTTCGGCATCAAGTCTGCGGCCCTTATCGGAAACTGGGCGTCGGCACCGCGCTGCACGGCGTCCAACGCATCAAGGTCAACGGCCTGACCCATGGTCGCGGCCATCAGCAACACGCCGTCGCGCGCGATGTCGTATCCATACCGATACCCCGCCACATGCGGAGCCAGCGCACCGGCCGCCTGAACATCCTCGACGCGGGAAAGTTGCGAACGGGACAGACGGAGGCCTCTGACGTCACCACCAAGACAGGCCAAACGGCGCAACGGGTCGGGCGCAAGAACATGCGCGCTTTCCAGGTGAACCAATGGTCCAAGCGCGGTGTCGTCGCTGCCCGGAAGGACGGCACCCAACACACCAGTTGTCCGCATAGCCGCGACGACGAATACAGGGTCCGGCGCTTCCAGAAGCCGCAACAGTTCTGAACCCACGCGCTCGCGGGAAAGCGTCTCTAAACCGGGGATATTTTGCGCTATGGCATCCAGCGCGTCGGCGTCCATTCCGGTCTGCGGGTTACCATACCACGCGCTGAAGCGGAAAAAGCGCAAACTTCGCAGATAGTCCTCGCGGATCCGATCCACGGCGTTCTCGATGAACCGAACACGCCGGTCCGCAATATCCGGAAGACCATTCACCGGGTCATGAAGCGCGCCGTTTGCATCGGCATAAACCGCGTTCATCGTGAAATCGCGGCGGCGCGCGTCTTCTTCGATCGTGTCCGAGAACGCCACAACCGCACGACGCCCATCTGTTTCCACGTCCCTTCGGAACGTCGTCACTTCGAACGGAACATCCTCGACAAGGACCGTCACGGTACCATGGTCGACGCCGGTTGGGATCACGCGCAGACCCGCAGACTCGGACAGACGGATGACATCTGCCGGTATGGCGCGCGTTGCCAGATCGATGTCCTTGATCTCGATGCCCATCAGGCTGTTGCGAACGCATCCGCCGACAGCAAATGTCGGGTGGTCCCCCAGAACCGAGAACACCTTTTGCGTTTTGGCGTCCGTAAGCCAGTCCGCTTCAATCCGATCCATCGTTCATCCGATCCGCAAGAGCGCGCAACATCCGAGCCGTTGCGCCCCAGACATAATACGGACCCCAAGGCACGGTATAGAAATACCTGGGCTGCCCGCGCCACACACGCGACTCGACCATATAGTTTTCCGGATCAAGAACGTGGTGAAACGGAACTTCAAAAACCTCGGCCACTTCGCTGGTATCCGGAGCGACAGAATACCCAGGTTCGACAAGCCCCAGAACCGGCGTGACATTGAACCCGGTCACGGTCTCATGCGGCGACAGCGCACCCAGCACGTCTACGTTTTGCAAAGCAATCTCTTCTTCGGCTTCCCGCAATGTTGCCGCCGTGACGTCGGCGTCCGTTTCCTCGACCTTGCCGCCAGGAAAGGCGATCTGACCCGGATGATGCTTCAACGCGGAAGACCGTTTCGTCAGAATAAGGCGAGGCTCATCCGCGTCGACAACTGCAATCAAGACCCCGGCATCCCGAAGTCGTTCGGGCTTGGGCGCGCGGCCTTTGTTCAGATCAAAATCCGACGACGGCAGAGCACCAGCCTCGATCGCCCTCAAAAGCCGGTTCCGCAGGCTCATTCCTTGGCCTCGAAACCCAATGTCCCGGGATCAAACTCGTAATGCGCACCACAGAACTGGCAATCGGCGGTCACGGTGCCTTCCTCGGTCGTCATATGCCCAATGTCCTTGGCCGAATAAATCGACAAAGACTCGCGCACCCGATCCGGTGAACAAGTACACCCGAATTCAACGGGCTGAGGATCGAACACGCGTGGCCCATCTTCATGGAACAGACGCACCAAAAGATCTGTCGGCTGGACGCTGGGCCCGATCAATTCGATTTCCTCCGCCGTATCGAGCAAGATATTCACGTGGCTCCACGCCTCCATGTCATCGTCGTCCAATACGTCGGCCGCCAGCAAAAGCCCGCCTTCACCAGAGCCGCCGCTTTGCAACTCGGGCGACGCCTCGGGCATTTGCTGCAGCATGACACCGCCTGCGCGCCAATGCATGTCTTCGCCCGGCTGTTGGGATTTTCCAAAGCTCAAGGCAAATCGCGTGGGCAGCTGTTCTGATTGGGCAAAATACGTCTCGGCACAAGCCGACAGAGAGCCCCCCGCAATCGGCGTGATACCCTGATAGGGAACCATGCCTTCGCCCTGATCGATCAAGATGGCGAAATACCCCTTTCCGATCTGCGTGAACGGGTCTGCGCTGGGGTCCAGACGATCCTCGTCAAAGCTTGCATAAGCCCTGATTTGTGCCGGCGCTCCGTCCTCCGACGGCCCATAGAAGTCCGTCGCGATCAGCCGCGCCGCCCCATCACCCCTGACCTGCAAAGACAGCTTCCAGCGAAGCTTGATTGCCTGGCCGATCAAAGCAGTCAGAAGCGCCGCTTCCGCGATCAATGCCTCGATCGGGGCAGGATAGTCGTGCTGCGCCAAGACGCTTTGCAGCAACCCGTCAAGCCGCGCAAGACGTCCCCGAGTGCCGGTTCGGTCCAGTTGAAATGGCAGAACGGTATCGTCCCAGGCAATTTTCGAGCCAAGTGTCATGCAGTGTCCTGACAAGATGATGATGTCGCTTCAATATAGGTATGAAACACAAAGGACCAATCCCATGATTCCACGTGTGGGGGAAGCCGTTCGCACAGGCATCAGATACACGCTGCGACCTGGTGCTTATGCCATCCTTGAACGTGATGGAAAGATCCTGCTGACCCATCAAAGTCGACCGGTGCCCGAGTTTCAATTGCCCGGCGGCGGCATTGACCCGGGCGAACAGGTTCTGCCCGCCCTGCACCGCGAGATTGTCGAAGAAACCGGATGGCGTGTCGGTCGCCTGGTGCGCGTCGGCGTCTTCCGGCGATACACATATATGCCCGAGTATGACTTGTGGGCCGAGAAGGTCTGCCGCGTGTATTTTGGGCGCCCCGCGCGCCAGGTGGGTTCGCCCACCGAAGCGGATCACACCGCCATTTGGACATCACCAGAATTGGCAATCGAATTGGTCGAAAACGACGGCGACCGCATGTATCTGAAGCAGCTTTTTACTTAACGAAACTCGACCACGGCGGCAGAGATGTCGTCGGGAAAATCGCCACTCCCACGATAGTCCGTCAGGCTGTCCAGCAAAGCATCAACATAAGCCAAACCAGTCTTTCCAGAATGGCCACGCATGATCCGTTCGAGACCTTCGTCGTCCAGCAATTCACCATCCGGGTTCGGGCATTCCGTGAGACCGTCAGAATAGAGCATAAACCGGTCCCCCGCCTCGAATTCCAAGGTCGTCTTCGCGAAATCCCCGACATCGAGCAAACCGATCGGTGTACTCCACATGTCCGGCAACGAGATTTCACCGTTGCCTCGTTGAATCGCAGGGCTTGGATGTCCGGCTTGGCAAAGGTCGACCCGGCGCCGTTTCAGATCGACACGTGCAATGGCCATCGTCAGGTAGAGGTCACTGTCCGCATCCATCATCAGGATGTCATTCAACCGCGAGCATACCTCCAGAAGCGGCAACATCTCATAGCCGTTTCCCGCCTTCCGCAGGGCGATGTTCCGGTCAGGCGAACCGGCGCTGAAATACCCGGCAATTCGGGCGGTCATCAACGCCGAAGCAACGCCATGCCCGGAAACGTCGACAGAAAAGACCCCGACCTCCCCGTCACGTACCGGGAAGTAGCCGACCAGATCACCACCGACATGACCACTCGAGCGGAACAACAGCGACACATCGGCACCGGCAAATGAAACAAACCGTTCCGGAACCAACCCTTCTTGAAAGGCACGCGCACCCTTCAGATCCCGTTCGATCGCCGCATAGGCGTCCGAAAGCTCCTCCAGCGTGGTGGTCAGCATGTCGTTCTTGGCGGAAAGAGCTTGTTGGGACTGGATCACGCGCTGTCCGGCACCAAGACGTGCCCGCAATTCTACAGCGTGAAATGGCTTCGACAGAAAGTCGTCGGCACCGCTGTCCAACCCTTCAGCCAGAATCTCACGCTCGGTCTGGGCCGTGAGAAGTATGAAAAACGCCGGTCGATCAGTCGAGGCGCGAAAGGCGCGGCAAAACTCGGCGCCGGACATCCCCGGCATCATCCAATCGCTTATGACAATGTCGAATGGCGTGACCCGACAAAGCTCCAACGCCTCCTCACCCGAACCGGCTTCAAGTGTTTCGTACCCCCAGTTTTCAAGCGTACGCGTCAAAAGCCGGCGCTGTGCCTTGCTGTCATCAACGACAAGCACAGGTGATATTGCGGGGACTTCGTTAGATCTGGAAAGGCGCGCGGGTGCGGTCATATGCTCTCAATGCCGAGCAGCGATTAAATGTCTATAAACGCTGGCCCCATATAACACGACGATCTTCGAGTTGAGGTCACATGCTGAACGCCGCACGCATCGCCGAACTCAAGGAAGAGGTCGGAGAGGACGACTTCGAGGAAGTCTTCGAACTGTTCTGCGAAGAAGTCGAGGACGTTCTGCAGGAACTGTCGACCAATACCGACTTGGCCGAAAAGCTGCATTTTCTGAAAGGCAGCGCAATGAATCTTGGTTTTGATGCCGTCGGCGACCTGTGTCGAGCCGAGGAAGCCCGTCTGAAAGCCGATCCCGCAGCGTCCATTGACATCGCCGCGATCCAGCAAGCCTACACTCTGTCAAAGTCCTGCTTGCTTGGCTGACACGGCATCGCTTGTCCCTGATCGGAAAATTCCGTAAACGCACGCCGTTCAACACGCGTCCGAGGGGTCCAAAATGTCTTCGCCCAAAAAGGTTGTGCTCGCTTACTCTGGCGGTCTCGACACGTCGATTATCCTGAAATGGCTGCAGACCGAGTATGATTGCGAGGTCGTCACCTTCACGGCCGATCTTGGTCAGGGAGAGGAACTCGAGCCCGCTCGCAAGAAAGCCGAGATGATGGGCGTTTCGGAAATCTATATCGAGGACCTGCGCGAAGAATTCACCCGCGATTTCGTGTTCCCGATGTTCCGGGCCAATGCGCTTTACGAAGGGTTGTACCTGCTGGGCACATCCATCGCCCGCCCGTTGATTTCGAAACGGCTGGTCGAGATTGCCGCCGAAACCGGCGCCGATGCGGTGTCGCATGGCGCGACGGGCAAAGGAAACGACCAGGTGCGTTTCGAGCTTTCTGCTTATGCCCTGAACCCCGATATCAAGGTGATCGCGCCGTGGCGTGTCTGGGATCTGACCTCGCGCACCCGTTTGATCGACTTTGCCGAGAAGAACCAAATTCCCATCGCCAAGGACAAGCGCGGCGAAGCCCCATTCTCGGTCGACGCCAACCTTCTGCACACGTCGTCAGAGGGCAAGGTTCTGGAAGATCCTTCGGAAGAAGCGCCGGAATACGTTCTTCAGCGGATCACTCGCCCGGAAGACGCACCCGACACGCCCGAGATGGTCGAAATCACATTCGAGAAAGGCGACGCCGTTGCCATCAATGGCGAGGCGATGTCCCCAGCGACGATTCTGACACGGCTGAACGAGTTGGGGGGCAAACACGGCGTCGGCATCCTAGATCTGGTTGAAAACCGTTTCGTAGGAATGAAGTCGCGGGGCGTCTATGAAACGCCGGGCGGTACGATCCTTCTGGAAGCACACCGTGGCATCGAACAAATCACCCTCGATTCCGGCGCGGGCCACCTGAAGGATTCGATCATGCCGCGCTATGCCGAGCTGATCTATAACGGCTTCTGGTTCTCGCCCGAGCGCGAGATGCTGCAAGCGCTGATCGACAAGAGCCAGGAGCACGTCTCGGGCACGGTCCGGGTCAAGCTGTACAAAGGCTCGGCACGCACGGTCGCGCGCTGGTCAGATCATTCGCTTTATTCAGAGGCTCATGTGACCTTCGAAGAAGATGCAGGCGCTTACGACCAGAAGGACGCGCAGGGCTTCATTCAGCTTAACGCGCTGCGGTTGAAGTTGCTGGCTGCACGCGAGCGACGCCTCAAGTGATCGCTTCCAACTTCATGCGTTCGTAAAACGGCAGCGCTTGTGCCACCAAATCCGCCGCCTCCCCTGTCAACTGGGGGAGCGGCCCTTCGGCGCCGGCAAACCCGGTGGATTGGTGAACCGCATTGTACCAGTGGGCCGCCCACACACCATCAAACGGTTTCGGCCCTTTCGGCCAGCCAAGCATGGCAGGATCAAATGCCATGCACAGCGCAGAACAGAGACTATTCAAGGCTTTTTCCGGATTTTCGCGGACAGCGGCAGTGTCGACGACAGGGCCCGGAAACCTCTCGAATAAGGCAACTTGCTGCTCAAATCCGATATCGCGCAGCGTTGGTTTCTCGCGCTTGGCCAGATAGCTGGCGACAACCCGGGCCGGATGACGGATCAGATGAGCGTGCGCGCAATCATCTGCCCAGTCGAACGGAAAGCCGGGACACATGTGAAAGCTCATCAGTTTGAGAAACACGTTTCCCTGTTCGGCCTTGATCCGAGCGGCTACGGCGCCTGCATCGGTTTCGTCGGCCGCCAAAACGTCCTCACGCATTGGATGATCGATGCCGGTCTGTTTCAGGTAAGCCGCGTAAAACGGCTCGTCCCACACATTGAAATCCGTGCGATTGCCAAACGCATACATCATCGCCGTCGACAGATTGCGCGGCCCGGACCACATCGCGATCTTCATGTCTTTCTCCCCCTCCCCGCTTGAAACAACTCTCACACTCGTGTCACCTCACGCGCCCGTTAATAGACCGGAGCACGGTCGTCAGCCAATGTCCGCGCAGTCAAATGCAAGGAATTCGCCCATGATCGGTACGGCTGTCAAAGCTCCGCTTCTTATGTTCTTCATTGCCATAGGCGTGATGGTCCAGTGTGCCACAGCCGAGGCTGCCCAGAAACGCGCCTATTTCGCTGGCGGCTGCTTCTGGTGCGTCGAAAGTGACTTTGAAAAGGTCAAAGGCGTCAGCGAAGTCGTATCCGGCTATACCGGTGGCAAAACGGCGAACCCGACATACAAGCAAGTCACCCGCGGTGGCACGGGCCATTATGAGGCTGTGGAAATCCGCTATAACGACGCGCAAGTCAGCTATGATCGGTTGCTCTATCTCTTCTTCCGTTCTGTCGACCCGACCGATGCCGGCGGCCAGTTCTGCGACCGGGGCGAAAGCTATCGCACGGCGATTTTCGTGACCAACAGCGCCGAGCGCGCAGCAGCCGAGAAAGCAAAAGCCGAGGCCGAGAAGGATCTTGGGCGCAAGATCGTGACCCCGATCCTGAACGCTAGCAAGTTTTACAACGCCGAAGCCTATCACCAGGACTACTACAAATCGTCCGAAGTCGTGATCACGCGGCGCGGCCCTAAATCCAAGGCGAACGCCTACAAATTCTATCGGAACGCCTGCAAGCGTGACCAGAAGGTCAAACGGCTCTGGGGCAGCTCCGCACCCTTCGCAAGCTGAGGTTTTTCGCTTTTCCCTCGTTGGCCGGGTCGTTAGACTCGGCCAAACGACCTTGGGGGAATGAGCAGTGACAACGGCAAATGCGGCCGTCACCCCGATGATGGCGCAGTTTCTGGAAATCAAGGAAGCGCACAAGGATGCGCTTTTGTTTTATCGAATGGGCGACTTTTACGAGTTGTTCTTCGACGACGCGGTTTCGGCTGCCGAAGCTCTCGACATTGCCCTGACCAAACGCGGCAAACATCTTGGCGAAGATATTCCAATGTGCGGCGTGCCGGTTCACTCGGCTGAAGGGTACCTGCTGACGCTCATTCGCAAAGGGTTTCGCGTTGCGGTTTGCGAGCAATTGGAGGACCCGAGCGAGGCGAAGAAACGCGGCTCGAAAGCGGTGGTGAAACGCGGTGTCGTCCGCCTGGTCACGCCCGGCACTCTGACCGAGGATTCCCTGCTGGAGGCGCGGCGGCACAACTTCCTGGTGGCAATCTCCGAAGTCAGAGACGACGCCGCATTGGCTTGGGTCGATATTTCAACCGGTGAATTGCGCGTGCTGCAAACCAGCGCCGTCCGCTTTGGCCCCGAACTGGCAAGATTGGCACCAAGCGAAGTCGTCGTGACCGAGAGCCGATTCACCGATTTCGCCGAGTTAGAGACGGATTTGGGGCTTTCACTGACCCCATTGTCATCGGCAAGTTTCGACAGCCAGTCCAGCAAGAAGCGGCTGTGCAACCTTTGGAATGTGCAAAGTCTGGACGCGTTCGGAACGTTCTCGCGCGCGGAACTGTCGGCCATGGGCGCATTGATCGACTATCTGGACCTGACGCAGAAAGGTAAGCTTCCGCTGCTAAGGCCACCTGTGCGCGAGGCCGCCTCGGGAACCGTGCAGATCGACGCGGCGACACGGCGGAACCTTGAACTGACGCGTGCTCTTTCAGGTGGACGCGACGGGTCGCTCCTCGCCGCAATCGACCGCACCGTAACAGCTGCGGGTGGGCGTCTTCTGGAAACGCGGATCTCAGCACCGTCGCGCAACCTCGAGGCCATCCACGAGCGGCAAGCGGACGTTGCCCGGCTGATTGATGACAGTGAAACGGCCGAAAACCTGCGAGATCGTCTCAAGCGTTGCCCGGACATTGAGCGCGCCTTGTCACGGCTGGCCCTTGACCGCGGCGGACCACGCGATCTGGCAAGCATCCGTAACGCGTTGTCGGAGGTGCCACCAATTGCAAAGCTGGCACCAAAGATCGCAGATCGTCTGGCTGGTTTCGACGAGCTTCAAACCGAACTTGAAAATGCCCTTGTCGCTGACCCCCCGCTTCTGGCGCGCGATGGCGGTTTCATTGCGCAAGGCTACGACGCTGAACTTGATGAGGCGCGCCAGCTTCGCGACGAAGGGCGGGGCGTTATCGCTGGTATGCAGTCGCAGTTTGCGGAAGAGACCGGCATCTCGTCGCTGAAGATCAAGCACAACAACGTCCTTGGATACTTCATCGAGGTCACCGCGACGCATGCTGAAAAGATGTTCGCCTTGTCCGAAACCTTCATTCACCGCCAGACCACAGCCAGCGCCGTTCGTTTCACCACTGTCGATCTGTCCAGTTTAGAAACGAAGATACTGAACGCGGGCGGGCGGGCGCTGGAGATCGAGAAACGTCTCTATTCCGAACTAAAACAGCTATGTTTGGACAGTCAGGCAAAGCTTGGGGATGCCGCGCGTGCGCTCGCCGAACTCGATGTCAGCCAAGGTTTCGCGTTTATGGCGCAAAGTGCAGGCTGGTGTCGGCCCGAGGTGGATCACAGCAAGGCGTTCGACGTCAAAGGCGGACGTCACCCTGTGGTCGAAGCCGCTTTGAAGCGAGACGGCGGCACACCGTTCATTGCGAACGATTGCCGCCTGGCCGACGAGGAGGCTGCTTCCGTTGTGCTTCTGACCGGGCCAAACATGGCCGGTAAGTCGACCTATCTCCGGCAAAACGCCCTGATCGCCTTGCTGGCGCAAATTGGCAGTTTCGTCCCGGCAGAACGCGCGCATATCGGTATGGTCAGCCAGATCTTCAGCCGTGTCGGCGCCGCAGATGATCTGGCGCGCGGGCGATCGACCTTCATGGTCGAGATGGTTGAAACAGCGGCAATCTTGAACCAAGCCGATGACCGCGCGATGGTCATTCTTGACGAGATCGGCCGAGGCACCGCGACATATGATGGCTTGTCGATTGCCTGGGCGACCTTCGAACATCTGCACGACGTAAACCGGTGCCGCGCGCTTTTCGCAACGCATTATCACGAGATGACGGAACTGGCCGACCGGCTGGACCGGGCCCATAACGCAACGGTCGCTGTGAAAGAGTGGGACGGTGAAGTGATTTTCCTTCACGAAGTCCGGCATGGCGCGGCGGACAGAAGTTATGGGGTGCAAGTGGCGCGGCTGGCCGGACTGCCTGACAGTGTCGTTTCGCGGGCGCGGGTTGTGCTGGACGCGTTAGAGAAAGGAGAGCGCGAGGGCAAAGGCCACCAGAAAGCCCTGATCGACGATCTTCCGCTGTTCTCGGCGGTTGCAACCGCCCCCGTTGAAGTCGCGACAGAGTCAGAGGTGGAAACCCGGCTATCCGAGATCAATCCCGACGACCTCACACCGCGCGAGGCGTTGTCGCTACTCTATGACTTGAAGGCGGGGCTGAACGACGCCTAGCTGCCAACCATTGAACTGACGCCAACGCGCGCCGGACGCAGCAGGCGGTCATGCAGCATGAAACCATCGGCCTCGACCTGAATGATGTCGCCCGCCTTGGTTCCGGGAACCGGCGCTTCGAACATGGCTTCGTGAAGCTGGGGGTCGAACTTGTCGCCAACCTCGGGCGAGATCGGTTCAATTCCATGCTTTTTGAAGACACTGATCAACTCGCGCATCGTCAGTCCAACGCCTTCAATCATGGCTTTTGACGACTCGCGTGCTTCCTCGGGAACGGCCTGAACGGCGCGCTTCATGTTGTCGAAAACGGGCAGCAGATCACGGGCAAGCTTCGATCCACCATACTGTTCGGCTTCGCGCCGATCCCG
Organism: Silicimonas sp.; assembly: GCA_022826385.1. Classification (GTDB taxonomy): domain Bacteria; phylum Pseudomonadota; class Alphaproteobacteria; order Rhodobacterales; family Rhodobacteraceae; genus JAJDOD01. The sequence goes on from JAJDUZ010000027.1 coordinate 105,416, forward strand.
TTCCGATCGCTTCCGCGAATTCTCGGCATCCGCCAGCGCGCGCATGAACTTGTCCTTGAACTCGTCGCGCTCAGTCTGAAGCGAAAGGATCAGCTCATCAGTCTCCGGCTCTTCCAGCGAGTCCGGGTCCGTGATGTCGATCAGCTCTTCTTCGACCGCTGGTTTCTTTGCCTCTGCGTCACTCATTGTTGCCCTCGATCTGCAATCAGGCGGCCCACCATCTGGGCCGTGTAGTCAACGATTGGAACGATCCGTCCATAGTTCAGGCGGGTCGGTCCAATAACACCCACCGCTCCGATAACCTTCCGGTCCGCGTTCATATAGGGAGAGACCACCAAAGAGGAACCAGAAAGTGAAAAAAGCTTGTTCTCGGAGCCGATAAATATCCGGACGCCTTCCCCTTGGTCGGTCAGTTCCAGAAACTCGGCGATGTCCCGCTTGCGTTCAAGGTCGTCAAACAGTTCGCGGATACGCTCCAGCTCTTCCTCTTCGGCACTTCCCGCCAGAAGGTTTGATCTTCCACGCACGATAAGCCGCTCGTAAACGGTGCCTTCGTTTTCCCAGAACGCAGCACCACTCTCTACAAGGTCGCGCGCAACGCTGTCCAATTCCTGACGTCGCTTCGAAATCTCGGACTTCAAGACGGTCTCAAGCTCAGAAAGCGTATGGCCCGCAACGAAAGCATTCAGAAAGTTCGCTGCTTCGCGATAGGAACTGGGCGTTTGGCCAGGGGGCGGCTGAAAGAAGCGGTTCTCGACATGGCCGTCGGCAAAGACAAGAACAGCAAGCGCACGCTCGGGCGCGAGGCTAACAAACTCGATATGCTTCAACGGCGCTTCATGCTTCGGGGCCAACACCAGGCTGGCGCCATGGGTGACACCGGACAAGGCCGACCCGACCCGGTCAAGGATGTGCGAAACATCGGCATCGTTTTCCGTCAGCCGGCTTTCGATCGCATCACGGTCTGCCTCGGCCGGATCACCGACCTCCAGCAGACCGTCGACAAACAGCCGCAGCCCGGCCTCTGTCGGCACGCGTCCGGCAGAAACATGCGGCGCTGCCAGCAATCCCAGATACTCGAGATCCTGCATCACGTTTCGAATGGTCGCCGCGCTGACTTTTTCGTTCATCTCCCGCGTCAGGCTGCGCGAGCCAACCGGTACGCCCGATTCAAGATAGCCTTCGACCACACGGCGAAAGACTTCGCGCGAGCGATCGTTCATCTCTTCCAGAAGCTTACCTGTGTTGGTCATGAATCAAGTCATGGTGGCGGGGCGCACCAATTAAAGGAGAAGCTGCGCCGCCGTCAATCGGGGTTGAAGGGAAATGGGTCGAAGACTATGACCCGAACGATCAACACGAGGTGAGATCATGCGGCCATCCGGCAGAGAGACGACCGAACTGCGAAACATCAGCATCGAAACCGATGTGACCCGGCATGCCGAGGGGTCGTGTCTGATCAAGTGTGGCGACACGCATGTTCTGTGCACCGCGTCGATCGACGAACGTGTGCCGCCTTGGATGAAGAACTCGGGGCTTGGTTGGGTTACCGCGGAATATGGCATGTTGCCACGCGCAACCCACACACGGGGTCGCCGCGAAGCCAAGAATGGTCAGTCGGGTCGGACACAAGAAATCCAGCGCTTGATTGGGCGCAGTTTGCGCGCAGCCGTTGATCGCCCAGCCTTGGGTGAGCGTCAGATCATCGTGGATTGCGACGTGATCCAGGCTGATGGCGGAACGCGTTGTGCCTCAATCACAGGGGGTTGGGTCGCGTTGCGGCTGGCGGTGAACAAGCTGCTTTCTGCTGGCATGATCCAATCGGACCCGTTGCTGGATAACGTTGCGGCGGTGTCTTGCGGACTTTATGCCGGGCAGCCGGTGGTCGATCTTGACTATCCGGAAGACAGCGAAGCTGGTGTTGATGGCAACTTCGTGCTCACCGGCTCTGGCAAGCTGATTGAAGTCCAGATGTCGGCGGAAGGCTCGACCTATTCGCGCGAACAGATGTCCAGCTTGCTTGATCTCGCCGAAAGCGGGATCGCCGAACTGGTTGCGGCGCAAAATGCGGCGGTCGCAGGGTGAGACGGTTCCGGGATAAGACGCTTCTGGTTGCAACTCACAATGCCGGCAAGCTGGAAGAGATCAGCGATCTCTTGTCCGACTTCGGCATTGATGTGGTCAGTGCCGCCGAGAAAGGCTTGCCCGAGCCCGAGGAAACCGGCACGACCTTCGTCGAGAATGCGCGCATTAAGGCACATGCTGCCGCAAAGGCAACTGGGTTGCCCGCATTGTCCGATGACTCCGGTATCGAGATAGACGCATTGAACGGCGCGCCCGGCGTATACACTGCCGATTGGGCCGAAACGCCGAATGGTCGCGATTTTGTCATGGCCATGAACAGGACGCATAATGAATTGCTGACAAGCGGAGTTGCCGAACCGTGGACCGCGCGCTTTTGCTGCACATTCGTTCTGGCGTGGCCGGATGGGCATGACGAAGTGTTCCCGGGAACCGCCGAAGGGCGCGTGACGTGGCCAATGCGAGGCGAACAAGGCCACGGGTATGATCCGATCTTTGTGCCGGACGGGTACGATCAAACGTTTGGCGAGATGGACCGTTGGGAAAAGAACCGGATGAGCCACCGGGCAGATGCGTTCAGGAAACTCAAAGCCGCGTTCGCTGAATGACCTTCAAAAGGGGTTTTGGGCTTTATGTGCATTGGCCTTTCTGCCAAGCCAAATGCCCCTATTGCGACTTCAACAGTCATGTCTCAAACCGCGTCGATCATCGGGCCTGGTCTGACGCGCTGACCCAGGAGATCCGACGATCGAAAGCCGAGGTGCCCGGCCAACCCTTGAAGTCGATCTTCTTTGGTGGTGGTACCCCCAGCCTGATGGAGCCGGACACGGTAGATCGTGTGATATCCGAGGCAAGAGCGGCGTGGTCGTTTGCCAACGATATTGAAATCACGCTTGAGGCCAATCCGACCTCGGTCGAGGCCAGTCGATTTGCCGAGCTTGCCGATGCTGGCGTGAACAGAGTGTCAATCGGGGTGCAGTCGCTGAATGCCGAAGACCTGGTTCGCCTTGGTCGCCTGCATTCGGTGGACGAAGCGCGAGCCGCGATCGAGATTGCAAACAAGCATTTCAGTCGTGTTTCGTTCGATCTGATCTATGCCCGGCAAGACCAAACACTGGACGCCTGGAATGACGAGCTTTCAGAAGCGCTGGAACTGGCGACTGGCCATCTGTCGCTGTACCAGTTGACCATCGAACCGGGAACGGCCTTCGGTGACCGGTTTGAGAGGGGGCGTATCGGTGGTTTGCCCGATGAAGACAAGTCGGCAGACATGTTCAATCTGACCCAATCGCTGACCGAAGCGGCGGGACTGAAGTCCTACGAAGTGTCCAACCATGCCAAACCCGGCGAAGAGTCGCGGCACAATCTGATCTATTGGCAGGGACATGATTGGGTCGGCGTGGGACCGGGCGCACATGGCCGATACACGCTGAATGGTCAGCGGATCGCGACGGAAACCCATCTTTCACCCGACATGTGGCTTGCTGCCGTTGCAAATGGATCAGGCCAGTCAGTCCGGCGCGTGCTGTCGAATAAGGATGCTGTTGAAGAGCGTCTCATGATGGGGTTGCGGTTGAACCGAGGTGTGAAGCTCTCGGAGTGTTCGGAATATAGTAATAAATTCAATTACTTATATGAAATTGGAATGCTGGATATCGACAATGAGACAGACACCGTTCGCGCAACTGCCAACGGCAAACTGCTTCTGAATGCCGTTATCCGCGAACTTCTGACTTAGACTTTGCCGCCATCAACCGCCGACAAGCGGCGACAGACTTCGTCCAGGTCTTCCAGCGTCTTGTACGAAATGCGCAGCGTGCCACTTTCGCCTCCAGGCGTGTGGTCAATCGTGACCTTCATACCCAACGCCGCCTTCAAATCTTTCTCAAGAAGCGCCGTGTCCGCATCCTTTGCGGGCTGAAGCATTTCAGCCTTTTTCTCTTTTGGCGCCTTTGCGAGCTTCTCGACATCACGAACCGACAGGCCCTTCTTGATCGCAAGCGCCGCAAGCCCATGTGGATCGTCTGAGTTGATCAAGGCCCGCGCATGACCCGCCGACAAATCGCCCCGAACAACCATATCAAGAATGTCGTCTGGCAAGTTGAGAAGCCGCAAAAGGTTGGCAATGTGGCTGCGGCTTTTGCCAAGGGCTTCTGCAAGTTTCTCCTGCGTATGACCAAACCGATCCATCAACTGGCGATAAGCGCGCGCCTCTTCAATGGCATTCAGATCATCGCGCTGGATGTTCTCGATCAGGGCAAGCTCAAGAACCTCGGTATCGTCCAGGTCACGAACGATCGCAGGAACCTGGTGCAACTGTGCTCTCTGCGCAGCGCGCCAACGGCGTTCACCGGCGACGATTTCATACCCCTCGGGATTGCGAGGGTCGCGGCGCAGGATCAAAGGCTGGATGATCCCTTTTTCGCGAATTGAAGCTACAAGGTCATTCAACGCATCTTCAGCGAAGGTTCGGCGCGGCTGATCCGGGTTCGGCGAAATCTGCGCGACATCAATCAAAGTCTCGGCCTTGCGCTCGGCTGGCTTGGCATCATTTGCAGGTGCTGTATCGACATCTGCCATCAAGGCGGAAAGACCGCGACCCAATCCCCGACGCTCTGCTTTCTGTGCCATCTGACCTACCCTATGATGTAGCTGTTGCTCTTTTTTCTACCACTTCTTGTGCCAGCTTACGATAGGCAATCGCGCCTTTCGACATGGGATCGTAAGAAATCACTGGCATCGAATAAGACGGCGCTTCGGAAATCCGTACGTTCCGAGGAACGATGGTCTGATAGACCAGCCCACCCAAAGTCTCGCGCGCATCCTCTTCGACCTGCTGGCTCAAGTTGTTTCGCCCATCATACATTGTCAGGACAACGCCTTCGATCCGCAGATCCGGGTTTGCCCCCTGCCTGACTTCCCGCACGGTCAGCATAAGCTGGGACAATCCCTCGAGCGCGAAGAACTCGCTTTGCAGAGGGATCAGGATCGAGTCAGACGCGACCATTGCATTGATCGTCAACAGGCTCAGCGATGGTGGACAATCGATCAGGATGAAATCAAGCTCATAAGCATCGATCGCAGGCTGGCGCAGCGCGTCATACAAAAGAAAGCTTCGCTTCTCGATCGACATCATCTCAATATCCGCCGAGCTGAGATCCGTCGTCGACGGCGCAAGCAGCAAACCTTCAACGGTCGTGCTACGAATGACGTCAGACAGCGGCGCTTCTTCAAGCAAAAGGTCGTATGTCGTGAAAGTCCGGTCCTCGGGCAACACCCCGAGGCCAGTAGACGCATTGCCTTGTGGGTCCAGATCGACCAACAGAACGTTGTGTCCTTCTTCAGCCAATGCTGCGCCAAGGTTGATCGCGGTCGTTGTCTTGCCAACACCGCCCTTCTGGTTGGCAATGGACATAATACGAGGCTGGGGCGGACGCGTTGGATCAGACACGCGCGATATCTCCGATACAAAGGATGGTGGATTTTGCATCTGTTATGCTTGAATGAGTTTCGCAGGTGAAGTGCCAGTGTTCAAGTGCCAGCGAAACTTCTTCCATTGCTCTTTCGCCTTTCGGGAATACCGCCTTGCCGGTTTTAGCAAGGTGTCGTTCCGCAAACCCAAGAAGACTTACGAGGGGTGCGAGCGCTCGAGCTGACAGAACGTCGGCGCTTAATGGTGCTGCCTGTTCAATGCGCTCTGAAACCACCACAACGCTCAACTCAAGCTCTCGGATGACAGTTCTCAGAAACGTCGCCTTTCTAAGATCGGCTTCGACCAGCGTCATTTTTCGATCACCGCCTTGATCACCAAGAATGGCAACCACAAGCCCCGGAAAACCACCGCCGCTGCCCAGATCAACCCAGTGACCCTTCCATTCCACTAAGTGGAAGAGCTGTACTGAATCAACGAAATGCCTGCTCCACAGATCATCAATTGTCGTCGGAGAGACCAGATTGATCTTACGATTCCAGCGCCGCAGAAGGTCTGCATATGCTTCGAGCTTTTCCAATGTTTCACGTGAAACATCGAATTGCTCGCCAAGGTCATTCATGCGCGTTTACGATCCAGCTGCCGAAGCTTGGCCAGCACCAGCGTCAAGGCGGCCGGGGTCATCCCCTCGACACGCCCAGCCTGGCCAAGCGTTTCAGGCCGCACTGCCTTCAGCTTGGTCTTCAATTCGTTGGAAAGACCGCTCAGACCGTCATAGTCGAAATCTTGCGGAATGCGATGACCCTCGTCCCGCCGCAAATTCTCGACATCGCGGGCCTGCCTTTCCAGATACTGCGCATACAGTGCGTCGCACTTAAGCTGCTCCCGCACCTCAACCGGAACCGAAGCGAGATCAGCGTTCATTTCAAGCAAAGCCTCAAAGGACACGTCTGCAAAGGCCAACATCTCCAATCCCGTTCGCTTCCGTCCATCGGCCGCAATGCGCACCCCATGTTGCGAAGCCATCTGAGGACTGAACGTAGTCTCCGCCAACTGGTCCCTCGCCGTCTCCAGAAGCTCCATTTTCTTAAGAAAGCTCTTCTTACGCCCTTCATGGACACATCCGGACTCGATACCGAGAGGCGTCAGGCGTTGATCGGCATTATCTGCGCGCAGCGACAAACGAAACTCGGCCCGCGACGTGAACATACGATACGGCTCGCTGACGCCGCGCGTGATGAGATCGTCGATCATCACACCGATATATGAGGATTCGCGGCCAAATCGGATAGGATCCCGTCCAAGCGCCACGGACGCCGCATTAAGCCCAGCCACCAGACCTTGAGCCGCCGCTTCCTCGTAGCCCGTCGTGCCATTGATTTGACCCGCCAGAAACAAACCGGGCACATCAGATACCCGCAGAGTAGATGTCAGAGTCCGAGGATCGACGTAATCGTACTCGATCGCATAGCCTGGTTGGGCAATTTCCGCATGTTCCAACCCACGCATCGAATGAACGTATTGCTCCTGCACCTCGGCTGGAAGCGACGTCGAAATTCCATTCGGATAGACCAGATCTGACGAGAGCCCTTCGGGTTCCAGAAAAACCTGATGCGAGTCCTTGTCCGAAAACCGGACGACCTTGTCTTCGATCGACGGGCAATAGCGGGGTCCAACCCCATCAATCATCCCGCCATACATCGCCGAACGATGCAGGTTCTTCGCGATAATCTCATGTGTCCCAGCGTTGGTATGCGTGATCCCACAGGACACCTGTCGCGCCGACACCGAACGCGACATGAACGAGAAAAGCACCGGATCGTCATCTCCGGGCTGCTCCTCCAAAATACTCCAATCGATCGAAGCACTTTTAAGCCGCGGCGGCGTACCTGTCTTCAATCGGCCAAGCGGCAGGCCAAAATCATCGATGCGTTCGGCAAGCTTGACTGATGGGTCCTCGCCAATCCGACCACCGGGTCGGGACACGTCGCCGATGTGGATCACGCCACGCAAAAACGTCCCGGTCGTCAGGACAACCGCGGCCGATGTGATCGTTGACCCATCCTTCAGAACAACGCCGGAAACTCGATCTCCCTCAAGGATGAAATCAGAGACTTCTGCCTCGACGACCTCGATCCCTTGAGCCGATGCCATCTCCTTCTGCATCTCGACACGGTAAATGTCGCGATCCGCTTGCGCACGCGGACCTTGTACAGCAGGGCCTTTGCGCCGGTTCAACAGGCGGAACTGGATACCGGCCTTGTCGGCCACGCGGCCCATCACACCATCAAGCGCATCGATCTCGCGAACCAGATGGCCTTTGCCAAGACCACCAATCGCGGGGTTGCACGACATCACGCCAATCGCGCTGGCCTTCAGCGTCACAAGGGCAACGCGCGCGCCAAGGCGCGCAGCCGCGTGGGCCGCTTCCGTGCCGGCATGTCCACCGCCGACAACCACAACATCCTTGTCATATTGTTTCACGTGAAACACTGCCTCTACTTGCCGATGCAAAAGCTCGAGAATATCTCGTCGAGCAAGTTCTCTACGTCAACACGCCCAACCAAAACGTCCAGCGACCGGATCGCGTTGCGGACGTCCTCCGCCACCAACTCGGCCAATTCTGGTGAGGTCTCTATCCGATCCAACGCGATATCCAAAGCACTAATGCCTGCCTCCACCGCAACCCGATGCCGCTCCCGAACCAGAATGCCCGCCGAACTCGCGCGCGCTGACAATACTGATGATATGCGGCCAACCAACTCGTCCAAACCGTCGCCTGTCAGTGCAGAAAAATCGCCAGGTCCGACATCAGACTTCGGCACCGCAACGATATCGTGAGGCAAAGCAGGCAACACAAGTCCGCCGCCCGTGTCCAAGATCACCCGCAGGTCGGCCATAGACGCGCGCTCGAGAGCACGCGAAACACCGATACTCTCTACATGATCATCGGCTTCACGGATGCCGGCCGTATCCAGAAGCGTGACCGGCAGACCATCAAGGTCCATGCGGACTTCAATAACGTCCCGCGTCGTACCAGCCACCTCTGACGTGATCGCCGCTTCCCTCCCGGCGAGCGCGTTCAACAAGGTCGACTTACCGGCATTCGGCGGCCCGACGATGGCCACCTCGAACCCCTCCCGGATACGTTCCGCAACGGACCAACCTGAGAGTTCCTGACGAAGGTCTAACTGCGCGGCTGAGACCAGCTCTAACACCTCCGGCAATACGTCGACCGGCACATCCTCGTCCACGAAGTCGATCGTGGCTTCTATCAATGCCGCCGCGCGGGTCAGGTTCGATCTCCAACGAGCTACCTTCTCTCCGATTACGCCGGACAAAACACGCAATGCCTGAACCCGCTGTGCTTCGGTTTCAGCTTCGATAAGATCGGAAAGGCCCTCGATCTGCGCGACATCCAAACGTTCGTTCTCAAGCGCACGGCGCGCGAACTCTCCCGGCTCGGCTTGGCGCAGATCTTCTTTGCGCGACAATGTTTCCAACACGGCTGCGACCGTGGCCACGGAACCATGCAGGTGCAGTTCGACGACATCTTCACCGGTGAAACTTCCGGGACCCGGGAACGAGACCACGACAGCTTCATCCAGAAGACGCCCGTCATCCCACAGTTTCCGAACCGTCGCTTTGCGCGGCGCCGTCGAACGACACAGGGTACCTACGGCCTCAAACGCCTTGGGGCCAGAAACCCGAACGACGGCAACACCTGATTTACCTCTCGCTGATGCAAGAGCGAATATCGTGTCCATTTCACATTAACCTTCTGTAATTAAACAGAAAATTAGGTGTTCATTGAATCGAAGAACTCAGAGTTTGTTTTGGTCTGCTTGAGCTTCGACAAAAGGAACTCGATGGCGTCGGTTGTTCCCATCGGGTTCAGGATGCGGCGCAGGACAAATGTCTTCTGCAGGTCGTTCTTGTCGACCAGCAGGTCCTCTTTCCGTGTGCCGGATTTGAGGATGTCCATCGCCGGATAAACCCGCTTGTCGGCAACCTTGCGGTCCAGAACGATTTCGCTGTTACCCGTTCCCTTGAATTCTTCGAAGATCACCTCGTCCATACGGCTGCCGGTTTCGATCAGTGCCGTGGCGATAATCGTCAGCGATCCGCCCTCTTCGATGTTCCGCGCCGCGCCGAAGAAGCGCTTTGGGCGTTGCAAGGCGTTGGCATCGACACCACCCGTCAGGACCTTACCGGAAGACGGGACCACAGTGTTGAACGCGCGACCCAGACGCGTGATCGAGTCTAACAAGATGACCACGTCACGCTTGTGCTCGACCAAGCGCTTTGCCTTTTCGATGACCATGTCACTGACGGCCACGTGTCGCGTTGCTGGTTCATCGAATGTCGACGACACGACCTCGCCCTTAACCGAGCGCTGCATGTCGGTCACTTCTTCCGGCCGTTCATCGATCAGCAGAACGATCAGGTAGCATTCCGGATGGTTGGTTTCGATCGAATGCGCGATGTTCTGCAGGATCACTGTCTTGCCGGTCCGCGGCGGTGCAACGATCAACGAACGCTGGCCTTTCCCGATCGGCGCGACAAGGTCGATCACGCGCGCAGACTTGTCCTTAATCGTGGGATCCTCGATCTCCATTTTCAGACGCTCGTCCGGATAGAGAGGCGTCAAGTTATCAAAGCTGACCTTGTGCCGCGCCTTCTCGGGGTCTTCGAAGTTGATCTTTTCAACCTTCGTCATCGCGAAGTAGCGCTCCGCATCGTTGGGCTCACGGATCACGCCTTCCACAGTGTCTCCGGTACGAAGCGCGAACTGGCGGATCATCTCGGGCGATACGTAGATGTCATCCGGGCCGGGCAGGTAGTTCGCTTCCGGCGATCTCAGAAACCCGAACCCATCCTGAAGCACTTCCAGAACGCCATCACCGCCGATCGTCCAATCTTCATCGGCACGCTCTTTCAGGATCGAGAACATCATCTCGCCCTTGCGCATGGTCGACGCGTTCTCGATCTCCAGCTCCTCTGCCAACGACAGAAGCTCTTTCGGAGATTGCGATTTCAGTTCAGCCAAATTCAAACGATTGGACACGGCGATACCTCTCCTGCTCGGAAGGTGAAGACAACGATGTAAAGCGTGAAGATCACGGGGCGCCAGGACGGAACCTTGGGGTTCGGAGATAGGTGGACCGTTGGTCCGAGTCAACAGATCTTAGAATTTAACGATCACAGCAAAGACGATGACGATCAAAAGCACAGTCGGAACTTCATTCATTATCCGATAGTTTCGACCAGTCAGACTGTTCGTCCCAGCCATGAAGTCTTTGCGCCGAAGACCAAGCCAATGGTGAAACCATGTCATGCCGAGAACCGACAAAGCCTTTGCCCAAGGCCAAGCATACCCCCAATCGACGATACCAGGTGTGAAGACCAGCATCAGTCCAAACACCCATGTCCCAATCATAGCAGGGTTCATAATGGCCCGCAGCAGCCGGCGCTCCATCGTCATGAACATCTCGTGTGTCTCGCCGCTGTCGCCAACTTGTTCAACGTGGTAGACATACAGCCTGGGCAGATAGAACAAGCCGGCCATCCAAGCGATGACCGAGATCACATGAAGGGATTTGATCCAAGGATAAGCCGAAGCGAGGAAGTCAGTCATATCAAACTCGCCATATCTCTCAGCACATAAAATGAAAAGAAAGAAATAAGGAGAGTCGTGGTTGTAGGGGGAAGGGATAAGTCGAATTCATCTGGTATCCTCAGAGATAAGCACAGCTTGCGGTCCGTGTGGAAAATTCGCTTACACTACTTGGAGACAATCTTAACACACTGAAAAACATAAAATATGTTGTCTCCTATAGGTGTATCAAACTGTGGGTAGATTTCCCTGAAACGCCCTGGGTCTGAGATAGCCCCAGCCCGGATGAGAGACTATCAACAAAGGATAAGTCACCCACTCCGTCTTGGCAGATCCGTGAAACACGAGGGGGCCGTGCTGGACAACCCAGAACATCCCCAACATACACAGCACACGCTCGCGATAACTCACAGGCTTACCCACATGAGCGGCATCATTCTTGCATCTGGGTCTGAAATCCGAGCCGACCTTTTGCGCCGGTCACGTGTTCCTTTTGACGTTGTTACAGCCGCAATCGATGAAGATGCGATAAAGGCATCCCTACTCGCCGAGCAGGTCGCGCCACGCGATATTGCTGATGCTCTTGCAGAAGCGAAAGCACGTAAGGTGGCGATGAAGCATCCAGACAGACTGGTGGTTGGATGTGATCAGGTTTTGGACCTTAACGGTCAACTCGTGTCCAAGGCAGAGAGCCCCGACGATGCTATCGCATTGTTGAGAAGCATGAGCGGCCAAAAGCATACTTTGCTGTCAGCAGCCGTTGTTTATGACGATGCCAAACCAGTCTGGCGTCATATCGGGCAGGTCCGCTTGTTCATGCGGAACCTGAGTGACGACTGGGTCGGTGCCTATGTCGATCGCAATTGGGACAGCATCAAGCACGCCGTTGGATGCTATAAACTTGAAGAAGAAGGACCACGTCTGTTCACACGAATTGAGGGTGACCATTTCAATGTCTTGGGCCTGCCGCTTCTCGAACTCTTGTCCTATCTCACGTTGCGCGGCACGCTGAGGTCATGAGCACTCAACGGATTCCTTTGGCTGGCGTGATCGGAACGCCGATTGCACATTCCCGGTCCCCTCGGTTGCATGGCTACTGGCTGCGCAAGTACGGCATACCCGGGCATTACATACCGATGGAAATTGCCTCGGGCGACCTGGAGGAAGCGGTGCGCTTCTTGCCGCGTCTTGGTTTTGTCGGGGTCAACGTCACCATTCCGCACAAAGAACATGTGATGGCAATTGCCGACCTTGTATCAGATCGGGCCGCGTTGATTGGTTCGGTGAACACCCTGATCTTCCGGCCCGATGGCAAGATCCACGGCGATAACACTGATGGCTACGGATTTTTGGAGAACCTGCGCCAAGGCGCATCCGACTGGGATCCGAAAAGCGGCCCAGCTGCTGTGATAGGAGCAGGCGGCGCTGCGCGGGCCGTGCTTTCGTCTTTGATTGATGCGGGCGCCCCAGAAGTTCGAATTACAAATCGAACCAAAAATCGGGCCGAGAGCTTGCAGCAGGAATTCGGCCAGAAAATTACCGTGTATGATTGGGTTCAGGCGGGCAACATGCTGGATGGAGCAAAGACCGTTGTGAATGCCTCGTCGCTTGGCATGACAGGTCACCCCGAAATGCGCATTCCGCTGGATGGCCTTGGGCGCGACGCTGTGGTGACTGACCTGGTCTATACACCATTGGAAACACCGCTGCTGGCACATGCGAAATCGATTGGGTGCAGAACGGTCGACGGGTTGGGCATGCTTCTCTATCAGGCGGCTCCGGGTTTTGAACGTTGGTTCGATCAAAAGCCGGAAATCGACGAAGAGTTGCGACGTGTGGTTCTGGGCTGATGTCCCCTTTCGTCATTGGATTGACCGGCTCCATCGGCATGGGGAAGTCGACCACGGCCCAGATGTTTCGCGATGAAGGTATTCCCGTCTGGGATGCCGATGCTGTTGTCGCGCGCCTCTATGAAAAAGGCGGCTCTGCTGTTGAGCCTATTCATGCGTTGTGCCCGCAAAGCATCGTTGATGGTGCCGTCGACAAACAAATTCTCTCGGACTGGATAAAGTCCGACCCCACAGCGCTTACTCGGCTTGAGCAGGTTGTCCATCCTTTGGTCGCTGAAGACCGGCGCACTTTTATTGAAGCTGCCAACGAAAAGATTGTCGTCCTCGACATTCCTCTCCTTTTCGAAACTGGCGAGGACCGCAGCGTCGATATGGTTGTCGTCGTTTCGATTGATGAGGCGGAGCAGAATCGGCGTGTTCTTGCACGGCCGGGCATGACCGAGGACAAGTTTCTTGCGCTAAAGTCCAAACAGATCGCTGATACCGAGAAACGGCGCCGCGCGGACATCGTGATTGAGACGTCATCCCTTGAAGCCGCCCGCGACGCCGTTAAGACTGTCATAGAGCAGGCGAAAGACAGGGCAGAAGATGCGGGAAATCGTTCTCGACACCGAGACGACGGGGTTTGATCCGGAAACCGGCGACCGATTGGTTGAAATCGGCGCGGTTGAACTGAATGGCCACGTGCCAACGGGAAACACTTATCACCAATACATCAATCCTGAACGTGACGTGCCTCAGGATGCCGTCGACGTTCATGGCCTGACCTATGACTTTCTGCGCGACAAGCCGGTGTTCTCGAAGGTTGCGGACGACTTTCTGGCCTTCATCGGTGATGCGAAGCTGGTCATCCACAACGCGGCATTCGATATGAAGTTCCTTAATGCGGAACTGAAGTGGCTGGGCAAACCGCAACTTCCGTGGGAGCAGGCCATCGACACTCTTGAGATGGCGCGTCGGAAATTTCCCGGCTCGCCAGCCTCGCTTGATGCACTCTGTCGCCGGTATGGAATTGATAACTCGGCCAGAACACTGCACGGCGCGCTGTTGGACAGCGAAATTCTGGCCGAAGTTTATCTGGAGCTGATCGGCGGTCGACAGCCGGACTTGGTTCTGGCTGACGCAACTCAATCGTCGGGTCCGACAAAATCGATCGAGGTCAAACGTGTCTCGGCGCGGACAACACCCTTGCCGTCGCGACTGACTGACGCCGAAAAAGAAGCCCACGCCGCATTTGTCAGCGGCATGGGCGAGAATGCGATCTGGTCTAAGCTCAGCTAACTGGCGTCTCGGAAGCCTGTTCCTGCTGACGTTGCGCCAACTGCTGGCGATAAAGCTGGACGAAATCGATGTTGTCGAGGTTCAGCGGCGGGAAACCACCATCACGCGTCAGATCGCTGACAATCCGGCGAACAAATGGGAAAATCATCCGCGGGCACCCGATCATCAGGAACGGGTGCAGCTGCTCTTCAGCGATGTTCTCGATGTGAAACAAGCCGCTGTATTCAAGCTCGAGCACGAACAGAACATCGTCAGAGTCCTTGTTCTTCGAGGTGATGTTGTACTTCGAGACCACTTCATACTGGTTCTCGGCACCACCCTTGCGACCGTCCAACGCCACTTGCACCTGAATGTCAGGCTGGACCTGTCCGGCGATGGGCTTCCGGCTCAGAATGTTTTCAAAGGACATGTCCTTGATGAACTGTCCCAGGATTTTCATCTGCGGCAGTTGCGGTGTTGCGGCGCCGTTCTCGGTCTCGGCCATCTATGTGTCTCCGTTTGGATTCCTCAAATTCGCGTCTCTCTATCTAGCAGAGGCGCAAAAATGGCTCAATGGCGCGTCCACCCTGACGGTCCCTTAGGGGCGTCCAGGTCCTCATATTCTGCATCAATGACGGTTTCGGACGGGCGCTCGGCGGTCACATACCGTAAATCCTGAACAACAACGCGTTTTCGAATGAATTGAAAAACGCGAGAGCGAACACCGGGGACCATCAGCGAAAGACCCAAGGCATCGGTGAAGAAGCCGGGCGTCAACAACAAAGCCCCTGCAAAAAGCACCATCGCACCATGCGCCAGTGGCTCGGTTGGGTCCCGAAGGTCTTCCATGGTTTCGCGAAGCTGCATCATGACAGCTGTACCCTGCGACCGGATCAGGAAGGTTCCTGCGATTGCGGTCAGGATCACGATTGCGAGCGTTGGAAACAGGCCAATCAGCCCGCCAACTTGTATAAACAACGCGATTTCAATGAGCGGAACCGTGAGAAAGAGCAAAAACAGGCGCATTTCATCCTCTTGCGTCAGGGCGTCCAGTGGACTCACTGCCCTCGTCACCCTACATATGAGGCCGAACGCCCCAAATCCCAAGGCTCGAGAGGATAAATGAGCTCTTCACTGATCCAACTTCTGGTTCTGGCTGGCATTGCAGTCTTTTTGATCCTTCGCTTGCGCAGCGTACTGGGAACCCGTGAAGGTTTTGAAAAACCTCCCGTTTCTGGTCCTGCGCCCAACCGTGCTTCGCGCCGCCCCGAGTTCGATGTGATCGAAGGTGGTCCGGATCACGACATCACCGATCACGTCGAGGACGGATCAACCAGCGCAAAGGCTCTTGCAGCCATGAAAATGGCCGAACCCGGTTTCCAGGTCGGCGTGTTCCTTGAAGGATCGCGTGCCGCTTACGAGATGATCTTGATGGCCTTTGAATCCGGCGACTTGTCGGAAGTTCGTGATTTCCTGTCAGACGACGTGGCCGAGAGCTTCCAATCGGTCATCGATCTGAGAGCTGAACAGAACCTGACGGTGGAAGCGAACTTCGTCGGAGTGCGCGAGATCGCACTCAAGGAAGCCGAGTTCGATCGCGCAACGTCCGAGGGCGAAGTCACCGTGCGTTTCGTGGGTGAACTGACATCGGCCGTGAAGAATGCCGAAGGCGAGATCGTCGAAGGCAATCCGAACGAAATCAAGCGTCAGCGTGATGTCTGGACCTTTGCCCGCAAGATGGGTTCCGACAATCCCAACTGGCAACTGGTCGCCACTGGCGAGTGATGTTCCGTGCGTGTCTTGCGTCGGTCTTCCTGATGTCGACCTTCGCCAGTCTTGCCGATGCTGAAGCCAAGCTTCTGGATTGGTCCGATCTGAACGGTTGGGCCAATGACGACCATTCCAAAGCGCTGACCGTGTTCCAGGAAACCTGTCGGGATCTGCGTGACGGCGATTGGCCCGTGATCTGCAAACTGGCCGCCGAAGCCTCGGATGCTCGACTGTTTTTTGAGACGACCTTTCGCCCGGTTCTGGTGACCGATGGTGAGGAACCGCTTTTCACCGGGTATTATGAGCCGGAGTTGTTTGGCTCGCGCATCAGAAGTGCACGGTTCAACGTGCCTTTGCGGCGACTGCCGGACGATGCACCCAGAGAAGGGCGTTGGTTGAGCCGCGCCGAGCTTTCGGCATCCGGAGTTCTCGAAAACCGTGGGCTTGAACTGGTTTGGCTCGAAAGCGAGATGGACAAGTTCTTCTTGCAGATACAGGGGTCTGGTCGCGTCCGTTTGAATGAAGGCGGGACAATGCGGGTCGGGTTTGGCGGCAAGAATGGCCACCCCTATCGTTCCATTGGCCGAGAGCTGGTTCGTCGCGGAGAGTTCGAAGAACATCAGGTTTCGGCGCAGGTGATCCGCAACTGGGTCGAAGATAATCCCGATCGTGGCGCCGATCTGCTGAACCACAATCCTTCGTATGTTTTTTCCGGGAGGTCAGCGAAGTTGATCCCGAGAAAGGTCCGCTGGGCGCGATGAACCGTTCCGTTACGGCCGGGCGCAGTATCGCCGTTGATCCAGAATTTGTCCCTCTCGGTACGCCCGTATGGTTGGAAAAAGCAGGCGCGGCGCCGATCCGACGCTTGATGATTGCGCAAGATACCGGCGCGGCCATCAACGGGGCGCAAAGGGCGGACATCTTCTATGGCACCGGAGCCGAGGCCGGGCGCGAGGCCGGACGGATAAGGGATGAAGGTCGCATGGTGCAGCTTCTGCCGATCAATGAAGCCCTTGCGATGCTCGATTCGAAGAAATGACGCGAAAGGGACGACGGCTCAGCTCGGAAGAAGAGCGGCTTTGGCAAAAGATAACTGACACGACAACCCCGCTAAATCCGCGGACGGCAGCGTCGCCAATCCTGCAGAACAAACCAAGTGAGGTCGAGGCTCCTTCGCCACCAAAGCAAATTCCGGCGTTTCGAATTGGCGAGAAGTCCAAGGGACCAAAAACGGAAACACGGGTTGTGCTGCCCGACCAGCCTTTGCGTATGGATCGCAAGGCGTTCGCCAAGATGTCCAAAGGCAAAAGCTCGCCCGAGGCACGGATCGATCTGCACGGAATGACGGTCGACGTGGCGCACTCGGCGCTGCGGGCATTTCTTCTGCGCAGCCATGCCGAGGGCAAACGCCTGGTCCTCGTCATCACCGGCAAAGGTCGGCAAGCCGACCCAAGCGGTTTTGGCCAAGGCATGGGAATTCTGCGTCGGCAGGTGCCCCATTGGCTTGAGCAGCCGCCGTTGCGACAGATCATTCTGCAAACAGCCCAAGCCCACAAAACCCATGGCGGATCAGGCGCGCTTTATGTCTATCTTCGAAGGTAACCGTTCGGCGGCCGCATTGACGGTGGTCCAGACGAGGCCCATCGAGATCAGGAAATAGATCGCGATGCCGAACATCTGATCGGGAAAGACATATCCAAGGTCGATCAGCGCGCCGCTTATTCCAGGACCAATCGCTGAGCCGAAAACCATGATGCTGGCGGACGTGGCTTTGATCGCACCGATATGTCGCGTTCCGAAATACTCAGCCCAAAAGGCGGTAATCAGCGACGCCTGCATGCCGGTTGCCATCCCGAAGACGACAAAAGCCGCGAAAGCAAAACTTAGGCTGTCTGCAAATCCCAGCATCAGGAATCCTAGTACCCAGGTCAGTGGGAAGACCTGCAACAGCCGTCCCGAACCAAAGCGATCGATCAAGGCACCAGTGATCAGCGTCACGATAACGGACACAAGCGTCATTACCGGGATCAGTGCCAGATACTCGACCAAGGGCCAGCCTTTGACATCAGCGATGTGGACTTGCTGGAAAAACAGCGCCGTTCCCCAAGCCGGAGGTCCAAGCAGAAGCGGCAGCAACATCCAGAAGAACCGCGACCTGACAACTTCGACACGAGTCCAATGACGGCCATCTATCCCAACCGATTGCGTCTCTTCCGTCACTGACTGCGGTGTTCGTTCTTGGTTCAGCAACCAGAGAACAAGCGGAAAGCAAATCATCAGGAAAACAGCAGACGCATACCACAGGTGATGCCAGTTGAAGATCAGAAGCAGCGCGGCAAACAAAACGGGGATGGCAGCTTGGCCCAGCCAGAAGCCCATTGCCGTGATTGAAAGCGCCAACCCACGGCGACCCGCAAACCAACGGGCCATCGACACCATCGCCAGTTGAAAAATCATGCCCTGCCCAAGGAACCGCAAGAAGAAGACGATCAGCAAAAGACCCATGATGCTTCGGTTTGCGCCCATTGCCACGCATGTCAGCGCCAATCCCGGCATGACGAACCACGCAAGAGTTCGCGCACGGAAGTGGTCGGTCAGGGCGCCTGCCCAGAACATCACGACCGCTGACGCTGCTGTGCCCAAAGTATAAAGAAGGCCCCACTGACCTGGCGAAAGCGCAAACTCTGTCATGATCTGGGCTGCGAAGATCGAAATGAAGAAGGTTTGTCCGAAGCTGGAATTCAGCGTCAGAACAACCCCGGCTGACAGGAAGCGTGCATTGTCGCGAAGGAAAGCAAGCGGGGACATGCCCCCTGTGTCTGCGTCTTGGGTCCGAAAGGAAAGACCAATTCGCGAGCGTCAGAGCATATAGCGCCCCATGTCCGACCCCTTCACAAGCTCGCCCAGGTTCTGCTCGACGAAATCGGCATTGACGGTGACCTCATCCCCAGATCGGTCGGGTGCCGTGAAGGACAGATCTTCAAAGACCCGCTCCAGAACGGTGTAAAGCCGCCGCGCGCCAATGTTTTCAACGGTCTGGTTCACATCAGCCGCGATCCGCGCCAAAGCGGCGATACCATCGTCGGTGAAGCTGACGATGACGTCTTCGGTTCCCATCAGTGCAGTGTATTGGCGGGTCAGGGCGTTGTCTGTTTCGGTCAGGATCCGAACGAAATCCTCCTCGGTCAGCGCGCGCAGATTGACCCGGATCGGCAAGCGGCCTTGCAATTCCGGCAATAGGTCAGACGGCTTGGCGATGTGGAATGCACCGGACGCAATGAACAGGATGTGGTCCGTCTTGACCGGGCCGTACTTCGTCGAGACTGTGGTTCCTTCGATCAACGGCAGCAGGTCGCGCTGAACACCTTCGCGCGATACGTCGGCACCCCGGGTCTCGGACCGCGCGGTCACCTTGTCGATCTCGTCCAGGAAGACGATGCCGTTCTGTTGAACCGCTTCAAGCGCGGCCTTTGTCACTGTTTCATCGTCCAGAAGCTTGTCGGCTTCTTCCCCGATCAGAACTTCATAGCTTTGAGCGACGGTCATGCGTTTCTTGACGGTCCGCCCGCCGAAACCCTTGCCGAACAAAGCCCCAAGGTCCATCGCCATACCGCCGCCCTGCCCCGGCGGCATGCCCGGCAGCTCAAGCCCTTGCAGCGGATTGCTTTGATCGCGCAGCTCAAGCTCGATGACCGTATCGTCCAACTCGCCACGCTTCAGCTTATCGCGGAACATCTCCAGCGTTTGCTCGCGTGCGTTCTCTCCGGCGATTGCAGCCAGAACGCGATCTTCGGCCGCGCGCTGGGCGTTGGCTTTGACATCTTCACGCATCAATTCGCGTGTCATCGTGATCGACGCTTCGACAAGATCGCGAATGATCTGTTCCACGTCCCGCCCGACATAGCCCACTTCGGTGAACTTCGTCGCCTCAACCTTCAGAAAAGGTGCGCGCGCCAGCTTTGCCAGGCGGCGGCTGATCTCGGTTTTGCCGACGCCGGTGGGCCCGATCATCAGGATGTTCTTGGGATAGACCTCGTCTCGCAGATCGTCCTCCAACTGCTTCCGACGCCAGCGGTTCCGCAAGGCAACGGCAACGGCGCGTTTGGCATCCTTCTGCCCAACGATGAAGCGGTCGAGTTCGGAAACGATTTCACGCGGCGTGAGGTCAGTCATTCGGACGTCCTGTTCAGTGTGCAGGAGGGAGATAGTTGCGCAAACGGCCAAGGGGAAGTCCGTTCAGGAACATCGCCCGAATTCGGGCCCAGAACGCACCAAGAAAAACAAGAAAAACGCCAAGTCCAAGGATGACCGCCGCACCGCTTGAGTCTTCGAGCGCGGGGTTCAGTGTGAGAAGGACCGACACCACATAGGCGATTGCCGCAAGAAGGAAGCTTCGCCGGTCGATGACGATGGCCACGATCGCGAAAGCCGCCATGGCGACGAGGATCACTGAATATTTCGGCCCGGCCTCGTTCGAAAGGATCGAGAGCGCCACGGTGTTGATGATCATCGGGGCGGCCACGAGATGCAGCCAGAAGCCTTGGGCTGACCGACGTGTCACCCGGTGCGGGTCCGATCCATCGAAGTACATGGCGCAGACGAACGTCACGACGCCAAGCGCGAGTGTAATCCACGCAAAGTTGGATTCGGCTGAAAAGACAAAGATGTCCGAGATATCTTCAGGCGTGCCGGATTGAACCGCGGCCGCCAGCAGTGCTGTTGCGAACAGGCCAAGCGCGATCAGGGCCATGGCAAACGGGACTTTGAACCGAAGCCAGAAGATCAGAACGGCGACAACGGTCAGAAGACCCGGCAAGATCAGGGATGAATAGTCTTCCTGCGCTAGCATGAAAACCTGCGCATATTGCTGGACCAGCCCGAAACCCGCGTTGCCTGCGAACATCAGGGTCAAAAGGATCGCCGGACCAACCATGCGTCTGCGCCGAACGAAGTACTCGGACAAAAGCCAGAGCAGGACAGCGGAGACGCCCGAGTAAAAGATCGACGTGCTGCGCCAAGTTTCCAGTTGATCGTAAACGGTCCAACCAACGACACCGACCCAGCCACCGGCAAGGATGACAAGCCCGACCATCACGAAGACTTCGTTGAAGCCACGGAACAGCTCGAACGGTTCGTCACCGGGGTCCAACCCTTCACGGGCCCCACGGCGACTTTCCGAGAGAGCCGTCAGGGATGCCGCCTGACTTTCGGTCAGCAAGCCCGAGCCGACGGCGGCACGAATATCATCCGTGTTGATCACCGGTCAGCCGTCCAGTGTTTCCACGGTGAGGTTTCCGTTGGTGTAGACGCAGATATCGGCGGCAATCGACATGGCCTTGCGCGCGATGTCCTCGGCATCCATGTCGCCATCCATCATTGCACGGCCTGCGGCCAGGGCATAGTTCCCACCCGAACCGATGGCGGTCACGTCGTGCTCTGGTTCCAGAACATCCCCTGCCCCGGTGACCACGTAAAGCCCGCTGCCGTCGCTGACAATCAACATGGCTTCGAGTTTCTGAAGGTATTTGTCGGTGCGCCAGTCTTTGGCCAACTCAACGCAAGCGCGCTGCAACTGACCCGGCGTCGCTTCCAGTTTGGCTTCCAGCCGTTCAAGCAGCGTGAAGGCGTCGGCGGTTGATCCGGCAAACCCCGCAATGATCTCGTGACCACCCGGCGCAAGGCGCCGGACCTTTCGGGCTGTGCCCTTGATGACGGTTTGCCCAAGGCTCACCTGCCCGTCACCGGCAATCACAACCTTGCCGCCCTTGCGGACGCCGATGATCGTCGTGCCGTGCCAACCCGGAAACTCTTCAGCCATAGTCGTACCTCCGTTCCCGGCTATATGCGCATGCCACATGACAACTGCAAGCAAACGCCCCTGTCACCGATGGTGAACAGGGGCGCATAAAATTCAATTGAGACGTGGGTTGATCAGATCGACTCGTCGATCCAGCCTTTCAGCATCGCCTTCGGTGCAGCACCGGTCTTGTTCGACACAACCTGTCCGTCCTTGAACAGGAAAAGCGCCGGGATGCCGCGAACACCCAGTTGGGCTGGCGAGTTCGGGTTCTCGTCCACGTTGACCTTGGCGATTTTGACCTTGCCGGCATACTCGTCGCTCAGCTCTTCCAGAGCCGGGCCGATCTGTTTGCACGGGCCACACCATTCAGCCCAGAAATCCACCACAACCGGAACATCCGAGTTCCGGACTTCGGCGTCGAAAGTGTCGTCGGTAACCGCAACGGTAGCCATGTCAGTATCCCCTATGCCTGAGCATGCGAACCTAGGTATGCGGGGCAGAATCGTCAAGATATAGTGGCACGCTGCAACGCTGCCCTCACGATCCCGTGTCCAAGCGGCATAAGTTCCCCGGTTGCGGTCCAGAGGATCGCCACCTCGACATCATGGTCGGGATAGATGGCTTCCAGCAGTTCGAGATAGGCGCCCATCTGTCTCAGAATGCCTTCCGGTGTGTCTTCGGGTGTTTCGGGCACGCGGGCGTTGGTCTTGTAGTCGACGGCAAGGACACGACTGTCTTCGACGACCAGCCGATCGATTGCCCCTGACACCCTGCACCCAAGCGAAGGAGATACGCCAACGATATCGACTTCCGCCATCGATCCTGGTCCGAAAAGATGGGGATAGCGATCCAGTGTTTGTTGTACATCGTCCAATAGGACAGCCAGCTCGGCATCTGTGGCGGCATCGGGCCCCTTTGCAAGCAAATGCGCAGCAAGCCCCTGTTTGTCCTCGGCAAGTGGAAGGTGTTCGAGCAGCACGTGCATCTGACGCCCTTTCCTGGCGCCTCCAGACCCCTCCGATGCTTCCCCGGGCAGGACCTTGGCGTCCCCCAGATTGGAAGGCGCCAGAACAGGGGGTTTCGTCACAGTTGGCAGCGGCCCGAACTCGGGGGCAACAGGGCGCGGAAGCTCGGCCGTTTCGCCGACAACCGCCTCGCGCTGCATCTCCGTACATGCGCCAATGGCATAGCGCAGCCCCTGCCCCGTGGGCGTTTCCAAAGTGTCCGCGCCCAGCGTGCGCATGCCCGCTTCGATTTTCTCATGCCAGTTAAGCCGGTTCTTGTCTTCGCGACTTGGTTTGACACCGCAGACGATCAACCAGGATTCTGCGCGCGTCATCGCGACATAGAGAAGTCGGTCACGTTCGGCGTTCTCGGCTTGCTGCTTCGCGTCCTTGGCAGCCTGAAGCTCGGGCGTCGACTTTTCCTTCGAACGGGTCAGGGTCGCGATCCCGCCCGGCCCTTCGACAATAGCCTGACCCGGGTATGGCTGACCCATGGTCGTGTCGGGCAAAATCACAATCGGGCTTTCAAGCCCCTTGGCCCCGTGCACCGTCATGACGCGGATCAATTGCCCGGCCGTTTCAGCTTCGCGCTTCACGTCAGCATCCGAAGACCGCGCAACTTCCAGGAATCCCGTCAAGCTTGGGGCTTGCAAGGTTTCGAAAGCCAATGCCTGGTTAAGAAGCTCGTCGATGCCGTCTTCGGCTTCGGTGCCAAGCCGTTCCAGGAATCGACGTCGCCCGCCGTGTTTGATCAGGATCTCGCTGATCAATTCATACGGTCTCAGGAAGTCGACCTGTTTGCGAAGAGCCACCAGCCTCTCGTATGTCTCGGGAAAGTCGTCGCGGCGGTCTCGCATTGATTGCCAAAGGAACGTCTTTTCGGGTCGCTTTGCAGCAAGTTCGAAAAGGTCCTGCTCGCTCCAGCCGAAAAGCGGTGATCTGAGAGCAGCGGCAAGGGACAGATCATCTTCAGGAAGAGCAAGGAAAGACAGCAAGGCAAGCAGATCCCGCACTGCCAGTTCCGAGCCCACCTTCAATCGGTCTGCACCTGCAATAGGCAGATCGCGCGACTTGCAGGCCGAGATAATCTTGTCGAACAGCTTGCTGCGACGCTGGACCAGCACCATGATGTCGCCCGCATGAACGGCACGGTTTTCGCCGTTTTGCCCTTGAATAGTCCCGCTTTCGATCAGTTCCTGAATCTCGTCGGCAACCTTTGTTGCAAGTTGGTGGGCCGCATCGTTCTCGACCGTCCGGTAACGCGCGTCGTACCAAGGAAGCTCATTTTCCTCGTCCGGTTGCGGCACCAGCGGCCACAGATCGACGCGACCGGGCATGCTGTCGTGGAACGCAATGTGTTTGGTTTCCTCGCCGGTGCCGTCGGGCCCCCGAAAAACGGCGTCAACGCAATTCAACACGGCAGAGGACGAGCGGAAGGAATAAAGAAGCTCGCCCTTCTCCATCCCTTCACCCACGGCCAACGTGTTCTGAAAGGCCTCGCCACGCGCATCATATCCAGCGGCATCTGCGCCCTGAAAGCTATAGATCGATTGCTTCTTGTCGCCTACGACAAACAACGTCCGGTTCCGTGCGCTTTCGCCAGCCACCATCTCGCCAGTGAGCGCTTCGATAACATCCCACTGTGTCGGGCTGGTATCTTGCGCCTCGTCCACCAGAACGTGGTCGATCCGTGCGTCCAACCTGTACAAAACCCACTCAAGACTTCGCGACCCAAGAAGGCTTCGGGTTCGCCTGATAAGATCGTCGAAATCCAGCACGCCACGACTTGATTTTGCCGACTGATAGCGCGGCAGGAATGCAGAGGCGAAGGTGTGAAGCGCAACGGTATCCGATGCCAATGTGAGCGCGATCCGTTGGCGGCGCGCAACTTCGACGCGTTCACTGATGTCGATCAACCGTGGCAGCAACGGCGAAAACTCTGCGCTTTCGCGGACGCTCTTGGTTGGTTGGCTCCTCTTCGCCGTGAAGGCGTTATCGCCCGTTTTGAGAAGCAGACAGTCTTCCAATTGCGCAAGACAGTGTGCATTGGGGCGGTCATCCAGTTGTTCCAAAGCAGCCGCCAGCTTTTGGTCCGTTTTCGTTCCCATCGCTCTCAGAATGGGCGCAAGCGACTTCAGAAACTCGATATCGCCGGCACTGAAGGCCGAGGCGGCGATATCGTCGACCGTTTGTCTTTCGGCCATTCCGAAGGCAGCAAAGACGTTGGACGGGTCAAGTGGCCGCTGGAAACGGTCCTCGTTCTTCGAAATGTCCTTGGCCAGAGTGACGATGTCGTCGCCCGAATAGACCCGACGGACATTTGCAAGGGCTGATGGTGCCTCGAGCGCAATGTCTCGAACAACATCACGGATCACGTCGCTTTGCAGCGTATCATCCATCTCGCGGAACTGCGGATTGACGCCCGCTTCCAATGGAAACTGGCGCAGCACTTTCGAACAGAACGAATGAATGGTCTGGATCTTCAGTCCGCCGGGCGCTTCGATCGCGCTGGCGAACAAGGTGCGCGCTCGCCCAAGGTCCTGTGCCGAGTGCTCGCCCAGCTTCGCAAGTTCGTCGCGCAGCGCGTCGTCCCGAAGCATCGCCCATGTGCCAAGCGTTCGAAACAGACGGTTCTGCATCTCGCTGGCGGCTGCCTTGGTATAGGTTAGGCAAAGAATGCTCTCGGGCCGCACACCGGTAAGCAGAAGGCGCGCCACACGGTTTGTCAGGACGCGCGTCTTCCCGGACCCTGCATTGGCTGTCAGCCAAGTCGAGTTGTTCGGTCTGGCGGCAAGGTTCTGGGCTTCTGTAGCAGCGTTCGTCATGTCAGGATCACCGTTTGCCCCGCCATCGAGGCATCCCATTCTCCGAACCGTGCAAGATGATCATAATCGCCGTCATAACGCAGCGATTCCATGGCCCGTCGGGACAGGTACCCGTGTTCCGGGTTCAGGAATGCCTGCAACAAATCCGCAATATTCGCCGAAACAGTGACTGTTTCGTTCGCATCGACCAGCTTCGTGATCTGTTCCTTTGGCGTGCGGCCGACCCCCAGATGGACAACGCGAGAAACGGCTTCGGCGGGAATGTCCTTGAAGGCGCCCGCCTCTGCCATGACCGCTTCAAGAACCAACTGTCGGTCATAGCGCAAGATGGTCTTGTGCGCTGGTGGTCCACCGGTCTTGTAGTCGTAGATCACCAACTCGCCCGAGTGCAGGCGATCAATCCGGTCGGCCTTTCCATTCAATTCGAACGGGGTCCCGGCGACCCGCCAGCCCCCTTTGACTTCGGTGTCCAAAGGCACGGCCTCGGCCCGCCGCTTGACCTCTTCTTCGTGAAGCCACCCCGAGATTGCCTCAAGTTGGCTCAGCCATTCGACCCGCGTTGCCGGGTCTGGCACTATCTTCGTCAAATGCGCCTGTGCGATGCTGTGCAAGCGATCCGCGGTGACATCTGGCGCGTCGAAATTGGCGTTCGGACCGTAAAACTCTTCGAGAATGTCGTGGAACACCGTTCCTTTGCGCCGCGCGTCCATGACAGGTGCCAACGGATCAAGTGCGCGCAAACGAAGGATGTGACGCGCATAAATCGCATACGGATCGCGGATCAGAGGCTGAATTTCTGTCACCGCGAACTTGCGGGGGCGCAGCGCGATGGGCGGCGCTGGTGCAGGCCGAGCCTCTGGAGTTGGGAGGGTCTCGGGCGCATCAAGTGTTGCTGCGATGTCGAG
This sequence comes from Silicimonas sp., assembly GCA_022826385.1. Lineage (GTDB taxonomy): Bacteria > Pseudomonadota > Alphaproteobacteria > Rhodobacterales > Rhodobacteraceae > JAJDOD01. The sequence goes on from JAJDUZ010000027.1 coordinate 131,959, forward strand.
AAACGCGTTCCCCTGGGCGACCATCTCGGCATGCGCCTCCCTGCCCCCGCTTTCTGGCAAACCTTCCAGCAGGTTCGTCAAACGGCTGAGCCACCGAGACGGCACGGTTTCCGAGCCGTCAACACGCGAAGACCTCGATAGGATCACGCGGTCTGCGCCGACCGCTTGTTGGTAGTCATGCGCGGCAAGGCCAATTTGCCTTTCCGGCAGCAAAAGACCGACATCACGCCTCATCGCGCGGTTCAGCCAAGGGTCGGCCGACGGCTGTTCTGGCCAGACCCCTTCGTTCAGACCGCTCAGAATAACGACATCTGCCCCCTGCACCCGCGCTTCCAATGTGCCCCAGATCGCCACGTCAGGGCGGACGCCATCCTGCGTTCGCGCACTGTCTGACGACAGGACTCTTTCCAGAAGTTGGATGTACTCGCTAAAGGTGACCTCTACCCCAATTTCTGAGTTGTCCGAGAAGTCGTCCAGGATGGCTTTCGCTTTCTGACCAGCGTCTGATGAGAAAAGCTTCTCGACACCTTCGGGTCCGGCAAATCGATCAATGACATCCAAATGACGGTCCAGGCACGCCCTTAACGTGGTGTCTGTGGCCGCGGCGGGAAGATCAAGACTGCGGCTCAGCCATGTTTGTTCGCGTTGATCCGAGTCGAAGAACGCATCGACCGTTCCTCGGTCAATCCTATCAAACCCCTTGCGCCTCAAAAAGAGCTCGAACTCCTGAATATGGCGCATCGTTTCACCACGATCATCGCCGGCCTGGGTAAGGGGGTGTTTCAACAAGGCAACGATTTCGACAGGGTCGCGGTGACCCGCTGCAACGCGGGCGGTCTGTCGAAGGAAGCGTCCCTCGGGCGTCAACGACAGTGGAGTCCCCCCACTGTCGTCGGGAATGATACCCCATCTCTTCAATTCGGCCCCGACGCGCCGCGCCAAAGTCGCGTCCGGTGAAATGAGTGCGACCGATCGGTTCTTGCCGACCTCGATCCTGATGGCCGCGGCCAAGGCGGCAGCTTCCTGCTTTGGGTCGCGAGCCTCGATCAAAACCATGTCTTTTGTCGCGGGCATCAACGGACCCAGCTTGGGTCCAAGCTCCAGCCATTTGTCGGTCACCGGGGCAGGGCGCAGCGACAACGAAACCAACTTGTTCCGGTCGGTGTTCGGGGCCTGACCAAGCGGAACCACCTGATCGGGCGCAAGGTCGACTTCCTTCAGGAAAGTCGCGAAGCGATATTGCGGGTGATCTTCATGTTGCCGATCTTCGCCAAGACTCGCCCAGACCTCGGACGTCAGGTCGAAATCGAAACCGGGAAGAACCACCGTGCCACTTGGCAGGCGCGACACGGCGCACATCAGCATTTGTGTCGTTGCCCGCGAACCGGTCGAACCGGCCACGATAACCGGCGCCTCTGGCGGGTGCGTTTGCCAGCGATGCAACACCTTCTCGACTGACGCTCTGTGAGCCGCTTCGGCATCGGTTTCTTCGTCCCCAAGCGCTTCGACGTATCCCCGGATGGCGCGCAAGAATGCCAGGCTTTGCTGCCAGTGGCCGGATTGGTCGCCCGGTGACAAGGCCTCCAATTGGTCGAACGTGACGCCTTCACCGTGCATCTCGTCCAGCAGACGCGTCAGGCTGGATGTCAGTTCGATCACATCGTTCTGCGACAAGCGTGGGTCGAGCTCGACAAGCCGAGACACGGCGGTTTTTAGTTCCAGCGTGCGTCTCGTTGCTGAAACAGCCGATATCTGGGGTTCACCGGGCAGGAGGTTTGACACGTCGGTGACCAGCCCGATCTTTGGCAAAAGCCGAGGCGGTCCCTGTTCGAACAGGTCCCGCAGGCGTCGTTGCATGCGCCGCGACGGAACCAAGACGTGGATTTGGGACAAGGCTTCAGGCGATCCAACTGTTTCGTGATCACATATCACGTCATATAGGTTTTTGACGAAATCGGCGCCCGGCGGAACGCCGAGAACGGAACCGTTTTTTCCTTTGTAATCTGTCATTCAGTCAGTTGCCTGTTGGCCTTGGCAAGACCTTCGGCGGTTCCAATGTCCGCCCAGTTTCCGTTATAGGTGATCCCGTGCAATTTGTGTCGCTCAAGAAGATAATCCCAATAGATGTTCAACGAGAAAACGTCGTCTGTAATCTCTGACAGAAAGTCTGTTCTCAGTATCTGCAGGCCAGTGTATCGAAAGGGCCCCTTTCGCGCTATTTCCCCTTGTTCGAGACTGAAATCGTTCAATTTGTCCTTGGCGGAAGGCGTCAGCATCAAGAGCCCTGACATCTCTGGTTTCCATCCGTCCAGAAGCGCTGTGACCGGATTGGGACCAACCCAGAGGGCGTCGGGATTCATTGTGATCACATGGTCTCGATCGATCTCGGGCAGTGCAGCCTTAAGACCGCCACCCGTTTCGAGGATGGTTTCTTCCCGCAATGTGATCACACCCTGCTGTGACAGATGCGCTTCGAGGCCTTCGGGCAAATAGTGAGTGTTCGCAAACAGCCTGCGTATGCCAGCCGATCTCAAGTGGCGGATTGCGTGATCGATCATCGGCACTCCGCCAAGCTTCAACATCGGTTTTGGCGTGTGGGCCGTCAGCTCCTGCATCCGTGTTCCGAAACCGGCTGCAAAGATCATCGCGGTATCGATACTCATCTGCGCACCTCCGGAGCCGGAATTGCATCGCGCACTTCGTCGCGTACCGAGGCGAAGGCGGGATGCTCCAATGCCTCGACAAGATAGCCATAGGTGTTTGGAAGGTGCTCCAGGTGGCGACCTGCCCGCGCGAAGATGCCTAGAATGCGCAGGTTGCGCTGGGCGGAAAGTGCGGCAAAGGCCAGTTCAAACGCGTCTGGCTGGTCACCCGTCACGGCCAAATAGCGTTGCACAACCGACTTGCGCAGATCGGGCGGTATCCATGTTCGCGCGTCTGTCAAAAGCGAGACGAGGTCATAGGCTGCGTGCGTCAGAAAGGCGTCCTGATAGTCCAGCACACCCAGGCACAGATCGCCCGTTCGGTCGGGAAGCCACATCAGGTTCTCGGTGTGAAAATCCCGCAACGAGACTGTGGCGGGTTGAGTCAAACACTCCTGCAGCACTTCGGTGAGGACGCGCCGAAATGAGGAAAATCCCTCGCTGTTGATGCCGGTGTAATGCTGGTCCGCCAACCGGGTCCAATCGACCAACTCGACAGCAGTCGGTTGATGAAGGTTCGGGGCTTCGGTCTCTCTTATCTTGAGCAAAAGGGAAATGCAGTGATCGAAAATCTGTTCTGTGCGCTGCGGTTCGGACTTTAGAAGTTGCTTGATCGACGTGTCGCCAAAGTCCTCGAGCACCAGCAAACCGTCTTCGGGTTTTGCGCTCAGAATTGACGGTGCCGACACGTTTGCGCGCTTCAACCAATCGGTCATCGTGCAGAACGGCTGCATACTCTCGGACGCCTCCATCAGAATGGCGGTGTCGGAACCTCGGGACAGACGGAAGTAGCGACGCGAAGACATGTCGCCCGCAAGGGGAACATATGTAGCGTTTACCCAAGCCGTTTGGGCCAGAAACTCTGCCGTCTCTTTCTTTAGTTCACTCATTGGACAACCGATCGACGATCTCAGTCCAACGACCACCATCGGCTGACAAGGTCACCTGTCGCACCTCGGCACTGTGATCAATCTCAATCTCCAGCGGATGTGTTGGCAGCATCTCTGGCGGAAGACGATCGGGCCATTCGATCAGAACGATTGCCTGCTCCATCGCGTCATCAAGGCCAAGTTCGACCAGTTCCGAGCTGTCACCCAACCGATAAAGGTCCGTGTGCCAAATTTCGGCATCATCGGCACGATAGGTTTGAACCAATGTGAAGGTTGGCGAGGGGATGTCTTCCTCATGCTCCAAGCGGGCTTGTATGATGGCGCGCGCCAAGTGGCTTTTTCCGGCGCCGATCGGGCCACGCAACAAAACCGTGTCGCCCGGCAACAAAATGGTTGCCAGACGCCGACCCAAGGTCGTCATCTCGAGTTCCGAGGCAATGCTGACGCTAATCGATGCCATGCTGGGTGCAATCTGGCGTCAGCGCCACGGCGCTGCAAGCGGGATCAGATGGCTTCCTGAAGCGGCGAGGCGGCATCCCGCCCGATGAGACGGAACGATGCAAGGGTTGCGCCGCCCTTCTGAGGCGTGAAACGACACGAAAGAAGTCTTCCATCCCGCATCGAAATTGTTGCAGACCATTCCTCGCGATCAACGTTGTTCTGCGCAAAGTCACGAAAGTCGCCCCAGATCGGGGTTGGCGCCGAGAGCTCGTGCCAACGGCGTATCGCTTCCGTCAGATCGCCGACCATGAAATCATCCGTGTTAATATCCCAAAGCTGTCGATAGGCCGCATTCGAGATCGTGATCTCGCCGGCAGGCGAGAACATCGCGACCGCGTCATCAAACGTATCAATTACGGTCTGATACTGTTCCAACTCGCTGCGGAAGTGGCGGGTCAGAGACATTTCCGCGCTGATATCCTCGAACAACAGAGCGACGGCGCCGTCCGGATGGGGCCGCCCGGTCACATGGTAAGTTTGGCCATCCGGCAATGACCAGGTCTCGCTATAGGTCCCGTCTGCTGCTGCGGCTTCAAGTTGGGCAATCGCGGTGCGCCAGCTGCGATAATCCCGAGGCTCTGGCATGACACGGTTTTCGCGAAGTTGATCGAGAAAGCCGACCAGTGTGGGGCGCGAAGTGAGGAACTCGGTCGCCAGGTTCGTGAGATCCAGCAGCGCGGGGTTGAACAGCACCAGTCTGCGAGATCGATCAAAGATCGCCAGACCAATCGCAAGCTCGGCAAAGGTCTTGGTCAGTGTTTGGGTAAACTCTCGACGACGGCTATCGGCGCGAACCGCCTCGTCAGCCGGGATCGCGGTAAACAAAACGTCGCTGCCAACCGGGCTGATATGACAATCGTACCACGCATCAGGCTGATCCTCGGTTCTGGGCGCCGAAATGCGACGCGACTCGCTGACGACCGGCTGGGCCATTTTGCAGAGAGACGGAAAAACCACGGGCAGGGGCCACTGTTCGCTGGCCTCGCCACTCAGTCGTTTGGCCGTGTCGAGATATGCCTGATTGACCCAGATGACCTCGCCGTTCTGGTTTTGTCGCCATAGCAGGAATGGCGCCGCCGACGTGTTTGCCCGCAACGTTTCCAGCTCGGTCTCTATCGCATGCAACGTATGGATGTCCGATGAAGAAGGTTCACCGTTTTCGACCATTCTGATCGTCAGGCGAACAGCGTCGCCAATGCCCTGTACTTCGGCTTGCAGCAATCCGTCTCGGGACTGGCAGCGCGTGACGGCATCGCCCGCAGAGACCGATAAAAGATCGTCAGACTCGGCAAAATGCTGCGACAGGAAAAGACGAAGCTGGTCGATCTCGGAGCGCGAGCCTCGGGTTCGGGCAAGCAGCCGCTGGCCGTCGAAGTTTGTATCGAGGATACGCGCGTCGCTGACCAAAAACACCAACTGGTTGTCGACGATGTCCAGCGATCGCGGCGGAGCGATCCGCCCCGATGCCGCCAAACCGGCAACAATGACAATCATGGCGCCCGCCATGTAAAGCAGCACGTCTTCGAAACTCGTCACGAAAGGATCCTCTGCGTCATCCATGGCAGAGTGGCAGGATCAAGGTTAATGCCGGGTTAACCTGTAACGTGCGCTACGAGACTTCGATGGGGATGTTCTCGCCCAGTGCGGTTCGGTCCGTGTCGACCGCTGCCGAGAGCGCCTCTCGACGCCAGCGACATTCGACAACAGCGCCACTGCGTTCGCCCAATGCTGATGCGGGTTCGAACGGGTCGCGCGCATTGGCAAAACTCATCTCGGCGCCGGACCGTTCAAGAAGGGTTTTCGCAATAAAAAGACCCAATCCCATTCCCTCGTATCCCGGTCGCGACCCCGAGCGCCGTCTTCGGCGAATATACGGATCGCCCAAGCGGTTGATGACACTTGTCGAAAAGCCCGGACCATCGTCGATAATCCGAATTGTCAGGTGTTCGTCATTCCACAGGATGTCGATCCAGACATGCCCGCGCGCGAAGTCCACGGCATTCTGCACAAGGTTTCTGACGCCATGGATGATTTCGGGGCGCCGTTCGATAATAGGCTGGTCTGCCAGATCGCCCGAGCCAGCACCGATGTCGTAATGCAGTTCCTTGCCGCGATTTGCATGCGGCTGTGCCGCCTCGCGGATGACCGCGCCAACCGGGGCACGTCGCATGTGCAGATCGTCTTTACCGGCTTGCCCCATCGAATGCAGAATGTCGCGACACCGGTCGGCCTGATCCCGTATCAGGCGGGCATCTTCCTTCAGTTCCGGTTTGTCTTCCAGTTCCTCGATCAACTCACCGCTGGCGAGTTTGATGGTGGCAAGCGGTGTTCCCAACTCGTGCGCCGCCGCAGCGACGACCCCGCCAAGGTCGGTCAGCTTTTGCTCGCGGGCAAGAGCCATCTGGGTTGCCGTCAACGCTTCGGACATGGCGTGAACCTCGGATGTCACCCGACCGGCATAAACGGACAGAAACACGATCCCGATCGAAATTGAGATTAGTGACCCGTAGAGAAACATCTCGGACTTTTCGAACACGGTGCCATCCGTCGTGACCAAGGGCACATAGAAGACCGCCAAAAGCGTCACTAACACAAGGGAAAGACCCGCAATCGTTGCGGTCGTGACAGGCTTGAGGGCCATGGCCGAAATTGCGACCGGAGCAAGGATGAGCAATGCGAAGGGGTTGTTCAACCCGCCCGTCAGCGCCAGCAGGAAGCTTAGCTGCAGGATGTCGAACACAAGCATTCCGGCGACCTCCAGTTCCGAAAGCCGCTTGTTTTCAGGATAGACGAACTCGGCCACCAGATTGGCCACGATCGAGGCACCGATCGCCAGAAAACAAAGCCCCAGGTCAAGATGCAGCTCGAAAAGGCGTTGCGCCGCCGTCAAGGCTGCCAACTGTCCAAAGATCGCAATCCAACGCAAAACGATCAGGGTGCGCAATCGTACCCAGTTCGAGCGGTGTTCCTTTGGATCGAAGGTGTGATCTGCCATGTTCGTCTGCGGTTCCACGTCTCGCGTGCTTTCAACGCTCCTTGCCATAACGGTCAGACTTAATGGAACGTGCAGAAAGACAACGCCACTGCGTCATTTGCGCCAGTTGTTTGACGCCCATTCTCCACAGTCCTACCTTCGCGGCAAGGGAAGCAGGAGACAGAAATGGCGGAACGGCCTCTCAAGGAAATTGGTGAAGATGCGTCTTTGCTTATCGTGGATGACGACGAGCCGTTTCTGAAACGTCTGGCGCGCGCGATGGAGAAGCGTGGGTTTGCGGTGGAAACAGCGGACTCGGTTGCAGCCGGAACCGCCATCGCCACGGCTCGCCCACCGGCTTATGCCGTTGTCGACCTGCGGCTTGATGACGGGAACGGTCTGGATGTCGTTGAGCGCATCCGTGAACGCCGCGCTGACAGCCGCATTGTCGTTCTGACCGGATATGGTGCGATTGCCACGGCCGTTGCGGCTGTAAAGATCGGGGCGACCGACTATCTTTCGAAACCGGCAGATGCGAACGATGTGACCGCTGCGCTTCTGGCCCCCGAAGACGAGATGCCGCCCCCGCCAATCAACCCGATGAGTGCCGACCGAGTGCGTTGGGAACACATCCAGCGTGTTTACGAGTTGTGTGATCGCAATGTCAGCGAAACGGCTCGGCGGTTGAACATGCACCGCCGCACGTTGCAACGCATTCTGGCAAAACGCTCGCCCAAATAGTCACAAATCAAAGCGTTTCAGAACTTTGTCGACGATCAGGCCGTTGTCCAGCTGGACGCCCGTCTTGCGACCATAGTCTTCGAACCCGCGACTTTGGTAATAGGACAGACCACCGGTATTGTCGGCCCGTATATTCGCATTGATCCAAGTGTAGCCCAGTGAACGGGCCGCTTTCTTGGTCGCCTCGAAAAGTTTCGAGCCGATCCCAAGACCCGTCATGCCAACCCTTGCAAAGGTCGCGATTTCGGCCGCTTCAGGTGGCAGGTCGTCGCCAACGGTGATCCACTGGAATCCCAGAACGCGCCCGCTGTCGTCCTCGGCAACGTGCCATGCCGAGCGACCGGGATTGCGTGACATCCAGGATTGGATGCCCTCACCGTCGACTTCTGTTGCCAACGCGGTGGTGCCACCAACTCTGATAATTTCGTTCAAGAGGTCTGCCATCTCGCGACAGTGAAGCGCGCCGGCGGGAACTATGCGGATTGTCATATCGCCTCCAGCAGGTCTTGGTGACGCTTCACAAAGGCTGTCCGCACGTCAACCGGCGGCCGCAAGATAATCGAAAGGCCCTTGATCAGCGTAGGGTCTGGCGCGCCAAAGAACTTGTCGGCCTCCGCGGGGGCAAACCCGGCTATTTGAGTGGCTTCAAGCCACGCTGATATCTTGTCTGCTTTCTTGATCTTGCGCTTCACCTGTTGCGGAATCGAAGCTGGCAGTCCGAAACGCAGATGCACCGCGCTTGTCAGCCGATCGTCGAGTTCCGAGTATCCCGGCCCAACGGCAGCTTTCACGGGCGAGATCATATCTCCGATCACGTATTCGGGCGCATCATGGAGCAAGGCGGCGAGGCACCACTTGGGCGGCGCTGCCGGATCGATGCGTCGAAACAAGGCTTCCACCAGCAGCGAATGCTCTGCCACGGAATAGGCAAAGTCACCTCGAGTTTGCCCGTTCCAACGGGCAACAAAGGCCAAACCGTGTGCAATATCGTCAATTTCTATGTCGATCGGCGTCGGATCCAGAAGATCGAGACGCCGTCCCGACAACATGCGTTGCCACGCGCGAGGAGGAGTTCTGGGTGCCATGAAAGGCGTTGTGCCAAATGCTTAGCTAGGGTCAAGCTTTGTTTGCCGCCCACGATTTACGCAAATCTGAACAAGTTCGATCAGTGTTTCAGCAAATTGCCATGATACACGCGTGAGATCACGGGGAAATGACATTGTTCGGACAATATTCAACTCTAGTCTTGAACTATCGAGCGCAACCGGAAGGTCCGCCAAGTCGAAATGCGGATACCAAAGTAATCCGGACCAGTCGATTATATTGGGAGGTCTTGTTCACAGCAGCCGAAGGCTGCGAGAAAGGAGAGACCTAATGTCGTGGCTTAGAAACGGGCTTATTGCACTGGCCCTTGCTGCACCCACTACCATACAGGCGCAGACGGCGTGTGCCGATCGTGATGATCTTGTGGCCAATCTTGAGACCCGGTACGGCGAAGCCTTCGCTGGTGGCGGACTTCAGAACGCACAGCAGATCGTCGAAGTCTGGTTTTCCGAAGAAAAGGGAACGTGGACGGTTCTCATGACGCGGGCCGATGGCCGGTCCTGCATCATGGCGTCGGGTACGAATTGGCGTGACCCGGGTGACGTTAAGCTTCCAGTAGGCATACCTGGCTAAGTAAGTTGCTGCACCGCTTGTGCGGTGCTATGGCGGCCCGAAACCAGAACGGGAGCGGGTCATGCCCAACGACTACTTCGTCAAGGACATCTCTTTGGCCGACTTCGGCCGAAAGGAACTGGACATTGCCGAGACCGAAATGCCGGGTCTCATGGCTCTCCGCGAGGAATACGCGGGAAAAGCTCCGCTGAAAGGGGCAAGGATTGTCGGCTCTCTGCATATGACAATCCAGACGGCTGTTCTGATTGAAACACTGAATGCGCTGGGCGCCGACGTGCGCTGGGCGTCGTGCAACATCTTCTCGACCCAAGACCACGCTGCTGCAGCCATCGCTGCGGGTGGCACACCGGTCTTTGCGGTCAAAGGTCAGACTTTGGAAGAGCACTGGGATTACCTTGATCGCTCGTTCCAGTTCGAAGATGGCCCGAACCTGATCCTCGATGATGGTGGCGATGCTACGCTCTATGTTCTGCTGGGCGCGCGGGCCGAGGCTGGCGAAGACATCATCCCCGTTCCGCAGTCCGAAGAAGAAGCTGTCATCAAGGCGCAGATTGCCAAACGAATGGCGGCCTCGCCAGGTTGGTTCACCAAGGTGCGGGACCAAATCAAGGGCGTATCCGAAGAAACGACAACGGGCGTCAACCGCCTGTATCAACTTGTCCGCGACGGCCAGCTTCCGTTCCCGGCGATCAACGTCAATGACAGCGTCACCAAGTCAAAGTTCGACAACAAGTACGGCTGCAAGGAAAGCCTTGTCGACGGCATCCGTCGCGCAACAGACACCATGATGGCCGGCAAGGTCGCCGTGGTCTGCGGTTATGGCGATGTCGGCAAAGGTTCTGCTGCATCTCTGCGTGGGGCCGGGGCACGGGTCAAGGTGACCGAGGTCGATCCAATCTGCGCCCTGCAGGCCGCCATGGACGGTTTTGAAGTCACTCTTCTTGAAGACGAGGTCAGCTCGGCCGACATCTTCATCACGACGACCGGCAACAAGGACGTCATTCGGATCGAGCATATGCGCGAGATGAAGGATATGGCGATCGTCGGAAACATCGGCCACTTCGACAATGAAATTCAGGTCGCGAACCTGAAGAACCATAAGTGGACCAACATCAAGGACCAGGTGGACATGGTCGAAATGCCGTCTGGCCACCGGATCATCCTGTTGTCCGAAGGGCGGCTTTTGAACCTTGGCAATGCGACGGGCCACCCATCCTTCGTGATGTCAGCCAGCTTCACCAATCAGGTTCTGGCCCAGATCGAGCTTTGGACACGCGCTGCCGAGTACGACAATACGGTGCATATTTTGCCGAAACATCTCGATGAGAAGGTCGCGCGCCTGCACCTGGATCGGATCGGTGCCAAACTGACCAAGCTCGACCCGGATCAGGCAGACTATATCGGCGTCAAAGCCGACGGCCCGTTCAAGCCCGAGCATTATCGCTATTGATCGTCAGTGATGGTCGATATCGTCGACCACCTGCCCGTAGGCAATCATCGTGAAGACGGCCGTGCCGCCCACGATATTGCCTGCGAGCACCGGCAGGAAGAAGCCGAACAGCGCAGCTGACGCGCCAAGATCACCGCCGGTGATCAGATAGGCCATCTCGACCGATCCCGCGATGATGTGCGTGAAATCACCGGCTGCGATCAACCAAGTGAACGCCAGGATCACGAAGAAACGACCAGTATTGGCCTGAGGCATCGACCACACCATCGCGGCAACAAGAATGCCTGCCGGGATGCCGCGCAGGAAACTCTCGTAACCACCCATGCCCGTTGCATGTTCGGAAAGCGAGTGGATTGCAGGCCGAAACTCCTCGGATATTGCGCCGGTGTGCATGACGAATGCCGCCGCAAACGCGCCAACAACATTGGCTGCCAGCACAATCGACCAAAGCCGCATGGTCGACAGGAACACCGACATTCGGGGATTGGCCAGAAACGGGAAGACCGTGGTGATCGTGTTCTCGGTGAACAGCTGTAGCCGTCCCATGATCACAAGCAGGAAGCCGAAACTGTAACCCAGATTCTCGATCAGATAGGCGTGGCGGACGTCAGGCAGATAGGTCCGGAAAATCGCCTCGCCCAGAACCGAGAAACTCATCATCAGACCCGCTGCCACACCCGACCAGATCAGCGATCGGTTCGTGCGCTCAAGCTCTTCCTCGCCTTCGCGGCGAATGATCTCGTAGATCACCGCAGAAGGAAGCGGGCTGGCCTGCTTGACCTTGGCTTCGGTTTTGGGATCCGCTTTCGGGGCCGGTTTCGGCTTAATGATCAGGTCATCCATACCCAGCAGCTAGCCTTAACGCGGCCAGAGGCCAATCCTTAACGTAACAGGATGGCGCGGAAGTCGTTGACGTTGGTGCCTGTCGGGCCCGGTTCAAAGAGGTCGCCCAGCAGGTCAAACGCGGTCCAAGCATCGTGACCGGCAAGCATGGCGCGCGGGTCCCTCCCAGCACTTCTGAGCCGCGACCAGCTTGTGCCATCGGCAAACGCGCCCGCGTTGCTTTCCGAGCCGTCGATCCCATCCGTGTCTGCCGCCAGTGCGGCCATTTCCAACTCTTCCACGCCCCCGGCAAAAGCCAAAAGGAACTCGGCGTTGCGTCCGCCGCGGCCTGCCTTGTCGCGAATGGTGACCGTGGTTTCGCCGCCTGACAGGATCACAACTGGCACGGGGAACGGTCGGTTGCGCAATCGAACTTCGCGCGCGATTGCGGCATGCACCGCCCCAACGTCCGAGGCTTCGCCCTCGATCGCATCGGACAAGATCACCGGGGTCACGCCGTTCTCCTCGGCAACCCTGGCAGCCGCCTCAAGCGAAATCGACGCGGACGCAACCACGTGAACCGAATTCCGGCTGAAGACTGGGTCATCGGTACGAGGCGTTGTGTCCGGTGCGGTCAAGAGAAAGCCTTTTACGCGGTCGGGTATTTGGATCGAGTAGGCATCGATATACTGCAACGCCGTCTTGCGATCGGCATCGTCCGGAACGGTTGGTCCCGAGGCGACTTGCGCCGGCGCGTCGCCGGGAACGTCGGACACGACAAGGCTGACAACGCGCGCGGGCGCCGCCAGCGCGGCCAAACGCCCGCCCTTGATCTGGCTGACCTGCTTTCGAATTGCGTTCATCACCGAAATTGGCGCGCCAGACGCCAGAAGGGCTTCGTTCAGCGCGACTTCGTCTGTGAACTCCAGCCCCTCGGGTGGTGCGGGCAGCAAAGCCGAGCCATCACCGCAGACAAGGGCAACCACAAGGTCGTCCTCCCTCAATCCCGTCACGGCATTGGTCAAAGCTTCCGTTGCTTTCAAGCCCGCGGCATCGGGCACGGGATGCGACGCTTCGAGAACCCGAATGTTCTGCGTTGCCCCGCCATAGCCATAGCGGGTCACAACCACGCCTTCGACAGGTTCGCCCCAAAGCCTCTCAAACGCCGCCGCCATCTGTGCCGCGCCTTTCCCGGCGCCGATGACGACGGTGCGTCCTTTCGGCCGGTCAGGCATGTGCGCGGCGAGCGCTGCTTCGGGGTCAGCCGCAGTGATTGCAGCGTCAAACATGCGCGTCAGCAGCGCGCGGTCTTCCAATGTCATCATGTCAGATCAGCACAAGAACAAGGCCGATGATCGCACAGCCAAACGTGGCATAGCCGCCATCGATCAGGGTCAGGCGGAACGGCCGTGCCGAGTAGCCATTGTTGATCGTAATCCATGGCGAAATGAAGAATAGTCCGATCCCGAGCCCGCCAAGGATCGCCTTGCCAGCCGTATCGATCCCGGCTGTTGCAAAGGAATGTCGCATCATGCCCGCAACAAGGATCATCGCGATGATCGACAGGATATAGGGCAGGGGATTCGTCCGGTTGATCGGGGTCCCGTCCTCTCCAAGAGGCACACCGGAATCGGACATCCACGGTTTGGCAAAAACGCTGTACCAGATTGCCCCGAAAATCCACGCTGCGACCCCGGCCGCAATGACGCTTAAATAGCTCATGTGTTCCCTCCTAGCCTAGCGAATTGCCTTGGTTAGTCTCTAAAACCACCCATCTCGCAGATGATCCGCCACTCTTCCTCGGTTACCGGTTGGACGGACAGTCGCGAGTTCTTCACCAACACCATATCGGCCAGCCGCTGTTCGGATTTGATCGCGTCCAGCGTGACAGGGTGCGGCATTGGCTCGATCGCCTTGATGTCTACGCACTCCCAACGTTCATCATCTGTCGTACTGTCTGGGTGGGCTTCGGCGATGACCTCGACGATGCCGACGATCTCTTTGTCCTTTTGCGAGTGATAGAAGAAACCGCGATCCCCGACCTGCATACTGCGCATGAAGTTTCGGGCCTGATAATTTCTGACGCCGTCCCACTCTTCGCCCTCGTCGCCCTTGGCGACTTGGTTGTCCCAGCTCCAGGTGGACGGTTCTGATTTGAATAGCCAGTAAGCCAAGCGGGTCATTCCTTTCCAACCGGGCGCGCCAACAGAGTTGCAATCGCGGACGAGATGTCAAGTTCACCACCCACCACTTGCGCTACGGTTGTCAAAAGCGGCAGGTCCAGCCCTGCGTCCTGCGCTTCAGCCCGGATCGCAAGCGATGTCGCGATTCCTTCGATCGTTGCGGATGGCGGCGTGTCGCCCCGGCCAAAGGCCATACCTGCGGCGAAGTTTCGTGACTTCTCGGATGTGCAAGTCAGCACCAGATCGCCAAGACCGGATAACCCGTTCAGCGTATCGCTCATCGCGCCCTTGGCGGTCGCAAAGCGCGTCATCTCAGCAAACCCTCGGGCGATGACCGAAGCGCGTGCGCTGTCGCCCAGACCCGCACCAACGGTCATACCGGCAGCCAAGGCGACAACATTCTTGAGAGCGCCGCCCAACTCGGCACCCGTTACATCAGTTGTGCGATAGAGCCGCAGCGTTGGACGCGTCAGGCTGGCCTGAAGCTCGGCTCCCGCTGTGTCATCTTGGCAGGCCAGTACAAGCGCGGTTGGTAAACCGGCGGCGATATCGACGGCGAAGCTTGGGCCTGTCAGCATTCCGGCGATCGTGTCCGGGCGTTGTTTTTTGATCGTCTCGACGGGCCCAAGACCGCTTGACCGGTCTATCCCCTTGCAACAGGCCACGATGTATCTGGCGGTCAGATCAGTCTCTTGCAGAAATGCCCCCAGAACCTGAGTGGGGACGGAAACAAGGCAGATGCCGCGCGGCAAATCTGCTGGGTTTGAGGTGACAACAAGGCTGTCGGGCAGGGCAAACCCAGGCAAACGCTTGCCCCCTGAACGTTGATCCTGCATGGCCGCCATTGCTTCGCGATCCCGGCCCCAAAGCACAACATCCGATCCATCGCGTGCCAATGCGATGGCCAGCGAGGTTCCGAATGCTCCGGCGCCGACCACCGCGATAGTCATGCTTTTGCACCCTTCTTGCCGGATCCCAGCAAGGCGGCTTTTGAGGTGTCGAGCGGCCAGCGGGGCCGCGCCACCAAAGCGTTCGCATTCGTAAGACCGGCTTCAACTAACTCGTGCCCTGCCCACGCAATCATCGCAGCGTTATCCGTACAAAGGCGCAACGGTGGTGCGGTGAACGCCATGTCGAATTCCTGCGAAAGTGTCTCTAATCCAGCGCGAATCGACGTGTTTGCGGCAACGCCGCCTGCGACGGCGATGGTTGGTCTTAACGGCTGTTCAGCCAGATAGAGTGTTGCGGCGCGACGGGTTTTCTCGACCAGAACATCGGTGACCGCTTGCTGAAACCCGGCTGCCAGATCGCACTGGTCCGACCGGTGCAACCCGCCCTGTGCCTCGATCAGAATATCGCGTTCACGTCGCAGCGCTGTCTTCAAACCGGAAAAGCTCATGTCACATCCGTCGCGATCCAGCAGGGGGCGCGGCAGTTTGAACCGCGAAGCGTCACCGTTTCGTGCCGCCGCCTCAATGCTGGGTCCGCCAGGTTGAGACAGGCCAAGCAGACGTGCGGATTTGTCGAACGCCTCGCCGGGCGCGTCGTCAATCGTGCCTCCCAGACGCGAGAAGCTGTTCGGCCCTTTGACGATCAAGAGCTGGCAGTGTCCACCGGATACCAGCAGCATGAGATAGGGGAACGTGAGGCCATCGGTCAGCCGAGGTGTCAGAGCATGACCCGCCAGGTGGTTCACCGCGATCACGGGCAGACCGGCGCCAGCGGAAAGGCCGCGCGCCATCATGACACCAGACAAGACACCGCCAATCAGACCGGGCCCGGCCGTTACGGCAATCGCATCCATGTCGCCCAGTGCAAGATCGGCCTTGCGCAGTGCAGCGTCGACGGCGACATCCAGTTTCTCGGCATGGGCGCGTGCCGCGATCTCGGGCACAACGCCACCGAAGGCGGCATGCAGCGCGGCCTGATCAACCACGACGTTGGACGCGATGCGCCGGTCGCTGGAAACGACCGCCGCGCCGGTGTCGTCGCAGCTCGACTCGATGCCAAGAATGAAGCGTGCCATGATGGAAACTTGCGTGGTTTTGTGGCTGCAGGTAACACCCGGTGAGCGGCCAGACAAGCGAGGCGTCCCGCATGGCAGACCCAAAGCCGGTGCTGATCCTGACACGGCCAGAGCCGGAAGCGCGCGCGTTCCTTGCCGATTGCGAAGCTCGCATTGGCACCGACATCGCGTCAGTTGTCTCGCCAATTCTCGAAATTGTTCCGATCTCGGCCCCGGTGGATCTGGACCGTTACGAGACAGTCATCGTGACGTCCGGCAATGCGATCCTGCACGCCCCCGGACCTTTGTCGGACAGAATGGTCGCAACGGTCGGGCAGCGCACCGCCGAGTTGGCGGCGGCCTCTGGTGCAAACGGGACGTGCCTTGGGCTGACCGTTGACGGGTTCGTCGAGAATGCCGAGCTTCTGAAAGGCCCGGCCATCCACATTCGCGGAAGACACACACGCGGCGCGCTTGCCCGGCGTGTCAGCGAAAAGGGTGTCGAGGTCGACGAGGTTGTTGTCTATGACCAAGTCGACAAGCCCCTGTCGGATACCGCCCGCGAGGCGCTGCTTTCAGGGCGGGCCATCGTTCCTGTGTTTTCGCCGAGATCTGCGGCGCTGGTGTCGGCCAACCCCGCGGCACCTTCCACACGCGTGCTTGCGATCAGCCCGGCGGCCGCTGCGACCTGGGCATCGGACGGTCAGGTTCAGATTGCCAACCAACCGGACCGCGACGCGATGCTCGACTTGGTCGCAGACTGTTTCTAGGCGGCTCGCCTTGTTGCCCCTCGCGGTGACCGCTACACTCTGACCGGTTCGACACTGTGCGTAGGGGTGGCGCGCAAGCAAAAGGCTAAAATTGTGGCGCGAAAGTCCAAGTCATCGAAAAGTAACGAAAATTCTGATGCTCCGGAAGAGCTTGAAGCGGTTGAATCGGCGTCGCTCGACCCTGATGAGCCCGGCGAATCGTCAAGCGACGGTCCTGTTGTCATCGAGGCTGAAGCGGTTGAGGTGACCGAAACCGAGATTGAGATCGATGAAACGCCTGCTGAGCCCGATCCGATTGAGGCTGAAGCAGAGGTAATCGCAGAGGAAGAAGACAAGGTCGATCAACCGGTCGTATCCGATCCGGTGCCGCAAACTTCGTCAGAAACCTCGGGTGGTGCGTCTGTTCTTGCGCTGATCTTTGGCGGGATCGTTGCAGGAGCCATTGGCTATTTCGGAGCCAACCTCGTGCCAAAAGAGACGTTTGACGCAACCGAGTTGAGCGAGAGCATTTCGCAAAACGCAAGTGCGCTGGCCAACATTACAGCAGATGTAGAAGCTCTCAAATCGGCGCCTGCCCCCGAGCTTCCGGATGTAGAGGGTCAATTGACCACCTTGGCCCAGTCAATCGACGCTTTGTCCGGCGACCTCTCTCAGCTTCAGTCCGGGCTGTCCGACACGCGGGATGCGTTCAATTCGACGGTGAGCGATCTTGATGCCCGCCTTTTGGCGCTGGAAACTGCGGTTCCCTCGGCCGGTGCTTTGGCATCAGGTGACGAACTGGCAGCCTTGCGTGCCCGGATCACAGAGATGACGGAAGATGCGCAGTCCCGTCTTGCCGACGCCCAGCAAGAGGCGGCAGAGATTTCGCGTGCCGCGGAAGAAGCACGAATTGCGGCTGAAGCCGAGGCGGCTGCGCTTCGCGAAGAAGCCGCGGCGCGCGAGGCCGAGCTTCAGGCCATGGCCGAACGGCAAGCCAAGATCCTTGATCTGAAGTCGGCTGTTGAAAACGGCGCGGGTTTCGAAGAGCTGATCCAAGGCATTGGCGACGTCCCAGAAGTCTTGCAGGCGAACGCGGAAACCGGTGTTCCGACCGTGCAGGATCTGAAATCGAGTTTTCCCGAGGTGGCACGATTGGCTTTGGCGCAATCTGAAACCGTGCCGGACGATGCTTCGGCGGGTGAACGCATGATTGCATTTCTGAATCGACGCACAAACGCACGATCGCTGACCCCACAGGAAGGAGATGGGCCTGACGCTGTCCTGTCCCGGGCCGAAGCTTTGTTGAGCGACGGCGATCTGCCATCCGCAATCGCCGAGCTTGATGCGCTGCCCGATGGTGGCAAGGCCGCCTTGGCCGACTGGCTTGCCCAAGCCAACACCCGGCTCGAGGCGCTGGACGCCGTGCGCCAATTGTCTGCAACAAACTGAGTAAATCGTTATGCTTTGGACCCTGATCAAAATCGTAATCTTCCTCGGGATTGTTATCGCAGGCACATGGGGCGTCGGCGCCCTGATGGAGGCTGAAGGCGGCATTCGCTTCTCGGTCGCCGGAACCGAACGGACGCTGGGTCCGCTTGAATCCGTGATCGCGTTGATCCTGCTGATGATCGGCAGCTGGCTTTTGTTCAAGGTGGTTGGGCTGATCGTCGCCTTCGTCCGCTTTGCGCTGGGCGACACCACTGCAATCAATCGGTTCTTTGACCGGCGGCGCGAGCGTCAGGGATATGACGCGCTGGCAGAAGGCATGATGGCGCTGGCATCCGGAGAATCGAAATTGGCGCTCACGAAGGCGGCGAAGGCCGAGCGTCTTTTGGAGAAACCCGAACTCACGACACTTCTGACCGCGCAGGCTGCCGAGCAGGCGGGCGACACGGCCAAGGCAACGGCGGCTTACAAGAAGCTTCTTGCGGACGACAAAACACGGTTTGTTGGCGTGCGTGGTCTGATGAAGCAGCAACTCGAAGGTGGCGACACCGGTAAGGCGCTAAAGCTGGCCGAGAAGGCGTTCGCATTGAAGCCGAAGCATATCGAAACGCAGGATATCCTTCTGGAACTGCAGGCCAACGCCCATGATTGGGCGGGCGCACGTCGGACACTTGGCGCAAAGTTGAAGCATGGCGGCTTGCCGCGCGACGTCCACAAGCGGCGCGATGCCGTTCTGGCTCTGGGTCATGCGAAAGACATCATGGACGAAGACAAGTCCATCGAGGCGCGGGAAGCGGCGATTGAGGCCAATCGTCTGTCACCCGACCTGATACCGGCTGCGATCATGGCGGCCGACGGCTATATCGCGGACAAGAAACCCAAGAACGCCACGCGCGTGATCAAGAAGGCGTGGTCGGTGCAGCCGCATCCGGACCTTGCCGGAGCCTTTGCGCGGATCAAACCAGAAGAGTCTCCCAAGGAGCGCCTGAGCAGGTTCGCCGTTCTAACCGGCCAGCATCTGGAGCATCCGGAAACCCGTATGTTGAAGGCCGAACTTCTGATCGCGGCCGAGGACTTCCCGGGCGCGCGTGCCGCTTTGGGCGATCTGGCCGAGAACGATCCGACCACGCGTTCGCTTGCGATCATGGCGGCCATCGAAAAGGGCTCGGGTGCGGATGATGCGGTTGTCAAAGGGTGGTTGGCCCGCGCTCTCACGGCACCTCGCGACCCGCAATGGGTCTGCGACAACTGTCAGAAAGCGAACGAAGCCTGGGATCCCGTCTGTGATCATTGCGGCGCATTCGACACATTGTCGTGGCGCCAGACCGACAACCCGTCTGCCCCATTGCCGTCCGGTGCCGAGATGCTGCCACTTATCGTGGGTCAGATTGAGGGCCCGGTCGACATCGCCGAAGACGCCGAAGTTCTGGAAGATGGGCCATCGGATGCGGGCGGTTCAGATGATGTATCAGACACGGATACAGCGGACATCGTCCGCAACGCAGCCGAGGCCAGTTCGTTGGAAACCGCAAACGCGGATGCACCACCAGTCGACGAACCGCCCCGCATGAAGGATGTAAATTAGGGCTGGGCGTGCTGCAAAAAGGTTGCTATGACGCGCGCCGGTAAGCCGCTGTAGCTCAGCTGGTAGAGCACGTCATTCGTAATGATGGGGTCGGGGGTTCGAGTCCCTTCAGCGGCACCACTTTCCAAAAAAGTCTAAATCTACCTGGTCGATTTGGTGTTTCGTGTATCGCGATACGCTTTCGCTTGTTTGCGTTCGCTCGTTTGCCCCATCAAAAACTCGCACTTTCGATGTTCGACGCTACCTCCTGCGTACTGGGTGTTGAGGCTAGACAGGTGAGGTCGGCTAAAATACGCTTCAAATGTTCGGAAAACGCCAAAACCGAAAGGGGTGCTATTCCGGGCGGACGTCGTGCGTACAAAACAAAACAGACGCGCGGCATAATGGGAGGAAGAAATGAAAAGACTTTTCGGAACAGCGGCAATCGTCGCTGTGATGGCGACTGCTGGCACTGCCTCGGCGTTCGAGTGTAAGCGCAGCGAAGCTTCAATGGAGAAACCGGGTGGTTTCCCCGAGCGCGCACTGACCATGATCGTACCCTATGGCCCTGCTGGCGGTTCAGGTCAGGTTGCTGCAGCCATGGCCGAGGCCGTGACCGAGCTTACCGGCATTCCGATCAACCGTGACCACAAACCGGGTGGCTCGGGTACTGTTGGCATGACCGCCTATATGGCTGCGCCCGCCGATGGTTATAACGTGCTGGAACATATAGACGACGCCTCGTCGGCCCATGCGCTGGACAGTTCGCTGCCGAACCCGGCAACTGACCTGATCCCGCTTGTGACCAGCCAGGTCACGTTCAGCCAGATCTATATCCGCACGAACGAGACGCGCTATACCGATTGGCCGTCCTTCGTCGAATGGGTCAAGGCACAAGACGGCAAGGCCACGATCGCCAACGTCTCGAAAGAAGGCTCGATGGAGCGCGTGACGATGAAGTTCATCACCGACGCGTCCGGCATGTCGATTCAGCAAATCTCGTTCGACAAGGGCGCACCGCGTTATGGCGCGTTGCTGGGCGGTCAGGTCGACGCGCTGTTCGAGCAACCGGGTGACGTCCGTAACTTCCTGGACGCCAATCAGTTCAAGCCGATCCTGACGATTTTCGACGAACGCCCTGACGCCTTCGCCGATACGCCGACCCATCGCGAGATGGGCATGGATTTCGATCCGCTGCTTCGTTTCCGTGGCTTCTATGTCCACGCGGATGCGCCTGCAGACCGGGTCGAGTGGCTGAAATGGGCGTTCCAGCGTGGCTATTGTGAAGACAGCTATCACGCGTTCAACGAGAGCAAGTTCATGACCGTCATCGACAGCTATCGCGATACCGATGGCGCGAAAGACCTGATCATGCGTTCGATCGACCAGTACCGCGAGGTCTACAAGGCCATGGGTCTGGACGTGAAATAAGTCATTGCGATGACTGAGTGCGTGGTGCCTTCGGGCGCCACGCTTTTTCATGTGCCGACACGCAGTGGGAGGGGTGACGCTTGGGACGTCTGACACGATCGCATTTGATCGAAGCCGTGATTTTCGCGCTGATAATCGCGATCTTTTATGGCTTCTCGTTCCAGTTCAATCAGCCGATTGAAATCTATCGCTTCGGCGCCACCGCCTGGCCGCGTGTCGTGTTGCTGCTGCTGCTGATTGCAACCTTGGGCAACCTCTGGTTCCAGCACAAACACGGTTCGGCCACACAAGGCACAATCGGTCAAAGCGACGACGAGGCTGATTTCAGCGAGCCCGGAACAATCCCGCGCATGGTGGCCGTGCTGCTGACGCCCTTCGTCTTTGCGTGGTTGCTCAAACCCGTCGGCATCTACTTCAGTGCGCCGTTTTTCATCGCAGCGATCATCTGGTTGTTCGGCGAGCGCCGGTGGAAGGCGATCCTGCTGATGACCGTCCTGATCTATGTGATCTTCATCGGTCTTTTTCTGGTGATCCTCAACGCGCCACTTCCGCAGGGGAACGTGTCGCCATTCTATGACTTCAGCGCATGGATCCTGACGTTGAACGCGAAGCTACAAGGGCTGTGACCAAACCATGATCGAGAATTTCATCGCGGGGACCACAGCCCTCTTTGGTGATCCTTTCACCATCGGCATTTTCGTCTTCGGTGTGATCGGGGGTATGCTGTTCGGCGCTATCCCGGGCGTCAGCATGCTGACACTGGCTGCCATTCTGCTTCCCTTCACGGCGGGTCTGGAACCCGCGCAGGGCGTGATGCTCTTCGCTGTGATCTATTGTACCGGCACCTATGGCGGCGCAATCACCGCCATCCTGTTCAACATTCCCGGGTCGCCCGAGAACGCGCCCACCGCGTTTGATGGCTATCCGATGACGCAGAAGGGCCAGTCGGGCAAAGCCGTTGGCGCGGCCGTTCTCTGTTCCGCCATCGGAGGCGTGGCTTCGGCGCTGGTGATGATGGCGGCGACCGAACCTCTGGCCAATTGGGCGATCCGCAACATCGGCCCGCCCGAGATCTTTGCACTGGTGTTTTTCGGTCTCGCAGTTGCGTCTTCGGTTGGTGCGCGGACCATCTGGAAAGGCTGGATGTCGGTCTTGATCGGCCTGCTGATTGCCACCATCGGACAAGACCCTGTGGGCGGCATCAATCGCTATAACTTCGGTCTGACCGACCTGGCTGCTGGCATCGCTTTCGTGCCGGCGATCCTTGGGTTCTTCGCCGTATCCGAGATCTTCGTGCAAGCCGAGAAGACAGCAAGCGGGAAGTACAAAGCGCCCAAGGTCAGCATGACCTTCCCGTCTTTCCTCGAGCTTTGGATGCACAAGATCGCCGTGTTGCGGTCGATCATCGTCGGCTTCCTCTGTGGCATCCTGCCCGGCATCGGCGCGACGCTGGCTGCCTTCATGAGCTATGGCGAAGCAGTGCGCTGGTCGAAGAACAAGGACGAATTCGGCAAGGGCAAGATGGAAGGCGTGATCTCGGCCGAGACCGCGAACAACGCAGCCACCGGGGCGGCGATGATCCCGCTTCTGGCACTTGGTCTGCCGGGCGGTGCGTTGACCGCAATGATGGTCGCCGTCTTCCAGATGCACGACCTTCAGCCGGGACCGCTGGTGTTCATGCTGTCACCCGACCTGATCTGGATCGTGTTCGCGGCCATGTTCTATGCCAACCTTTCGATCCTGCTCATCGGGTTGCTCGAGACCAAGACGATCCTCAACCTGCTGAAGATTCCGTTCCAGTTCCTTGCGCCCCTGATCCTTATGTTGGCGACAACCGGTGCCTATATCAGCCGTGGGCTGGTGCTGGACGTGATGGTGATGTTCCTCGCCGGTATCCTTGGTTACCTGTTGCGGCGGTCCGGGTTTTCGATCCCGGGCATCGTGCTGGGCCTGATCCTTGGCAAGATCGGGGAACAGAACTTCGCGCAGGGGATGCAGATGGTGCACTATGATCTGGCGACCTACTTCTCGCGTCCCATCTGTTCAATCCTGATCCTGGCCGGTGTGTTGACGCTGGGCTCCAGCATCTATCGCGCCTTTGCAACGGCCAAATAGTCCATGTAAGCCGCAACCCTGACTTGGAAGGACGCCGGCATGACCGAAGAGAACATCGCATCGATTGTTGCACGCGCGCGCGAGGCGCAGGCCCGTTACGAGGCAGACGGTTCGCAGGAACGCTATGACCGCGCCGCGCAAGCCGTGGCGTGGGCGATCATGGAACCAGAGCGTAATCGCGAACTTGCCGAACTGGCGGTAGCAACCACCGGTCTTGGCAATGCGCCTGACAAGATCATCAAGAACCATCGCAAGACCCTTGGCCTGATGCGGGACATCAAGGACGCTGTGACATTCGGCGTGATCTCGGACGATCCGGAAACTGGCATCACCAAGATCGCGCGTGCCAAGGGGGTTGTCGGGGCCATTGTGCCCAGCACCAACCCGGCCGCCACGCCTGCCAACAACATCATCAATGCTCTGAAATGCGGCAACTCGATCGTGATCGCGCCGTCCCCGAAAGGGGTGGCTTGTGCCGAGCGGTTGTTGGAATTCATTCATGCCGAGTTTGCCAAGATCGGTGAAGACCCGGCCTTGGTCCAGATGATCCCGGCCCCTAGCTCGAAGGAAAAGACTCAGGCCTTGATGGAGGCGTGTGACATGATCGTCGCCACCGGCAGCCAGAACAACGTGCACCGCGCGCAAACCGCCGGGACGCCTGCGGTTGCCGTTGGCACCGGCAATGTCACCGTGATCGTTGACGAGACTGCTGATCTGGACGCGGCTGCCGAGAAAATTCGGGCTTCGAAGTGTTTTGACAACGCCACGTCCTGCAGTTCCGAGAATGCGGTGGTCGTTGTGGACGCGGTTTATGACGCGTTCGTTCAGGCGATGTCGCGTGCCCATGGCGCGTTGGTCGAGGACGAAGCCGGGGTCGTTGCGAAGCTTTGGCCAGATGGTCACCTGAACCGCGCTGTCATCGCACAGGACGCCGACAAGATGATTGCCGCGCTGGATTTGGACGTGCCCGATGGCACGCAGTACATCGCCGTTCCCACGTCGGGCATCGGTGCCGAGCACCCGCTGTCGCGCGAAAAGCTGAGCCGCGTTCTGGCGGTCTATCGCGCCGCCGATTTCGACGAGGCGGTGTCGATCACGCGCGAAATTCAACTGAACCAAGGCGCGGGCCATTCCGTTGGCATTCATTCGGCGGACGACAACCGGGCCCGCGTGCTGGCCACTGCCGTGCCCACAAGCCGGGTCATCGTCAATCAGGCGCATACCTTTGCCACCGGTGGGTCGTTCACCAACGGGATGCCGTTTTCGCTTTCTATGGGCTGCGGCACGTGGGGCGGCAACTCGGTCAACGAGAACGTCAACTATCGCCACTTCATGCAATACACGAACATTATCCGCGAGATTCCGGCGCGCGAACCCAGCCTTGATGACATTTTCGAGGAGTACTGGAGCGCCGCCGGACAATGACGTTCGACCAAGATACACCACCAACAGGAACTTTGCGCGATTGGGTGGACGCCAGAGCCGATGTCGGGGGAACAGCCTTTGTCTTTCCCGAAACCGGTGAAACACTCGATTGGCCAGAGCTTCGCGCATATGCCGCGCAGGTTGCGGGTGATCTGACAGCGCAGGGCATCGCCAAAGGCGAGAGTGTCGCGGTCATGCACCCGAACGGGCTCGAGGGCATCAAGGCGTTGTTCGCCGTTCTCTATGGTGGCTTTCGGGTGACGATGCTCAACCTTGCCGCCGGGCCGGACGCTTTGGGGTATGCGATGGAGCATTCCGAGGCTCGGGTGGCGTTTGTTCACGACGATCAGTTGGACGTCTTCAAGCAGGTTCGGCCCGACGCGTTGCGTCTCTATGAACCGTCGAACACCTCCGCGGACCTGCACGCGGTCGCGGCCACGGATGATGCGTTGTTGATGTACACGTCCGGGACAACGGGTCGGCCAAAGGGTGTCGTGCATACCCAGTCCAGCCTGCTGGCGGGCGGTTGGACCGTCAGCGTCGCGCACCAGCTGACACCCGAGGACCGCGGCATGGGCGTCTTGCCGTTTTACCACATCAATGGGCTCTGTGTTTCGGTCATGGGCAGCCTTGTCTCGGGCGGTTCGCTGGCCATGGTCTCGCGCTTTTCGGCAAGCCGTTTTTGGCAGCAGGCTGAAGATGGAAGCATCACGTGGTTCTCGGTCGTGCCAACGATCATCAGCCATCTGTTGCACGGTCAGGCTGAACCAAGCGCGACCCTCAAGGCACGACTGCGCTTTGCTCGATCGGCGTCGTCTGCACTTGCGATCGAAACTCAACGCGCCTTTCAGGATCGCTTCGGTTTGGCCATTGTCGAGTCCCTAGGTCTGACCGAGACCGCCGCGCAGTGTCTGGTCAACCCGCTGGATCCGGCACTGCACAAGATCGGTTCGGCGGGCAAAGCCATCAGCAATGAAGCCCGGATCGCAGATGATACTGGAACCGAATGCGCGCCCGGAATCGAAGGTGAAATCCAGATCCGCGGTCCCAACGTGATGAAAGAGTATCTCAAGAACCCCGAGGCGACCGCAGGCACGTTTCACGGCGACTGGCTGCGCACCGGGGATCTTGGCCGCATGGATGCGGACGGATATGTCTTTGTCACGGGGCGACTGAAAGAGCTTATCATCAAGGGCGGCGAGAACATCGCGCCACGCGAAATCGACGAAGCGCTTTACGAGCATCCCGATGTCGTCGAAGCCGCAGCGTTTGCCAGACCCTGCGCACAATACGGGGAGCGTGTGGAAGCGGCCGTTCGATTGAGCGAGACGTCAACAGCGACCAGCGAGGAGCTTCGCCTTCTGTGCGTCGAGCGGGTCGGCAAGTTCAAGGCACCGGAACAGGTTCATATTCTGGACGAGCTTCCCAAGGGGCCGTCGGGTAAGATCCAACGGCTCTATCTGAACAAGATGTTGCACGGCGCCTAGGTCAGGCCGTTGGCTATCAGCCGAAGCCCCATCAGAAGAAACGCGATCAGCACGGCTTTCCGAAACAACTCCTGGCTCACCCGGTCCCGAAGCTTCTCGCCGATCCGGAAACCGACAAGCACGACGCAAAGCGCCAGCGCTGATTTCAGGAAGACTGGTACGGTCAGGATGCCCGCAACGACCTGACCCGCGCCCAGCGGCAGCACACCGGCCAGAAAGAGGAATCCGGTGGCCCCGATGAACTTTTCCTTCGGCACGTCGCGCGCGACCAAGTACATCGCCACCGTAGGTGACCAGATTGAGCTGATGCCTCCCAGCACGCCGGACAAGGCACCAAAGCCCAGATGCCAGCCGCGCCCCGGTCCGATCCTGAGTTTGATGCCCAGCAGAAGGTTCAGCGAGAACAGGACCATGGCAACGCCAATCGCGACGGTCAGAAGCGCGGTCGGATACTCCGCGATGAACATCGAGGTGACGAATATGCACACCATGATAGCCGCCGCAAAAATCCAATACTCCTTGGCGATGGCCCACTTGTCGGGGGCATGGGCAAACTGAAGCGAGTTCGTTGCAAGGATGGACAGCCAGAGCAGCGGGATAGCCTCGGTCGGTGGCATGACAAGTGTCAGAAAGGCCATTGACGCGGCGGGAAGGCCGATGCCCAAGAAGCCTTTGACGATTGCGGCGAAAAGGAAGATCGCAACAAGCTGGGCCGCTTGCACGGCATCGAAGTTCTGAACGAGATCCGTGATCGCCTCGATCATGCCCGTATCATCCGGTCAAGGATGACAGCCAGACTTTGGGCGTCGCGCTGGGCAACGTCGCTGATCTGACAGCGGCAGGAAAACCCATCGGCGACGATCACGGTCTTTGGGGATGCGGCCCGAACTGTGGGGGCCAGCGTCAGTTCAGCCATCTGTCGTGAAACGTCTTCGGTCTCGGCCTGATAGCCAAACGCCCCGGCCATGCCACAGCACGAACTGTCAATCATCTGTGCCTCAACGCCGTTCACAGCATTCAGGGCATCGACCGTCTTCTGTGCGACACCCATCGCTTTCTGATGACAATGCCCGTGCACCAAAGCCTTCACGCCTTCAGCGCTTAGCCCTTCGGGCGGATTGTCGGCGACATATTCCGCAAACGTCAGAACCTGTGCGCCCATCTCTTCGGTCCAGTCCGGGATCAGGTTCACGGCTTCATCACGAAACATCAGCGTGCAGGATGGCTCGAGGCCAACAACCGTTTTTCCGTCTGAGATCGCCTGACGCAACGCGTTGGTCGTCCGCTCGAGTTCAGCCTTGGCTTTCTCGGGCAATCCAGACGACAGATAGGTGCGCCCGCAACACAACGGCCGTCCGGGGACCGAAAGGACACCAACGCTCTTCCCCGTTCGCGCGATCACTCGTTCGGCGGATTTTAGCGTTTCGGGGTCGAAATGGCAGTTGAACGTGTCCGCAAAGAGCAGAACGTCGCCATCTGCATTGCCTTGGTAGCGCGCTTGGAACTTGGGCAGCGCGCGCGTCGTCGATAAACCCGCAAGCCCAGCAAGCTTGCCAGCCAAGTTGGCCACCGACGGTACTTTCGAGGCCAGAGGTGCCACGCGGGGAAGCGACGCGACAAGCCGGTCTCGCATCTTCAATCCGCGGTCTTTCACTCGGGCGGCCTGCACCTCGGTCTTCACTTTTGCCATGTCGATCGACATCGGGCATTCGCTTTTGCAGGCCTTGCACCCAACGCAAAGTTCCATGGCGTCGGCCATCTGATCAGATGCAAACGCCCCGGCACCAAGTTGCCCCGTCAGCGCCTGGCGCAACACATTGGCCCGACCGCGCGTCAGGTCTTTTTCAAGACCCGTGACGCGGAAGGACGGGCACATGACGCCGCCAGTGCTTTTGCGGCAGGCGCCGTTGTTGTTGCACATCTCCATCGCAGCGGCGAGGCCACCGGGCCAGTCTGACCAGTCAAACACTGTCCTGGGGTTGCTGGGTTGATAGCCTTCTGGCCAGCGCGTCAAACTTCGATCATCGATCTTCGGGGCGCGCACGATCTTGCCGGGGTTCAACACGCCCGCCGGGTCGAACAGATCCTTGATCTCCTCGAATGTGCGGACCATGCGCGCGCCGTACATGCGCTCGTGAAATTCCGACCGCACGATGCCATCGCCATGTTCGCCCGAATGCGATCCCTTGAACGAAGCCACAAGATCGAATGCCTCTTCCGCGATGGCGCGCATCTGCTTCAGGCCCAGATCCTGCTTCAGGTTCAAAACGGGTCGCACATGCAAAAGCCCGACTGATGCATGCGCATACCACGTGCCATCGGTGCCGTGCTTGCGAAACACATCTGTCAGTTGGCTTGTGAAGTCTGCCAGATGTTCCAAAGGAACCGCACAGTCTTCCACGAACGACACGGGTTTACCGTCGCCCTTCATCGACATCATGATGTTCAGACCTTGGGTTCTGACACCCCAGATCCGAGCCTGAAAGGCGGGGTCTTCGGCTTCGACGACACCACCGTCTGCCTTGCCGGGATCGCCCCATCGAAAGCCCAGATCGGCCATCAGGTCGCCCAACGCCGTCAGACGTTTCCGGTTTTCCTTTGGCGTCTCGGCAAACTCGACAAGCAGCAAGGCCTGTGGGTCGCCGCTCACAAAACTATCGACGATGGGTCGGAACTGCGCGATGTCGCGGCCAAGGCGGATCATATTGTGATCGACCAGCTCGACCGCCACGGGACCGAGTTTGACGATATGCTGTGCCGCATCCATGGCGGCGTGAAAGCTTGGGAAGTGGCAGACGCCCAGTGTCTTGGTCGTAAGGACGGGGGACAGTTTCAGTGTCAGAGACTTGGTAAGCGCCAGTGTCCCCTCCGAACCGACCAGAAGTTGGGCCATGTCGGGCCGGGCACCCAGCAATGCGTCGATGTTATAGCCGCCCACGCGCCGCAAGACCTGGGGGAACCGCGCCCGGATCTCGGCTTCTTCCCGCGAGGCCAGCGCCAGCAGGCTGGCATCAAGCAAGCGGTCAGGTTCGGCGGCGCCCATCTGGCGCAACTGACCGTCGGCGGTCATGGCCTCAAGGCTCAGAACGTTATCCTGCATCTTGCCGTAGCGGATCGAGCGAGAGCCGCAGGAGTTATTGGCCGCCATGCCGCCCAGTGTCGCGCGTGAAGCAGTCGATACGTCGACCGGGTACCACCAGCCGTCGGCCTTCAATTTTCGGTTCAGGTCATCCAGCACCAGCCCCGGCTCGACGGTGACCTCACCCGCCTTGGCATCGTAGTCGAGCACCTTGTTGAGATGTCGCGTGAAATCGACGACCAGCGCGTCGTTCACGGTCTGGCCGGATTGTGACGTGCCGCCGCCACGCGCCAAAAGCGGGATGCCTTCCGACTTCGCAAAGTCCAGTGCCGCTTCGACGTCGGCCCATGTTTTTGGCACCAGAACCGCGCGCGGTCTGATCTGGTAAATCGAGGCATCGGTGGCGTAACGCGCGCGATCGAAATCGGTTGTCAGGACGTCCCCTTCAACGCGTCTTTGCAGCTTGCCGTAGTCTGTCATTCGAACTTGACCTTCCCAGGTGCCACCCTCACCGTTGCGCCCAGAACGCGCAACTTCTTTAAGGTGGAACCATGCGATCCGGACGTCATTTCCTGCAAATCCCGGGCCCGACCAATACGCCGGACCGCATCCTGCGGGCGATGCACCGCGCGGTGATCGATCATCGTGGACCCGAGTTTGCAGAACTTGGCCACAGCGTGCTGCGCGACTTGAAGGCGGTGTTCAAAACCGAGAACCGTGTGGTGATTTACCCGGCCTCTGGCACGGGGGCTTGGGAAGCTGCGCTGGTCAACGTTTTGGCACCGGGGGACCGGGTTCTGATGTATGAAACCGGCCAGTTTGCAACCTTGTGGAAGAACATGGCGGCGAAGCTGGGGTTTGACCCGGTGTTCATGCAAGGCGATTGGCGGCAAGGCGCGGACGCCGCGGCGATCGGTGCCGAACTTGCCGCCGATACGGCGCATCGTATCAAAGCTGTCTGCGTCGTACACAACGACACGGCGACCGGTATCACATCGGACATTCCCGCAGTGCGGGCGGCCATCGACGCCGCCAACCATCCCGCGTTGCTTATGGTGGATACGATCTCGTCACTTGGGTCGATTGATTTCCAGACCGACGCGTGGGGGGTGGATGTCGTTGTTGCGGGCTCGCAGAAAGGGCTGATGCTGCCACCGGGATTGTCGTTCAACGCCATCTCGGCCAAGGCGTGGGTTGCCTGCGAAGCCGGAGGTGACCGGCGGTCGTACTGGGATTGGCGCGACATGGCTGGACCGAACGACAGTGGTTTCTTTCCTTACACGCCTGCGACGACGTTGCTTTACGGGTTGCGCGAAGCGCTGAACATGCTGGCAGAAGAGGGGCTGGAGGCCGTCTTTCAGCGTCACGCACGTCATGCCAAGGCAACGCGTCGCGCCGTCGACGCCTGGGGGTTGGAGATCTTGGCCACCAACCCAAGCGAGCGGTCCAACAGTTTGACGGCTGTTCTGATGCCGGACGAAAAAGGGGCCGATTCCTTGCGGGCCGAGATACTGGACAGCTTCGACATGTCGCTGGGTACCGGTCTGAACAAAGTGGCCGACCGCGTGTTCCGTATCGGACATCTGGGGGATTTCAACGATCTGATGTTGATGGGCACCCTCTGCGGTGTCGAGATGGGTTTGATGCGGGCAGATGTCTCGCACCAAAAGGGCGGCGCGCAGGCGGCCATGGACTATCTGGCCGAGCATGTCTCTTGACCTAACGATCCTGCAGGTCCTTGGCATTCTGGCCACGTATATGTTTGCGGCCGTAGCCAAAGGTGTCACCGGGATCGGGTTTTCAACGACCTGTCTGCCGATACTTGCCTTGTTGGTTGGACTGAAAGACGCGCTGCCTTTGGTCATTCTTCCGTCGGTTTGTTCGAACCTTGTTGTCATGCGGCAAGCCGGCCGGTTTCGTGAAACCATCGGGCGCTTCTGGCCGATGTTGCTGGCGCTTTTCCCGGGCCTTGCGATGGGACTTTGGACGCTGTCCCGGATCGACGGCGTGCAGGCGGGCGCGGTTCTTGGGATCATCCTGCTGTTGTGGTGCGCGTTCTCGTTCGCCAAGCCCGATTTAAGGTTGCCGTTGCGCTGGCAACAACCTCTGGCCCCTGTGTCCGGTTGTCTGACCGGTTTCGTAAACGGAGTGACAGGGTCGCAGGTCGTCCCCGTGGTTCCGTTCCTGATGATGCAGCGCCTTGACCGTGACCTTTTCATTCAAGCCGTAAATTGCTCGTTCACCCTGTCGAGCTTCGTGATGGCGTTCGGACTTGTTCAGTTGGGCCTCTTTTCCACGAATGACCTCGTGATATCGGCGCTTGGCGTATTTCTGGTGTTCTTTGGTTTGCAGATTGGCGGTGGCATTCGTCGTCAATTGTCCGAGACGAAGTTTCGAAACGCCGTTCTGGTCATGCTGTCCGTCATGGGGTTGAGCCTGATTGCGCCGGTTCTGCCTTGAGGCGGAACCTCCATTGGTCATCGAACACTGAAGTCAGCGGTTTGGCTGGGTTCGAGATGACATGCTGATGGCTCGGGAAACAGATTTGGCGATATAGACAAAAACGGAGGCGCGAGTTGCCCACTGCGCCTCCGCATACTCATTACCCTCATACTCACACTTACGGCAGGTCTGACACACAACACACACGATCAACTACGAGCCGTAGGTATTATCTAATACACTAATGGGGCATTAGTTTGATTAATCGAATCCTTTTCAAAGCTGATTTTTCAACCAAACTCGCCAAACCCAGCCATTGTTTTCGATTTGGTTCCAGTCCTGTGTGTAAGTCACACTAAGCAAACCTTGTTGCCGCAATCTGGTCACGAACGGGCGCTTAAGTGATTCCCGAGTTATATGCCCTCACTCACTCACACACCGAACAAGGCGAGCCAGCGGTTAAACTGCTGGCTCTTCTTTTTAGTCTATTGTGCCGCTTGTGAGCAGAAACACGAGGCCCCGACAGGTGTGTCCGCCCGTGCTTCTGCCATCGCCAGTTTCTGGGCGACCAGCCTGCCTTCGATGCTGTCCTGAACACCCCGGGCAACGAAACAGTCATTGAGACCACGCAGGCTCCAGACATTGTCCGGATGGATTTGCGCGCGGCTCAACCCGCCGCCCAGGCCAAGGTCTTCCCGATAGACGGTCTCGGCTTCGTCAACATGGCCCTGTTCCAGCAGCAGCGCGCCCAGCGCGTGGCGTGTCGGCTGCATCCACCCCCACGGTTCGTCATAGGGCAGGGCGTCTTCCAGTTTCACGGCGTCCCGAAGCCTTTGATACGCGAAGTCGTAATTGCCCTTTCGGTATTCGATCTCGCCCTCCAGCATCGCCTCGGCGACGGCCAGTTGTTCAAGACAAAGCACGTTGTGCAAGCGCCGGTCCTCGGGCATGGCATCGCGCGCCTTTCGAAAGTTCGCCTGTTCGGCCTCGGCCTCGTCCACGTCTCCCAGCGCCGCATGTGCGACACCTTTCGCATAGTGAAGCGTCGCCGTCAGGTTGGCGAAGAGAGCTTGATCTTCTGGCAGGGGTTCATCGATCAGGTCCTGCCATTTGCCGAACCGGATCATGACGTGAACCCAAAGCGCGAAGTAACTCTCGAAGAAGGTCGCGAATGGGGGCGAGTCCACCCGCAACAGGTCTTCGGGTGTGACGTCGACCAGCTCCCGTGCAACGCGCATCGCCGGTTCGTACTGGCCAAGGAACATCGCGCCATAGACCGCGAAGTGATAATTGTGGATCCTGTAGCCGGTATAGAGCGTATAGACGCCCGCCCGGTCCAACGCTTTCCGGTCCACTTTCGTGGCCTTCAGGTTCCAAAGATACACATCGCGATAGTGCCCGCATTGCACGTCGATATGCGTTGGCATGTGCATGAGATGACCCGCATCGGGCACCAGTTCACGAAGCGCATCCCCGGCCTTCAGCGCCCTTTCAGGGACCGGAGACATTTCCATCAGGTGCACATAGAGATGCAGGATGCCCGGATGGCTCCAAGCCTGATCGTGTTGCTCCATCATGGTTTCCAGCACGATCTGAGCCTCCACCGTGCCCGCGCCTTCGGCCACGGCGCCGGTGGCCTGATCCCACATCTGCCATGGCGTTCGGTTCATGATCGCCTCGACAAAGACGCACGCAACATCGAGGTCATCCGGAAACTGCTGGTACACCTTGCGCATCGCGTCGGTGAAGTTGTCGTTCCACGTCCGCATGGTGTCGAAGTCTTCCGGTGTTGCTTGCGGAAAACGCAAGAGCAGAGCTTCGATCATAGCGCGTTCAAACGGGGTAACGTGTTTGACCAAGGCAAGCGCGGCTTGCGTGGCCGCGTGACAGGTTTCCGCGGTGGCCGCACGCATGTTCGCGTCGCGCCGCTCCCACGGCATGTTGTAATTCGGGCCCGCGGCATAGGCGATGCCCCAATGCGCCATCGCGCAATTCGGGTCAGCCTCGACCGCCCGTTTGAAGCAGGCCACGGCTTCGTCATGGAAATAGGCAAAGGTCCAGATCAGCCCGCGATTGAACCAAAGCTGAGCGTCACGGGAATCCGTCGTTACCCGTCGCTCATAGACATCAATGTCATAGTATTCCATCGGTCGCCCCCCAACGCTGACACGGGAACGGTACTGCAAACGCTTCTATCGACCTAACTCGAATTGCGAGGTGTAGCTTGGCTGACCGCGGGCTTCCTCAGGTTCATGCAGTCCCGACCGGCGTGCCATGAGGCCTCATGTCGTCAGGCCGGGTGGCGATGAAGCCCTCAAGCTTCTGTCGAATATCGGCGGCCGTCGGGTCTTCGAAAAGGTTCGTCTGTTCGTGCGGGTCATCGGCAAGGTTGTACAACTCGCCGGCGCCCGAGTTCAGATCGACGGTCAGCTTGTGGGTCCGCGTTCGAACTGTTCGCAACTCCAGCGCAACGCCCACGCGTCCCGGCAAAAGCCCCCACTCATTCAATGCGAAGGCGCGAGTTGCATCCGGGGTTTCAAGCAATGGCCTCAGGCTTTGACCGTGTTGCGACAGAAGCGCTTCGGCGTCGCCATAGTCGAAGAAGGTTGGTCCAAGGTCCAGCGTCGACACCGGTTGGTCCACCGACGCACCGGCCCTTACGCCGGGTCCCCTGACGATCATCGGCACCCTCAGAAGGCCTTCATAATGCATCGGCCCTTTCAGGATCAGCCCGTGATCACCCAGCCAATCCCCGTGGTCCGAGATGTAGATGACGATCGTGTTCTCATCCAGCCCGGCCTCCTGAAGTGCGATCATCAAACGGCCGATCTGATGGTCGATGAAGGCAAGCTGGCCATAAGTGTTCGCGATGATCTCGCGCAGTTGTTCATCGGATTGCGGGGCAATTCGGCTGTATTGCTTACGCACCTCGGCAAATTTGGGGTCCGCCGGATCGTTCTCCATCGCGGCTTGGTGCCACCACGGCTTGCCTTCATAATTTCGCGTGCGGTTCTCGGGCAGATCGACTTCCCCCGGCTTGTGCAGCCAGGACCACGGCTCGGGGCAATCAAAGGGATGGTGGGGGTCCGGGAAGCTGACCCAAGTGCAGAACGGCGTGTCGGCATCACGCCCATGCTTGAGCCACTCGATCGCGCGGTCAGCGGTCCAAGGGGTGTTGTGCCACGCCGTCGGCAACTTGGAGTGCCACGTCTGTGCAGCATCCTTCGTGTCGCCCGCGTTCTCCCACATCAGCTTGATCTTCTCGTCGCCCCGTCCGTCCATGTGGAAGAAACGCTCGTAGTGTTGCCCGGCTGGCGGCTTTTCCGGCGCCCACCAGTTGTGGCCGACCAGCATAAGCTCAAGATGCTGGAACCCCATATATGGGCCATTCCAGTCTTCGCCGTATTGCGCCGACGATCGCAGGCATTCCGGCGAGCCGGTTGGTTCATAGGTGTGATAGGTCGAAAAATGCGCTTTGCCGAAATAGCTGGTCTGGTAGCCGGCGGCCGCCATCGCGCCCGCCCAGCCTTTCTCTCCAATCTCGGGGTCAAGGTCTATGCCGTTGTCATGAACGCCGTGCGTCCGACAAAGCTGGCCGGTCAGGATCGACGCCCGCGCAGGCTGACACACAACGGACGGTGTGATGCATGACGTGAAGTGGGTGCCCTCGGCCGCCAGTTGATCCAGATGCGGCGTCTTTACCTTGCGCCCCATGAAACCAAAGCAGTCCGCGCGCTGCTGGTCGGCCGAGATCAGAAGAATGTTGGGTCGGGTCATGCGGATTTTGCCTCTGGTTTGCGGAGCGACAGAACAATGACGGCCACGGCTGCGAGTATGAAGATCGCGGCGATCGGGCTTTTGAACAGAAAGAAGGGGTCACCGCCCGTGGCCGAGAAAGCTTGCCGCGCCGTGTCTTCCAGTCGGCTGCCCAGCACGAATGCGATGACAAACGGCAGGGGCGAGATCGCGAACCGGCGCATAAAGTATCCAAGAACGCCGAACCCGAAGGCGAACCAGACAGCGCTCATGTCCGTCTCTTGCACGTAAAGCGACGCAAGCGTCAGCAGGAAGACTACAGGCAACAGCAACTGTTTCGGAATGCGGGCAAGGACGCCCAGCGAACGCATGAACACGCCGCCAATGGTCCAGTTCAGAAGGTTGGCAAAGATCATTGCCGTGAACAGGCCGAAGACAATCACCAGCTCGGGGTTCAGGTCGGTCGTGAATTTGAAGACGGACGGACCGGGGTTGAAGCCCCCGATACTCTCGGCCGCGAGGATCAGGAATACCGCTGCCGTGTTGCCCGGAATACCAAGCGAAAGAACCGGGATCAGGTTCGCACCGGACACGGACGAGTTCGCGGCTTCGGTCGCCGCAATGCCCTCTGGCGCGCCATTACCGAAACTCGGATCGTCTGGCGCCTTGCGGCGGTCGTGGCGTCTTTTGCCCGTCGCATAGCCGATGGTGGCCGCCAGCGTCGATCCGATGCCCGGCAATGCCCCAATCGCCGTTCCGATCACCGCTGATCGCCCAATGAAAGGCAGGATACGACGAATGTCTGCCCAGTGCAGGCGTTGGTCGCCAACCTCCTTGATGATCTGGATGCCACCCGATGTGCGTTTCTGATGCCAAAGGTCTTCAAGCTCGACGAAGATCGCGCCCAACACCAGAACACCGATCACGGCTGCCGTAATCGGGATTCCGTCAGACAACGCGTCGGTTCCAAAGCTGAGGCGCGGGTAAAAGTCCTCGCCAGTCCCGATATAGACCGCGAGCAATCCCAGTCCGCAGCTCAGCAATCCCTTGGCGGGCGAGCCGCCAACGACGGCGGCAATGAAACTCAGCGACAGAATGATAAGCGCCGTCTTCTCGGGCAGGTCGAGATAGGCCTCCACCAGAATGGCGAGAAACGGGGCGCAGACAATCAACACCATGTCAGAAAACGTGTCGCCCGATACCGACGAGAAATGTGCGATCTTCAGCGCTTTCCTGGCTTTGCCCGCCTTGGCCATCGGATAGCCGTCAAGCGTGGTCATGAAGGCGTCAGGCGTCCCCGGCGTGTTGAACAGGATGGCTGGAACCGCGCCACCGACGGTTGACCCTTTCATGACACCAATCAGGAAGCCCAGAACCGGCAACAGTGCATCCGAGTTGAAGCCGAAGATGGAAATCAGGATCGGAAGTGAGATCGCCATGGCAATGACGCCGCCCAGCCCCGGTGTCGCGCCCACGATGATCCCCGTGATCAAACCGATCGTCACCATCGCAACGGTGATCGGGATCGGCAGACCCAACAGAGAGAACGCCTCGGGTCCTGCAAAGACCGCCTGAATGCCCAGAAGCACATAGTCGAGCGCGCCAAGGTCAGTCATCAGACGTCACCATTCGGTGGCAGCAAGACGTCTTCGAACGGCACGTCGTAGAGAAGGATGATGCCAACGACAGCCAGCACGGCCACAATCAGCGCTCTCAGGGTTACGCGCTCATCGACGAATGCAATCATGGCAAAGACCATGCATCCGCCGCCCAAAACGAACCCGATGTACTTCCAAGGCGCCGTGTCTCGCAGCAGCCGATATTCCTCGCCACTTGCAAAAAGATTGACCGCGATTGGCCCGGCCCATCGCATCAGAAGGATCGATACGACCCCCATGCCGATCATCGCGCCGATAAACTGCAGATTGTTGTATGTTGGTCGATCTTCGGTTTGCTGCCCTTCCCGCAACAGCATGAGCCCGGCAAGGAATATGAAACCGGCGGCCAGCGTCGGGGCCAGACTGTCGCCAAGGGTGTAGCGACCGCGCGCGCGCTCGACCAACCAGGTGTCTGTGTCGAAGGGGATCCACAGAAAGGCCGTGACCAGTGCAAACAGAATGCAGGCCAGCCCAAGGACCGCGTTGGCTGAAAGACGTGTCATGACATTCCCCTGTCGGGGTGAGTTGCAGGGCGAAGTGCTCCGCCCTGCGAGACGACCTTATTCGGATGCGGCCTGAATCAAGGCGGCCGAAGAATCGAAGTCTGATTGCACGGATGCTTCAAGTTCTGCACCCGAGATGACGACCGGACCGCCGAAACCCTTGGTGATGAAAGCGTTGGCCTTGCCTTCAGACGTCACCACATCTGCAATCGCGGCCGCGATGGCGTCGCGTGCCGCGGCGTCCATGTTCGGTGGGCCGGCAAACATGAAGGCTGTCTCGTTCGAGAACTCGACCCCGTATTCCGACAAGAGCGGCGCATCAGGCGAGTTGATCAGCGGCTCGCTGCGGGCCGAGGCCAGTTCCACCATGTCTCCGGCAGCAACAGCCTTGGCCTGAATACCAGCGCCGAACCCGACATCCATGTCGCCCGCGTTCAGCCCGTTCATGACGGCCTTGCCACCACGCACCGAGATGATGTTGAAGTCGACGCCGTTTTCCTTGGCGGCGACATAGGCCAGATCGCCCAGCATCCCGGTCATCACGCCGAAACGAATATCCTCACCGGCCTTCGCGGCTTCGATGACGTCGCCGAACGTTTTCCAACCTTTCGAACTCAGCGCAACAACCGCCATTTGCGTGCCAGCCGTTGTGGTGATCGGCGTCACGTCAGTCGGTTGGCCGGCCTTCGCAGAGGCCATGTTGTAGCCAAGTGTTTCCGTCACGATCATGCCGATCGTCGTTCCATCTGCCGGCGCTTCTTTCAAAGCATTGACCGCGTTCAGGCCGCCTTTTCCGGTAACCTGCTCGGGGATGACCTTCCATCCGTGGCGGGCTTCCAGTTCTTCAGCGATCAGGCGGGCTTGCGTGTCGGCGCCACCACCGGCGGCAAAGGCGATGACCATCTTGATCGGTCCAGGTGGTGTCCAATCGGCAGCATGGGCAACGGTGCCCGAGACTGCAACAACGGCGGCAGCGATGGCCGCTTTGAACGACAGTTTCATAGTTTCCTCCCTATTTCGAAATAGTGAGCCACAGAATAGTTGACCGGTCAAATAAAAAGTTGACGAGACAACCAAATTTGAAGAAGCTGAGGGTAGGGAGGCGTGACGTGTCTGCAAAAACTGAAATCGAAGTTCTTCGTGACGAACAGCCGTTACACCAGTTCCTGACATTTCGACTGTCGCGCGTTCAGGCCAAGCTCAACGCACAAGCCAATGCCTTGTTGCAAAGGCACGCGGACCTCACCTTGTCGAAATGGCGGATACTGGCGCTGGTCGGCGCGGCGGGTCAGACACGCCTGTCCGAACTCGCCCGGATCGCCGCCCTCGATAAGGGGCTGCTCAGTCGAAATCTAAAACTCATGATCGAGGAGGGTTTGGTTGTCGCGAAACAGGATGACGTCGATCATCGGGTGCAACATCTGAGCCTCTCCACCAAGGGGCAGGACCTGTTCGACAAGACACTGCCCAAGATGCGCGAGCGGCAAGCGAAGCTGCGCGAGCCACTGGATGCGCGCGAACTCGACGCGCTGTCATCGGCCCTGGACAAGCTGGAGATTGCCGCCGACTGGCGAGGAGACGACGTGTGACGTCCAACCTTCTGGTCATTATGTCGGACGAGCATCAGGCGCGGGCTATGGGCTGCGCTGGGCATCCATTCGTTCAGACCCCCAATCTGGACGCGTTGGCCGAGAGAGGTCTCAGGTTCACTGACGCCTATACGCCTTCCCCCATCTGCGTACCCGCTCGGGCGTCCTTTGCGACCGGCCGCCATGTTCACAAGAACCGCCTTTGGGACAATGCCATGCCCTATGTCGGCGCGCCGGAAGGCTGGGGCCACGCGCTGCAGGCGGGTGGCATTCCGGTCGAAAGCATCGGCAAGCTGCATTACCGGCATGACGAGGACCCGGCCGGTTTCGATACGGAACACATCGCCATGCAGGTCGCCGGTGGCGTCGGCATGGTTTGGGCGTCGATCCGCGAGGAGGACAAACGCGTCAACATGCCAGGCCGTATGTTGGGCGCATATATCGGACCGGGGACCAGCCCCTATACGGACTATGATGAAGCCGTCGTCGACCGAACCCGCCGCTGGTTCGCTGATCGCGCCGCGTCAGAGGATGATCGGCCCTGGTGTCTTTATGTTGGTCTGGTTGCCCCGCATTTTCCGTTCGTTGTGCCGCAGCAATACCTTGATCTTTATCCAGCCGAGAGCCTGCCACCGGTCAAGCTGCACCCCAACGACGGCTATCAGCGCCACCCGTGGGTGGAAAAGCAGAACGCCATGGCCGATTCTGAAGGGTCGTTCCAAGACGGCGACGAGCGACTGATGGCAATGCGCGCCTATTTTGCGCTGACCACCTGGATGGACTTCAATGTTGGCAGCATCCTCGATGGGCTAGCGGCCGCGGGCTTTGGCGAAACGACAAAGGTCGTCTACACCTCGGATCATGGCGACAATGTCGGTGCGCGCGGGCTGTGGGGCAAGTCGAACCTCTACCAGGAAAGTGTCTCTATCCCGATGATTATGGCTGGCCCGGACGTGCCCGTCGGAACCTGCGACACGCCTGTCAGCCTTCTGGACCTGTCAGCCGAGATCCCGGCGCATTTCGGATTGGACTTCGTGGCTGACGGCAAGCCTCTGTCGCAGATTGCGGCCGAACCGACCGACGCCGACCGTCCGATTCTGAGCCAGTATCATGCGGTGGGTGCCGTCTCGGGCGCGTTCATGCTGCGCAAAGGGCGCTGGAAACTGAACTGGTATGTTGGCTTCCCGCCCGAGCTGTTTGATCTGCAAAACGACCCGGAAGAGCTTTGCGATCTGGCGGCGGATGAAAACCACGCGGATACGCTCAGGGCTCTCGAAGCCGAGTTGCGACAGCAGATCGACGTCGACGCGGCGAACGCTCAGGCTTTCGCGGATCAGGCCGCGATGATCGAAGGTTACGGCGGCCCTGAAAAGGCGATGACATTGGGGGCCCCCGCCGCGACGCCGCCGCCCGAGCTTGCCGAATGAGATTGACCGTCCTTGGGTCAGGTTCGCCCGAGCCCTATGCGCGGCGCGCATCGGCGGGCCATCTTCTTGAGATCGGGGACGAGACACTTCTCTTCGATTGCGGCGGCGGTGCAGTCAGCCGACTGATCGAGGCGGGCCAGACGCCGGGTGACGTGGATTACCTGTTCTTCAGCCATCTGCATTCCGACCACATGCTGGACTATGCGCGGTTGATCCACGCGGCTTGGGAAATCGACGACAAGGCCATTCGCGTGTTCGGCCCCAAGCCGATCAAGCACATTCACGAACGGATATTCGGCGCGGACGGCGCACTTGCACATGATCTCACCGCGCGCACCGAGTACCCCCCAAGCCAGGATGTCTGGCGCGCGCGGGGCGGCCAGGCTCCCCGGCCTTGGCCCGCACCCGAGATCACCGAGGTCGCGCCAGGTTTCAACTTGGAGACCGAGAACTGGCGATTGACGTCATGCTCGGTTCCCCACGCGCAACCCTTCCTCGACTGCATGGCATTTCGCGTCGATGCCCCGGCTGGCAGCTTCGTGTATTCGGGGGACGCGGGCCTGTGCGACGCGTTGAGAGACCTCGCGCAGGATGCGCATACGCTGCTGCATTGGTGTTACCGCCCCGATGGCCAATCGGCGTCACCGCTGATGGAGAGGATGACCCCGACCCCATCGGAGATCTCGAAGATGGCAAAAGCGGCCGGAGTTCAACGCCTGCTTCTCACGCATTTCCGAACCTCGATGGATGATGCAGGGACTTTCGAACGCGCGTTGGGCGTGCTGAAGAGCGACTTCGGCGCGCAGGGTCGTGTTGTCGAGGACTTGGATGTCTACGAGTTTTGAGGTTGGTCTGTCGACTGGAGCGGACCAACCGACATGGACAAGCCCTAGGGGATTTGCCGGCCCTTGCCCCAGCCGAATATGCTCAAAACGGCAAACAAAATTGCCGCCACGCAAACGATGCTGGGCCCGGCCGGAGTGTCGAAGACATACGCGCCTTGCAGCCCTCCGATCGCGGAGACTGTTCCGATCGCGGCGGCCATCATGGCCATCATTTCGGGGGTGCGCGCCAGATTGCGGGCGGCCGCGGCCGGAATGATCAACAACGCGGCAATCAGCAGCACACCCACAACCTTGATTGCGACGGCAACGACAATGGCCAAGGCAAGTGTCAGGATCAGCTGCTCGCGCTTCGGGTTCAACCCGCTGGCATAGGCCAGCTCGACGTTCAGGGTTGATGTCAGCAAAGCAGACCAGCGCCACGCGATCAGCGCGACAACCAGCACCGCGCCGCCCCAGACCACCAGCAAATCCGTATGCGACACGGCCAGAATGTCTCCGAACAGATAAGCCATAAGGTCGATGCGAATGCCTGACAGGAAAGAGACAGCGACCAGCCCGAACGCCAGCGCCGAATGGGCAAGAACGCCCAGCAGCGTGTCCATGGCATAGCCGCGCCCGGTCAGGAAGGTCACGGTCAGGGCCATCACCAAGGCAACGGCCAATGCTCCCGGAAAGATGGGCATCTGAAACGCAAGCGACAGCGCGACACCAAGGATCGCGGCATGCGCCGTGGCGTCGCCAAAGTAGGCCATACGGCGCCATACCACGAAACATCCCAAGGGTGCCGCAGCGAAAGCGACGCCGACGCCCGCCAGTGTCGCGCGCACCATGAAGTCATCCAGCATTATTCAGCGGCCTCGTGACTGTGCGCGTGATCATGGTCATGATCGTGGTCGTGGTCGTGGTCGTGGTCGTGCCGGTAAAGGGCAAGGGCACCGCCTGTTCCGGTTCCGAACAGGGCGCGATACTCCGGCGCCGACGCGACGACGGCCGGGGTGCCCTGGCAACACACATGGCCATTCAGGCAAATCACGCGATCCGATGCGCTCATCACCACATGCAGTTCGTGGCTGATCATCAGGACAGCACAACCGGTCTCGCGGCACACGGATTCAATCTGTTGATAGAACGCTGCCGAGCCCGGTTGGTCCAGACCTTGGGTTGCCTCGTCCAGAAGCAGCACATCAGGCTTGTTGATCAGGGCACGCGCCAACAACACCCGTTGAAACTGACCGCCCGACAATTGGGACATCTGACGCTTCGACAGATCCGGCACGCCAGCCGCCTCCAGCGCCTCCTTACTGCGCGTTTTCGACACGCGATCTGTCAGGCGCATGAAACGGTCGACCGACATCGGCAGGGTCTGATCGATGTGAAGCCGCTGCGGCACGTATCCGATCTTTAGACCCGGCTTCAGCTCGATCCTGCCCGCAGCCGTTTCGGTCGCGCCGATAATCGCCCGGAAGAGGCTGGTCTTGCCCGAGCCGTTCGGGCCGACGATGGTCACGATTTCCCCGGCGTCCAGCGAGAACGAGACGTTCTTCAAGATCGTATTCGCGCCATAAGACACGGTGAGGTCTTTGACGGTAATCAGGCTCATGCGTCTGCCTTGTCGGCACAATCCGGGCAAACGCCCTCGGCCTCGACGACGGTCTTTTCGATCTGGAAGCCCGCAGCCTCGGCCGCGTCGCCCAAACCGCCTTTTCCGGATGTGGCTTGAGTTTCGGCCACAGCGTCGCAGACGCGGCAGATCATGAAGGCAGGGGAATGGGTCTCTTCGGGGTGAACGCATGCGACAAACGCGTTCAGCCGCTCGATCTTATGGACGAACCCATGCTCGGACAGGAAATCCAGCGCGCGATAGGCCACGGGCGGTTGCGAGCCGAATCCTGCCTCGCGGAGCATTTCGAGGATCGTATAGGCCCCCAAGGCGCGATGCTCTTGCAGCAGCAATTCAAGTACTTTGCGCCGAACCGGCGTCAGTCTAAGACCCTCGTCGGCGCAACGTGCTTCCGCGGCCTCCAAGGCTTGGCCAACGCACAGACTGTGATCGTGCACTTGAAATCCAAGCGTGGTCGCGTTTTTCGAAGCCTGCTCGGGTCGATTGCTTGTCATGTTATTACATTTCGGATATGGCGCCAGTAACGTTATAAGATCACATAGAGTGCGCCATGTCCAGAAAGCTCCCCCTCGTTTCCGTCGCTGCAATTCTTGCCGGTGGCACTGCCATCGCTGATGTGCCGGCAGTCGCTGTCGATATCGCACCGGTGCATTCGCTGGTCGCGCGCGTGATGCAGGGTGTCGGCGAACCAAGCCTGATCGTTAAACCGGGCGCCTCGCCGCACGAGTACAGCTTGCGCCCGTCAGAGGCGAATGCCTTGCAGGAGGCCGACCTGGTCTTCTGGATGGGCGAGGATTTGACCCCTTGGATGGAAAACGCTGTTGAAACGCTGGCGACGAATGCTGCTGTGACGACGCTGTTAGAAGTGGATGAGACGAACCTTCTGGAGTTTAGGGAAGGCGCATTGTTCGAGGCGCATGATCACGACGATCATGAAGACGAAGATCACGATGACCATGACCATGATGAACATGCCGAGAAAGACGAGCATGATCACGAGGAGCATGACGACCATGCAGGCCATGAAGGCCATGAAGGACATGACCACGGCGAACACGATCCGCACGCTTGGCTGTCCCCGCAGAATGCCAGCGCTTGGCTGAATGTCATTGCCGCCCAGCTTTCGGCGGCTGATCCCGAGAATGCGGGCACGTACTTCGCGAATGCTGCGGAAGGGCGGGCCGAACTTGAAACACTGGTTTCGGATGTCGATGCCATCCTCGACCCGGTGCGCGGCGGCAGTTTCGTTGTCTTCCACGACGCGTATCAGTATTTCGAAGCAGACTTCGACTTCGCAGCTTCTGGCGCGATCTCGCTGGGGGACGCCTCTGACCCAAGCCCGGCGCGGATCGCAGAAATTCAGGAGCGTATCCAGGAAGAAGGTGTCGACTGCGTCTTGGCCGAGCCGCAATTCAACCCCGGCTTGGTAGCAACGGTTCTTGACGGCACGGAAGCGTCGACCGGTGTGATTGACCCGCTGGGCGCGGCTTTGGAGCCGGGCGCCGGTCTCTATCCGCTGCTGATCACCAATATGGCGCAAACACTGGCGGATTGTTTGTAGTCCGGATCCCGTCCCGCGAACTCTGTCAGGGAGTAGGTGCGCCCGATGCTTCGAAACCGCGGCAAGACCAGCCTGAAGGTCCGGCGACGCGCCGGGCCGCCTATGAATGACTTCGACCGCCTGCCAAAGGATCTGAGAAGTTGGATCGCGCAGGCCGATCTTCCGTGGCGCCCGAAATCGGTACAACAAGCGTTCCACCGGTTCGTTGCACAGACCGGCGATCGTGACTTGGCGTTCGAAGAGCTAGAC
This sequence comes from Silicimonas sp., assembly GCA_022826385.1. GTDB lineage: Bacteria > Pseudomonadota > Alphaproteobacteria > Rhodobacterales > Rhodobacteraceae > JAJDOD01. The sequence continues at coordinate 176,851 of JAJDUZ010000027.1, forward strand.
CGCCTTCAGCGACGGTTGGTTTGCAAGGACGCCAAACGCATCTGGGGCGACATCCATCCCGAGGCGAACGCGCAACCCGATCGTTGATCCCTTTGCTCGGGTACATTCGCCAAAGGAAGGTCGATATTCGACAAAATTAGAATAATTCTAAAAACGTCTTGTCACAGCTCTGGCAGTTGCTATCTGTTGTCTCAGCGAGCGCGTCCATTTGATCGTGAACCAGCCAGCGCAACCCGTCCCATTCAGGAGCAAGAGATGACCCAAACAGCCGCCGCAACACCCAACAATGCAAAGGCCGAGATCGTTGAAGCGCTGAACCAGTGCTTGGCTGAAACCACTGTCGCCACGATGCTGGCCCAGAATTTCCATTGGAACGTGACCGGGATGGCCTTCGGGCCGCTGCACGACTTGTTCCAGAAGATGTACGAAGATCACTTCGTCGCCCAAGACGACTTGGCTGAACGCATCAAAGCGCAAGACGGGCATGCCGAAGGGATGCTGGCAGGCATGCTTGAACGGTCGAAGGTGGTCGAAAATGACGGGCACGGGTCCGACAAAGACATGATCGCAGCCATGCAGACAGCGCAGGAAACGCTGGCCGCGACTTTGGCGGGTGCCGGTGAACTGGCGGCCAACCATGGCGACACCCTGACCGAGGATCTGTGCATCGAACGCGGCCAAATCCACGAGAAGTTTGCGTGGATGCTGCGCAGTCATCTACGCTGAGGCTAAAGGCTCGTTTGTTGATGGCGACACTTAAGTGTCGTCGCCATCCTTAGGTTCAGGGACTGATGCACGGCAAATGATGTGCCGATGCGATCACGCGGCGTCGCGGACAATATCGACGGGACGCACGTTTTTCTTCAGGCACTTCCGCAAGTACTTCGGCGTCCAGTGACTGAATTTTCCAAGTCTGGACTGCTGAGCCACCAGCATTTCGACAAAGGCCTTTCGGTGCTTTTCTTTGTTCAGTGACTTGAACATCGACTTCTGGGCCTTGGTCATCGAGCATCCGATGCAGTGACCATTACGCTTGAACTTACAGACGTCGATGCAAGGAGAGGGGGTTTTCGACATTATGACGCCACGCCCACAAAGTTAGACATAATCACTACTTGGTCAGGATCAGTTTCCCGGCCCGGGTGATCCTAAGGAAGTACGTCTGATCATCCAGAACAAGGCATATCTGCGAGCCGCCTTGGATCAACTCTCGGGCATCATAGGTCAAAAGCGGCGGGGCGTCGGTCAGTGTCGGGCGTTGTGTAAGATCGTTCATCTTTGGTGCTCCAACTTGTCGATGATGCGTTCAACCGCCTGACCGGTCGGCTCGAATCCGGCAAAGACCGCGTCCAGCATTTCGATCCAGCTCACATCAAGATTTTTCGTTCGGATTGCTTGGTCCGTTCGCGGCACGTTCGTTTGGTTCATCGTCATCTTCACAGCTCCGGCTCAGGGTGTCTGGGCTGTCCGCTGAAGCGGTGGCTGAGACTCGATGATCTATTTCTGATAGAATTACTCGGGAATGTCAATCCCGACAGAATTAATCAGGTCTACTCATTCCGAGGAATTCAGTCTAAAGGGTGGGTCTGAGCCGGGGAACAACCGAACCATATGAACAACCGCTGGATATCTTTCACTGCTTTGGTCGTGGCCGTGCTGTGCCTTTTGCCCATCGCTGGTGTCGTTCTGGCTGCCTTCTTCGGCTCATTTGATACTCTTGCTATGCTGGCTGACACGGTTCTGTGGGAGTACACATGGACAACTCTGACTCTGGTCATACTGGTCGCGATTGGCACCATTCTTGTCGGCGTCACGACCGCTTGGCTTGTCGTCACCTGCGACTTCGCCGGACGACGCTTGTTTGAAGCCGCGCTTGTGGTGCCCTTGGCCTTTCCTGCTTATGTCCTGGCATATGCCTATACCGATGTTTTGGACCATCCCGGCATCGTGCAGTCGACGCTGCGTTCGGTCATGGGCTGGGGACCGCGCGACTATTGGTTCCCCGAGATCAGGTCGCTGGGTGGCGCCGCCTTGATGCTGACGCTGGTCTTGTATCCTTACGTCTATCTCATGGCACGCAGCGCCTTCCGCATGCAGGCGGCCACACCGTTCTATGCCGCGCGGTCGCTGGGCGCTTCGCCGTACAAGACGTTCCTGCACGTCTCGCTGCCAATGGCGCGGCCTGCCATCGCCGCCGGGGCGTTGCTGGTTGTCATGGAAACGATTGCCGACTTCGGGACGGTCGCTCATTTCAGTGTGCAGACCTTTGCCACGGGCATTTACACAAGCTGGTTCGGCCTTGGTGATCGCGCGGCCGCCGCACAACTGGCATTGGGCCTGCTGACAATCGCGCTGCTTGTCGCCGCGCTCGAGTACATGAATCGCGGCCGCGCAGCCTATGCTACGCGTGGGCGGCAAGAGAAGTTCGTTCGCTTCAGCTTGTCCCGTAGAAAGGCGCTTCTGGCGCAGCTCGTTTGCCTGATGCCGGTGTTGCTTGGCGTCATCATTCCGACGGTCACACTGATCCTCATGGGGTTGCGGTCCGAGCAAGATATCTTCAGCCCGCGTTACCTGCGCTTTGTGGAGAACTCGCTGATGCTGGCTGGCATCGCAGCCGTTGTCACCGTGGGAGCGGCGATCTTGCTAGGGACATATCACCGGTTCTGTGGCACGCGCCGGTCGCTGATGACATTGTTCGTCGGTCGGCTTGGCTATGCCGTGCCGGGGGGTGTCATCGCAGTCGGCCTGATGGTTCCGTTCGCCCGGTTCGACAACTGGCTGGATGCCCGAATGGAAGCGTGGTTCGACATTTCGACCGGGCTGCTGATCTCGGGATCGATCTGGTTGATGATTGCCGCTTACATGATCCGCTTCATGGCGGCTGCCCTGGGGTCATACGACAGTGGACTGTCGACGGTGACGCCAAATGTTGACGCCGCATCACGTGTGCTGGGCCAGTCAGGGTGGGCGACGGTGCGTCGCGTGCATTTGCCCGTCTTGCGGGGCAGCGTGTTGACCGCCCTGCTGATCGTCTTCGTCGACACGATCAAGGAACTGCCCGCGACCCTGATCCTGCGCCCGTTCAACTATGACACACTTGCGGTCCAGGCGTTCCGATTGGCGTCGGACGAACGGCTGGAAGGCGCGGCGGTGCCCAGCCTGATGATCGCAGCCATAGGCTTGCTGCCAGTGCTGATCCTCTGCGCTCAAATCGGAGATTGGCGGGCCCGGCCGCGTGTCGGTCACTTGTCCGAAAGCTGACGCGGCCGCCCCGCTAGGCGATCTCGATCTTCCAAACACAAACGAGGCGCCAGCAGAACTGACGCCTCGTCTGGTGGTCAGCGGAAAGGCTTACTTCCAGCCAGCCTCCGCGAGGATCCGCTGAGCGGCACCGATGTTTCCGGCAATGTCCGAAAGCGCGATTGCGTCGGGGCGGAAGATGCCCAAGGCTGCGACTGACGGCGCAAGACCAATGCCAGGCACGGCCGGATACTCGTCGTTCCCGGCCGAGAAGTACTTCTGCGCTTGTTCCGATGCGAGATACTCAAGGAACTTGATCGCGTTCTCTTTGTTCGGCGCGTTCTTCGCGACGCCGCCGCCCGAGATGTTCATATGCGCCCCGATATCGTCCTGGTTCGGGAAGACCCAACCGATCGTATCGATGCTGTCCGACAGGTTCGACACGTCTTTCCGCAAAGCGCGTGCAAAATAGTAGGTGTTCGACATCGCGATATCACATTCGCCCGAAACGATGCCGCGCAGTTGGTCGGTATCGCCGCCTTGCGGATCACGCGCAAAGTTCGCAACAACGCCTTTTGCCCACTCGCCCGCAGCCTCTTCCCCCAGATGAGCCGTCAGTGCTGCCACGATGTTCTGCGTATAGACGTTCGAGGAAGACCGGATACAGACCTGACCCGCATACTCGGGGTTCGCCAGGTCTTGATAGGTCTGCGGCGGGTTCGGAACATCAGCCTTGTCGTAAAACAGGATGCGCGCACGCTGCGAGAACGCGAACCACTGGTTGTCCGCGTCTTGCAGATAAGCCGGGATCGCCGCTTCAAGGACGTCGCTTTCAATCGACTGAAGCAGTCCAAGCTCCTTGGCGCGCGTGATGCGCACGGTGTCGACGGTCAGGAAGACGTCCACCGGAGAGTTGGCGCCTTCTGCGTCCATGCGGGCAATCAGTTCGTCGGCGTTGCCTTCGATCCGGTTGATCGTGATGCCCGTGGCGTCGGTGAAGTCCGAGTATAGCCGTTCGTCGGTGTCATAGTGGCGCGACGAATAGAGGTTCAGCTCGCCCTCGGCATGTGATGCACCGGCGGTGATGGCGACAACGAATGCAAGGGCTGAGGTCTTGGATAGCATCGGGGAATCTCCCTGGTCCGAATTCTTACTAAAACACTCAATTACAGAACCGCTCTGGCGGATCAACCCATTCCGATAAAAATAGTCGGATTTTTCCATCATCTTTCCGATTCTATGGCCGTGCGACCGGAATGGCGCCTATTCGCACAAAAATTAGGCTGTGCGCAGGACAGATGCCGTAGTTTTGGGCAAGTGGGCCGAATGTGAGATTGAGATGGGGAGCCAGCTTGCGATGCCGACACCGCCTGCGCGACGGTGAAGGGGCAGGTCGTCTAGGGTTCCGCCTCTCCTCCTCCCGAGGGTCTGGTCCGAGAGATGACGCCGGTCTGGCAAATTCCAACCGGTACACGGCGGGGCAAAATCCCGGGAGACCACTGCACATGAGGCACGGCCGATCTCTCCCGTTCCGCCACGGCCGCCTCTAAAAACCTCATTCCGGCGGGACGTCGTAAAAGGGGGCTTCCATGCAAGTTCTTCGTCATGTCCTGGCGGGCACTGCCGCTTTGCTGATCGGCACGTCCACAGCCGCTGTCGCACAAGAGAAAACCGAATTCCGGGTGGCTTGGTCCATCTATGTTGGCTGGATGCCGTGGGGCTATCTCGAAGAGAGCGGCATCATGGACAAGTGGGCCGACAAGTATGAAATCGACATCGAGATCGTGCAAATCAACGACTATGTCGAATCCATCAACCAATACACGGCGGGTGCCTTTGATGGCGTTTCGGCCACCAACATGGACACGCTGTCGATCCCGTCCGGCGGCGGCGTCGATACGACGGCACTGATCGTCGGCGATTTCTCGAACGGCAACGACGCGGTCATCATCAAGGGTGATGGCGAGTTGGCCGACCTTGCGGGCAAGCCGGTGAACCTCGTCGAACTTTCGGTCTCGCATTACCTTCTGGCCCGTGCGCTTGACAGTGTTGGTCTGAAGGAAAGCGAACTGGACGCGGTCATCAACACGTCGGACGCTGACATGATCGCCGCTTTCGCAACCGATGATGTCGAAGCCGTTGTCACCTGGAACCCGCTGGTCTCGACCATTCTGGAAGAGCCGAATGCCAAGAAGCTGTTCGACAGTTCGGACATTCCGGGCGAGATCATCGACCTGATGGTCGTGAACACCGAAACGCTGGAAGCCAATCCGAATTTCGGGAAGGCGATGGTCGGCGCATGGTATGAAGTGATGGGCCTTATGGCGGCCGGTGACGAAGCGGTTCTGACCGCCATGGCCGAAGCATCGGGGACCGATCTTGCGGGCTACAAGGCACAGCTTGCCTCGACCGAGATGTTCTATGACCCGGCCGCTGCCGTTGCCTTCACCGAAAGTGCAGAGCTGCCCGCAACCATGGTCAGCGTGGCCGAGTTTCTGTTCGACAAGGGGATCCTTGGCGAAGGCGCCCCATCGGCCGATTTCGTCGGGGTGGCCTATCCGGACGGCTCGACAACGGGCGACGCGAACAACGTGCAGTTCCGCTTTGACACGACCTATATGCAAATGGCCGCGGACGGCGCGCTCTGAGCTGAGCGGCGAGGGGCAGGGCGATGCGTTTCATCAACCGACATCCAGGTGTGGTGTCGCGGACGGCGCTTGTCGTTCTGCCCTTTGCTCTGTTGTTCATCGCCTATGCGCTGGGCTCTGAAGCCCGGCTGGCGGTGAACCCATCTGACAAGCTGATGCCGTCGCCCGCCAAGATCGCGGAAACGGCGCAGCGCCTTCTGACCGAGCCGGATCGCCGGTCGGAAAAGATCCTGTTTTGGCACGATACATGGGCCAGCCTGCTGCGTCTTTTGCTGGGGGTCGGCATCTCGGCCACGCTGGCGGTGATCTTCGGTCTTTTGATCGGTCTGCTGCCTTACGTGCGTGCGACGCTTGCCGGCTTCATCGCTGTCGTTTCGATGATCCCGCCTTTGGCGGTTCTGCCCATTCTGTTCATCGTGTTCGGACTTGGCGAACTGTCGAAGGTGGTTCTGATCATCGTGGGCATATTGCCCTTCCTGATCCGCGATCTGTCAGCCCGTGTGCTTGAACTTCCCCGCGAGATGATCGTGAAGGCCGAAACCTTGGGGGCATCAAGCCTTGTGATTGCGTTGCGCGTGGCGCTGCCGCAGATTCTGCCGCGCTTGATCCAAGCGGTGCGTTTGTCGCTTGGGCCTGCGTGGCTCTTTTTGATTGCCGCGGAAGCCATCGCCTCGGAACAGGGGCTGGGCTATCGGATTTTCCTTGTGCGGCGCTTCCTCGCCATGGACGTGATCCTGACTTACGTGATCTGGATCACGCTCTTGGCCTTCCTGATGGACCTCGCCCTGCGGCAGCTGTCGCGTCGGGCCTTCCCGTGGTCGGAGGCCGGGCTGTGAGTTTCGTTGTCGCTGAAAATATCTTTCAGTCCTATGGACGACGGCCCATCCTGGAACGGGTTAACGTCACCGTGGACGAAGGCGAGTTCATCTCGATCGTTGGAGCGTCTGGCTGTGGCAAGTCAACGTTCCTGCGGTTGTTGCTGGCGCAAGAACGCCCGACACGCGGAGAAATCAGGATCGCCGGAGCCGAACCGGCCCGCGAACCGGGATTGGACCGGGGGGTCGTGTTTCAGAAATACTCGGTCTTTCCGCACATGACGGTCCGCCAGAACATAGTCGCGGGCGAGAGTTTCCGGACACGCTGGGGCGCCTTGTTCGGCGCCGAGCGCAAGGCGGCAATGACGCGGGCAGATGAGACGTTGACGCGGATCGGACTGGATCATGTCGCAGATCAGTACCCGTCCACGCTGTCGGGCGGTATGCAGCAGCGCTTGGCCATCGGTCAGGCTCTGGCCGCCAAGCCGCGGGTTCTGTTGCTGGACGAACCATTTGGGGCGCTTGACCCCGGAACGCGACTTTCGATGCATGACTTCCTGCAGGACCTTCGGGCCGAGACCGGCATGACCGTCTTCATGGTGACCCACGACCTTGAGGAAGGGTTCAAACTGGGCGACCGCGTTCTGGTCTTTGACAAGCCGCGCTGGGATCCAACCGACCCGAACGCCTATGGCGCGACCATCACCTATGACTTCGATGCCCGCGATGGTGGCATCCCATTCCAGAGAATAACGGAGGAAACCAATGTTCTTCGACCCTCGTGACCGAAGCCGGTCACACCATCCGCGCGACCACATCCACGAAGACCGCCGCGCGCACCATCCGGACCTGACCAAGCTGCAGGGCTGGAAAGCGATGAAGGCCGAGGCCGATCTTCCCGAGGGTCGCTGGGACGAAGAACGTCGCTGGGCGCTGCGCATGGGCCTGACCGGCGCCGACTCGATCGAAGACAAGTCGATCCCGACATTCGCGCGGGGCGAGCTGCCGCACTACGCCGGCATCAACACATTCCTCAAGGCGCCCTATGCCGAAGACGTAACCGAAGTGAAGGACTATGACGCTACCGTTCTTGGCATCCCGTTTGATGGGGGGACCACATATCGCCCCGGCACCCGTTTCGGCCCGCAAGGGGTCCGCAAGATCAGCGCGCTTTATACGCCGTATAATTATGAAATGGGGGTCGATCTTCGCGAGCAGATGACGCTGTGCGATGCGGGCGATGTCTTCACCATCCCGGCCAACCTCGAAAAGAGCTTCGACCAGATCAGTCGCGCCGTCAGCCACGTGTTCAGTTCGGGGTCGCTGCCGATCATGATTGGTGGTGATCACTCGATCGGCTTTCCCTGTGTGCGCGGCATTGCCGAATGCACGTCAAAGAAGATCGGCATCGTCCATTTCGACCGGCATGCCGACATTCAGGAGAAAGACCTGGACGAACGGATGCACACGACGCCGTGGTTCCACTCGACCAATCTGCCGAACGTCCCAGCCAAGAACCTTGTGCAGGTCGGCATCGGCGGATGGCAGGTCCCGCGCGAGGCGGTGAAGGTCGCCCGCGAGCGCGAAACCAACATCATCACGATGTCCGACATGGAACGGATGGGCATCGACAAGACTGCCGAAATGGCGCTGGAAATGGCATGGGACGGTGTCGACATGGTTTATATGTCGTTCGACATCGACAGCATCGATTGCGGCTTCGTGCCCGGCACCGGCTGGCCCGAGCCCGGTGGCTTCCTCCCGCGCGAGGCGTTGGCGCTTGCGTCCAAGGTCGCGGCCGAAGGCATCTGCGGCATGGAACTGGTCGAGGTGTCTCCGCCCTATGACACTTCCGATATCACCGCCTTGATGGGCACCCGAGTGATCGTTGACGTGCTGGGCTCGCTGGTCGCGTCGGGCAACCTTGGCAAGCACAAGGCGCATATCGACAAACCGGTGACGATCCCGCATGGCGAGTTCGAAGGAAAGAGGTGGTCGAATGCCACATGACATCGTCAACGGCCATATCGGCCACAACCATAGCCACGATCACCTGCACAGCCATCTGAAGCCGGAAGACGAAGCTCAGGATTTGCAGGTTCTGGCCGGTCAGTTCATCGACGGGTTCACGCAGGCCAAAGACAAGATGGCCTATCTGCGCCTTGCGGGTGTGCCCTTGGAGCGCGCCAGTGCTGATGGTGGTGCAAGCCTGAAACTGGTCGATGTGCAACTGACGACCGAGTGGCAGGTTGGCACAGCCTCTCCGTCGTTCGGATCGCGCGAGTTGAGCTATCTGCCGTATCCCGGCGAGATGGTGACCGAGCGCACAAATCTGGGCTTTGTCTATGTCTCGATGGAGACCAAGGAGGTCGTCGATCTTCGCGCTTTTCTCCATGCGAAACATGCGGAGGATCTGTGATGTGGCGTGCCCTTCCGCTGGCATTCATTGCCAGTCCCGCCCTCGCTCATCATGAAGCTGTGGTGGTGTCATTCCTGCCAACGATGATGATCTGGGCCGCCGCGATATCGGTCAGTGGACTGGCGGTTTGGCGGCGTTGGAAGCGGCGCCGCGACTGATCTGAAGGTCCGTTTTTGACGATCTGAAACCCTGAGATTTCGTCCTCGACGACGCGTTTCGCGCGAGCGCTGCAAAACTATCGCTTGCCGAAACCGGTTTCGTAACCGAATTTGTGATTCGGGAGGACAATCTTGGACACGCGAGTGCAATCCACGGCGAAACCGTCTGCGGGACGGGTGACCATTACCGATGTGGCCGAAGCCCTTGGTGTGGCCAAGGGAACCGTGTCGCGTGCCTTGAACGATTACCCCGACATTTCCGATGCCACGCGCCAGCGCATTCGCCGCAAGGCCGAGCTGATGGGATACCGTCCGCTGGCGCAAGCGCAGGCCATTCGAACTGGTCGCTCGCGGGCGATCGGCTTGGTGCTGCAAACGGATCTTGCCGGGGCGCAGCGCCCGTTCTTGTCGGACTTTCTGGCGGGCGTATCTGCAACGGCCAGCGATGCATCGTGGACATTGACCGTGGCGATGTCGGCAGGTGGTGACGAAATGCTTTCGACGATGGAACGGCTTGTGCACGAACGGAAGGCCGACGGCTTTATCGTGCCGCGCACCTTTGCAGACGATGCGAGGGCCGAGTTGCTGCGCCGGATGAACGTGCCATTCGTTCTTTATGGTCGTTTGACCGACATCCAGAACAGCGCATGGTTCGACATTCTCGGCGAAGAGGCCATGCGCAAGGCGGCCAAGCGTCTGGCCGATCACGGACACAAGCGGATCGCTTTTGTGAACGGCGGGGCCGAGTACAATTTCAGCCATCTTCGCGAAGACGGGTTCCGGTTGGGCATGGCGCAATCCGGTCTCGAGGTGGACCCCGCTTTGGTCATCGGTGGTGCCATGACAACCGAGGCCGGGGCCGACGCGGTGCACCGCATCATGACATCACCCAACCCACCGACAGCGATTGTTTTTGCCGTCGATATGGCGGCGCTTGGCGCCTATGCCGCGGCCGAGCAACTGGGGCTGCAGATTGGCAGCGACTTGTCGATCATCTCCTATGACGGCATCCCGGAATGCGCTTGGGTTCGGCCGCAACTGACCTCGTTCCGGGTCGACAGCAAGATGGCAGGCAGCAAGCTTGCCGAGCTTCTGATCCGCCACGTCCGGGGTGAAGACCCCGCAACACTGCGCGAAAGCGCAGAAGCAACGCTTTGGCCGGGAGGGTCCGATGGCCCGCCTGCCCGAACGTCCGAAGAGATTGCCCGCTTGGTTGCGGGCAAGACACTCAACTCATGCGAACCAATGGGAGGACAAGCATGACACGATTGATGACAACAACGGCCCTTGGCCTGATGCTGACAGCGACCAGTGCGCTGGCAGATATCCGGTTCTGGACAACCGAGAACCAGCCCGAGCGTCTGGCCAAGCAGGAGCAGATGGCTGCTGCCTTCGAAGCCGAAACCGGCGTTGCAGTGGAAGTGATCCCGGTCGAGGAATCCGATCTGGGAACGCGCGCAACCGCGGCGTTCGCAGCAGGCGATCTTCCGGACGTCATCTATTACCCGCTGCAATATGCCTTGCCGTGGACCGAAGCGGGCATCCTTGATTCCGAAGCGGCGACCGAGATCGTGAACGAACTGGGTGTCGCAACATTCGCGCCCGGCCCGCTCTCGATGGCCGAGACCTCGGACGGTTGGGCCGGTGTTCCGGTCGATGGCTGGACGCAGATGATCGTCTATCGCAAGGACCTGTTCGAAGCGAACGGTCTGGAAGCACCGACGACCTTCGCCAACGTACAGGCCGCAATCGAAAAGCTGCACAATCCGCCCGAGATGTTCGGCTTCGTGGCGCCGACCAAGGTCGACGAAGGCTACATGAGCCAGGTGCTTGAGCACATCCTTCTGGCCAACGGCGTGTCGCCGGTCGATGCCAACGGCTTCGCGCCGCTGGACGAAGCCAAGACGACCGAAGTGCTGGACTTCTATAAGTCGATCGCCGAAGCGTCGCCTCCGGGCGAGCTGTATTGGGATCAGTCGCGCACGGTGTATTTCGCCGGCCAGACTGCGATGATCATCTGGTCGCCGTTCATCCTGGACGAACTGGCCGGTCTGCGTGACAGCGCTCCGCCGACGATCAACGACGACCCGATGACGCGCGACCTTGCGGCGGCGACCGGTATCGTGACCAACTTCGCAGGTCCGTCGAACGCAGACGGCGCCGCTTGGGCTGACTCGCGATATTTCGGGATCACCGCCGACGCGGACATCGACGACGCACAGGCTTTCGTGAAATACGCGATGGACTCAGGCTATACCGACACGCTGTCGATTGCCCCCGAAGGCAAGTTCCCAATCCGCCGCGGCACGGCTGACAGCCCGAATGCGTTCGTCGACGCATGGTCCAAGCTGGACGTTGGCGTCGACCGCAAGGCGCCGCTGGGCGATCTCTATGCCCCTGAAATGATTGCCGAGATCGTCGGTGGTCTGGATGTCGCCAAGCGCTGGGGCGTCGAGGAAGGGCAGCTGGCTGCCGCGTCCAAGATGATCAACAGCCAGGCGATCAACCGCGTCTTCCGCGAGTATTTCGACGGTGCGATTTCCGCCTCGGATGCTGTCGCGAAGATGAACGACGAACTGTCCGCCATCGAGTAAGCGGAACCGCCGGGGCGGCGCTGTCGCCCCGGCCAGCCATTGGAGAACTCCGATGACAACCGCCACACCACCAACCGGCACGGGTCCCCTGGGCAAGCGCGAAGCGCGGCTGGCGTGGGGGTTGCTGTTCCCGACCATTGCCATTGTCTCGGCCGTGGTCATCCTGCCCTTGCTCGCGATCTTCTGGATCAGCGTGAAGCCCATCGGTCTGGCTGATCTGCGGCCGCCCGCACCCGTGGTGCGCGAGGCGTTGCGGGGGTCGGACGACAATTTGCGAATTCAATACCGCGTTCGAAACTCCAGCCAGCAGGAAGCGATTTCTGGCGTCACCCTGACCGATGTTCTGCCTGACGGCCTCGAAGTGCTAAGCTCTGATCCGCGTTGCGAAATTTCCGGCACCCGCATTCGCTGTGACCTGGGCGATCTGGACGGCGGTGCGCGCGAGCAAATCGAGATCTTTGTCGCCACTGATGATGAAGACGCGGCCGAAGAAGCCGCCGAAGGGTCCGAGCCGGCGATGACCGGGTCGGGCAATAACATCCTGACGAATTTCCAGTTCACCGGCGAGAATTTCGCCCGTGTCTTTGACGGGAACGAGTTCTGGACCGTGCTTTGGGTCACGATGTTCTATACCGTTTTCGGCACGATTGGCGCGTTGCTGTTCGGCCTCTTCGCGGCCCTGTTGCTGAACAAGGAGTTCAAGGGTCAGGGCATTCTGCGGGGGCTTTACCTGTTCCCTTATGTGGCACCCGTGATTGCGGTGGCGTTTGCTTGGATCATTCTGTTCGATCCGTTCTCGGGTTCTGCGAACGCGTTGTTGGTGCAAATGGGTGTGACCAGCGAAGCCATTAACTTCTTTGGAGAAAGACCGCTGGCCTTGATCATGGTCACGGTCTTCGAGATCTGGCGATACTTCCCGTTGTCGTTCCTGTTCATCCTTGCCCGGATGCAATCGATCGACACCGATATGTACGAAGCTGCCGATATGGACGGGGCGTCGCCGTTTCAGAAGTTCTGGTACCTCAGCGTGCCGCAACTGCTTGGCATCCTGAGTGTTCTGTTCCTGTTGCGCTTCATTTGGACCTTCAACAAGTTCGACGACATCTTCCTGCTGACCGGCGGCAATGCGGGGACGCGGACGTTGACGGTGAACGTGTATGAGCAGGCCTTCGCGGTTTCGAATATCGGGGCGGGGGCGGCCGTGGCGGTGGTGATCTTCTGCTGCTTGCTGGCGTTCTCGTTCTTCTTCTTCCGGTTCATCAGTCGGGAGGAAGGGCTATGAGCATGTTGCGCTATGGATATGTTGCTGGCCCGCTGATCGGCGCGCTCTGGACTTTCGTCATGGCAGTTGTCGCCTGCATGGTGATGAGCTTTGCCACCGGCGAGGGACTGCGCCCGGTTCTGATCCCCAGCCTGATCTTCGGCGCGTGGCTGGGTTTCGTCTGGTTGCCGGATGGGGGACGCGCGCGCAGCCAGCGGATTGCCTGGAGTGCCGGGCTGGCGATTTTCCCGGCACTGGCCTTCCTGCTGCTGCAACCGGCCATCGTGGGCGCCGAAAGCACCAGCACGCTGACCCTTGTGCTGGCGTGGATCGTCTTTGCCGTAGCCTCGGCCTGGCCGTTGGAAGTGATGTTGCGATCCCTGCCCTTCGGGTCGGCCACGCGGCACGAGTTCGAAGACGCGGTGATCCGGTTCTTCACCGGTTTCGGCTATGTCTTCTTCACCGCCATCGTTGCCATCCCGTTCTATGTAATGGTGATGACCAGCCTGAAGAACCAGGCCGAGCTTTTGCAGAACCCCCTCGATTTCTCGATCGATGTCAGCCAGGGCTGGGGCCTGTTCCGCAGCTATCAGGAGCTGTTCGCAGACTTCAACTTCGGAACCTATCTGTGGACGTCGTTCTATGTCTCGGTCATCACGGTCTTCCTGACGCTTCTGTTCAGCGTGCCGGGCGCCTATGCCGTGGCGCGGCTTCGGTTCCGCGGACGCAAGGCGTTTTCGCGGTCGATCCTGCTGATCTATATGGTGCCGATGATCGTTCTGGCCTTGCCGATTTATATCGCGTTCTCGGTGACGGGCCTGCGGAACACCATTGTTGGTCTGGTGCTGATCTATCCGGTCACCACGATCCCGGTCGCGCTTTACATGCTGCAGGGTTACTTCCGGGGCCTTCCGGCCGAGGTTGAAGAGGCAGGTTTGATGGATGGGCTGAACCGGCTTCAGGTCATCTGGAAAATCACGCTGCCCCTGGCCCTGCCGGCGCTGGCCAGCGTGTCGCTCTATGTCTTCATGATCGCGTGGAACGAGTTCCTGTTGGCGTTCATGCTGCTGGATGATCCATCGATCTTCACGCTGACGCGCGGCATCGCGTCGCTCAATTCATCTGAAATTCCGCGCCAGCACCTGATGGCTGGGTCGGTGATTGCCACGGTCCCGATCATGATCCTGTTCCTTGGGCTGGAACGCTTCATGACCAAGGGCCTGACCGCAGGGAGCGTCAAAGGATGACGACCATGAAACACATTGAACGCGACGAGCAGGCGCGCGCCATTCTGCGCGGGAACGATCGCGGCGGCTATACGGTGCCGACCGCCGGGCTCTATCCCTATCAGTGGAACTGGGATTCGGCCTTTACGGCCTGGGGGCTTGCGACTTTCGACACCGAACGCGCCTGGGCCGAGATCGAGACGCTGATGTCGGGACAATGGCCGTCGGGCATGGTGCCGCACATTCTGTTCCACCGGCCTGATCCGGGGTACTTTCCCGGCCCCGATGTCTGGGGGGCGGATCGGGGACCGATCCCATCCTCGGGGATCAGCCAACCGCCGGTTGCGGCGACCATGCTGCGTGCCGTGCACGAGAGCGCACCGAACGAGGCGCGTCTGCGGCCGCTCTTTGCCGCGCTGAAGGCGTGGCATGGGTGGTTCATGAAATGGCGTTGCGACGGTGGCGCGATCTTCATCACCCATCCATGGGAGGCCGGGCGCGACAACGCCCCGGACTGGGACGAGGCGATGGCGGCGATCGATCCGGTGGGTGTTGGCGAATACACGCGCCGCGACACCAGCCATGTCGACGCGTCGATGCGGCCCACCAAGGAAGAATATGACCGCTATGTCTGGCTGGTGCAGCAGGGTCGGGGTCACGGGTGGAACGATGCCGAGATGGCGCCTGTTCTGCCGCTGCGTGTTGCTGATCCGACGATGACGTTCATCCTGCTTAGGGCCAATCGCGACCTGACGGCCCTTGGGCTGGAACTGGGCGAAGACATCAGCGAATTGCAGGCCTGGACCGAGGAATTGCGGACCGGTGCCGCGCGGCTCAGGAACCCCGAGACGGGTATCTTCGACGCGATCAATCTGGCCACGGGCCAGCATACGGGCAACGTGTCGAATGCCTCGTATCTCTGCTGGTATGCCGGGGTCGATGACGGCACGATGTTGTCTCATCTGGATGCCGCGTTTGCCCATTGCCGGTATCCGGTCCCCAGCCATCCATCGGGGACCGACAAGTTTGACGCCAAGCGGTATTGGCGGGGTCCGACCTGGGCCTTCATGAACTCGATGATCGGGCGTGGCTTGAATGACATGGGGTACGACGACATGGCCGACCGCTTGCGGTACGCCACGCGCGACCTGATCGCAGAACATGGCTTTGCCGAGTATTTCGATCCGCTGACGGGCGATCCTGCCGGTGGCGGCATGTTCAGCTGGACCGCTGCCGTCTGGTTGGCTTGGGCCAGCCCGAGCGTTGAGGGGGACTGAGCGATGGGTGCGATTACGCTTGAGGCGGTCGAGAAGTGGTATGGTGACCTGCAGGTCATCAAGGGCATCGACCTTGAGATCGAAGAAGGCGAGTTCGTTGTCTTCGTCGGGCCGTCCGGCTGCGGGAAGTCGACGCTGCTGCGGATGATCGGCGGATTGGAAGAAATCAGCCGAGGTGGTCTTCGGATCAATGGCGAGGACAAGACAGCGGATCCGCCGGCCAAACGCGGCCTGACGATGGTGTTCCAGTCCTATGCGCTTTACCCGCACATGTCGGTGCGCGACAACATGGGCTTTTCGCTGAAGACGGCGGGTCGGCCCAAGGCCGAGATCACCGAGAAGGTCGACGCGGCGGCCAAGGTTCTGCAGCTTGAGCCGTATCTTGATCGGCGGCCCAAGGCCCTGTCGGGCGGTCAGCGGCAACGCGTGGCCATTGGCCGGTCGATCGTGCGGGACCCGACGGCGTTCCTGTTCGACGAGCCTTTGTCCAACCTCGACGCGGCGTTGCGGGTCGAGATGCGCTATGAGATCGCGAAGCTGCACCAGTCGCTGAACCGGACGATGATCTATGTAACGCACGATCAGGTCGAAGCGATGACGCTGGCCGACCGGATCGTAGTGCTGGAGTTCGGTGTGATCGCGCAGGTGGGGACGCCGCGGGAGCTTTATGAAAATCCGGCGAACCTGTTCGTGGCCGAGTTCATTGGCAGTCCGAAGATGAACATTCTCGATGTCTCTGACACGTTGCGGCTGGCCGACACCAAAGGCGCTGCCAAGGTCGGCATTCGGCCCGAGCATATCGAGATCGGGGCGCCGGGCGAGGGTCTGCTGGACGGCACGATTGATGTGCTTGAATACCTTGGGGCCGACACGTTCCTGATCGTTGACGCGGGCGCGGCGGGTCAGGTGACCGTCAGAACCGACGGCGATACGGTGTTGAAGGAAGGCGAGAAGATCGGGCTGATTGCTCCGGCGGATCGTCTGCATTTCTTCGGATCGGACGGGCTTGCCCTCTGAACCGTTGCGCCTTCAACACGTTGGCAAGAACCTTCTGCCATTTGCAGGATAGTCGAGACGTCGGATTTCCCGTACTGTCCCGAAAAAACAGCTTTGGGCTGAAGTGATGAGAGCAGTTTCAAGACGGGCGCTACTTGCGATGATGATCGCGGGACTGTCGGCCTGTACGTCCAAGATCAAAGGCTATCGCGGTCCGGATGTGACCAAGATCATCGTGTTCAAAAGCGCGCGCTATATGCACCTGATGCACGGAACGAAAGTTCTGAAATCCTACAAGATCGATCTGGGCTTTGCGCCTGAAGGGCACAAGCAGGTCGAAGGCGACGGGCGCACGCCCGAGGGGTTGTACTATATTGATCGCCGCAACCCGAACAGCGACTTCCACCTGTCGCTTGGCATCAGCTATCCGAACCGGGCCGACCGGGCCCGCGCCCAGAAACTGGGGAAATCGCCAGGCGGCGACATCTTCATTCATGGGCGAGGAAACCCCGTTCAACGCTTGATCCGCGATTGGACATGGGGCTGCATTGCCGTGACCAACGAAGAGATGGAAGAGATCTATGCGATGGTGCGCGTCGGCACGCCGATTGCGATCTATCGCTAGCGCCGGAATTCCTGCTCGGTCACGACTGTACCCCAAGCGGCCCCTTCGGCTTCCGACACCAGCTTGAAGCCAAAGCTCTCGTAAAGATGGCGCGCCTGATCCAGACCCGCAAAGGTGGTCAGCCAGACCCGTCCATTCGCATGGTGTTCCGCGTGGGCGACCGCTTGCGCCAGCAACTTGCGTCCCAAGCCGGTTCCGCGACAGCGATCCGAAACGATGAACCAACGCAGATGCGCGCCGCGCTTCCCTGAATCGGGATCGTTGAGATCAAGAACCAAAGACGCTGCCGCACCCTGTTCGTCCCGTGCAATTAGGATCAGGTCATTGACGGCTTGCCGATCTGCAAATTCGGCCAGCTCTCGGGCTACCTTGGCTTCAAAGAAGGTGCCGAACCCCCAATGCTTGGCATAGTGGGTTCCATGTATGGTGACGATCGTGCCAAGCGCGCCCGGAAAGAACCGATCCACGATTTCCAAATTTGGATCTGCGCCCAAGGCCGCCGATGGTTTTCGTTAGCTTCCAGCGCCGCCGGTCGATGCCGGTTGGCCGGTCACCAATGTCCACCAGATCTTGCCGGACGGTTCCTGAAACCATGCAAACCCAAGATCACGCGCCCGCGGATCAAGGATAACTTCGCGTGTCTCCGGCATTTCCATCCATGCAGCCAAGGTCTGAAGCTCGGTCTCGAACGTCTCGGAGATGTTCTCGCCGATCAGGCGACCGCGATAGCCGACGCGCTGTACGCGGTCGAGCGGGCTGGAACCATCGGATCCGAAATGCCATGGCCGGTTCTGGATCGACATGTCACGGGCATGGGTCTGGGCGGCGGCTGTCAGCTCGGAGTTGAGGCGGACAGGGGCAGCGCTGCGAGCCTGTCGCAAGGCGTTCACACCGTCGAGCATCCGGAACTGGATCTCGGCCGTGTCGCCGCTTTGAATGCGATAGATCTGCGGCAAAGGTTTGCCGTCCGGCCCGAATCGCGGTTCGGGGGTCGAGCATGCAGCAAGCGCAAAGAGCGCGGCGAATATGAGGGAAAATCGCAACATGGGGGCCCGTATGTGTTCCGTTCGCGACAGGCTTACAGGCAAGTTGACCCCTATTCAAACCAGATCGGCGAACAAACGCTTCTGTGAATTGCGGGTTGTGACTTGTTTAACTATGGTCGCCGACGATCAAGGGAACACCTCGGAGGTTTGTTCGTGTCAGGTAAATTTGCCCCGTTTTTCAATCGTCGCCTGTTCTTGACGGGCGCGCTCGCATCGGCAGCGGTTCCGGCTGTTGCGCAGACAAGCGGTGAAACGGTCGAGTACCGCTCCAAAGTCGGCAGCGTGCGCCGCAATGCGTCGAGCTTCCGCGCGCTGGACTGGGAACCCTATTTCGACAACACGCGTGGCGGCGCCATTCTGGTGGACCTCTCGTCGCGCGCGCTGCACTTCTGGAACAGCGACCGGACGGTCTACAAGCTGTATCCGACCAGCGTCCCGTTGTCCGAGGATTTGACCCGGCGTGGTCGCACCAAGATCGTGCGCAAGGTCGAAGGCCCGTCGTGGCGTCCGACGCCCGCGATGAAACAGCGGAACCCGGATTGGCCCGACTTTGTAGGCCCCGGCCCGGATAACCCGCTTGGCACCCATGCGTTGTACCTGAGCTGGACGTATTACCGAATCCACGGCACGCATGACACGCGCAAGATCGGTCGACGGTCGTCGAACGGCTGTATCGGTCTCTATAACGAGCACATCTCGGAGCTTTACGCGCTGTCGGGTGTGGGCGCGCAGGTGCTGCTGATCTGACGAATCGTCAGAAAACCGGATTATCGAAACGGTCGAGGCCTTTGGTTTCGACCGTTTCTTTTTGGAAAACAGCGCCTTGTGCCTGTTGTGACTGCGAAAGCCCAAATGTGGCAGTATCAGGGCGAATTTGGCCTAAATTCTGCCTTACACGTCAAAATGGCCTGATTTTGCTGCGCGCCTTGGTTAACTTGAATGTGTTCAAAGTTAGACCAGTACCAAGGTGCCCCACATGCGTATTCTGCTTGCCCTGATGTTCTTCACCCCGGTCATCGCATTTGCCGCTGTTCAGCGCGGTGTCGAAGCCGTGACGCCCGTGATGATTGCCTTCGTGCTGGTCGCGATGGTGGCGCAGTTCCTTGTCGAACGCCGCGCCGGGCGGTCTTAAGCGGACCAGCCCTTCAGACTGTCTTCGATGGCTTCGGTCAGCGCCGTGATATGCGCGTCGTCATCGTTCAGGCAGGGAATATAGGTGAAATGCTCGCCGCCGGCTTCTTCGAAGCTTTCCTTGATCTCTTCGTTGATCTCTTCCAGCGTCTCGATGCAATCGGCTGAAAACGCTGGGGCGATGACGGCGATGTTCTTCTTGCCGTCTTCGGCCAGCCGCGCGACTTCTTCCACGGTATAAGGCTTCAACCACTCTTCCGGGCCAAAGCGTGACTGGAAGGTGGTGACGATGTCGGTGTCGCCCCAGCCCAGCCGTTCCTTAAGAAGGCGCGTCGTTTTCTGGCACTGGCAGTGATAGGGGTCGCCTTCCAGCAGATACCGCTTCGGAACTCCGTGATAGGAGCACACTAGGATGTCCGGCTTGGTCTCGGCGGCGGCATAGGCGCGTTCGACCGACTGCGCGAGCGCTTCGATATAGGACGCGCGGGCGAAATAGGGGGGCACGGTGCGCACTTCCGGCACCCATTTTTCGTCGATCAGGGCTCGAAAGAACTGGTCATTCGCGGTCGCGGTCGTTGCCCCGGCATATTGCGGGTAGAGCGGGAAGAACAGGATCTTGCGGCAGCCCTGTTCGACCAGAGCGCGGACCTTGGACTTGGTCGATGGATTGCCATAGCGCATGCAGAAATCGACAACCACGTCGTCGCCATAGCGTTTCTGCATCTCGGCCTTGATCTTGGCCGTCTGGTCCTTGGTGATTGTCATCAGCGGGCTTTCCCCCGCCTCTTCATTCCAGATCGACTTGTATGCGGCGCCCGAGGTGAAGGGACGTTTTGTCAGGATCACAAGCTGCAACAGCGGTTGCCAGACCCATGGGCTATAGTCGATCACGCGCCGGTCCGAGAGAAATTCGTTCAGGTAACGGCGCATTGACCAATAGTCGTAACCATCGGGCGTGCCGAGATTGGCCAGCAGGACGCCGACCTTCTGGTGTGGAACGGCCGGATGCTCGGGCGGCAGATGAGATGTGGTATCAACCATGTTCTTGGCGTCGAGCATAGCGCAAGTTCCTTTCCGAGCGATAGCCGGGACTTAATCGTATCCAGCGTCAGGTCAACAGGGCCTAGTCGCGCTTCAGCGGTGTTTCCGGCACACCCAGCGCGTCCGACAGTCGCACCTTGGCCGAACCGGGCCGCAAGGGTTGCTGTTGTGTCTCTGCCGGTGCCCATCCGGTGAGGAAGACGATTTCGAAGGTCGCGATCAGGTATTCGTCGTCGGAATAATGTTCGCGATAGAGGCGATCGGCGGTCTCGAAAACCGCGCGATGGGTTGGACTGCGATGCCGTTGTGCAAGGGCGTTGGTTTCGCCCATTCCACGTAAATCGCGCACCAACGCAGGAAAATCAGGGTATCGGACCGTCAGTTTCATGCTGTCTGCCACCGGCAAGGCGAACCCCGCCCTTTGCAACAGGCCGCCGAGATCGCGAATATCGGCCATCGGCAAAACGCGGGGCGAAAGCCCTCCGGTCACTTGCGTTTCCGCCTCCGCCAGCACCGCCCGAAGCTCCTGCAAAGTCGAACCGCCGAACATGATCCCCAGAAACAGGCCATCCGGTTGCAGAGCCAGACGGGACTGCACCAGTTGGCCAACGGGATCGTCGGCCCAATGCAGGCCAAAGGCGTGAATGACCAGATCCTGTGCAGCTTGCTGAACATCAAGGCGCGGCGTGTCGGCAATAACGGCCGCGTTCGGCATAGCTTCCAGCAGGGCTTCGGACACATGCCCGATCAGCAGGGGCGACGTGAACGACTTGTTAACCTCGATCAGCCTTTCCTTGAGCTCGGCGGCTGCCGCCTCGTGCAAGAACAGCGCGGGGGAGCGGGCGGCACGGGCTCGGTGCAGGTCGAGGGCGTGACGGTCGGTCAGGATCGGTGCGTCGGACATGATGTGGCGGAAGGTAGAGACGGATGCGTCGATTGCAACGGGCGTTGTCGCTGGTTTACCCGGACCAATGCATGATGTGCGAAGCCCGGGTCGAGGAGCGCGGTGGGCTTTGCGGCCCGTGCTGGCGCGAGACACCTTTCCTGCAGGGCTTGGTTTGCCACGCGTGCGGTTCGTCGCTGCCGGGTGAGGATGCGGGCGAGGTTTTGTGCGACACCTGCCTTGCGCTTCCCCGTCCGTGGGAGGCCGGGCGGGCAGCGATTTCGTATCGCGATGCCGGGCGCCGCGTGGTTCTGGCCCTGAAGCATCGGGACAGGCTGGATCTGGTGCCTGCTGCTGCCGAATGGTTGCACCGGGCCGGACAACCGTTGTTCCGGCCGGACACGGTGCTGGTGCCGGTTCCGGTGCATTGGACCCGCCTGCTGACCCGACGCTACAATCAGGCTGCTGAGCTTTGCCGCGGCTTGGCGCGCGTGTCCGGGTTGCAGGCGGTCCCGGATGCGCTCTTGCGAACGCGGCGCACGCCGATGCTGGATGGTCTGACCGTTGCGGAACGGTTCGATACGCTGAGCGGCGCGATCAAGGTTGACCCAGAGCGTTCGGACGCGCTGGCGGGGCGCGACGTTTGCGTGATGGACGATGTCATGACTTCAGGTGCGACCTTGGCGGCTGCGACCGGGGCGATTTATGCAGCGGGCGCAGAGCGGGTGTGCGTGCTTGTACTGGCGCGGGTCGAGAAAGACCCCTAAGTAATGGTCGCAACGACGGAGCGACCCATGAAACATGTCGAAATCTATACCTCGCCGCTTTGCGGCTATTGCCATGCCGCCAAACGGCTGTTGAGCCAGAAAGGCGTGAGCTTCGCGGAAGTCGACGTGTCTCGTGACCCGGCGAAGCGGCAGGAAATGATGTCGCGCGCAGGCGGTCGCCATACGGTTCCGCAGATCTTCATCGGCGAGACCCATGTGGGCGGGTATGATGATCTGTCGGCGCTGGAGCGGACCGGCAAGCTTGATCCCCTGCTTGCCGCCTGACGGGCGATGCGCGTTGGCCTGATCCAGATGACAAGCTCGGACGATCCGTCCGAGAATCTGAGCGCTGTGACAAGCCTGATCGAAGCGGCGGCCGCGGATGGGGCAGAGTTCGTTCTGACGCCCGAAGTGACGAATTGCGTGTCGGCCAGTCGCACCGGGCAGACGCAGGTTCTTGCCACGGAAGCCGAAGATCAAACGCTTCCGGCGCTGTGTGATCTGGCGGCGACTCTGGGCGTTACGCTGCTGATCGGCTCGCTTGCCCTTAGGGCCGAGGACGAGGCGCGGTTCGTGAACCGGTCGTTCCTGATCGGGCCCGATGGCTTGGTGCGCGCGCGGTACGACAAGATGCATATGTTCGACGTGACCCTGTCCGAGACGGAAACCTATCGCGAAAGCGATGGATACCGGCCCGGGGACCGCGCGGTCGTGTCATATGTTAAAGATACGCCGGTTGGTCTTACGGTTTGTTATGATCTGCGGTTCCCCTATCTCTATCGCGACCTTGCGCAAGCGGGGGCTTGTATCTTGACGGTGCCGTCCGCGTTCTCGCCCGACACAGGGCCGGTGCATTGGGAAACCCTGTTGCGCGCGCGCGCGATCGAAACCGGAAGTTTCGTTCTGGCCCCGGCGCAGACGGGCGCGCACAAGGCGTCTCGCGGACGTGCGCGCAAGACTTGGGGTCATTCCATGGCCGTTGATCCTTGGGGCAATGTTCTGGCGGACGCCGGCACGAGCCCCGGCGTGACTTCTGTCGATCTGGACATGTCGATGGTCGAAGATGTCCGCCGCCGCCTGCCGTCGCTGACCCATGACCGCAGCTACGAGGTTGAGACGTGAGCGACGACAAGACACTGTCTGACCAGCTTGCGGTGGCGCTGTTCAGCGAGATCTTCGTGGTCGATCAATTGGCGCGGTCTCGCGTGGCCAAGGCTTTGCCGAAGGGCATGGAACTCAGCCATTTCTCGGTTCTGAACCTGCTTGCGCGGGGTGGCGAGAAATCCCCCGCCGAGTTGGCGCGCGCCTTCAACGTGACGCGGGGCGCGATGACCAACACGATCGGGAAGCTGGAATGGGCCGGTTACGTGCATGTCCGGCCCGATTGGGACGATGCGCGGCGGAAATACGTGTCGATCAGCCCGGCGGGTATCAAGGCGCGGGATGCCGCGTTTTCCGCGATCGAGCCGATCCTTGAGGATGCCGTGAAGGCGGTGGGCCGCGAGAAGGTGCGCGGCGCGCTTCCGGTCATGCGCGATCTGCGTCGGAACCTTACCGGCGAATAGAGGCCGTGACGTAGTTCACCGACAGGTCGCGCGACGAGAGGCTCCAGCTCCACGACACCGGATTGAAGACGACGCCTTTCCGGTCGACCGGGTCGAGGCCCGCTTTGGTCAGCAGGTCATAAAGCTCGTCCGGCGTGATGAATTTCGACCATTCATGCGTGCCCTTCGGCAGCCAGCGCATCACGTATTCGGCGCCGACAATCGCCATGACATAGCTTTTCGGGTTCCGGTTGATGGTCGAGCAGGTCATCAGCCCGCCCGGCTTCAACAGTGCATGACAAGCCGTCAGATAGGCCAGGGGGTCGGCCACATGCTCGACCACTTCCATGTTCAGGATCGCGTCGAACTGTTCACCGGCTTCGGCCAGCGCCTCGGCGGTGGTGTGGCGATAATCGATCTGCAAGCCCTGTTCTTCGGCATGCACCTTCGCGACGGGAATGTTGCGTTCGGCCGCGTCGGCCCCCACCACCTCGGCCCCCAGCCGCGCCATGGGTTCAGATAACAATCCACCGCCGCACCCGATGTCCAGAATACGCAAGCCTTCGAAGGGCTTTTCGCCGGACAGGTCGCGGTCGAACTCGGCCGCGATTTGTGACGTGATATAGTCCAACCGGCATGGATTCAGCATGTGCAGTGGCTTGAACTTGCCGTTCGGATCCCACCACTCGGCCGCCATGGCCTGAAATTTTTCGATCTCACCTTGGTCGATCGTGGATGCCATTGCCGTCATTTTCCGCCCTCGGTCGAAAATCCTTGAAAAAGCCGTGTCACGGCTTCTTTCGAGGTATATAGGTCGCTCATGGACCGAGCGTCAGATAAAAAGACTGCGTCACAATATCTCTATCGTCCGATCGACCCGTTCGATCAGCGCGTTCTGGACGTGGGCGATGGGCATCGGGTCTATGTCGAACAGTGCGGCAACCCGGATGGCATTCCTGTCGTGGTGCTGCATGGCGGACCGGGGGGCGGGTGCAGCCCGACGATGCGGCGCTATTTCGACCCCAACGCCTATCGTGTCATCCTGTTTGACCAGCGCGGCTGTGGACGCTCGCGCCCGCATGCCAGTATCGAGCACAACACCACATGGCATCTGGTGCGCGATATCGAGATGATCCGCGAGACTTTCGGGATAGATCGGTGGATCGTCTTTGGCGGCAGTTGGGGGGCCACGTTGGCCCTGATTTATGCGATCTCGCATCCCGACCGCGCGATGCACCTGATCTTGCGAAGCGTCTTCCTGATGACGCGCGCGGAACTGGATTGGTTCTATGGCGGTGGGGCCGCGCTGTTCTGGCCCGATGTCTGGCGGAACTTCCTTGCCCCGATCCCGGAAGACGAACGGGGTGATCTGATCGCGGCATATGCCAGACGTTTGTTCACCGGCGACCGCGCCACTGAAACGCGTTTTGCGCGGGCCTGGGCCAGTTGGGAGAACTCGCTGGCTTCCATTCGGAACGATGGCCCTGTCGGAGACAGCCCGGCCGAATTCGCACGGGCCTTTGCCCGGCTGGAGAACCACTATTTCGCCAACCTCGGGTTTCTCGAGACAGATGGCTGGATCGAAAAGAACCTTGACCGCATCGACCACATACCCGGTGTCGTGGTTCAGGGACGCTATGATATGATCTGCCCACCGGTCGTGGCGCATCGATTGACTGAAAAGTGGAAGAGCGCGCGTCTGCGGCTGATCCCGCGCGCGGGCCACGCCTTGAGCGAGCCCGGCATCAGCGCAGAACTCGTGCGCGCGACGGACGCCGCAAAGTTGCGCTATTAGCGCCATCGGTCCTGAGCAGCATTTCGCCGAAAATCGAGAGATGCCTTTAAACAAGGGTATAGACTGTTATCAATTTCCCAACGACTGCCGACGGTCCGCCGCGGTTTCGCCTTATTTCGAAGATTGGGTGAAGCGTGAGTGGTGGACTGTGAAGAGGAAATTGGGGAATGCTATCGAAATTCGCGGTCATTCTGGCTGGTGCAACACTGTTGCTTGCCCTGCCGTCTGCCGCTGACGCCTGCACGCGAAAGGTCTCGAAGACCGCGGCCCAGACGGTTGTGCCGCAATCGCGGATCAACCAGAAAATGATTGGCGACGCCGTGCGGGCCGAGGTCAATTATCACCGTTGCCGGGCCGGTCTATCCGAGGTCGGAAATGCAGGTGCACCGCTGGCCAAGGAAGCCCGCAATCACAGCCAGTGGATGGCGCGCAGCCAACAGCTGACGCATCGCAGCACTGTCCCCGGCCGCGCGTCGCTGAAGCAGCGGATCAAGGCATCGGGGGTCAATTTCCGGACCGGGTCTGAAAACATCGGAATGGTGCATCGCTATCGGATCGACAACCGCCGCTTCAAGATCGTCAGTTCCAACCAGTGCAAGTTCACGACTTATGAAGGTCAGGCCTTGCCTGCGCATTCGTATGCCTCGCTTGCGCGTCACATCGTCGATCTCTGGATGAATTCTCCGGGTCACCGCCGGAATATTCTGGACCGCCAGGCCAAAAAGGTTTCTACCGCTGTCGCATTCGATCCGAACGCGCAATATTGCGGTCGATTCTGGCTTACTCAGAATTTTATCGGCTAGCCCGACTCACTCACGTACCAAACCAACCGAGAAACGCCCGGCCCTGTGCCGGGTGTTTTTCGTTTCAGGCGATGAGTCCGGGATTGTCACCCATGCCCAAGCCCGGAAACACGGTACTTTCCAGAGCACTTTGCCCAAGCGGAAAGAGACCGGCCATCGCCCATGCAGCGAACTGGCGAACATCGCGGGTCGGCATCAGGTCGCGGTCCTTGTAAAGGTCGCCGGGCGCCAAGCCGGGCCAGTCGCCCATGATCCGGCCGCCTTTCAGGGCGCCGCCCGCGAAGATCGCCGCGCCGCCGGTGCCGTGATCGGTGCCGTTTGACCCGTTCTCGCGGACGGTGCGTCCAAACTCGGTCAGGCACAGAACCGCAGTATTCTGCCAGATTGGCCCGAGGTCTTGCTTGAGGGTCAGGATCGCGGTCGACAATTCGCCAAGCGCGTTGGGAAGGGTGCGGGCCTGGTTCGCGTGGGTGTCCCAACCGGTGATCGAGAATGCTGCAAGCCGCGTGTCTTCCCGCAGCCGGTCAGCCGTAAAGCGGGCCAGGGCTTCGGCGCGTTGTGCGCGCCTTGTTGCCATCGGGTTGTCGGTCAGGTCCGCAAGTTCCATCGCCTTCATTGCGGCCTCGTGGAACAGCGGGTCTTGTGCATAGACCTTCTGCAGCAGCAACTGGGCTTGCGGCGAGAGATCGAGGTCGCTGTCAGGGGACCAGGTCGAAGTCGGTGCCGGTCCCATCAACAGGCGCAGGTTGTCGTGGCCCACGGCAAAGGCCGTGTTGGATGTTGTTCCGGGCATCAGCGACAGGGCGCGGTTCAGCCAGCCATCTTCGCCGATATCAGAGCCGGACACACCGGCCTCCAGAATGTCCTGCCCGTCGAAATGGCTTCGTTTGTCGCGATACGGGGTCGAAACCGCATGGGCGACGCTGAGTTCGCCCGTCTGCCAAAGCGGCATCAGCGGGGCGAGGGCCGGATGCAGGCCGAAGTAATCGGTCAGCGGCAGGCTGGCGTCGCGGTCCATCGAAGGGCGGTGCGTGGCCAGATGCGCGTCGCCAAGCGGCCGGACGACGTCCAGCCCATCCATCGCGCCGCGCAAGACGATCACCACCAAGCGGTTGTCGCCGGGCGCGGACGCGAAGGTCACAGGTGTCACAAACGGGCTGGCTGCGGCCGAGCATCCAAGGGCAAGGCCGCGGGTCAGGAAGGCGCGTCTGGATTGCATAATGTCTCTCCTTATCGCCGGTTGAATTCTGGGGACACAAGTGTGAGGGCAATGCCCTCGACCCGGCTTTCCGATCCGCCAACGGCGAATTTGAGGACCGGGGAGGCGGCATCGGCCAAGGCGGTTTCCAGGAACAGTCGGGGATCGTGGGTGGCTTCAATCCGCTCGGCAAAGGCGGCAGCCCAGCGGATCCGCGCGGCAAGCCCGGGGGGTGTGATCCAAGCGTCCGGGTTTTCGTCCCAACCGTCGGGGCCGGGCGGCTGAAAGATCGGCTGGCCCATCAATTGCATCGCGCCGAAGACGCCGGTTCTGAGATCGGACGGTTTGATATTCGCGATGTCATTTGCCCCAGCGCCCGCGGCTTTCAGGGCCGAGGTGATGAAGTCAAAGGGAAGCTTGGCCTTCAGAAAGCTTGGCTGCCATGCACGACTGTCTTCCAGCATCGCGGCATAGAGACTGGGCAAGTCCCCTTTGGAGGTGAGGTAGACATCGGCCAGGCGCGTGACAAATGCGTCATCCTCAATGCCGATGAAATGCGTGACAAGCTTGCCGGCCAGATGCCGTGCCGTGTCGGGGTGCAACGCGATGTCGGTCAGCGCATCCTCGATATGTTCAAGCGTTGCTTGCCGCCCGCCATAGGATTTGCCCAGCACCGTATGTGGCCCCGGTTCGGAAATGCCCTGACGAAACTGGAAGCCGTAGCGACTGGCGGAAAGTCCGGTCAGCAGTTCGGCCAGTGATCTGACGTCTGACTGGCTGTAGCGTCCGGTCACGCCCAATGTGTGAAGTTCAAGGATCTCGCGGGCAAGGTTTTCGTTCAGCCCACGGTCCTGCCGTTGTCCGGCCCGTGAGTTGGGTCCGACGGATTGAACCTGATTGAGATAGATCAGCATGGCGGGGTGCGTGGCGACAGTGCGCAGCATCTCGGGGAGCGAGCCGGTGATGTGGGGGCGAATGGCGCGTTCGATGAAGTCCGGGACCAGCATCCGCAAAAGGGGGCCGTTCGCGGCAACCGTGAAGTGATCGCTCCAGAAGCTGACAAGGCGCGCGCCGAAGCCCGGGTCGGTCACCGCCATCGACAAAAGGGCGCGCACGTCGTGCATCCCTTCACCGCGCAACTTGCGCTGGGCCGCCTTTCGGGCGTCGTCGCCCATCTGCCGGGCCTCGCGATAGGCTGCGATCTGCTTGGCCCGTTCGGCCAGCGTGACGCGGGGCGCCAACTGTGCCGTCTTGCGTGCTGCGTCGATCATCGTTCCGGCATCGGTGGCCGGTTGATGGCCGGGGCCAAGACCGTAGCCGTAGCGAATGGCCGAGATCGTTTGGCGCTGCATGTAACTCTCCCTTTCCTTGGGATGTTACACGCAGGGCCGTTGATTTTCCGTCGCAATCCGTCAGGTCTCGGCCAGATTGGCGGAAATTGTCCGAAACGGGTTCGGGATCAGCATCGGAACCCGCGCCTTATAGGCCAGATAAGTCGGGCCGAACTCGCGCACCAGCGACCGTTCTTCGAAGTAGAGACCGATCAAGATATAGACAGTCATAAGGCTGGCGAAGAGCAGATGTCCGGCAGTCATGTGCGGGGTCGAGAACACCACGAGAATAACGCCGAGTTGCATCGGGTGACGCACGTGACGATAGAGGAACGGCGTCTTGAAGACCGGCTTCACCATCGGACGCCCCTTGTTGGCGAACCAGACCTGTCGAAGCCCGAAAAGTTCGAAGTGATCGATCAGGAAGGTCGAAATCAGGACAAGCGCCAGTCCAAGCCCGAACAGGCCATAGAAGATCGCCGCAGCCGTGCCTTCGACCAGCCAGAGCGTGGCGGGCATCGGCTGCCATTGCCACATGGCGAGCGCCAGGAAGAGTGACGATTGCAGGACATACATGCTGCGTTCGGCTTCTTCCGGCACGTATTGCGTCCACCAAGCCTTGAAGCGGGCCCGCGCCATCAGGCTGTGGAAGAAGCCGAATAGGAAGACGAGGCCGATATTGATCGGGATTGCGATGTGCCACGGCTGGAGCGTTCCGTCATTGATGGCTTTGGGCAGCGGCAACTCCAGCAGGAAGCCGGCCAGATACAGGAACGTGACATTGAAGAGGACGTAACAGAGACCTCCGAAAAGAATGAGGGCGGGGCGGTTCATGGGTTTTCCTTTCGCTTGAACCCCCGAACACCATGTCCGGGATGGCGCCGTGCTACGCCCCACGACGGGTTCAAGCTTGAGGATTGTCTGAGGATTACTTGGAGATTTCCCGCTTGCGCGGCGCATGCCCTCTTGCAGGCAGCGATATCCGGGCGTATATGACTGCCAACAGCGGCGCCTCGGCTTCCACCCCCAAGGCTCCACCGGAACACACCACGGGCCCGCTGGCCCGTTTTTTTATGTCTGAATGACCCGACCGAATGAATGTCTGACCTGATCGCGAAAACCAGCATGGACCAGAGGCTTGCCGAGATCATCACTCCGGTGATCGAGGATATGGGCTTTGAGCTTGTGCGCGTGCGTTTGCAAGGCGGCAAGACGGCGACGTTGCAGATCATGGCCGAGAAGCCCGATGGCGGGATCGAGGTGGATGACTGCGCGGCAATCTCGACCGCGGTCAGCGCGACGCTGGATGTCGAAGACCCGATCGAGGATCAGTACACGCTGGAAGTCTCGTCGCCCGGCATTGACCGGCCGCTGACGCGGCTGAAGGATTTCGATGCGTGGACCGGGTATGTGGCCAAGATCGAGACCGCCGAGATGATCGAGGGGCGCAAACGCTTCAAGGGCGTGCTGGCGGGCACCGAGGATGGCGAAGTTCTGATCGAGATCGAGGAAGGCACGATTGGCCTGCAGTTCGATTGGCTGGCCGATGCCAAGCTTGTGCTGACTGATGACCTGATCCGCGACGTGCTGAAGGCCCGCAAGGACGCGGGCGCCGTGGACGAAAAGCAATTCGATGAAATACAAACCATCATGGATGGCGACGAGGAGACCCGATAATGGCGATCACATCCGCAAACCAGCTTGAACTTCTGCAGACGGCCGAAGCCGTTGCGCGCGAGAAGATGATCGACCCCTCGCTGGTGGTCGAAGCGATGGAAGAAAGCTTGGCGCGTGCCGCGAAGAGCCGTTACGGCGCCGAGATGGACATTCGTGTCTCGATCGACCGGAAGACCGGCAAGGCGACCTTCACCCGGGTTCGCACGGTCATCGATCCCGAGGAAGAAGAGCTTGAGAACTATCAGGCGCAACTGACGCCCGAGCAGGCCAAGCAGTATCTGGATGACCCCAAGCCGGGCGACACCATCGTCGACGAAGTGCCGCCGGTGGATATGGGCCGGATTGCCGCCCAGTCGGCCAAGCAGGTGATCCTGCAAAAGGTGCGCGAAGCCGAGCGTGACCGTCAGTTCGAGGAATTCAAGGATCGCGCCGGCACCATCATCAACGGTGTCGTCAAGCGCGAGGAATACGGCAATGTCATCGTCGACATCGGCCGTGGCGAAGGCGTGCTGCGCCGGAACGAGAAAATCGGGCGCGAATCCTATCGTCCCGGCGACCGTATCCGCTGCTTCATCAAGGACGTGCGCCGCGAAGCCCGTGGCCCGCAGATCTTCCTCAGCCGGACCGCGCCCGAGTTCATGGCCGAGCTCTTCAAGATGGAAGTGCCGGAAATCTATGACGGTATCATCGAGATCAAGGCCGTGGCCCGTGACCCGGGATCGCGCGCGAAGATTGCCGTGATCTCGTACGAGAACAGCATCGACCCGGTTGGTGCCTGTGTCGGTATGCGCGGCAGCCGGGTGCAGGCCGTTGTCAACGAATTGCAGGGCGAGAAGATCGACATCATCCCGTGGAACGAGGATGCGCCGACCTTCCTTGTGAACGCGTTGCAGCCTGCCGAAGTCTCGAAGGTTGTTCTGGATGAAGACGCTGGCAAGATCGAGGTTGTGGTGCCGGAGGAACAGCTTTCGCTGGCCATTGGCCGCCGCGGTCAGAACGTGCGTCTGGCATCGCAGCTGACCAACCTCGACATCGACATCATGACCGAGGAAGAGGAATCGCGCCGCCGTCAGGCCGAGTTCGAGGAGCGCACCAAGCTCTTCATGGACACGCTGGACCTGGACGAGTTCTTTGCGCAGCTTCTGGTTTCGGAAGGCTTCACCAATCTGGAAGAAGTCGCCTATGTCGAGATCGACGAGCTTCTGGTGATCGACGGGGTCGACGAAGACACGGCCAACGAACTGCAGGCCCGTGCCCGCGACTATATCGATGCGCAGAACAAGAAGGCCGAAGAGAACGCCCGCGCTTTGGGTGCCGAGGACAGCCTCTTTGCCTTTGAAGGTCTGACGCCGCAAATGGTGGAAGCCCTTGCGCAGGATGACGTGAAAACGCTGGAGGATTTCGCGACGCTGGCCGACTGGGAGATCGCCGGTGGCTGGACGACCGTCGAGGGCGAGCGGATCAAGGATGACGGTGTGCTCGAGAAGTTCGATGTCGGGCTGGAAGAAGCGCAGGCCATGGTGATGACCGCGCGGATCCAGCTGGGCTGGGTCGACCCTGCCGAGCTTGAGGCTGAAGAAGCCGAGGGCGAAGGCGAAGCGGAAGAGGAGGCCGAGGCCTAATGGCCTCGGACGCTCTTGCCCAGAGGCGGCAAATCCAAGACGCGCGATGAGGCCGAACGGCGCTGCATCGCAACTGGCGAGGCCCAGCCAAAGCGGGGCCTGATCCGGTTCGGTGTGTCTCCGGACGGTGAAATCGTGCCGGACGTCCTTGAAAAGCTGCCCGGCAGGGGCATATGGGTCGCAGCCGAGCGTGATGCGATTGTGAAAGCTGTGGAAAAGAAGCTGTTCGCACGCGGCGCAAAGCAATCCGTAACCGTTCGTGATACACTTGTTGACGATGTGGAAGCCTTGTTGGCCAAGCGCCTGATCGACGGGATCTCGATGGCGCGCAAGGCTGGCAAGGCGGTTGCCGGTTTCGAGAAGGTCAAGGATTGGCTTGGCCGCGAGGAAGCCCGCATCTTGTTTCAGGCCTCGGATGGTTCGGAACGCGGCAAGTCGAAGCTTTACGCACCGGGCGGTCGCGGCAGTTTTTTCGAGGTTTTAACGGCCTCAGAATTGGGTTTGTCCTTTGGGCGCGAACGTGTGATACATGCGGCGCTCGGTTTTGGCGGACTCACTGAGAGGATCAGAGAGGACGCCATCCGGCTTTCTGGCGTTCGCGAATTGGGCGGTGGCACTGCCACCGGAAAGGTAAAGTAGACCATATGAGCGATAGTGACGGCAAAAAGACCCTTGGTCTCGGTGGGCGCGGCCCCGGTCAGGTGAAGCAGAGCTTCAGCCATGGCCGAACCAAGAATGTCGTGGTCGAGACGAAGCGGAAGCGCGTTGTGGTTCCGAAGCCGGGGAGTGCCGGAGGATCAGGCACGTCCAAACCGTCTGCCGGTGCTGCAGGTGGCGATCCGCGGAAGCGTCCCGCCGGGATTTCGGATGCTGAGCTGGAACGCCGGATGAAGGCACTGGCCGCGGCCAAGGCAGCCGAGGCGGACGAAGCCGAGAAGCGGGCGGCCGAGGAAAAGGCGCGCGCCGAAGAACGTGAGCGCCGTCGCGCCGAAGCGGAAGCCAAGGAGCGCGAAGAACAGGAACGTGCCGAGCGCGCCAAGGCCAAGGCCGAGGAAGAAGAGCGCAAGAAGCGCGAAGCCGAGGAAGCCAAGAAGCGCGAGCGCGCTGCCCCCGCTGCTGCGGCTGCGGCAGCGCCCGCCGCTGCCCCCGGTGAAGCCCCTGCGCAGAACCGTGGCTCGAAGCCTGCGCCCAAGCGGCGCGAGGATGACCGCGGCGGAGACCGCCGTGACAATCGCGGCAACCGTGGCCGGGACGACGGTGCACGCCGCTCGGGCAAGCTGACGCTGAACCAGGCGCTGTCCGGCGGCGAAGGCGGCCGGCAGAAATCGCTTGCCGCGATGAAGCGGAAACAAGAGCGTGCCCGCCAGAAAGCCATGGGAGGCGCGCAAGAACGCGAGAAGGTCACGCGGACGGTGCAACTGCCCGAGGCCATCGTGGTCAGCGAGTTGGCGAACCGCATGTCGGAGCGCGTCGCGGACGTCGTGAAGTCGCTGATGCAGAACGGCATCATGGCGACGCAGAACCAGTCCATCGATGCGGATACGGCAGAACTGATTATCGAGGAATTCGGTCATAACGTGCAGCGCGTCTCGGACGCCGACGTGGAAGACGTGATCGATACGGTCGAGGACAAGGACGAGGACCTGCAGGGTCGCCCGCCGGTCATCACGATCATGGGCCATGTCGACCACGGCAAGACCTCGCTTCTGGATGCGATCCGCAATGCGAACGTGACGGGCGGCGAAGCCGGCGGCATCACTCAGCACATTGGCGCCTATCAGGTGACAACGGAAAGCGGAGCGGTGCTGTCGCTCCTCGACACTCCGGGCCACGCGGCGTTTACCTCGATGCGGGCGCGTGGTGCGCAAGTGACGGATATCGTCGTTCTGGTGGTTGCGGCGGACGACGCCGTGATGCCGCAGACGATCGAAGCCATCAACCACGCCAAGGCGGCTGAAGTGCCGATGATCGTTGCGATCAACAAGATCGACCTGCCGGCGGCAAATGCCGACAAGGTGCGGACCGATCTGTTGCAGCACGAGGTGATCGTCGAGAAGATGTCGGGCGAAGTGCAGGATGTCGAGGTTTCGGCCCAGACCGGGCAAGGGCTTGATGCGCTTCTGGAAGCGATTGCGCTGCAGGCCGAGATTCTCGAACTGAAGGCCAACCCGGATCGCGCGGCCTCGGGCGCCGTGATCGAAGCCCAGCTTGATGTGGGACGCGGTCCTGTCGCGACGGTTCTTGTGCAGAACGGCACCCTGCGCCAGGGCGATATCTTCGTCGTCGGCGAACAGTGGGGCAAGGTGCGCGCCATGGAGAACGACAAGGGCGAGCGCGTCAAGGAAGCCGGGCCGTCGGTGCCGGTCGAGGTGCTTGGTCTGAACGGGACGCCGGAAGCGGGTGACGTTCTGAACGTTGTCGACACCGAAGCACAAGCCCGCGAGATCGCCGAGTATCGCGAGAGCGCGGCGAAGGAAAAGCGGGCGGCAGCCGGTGCAGCGACGACGCTGGAACAGCTGATGCAGAAGGCCAAGGAAGACGAGAACGTCACCGAGATGCCGATCGTCGTGAAGGCGGATGTGCAGGGCTCGGCCGAGGCAATCGTTCAGGCGATGGAAAAGATCGGCAACGAGGAAGTGCGCGTCCGCGTGCTGCACTCGGGCGTCGGTGCCATCACCGAATCCGACATTGGTCTGGCCGAAGCCTCGGGTTCGCCGGTCTTTGGCTTCAACGTCCGGGCAAACGCCCCGGCGCGAAACGCGGCCAACCAGAAGGGCGTCGAGATTCGCTATTACAGTGTGATCTATGACCTTGTGGATGATGTGAAGGCCGCGGCTTCGGGCCTGTTGAGTGCCGAAGTGCGCGAGAACTTCATTGGCTATGCCGAAATTCGCGAAGTCTTCAAGGTCTCGGGTGTCGGTCGCGTGGCCGGTTGCCTGGTGACCGAAGGCGTGGCCCGCCGGTCGGCTGGTGTGCGTCTGCTGCGCGACGACGTGGTGATCCACGAAGGCACGCTGAAGACGCTGAAGCGGTTCAAGGACGAGGTGGCCGAGGTCATTTCGGGCCAGGAATGCGGTATGGCCTTCGAGAACTATGAAGACATTCGCGCCGGCGATGTCATCGAGATCTTCGAGCGTGAAGAAGTCGAACGGACGCTTTCATAATCAAGGCT
The DNA here is from genome assembly GCA_022826385.1 of Silicimonas sp. Lineage (GTDB taxonomy): Bacteria > Pseudomonadota > Alphaproteobacteria > Rhodobacterales > Rhodobacteraceae > JAJDOD01. Next base: position 212,120 of record JAJDUZ010000027.1, read on the forward strand.
TTGCGCCGCGCTGACGCGCGTCGCCCGGTCGGGGGGCTTTGCCCCCCGAGCCCCCCAGGATATTTTCGGGCCAATGGAGACGGGTCGCTTAAAGCCAGTCTCGGAGCATCGGAATGAGCGGGATGTCGGCAGGCGGCATCGGGTAATCGCGCAACTGGTTCGGGCGGACCCATTTGAGCGTTTGGCCCTCTTTCGACATCGGCGTGCCGTTCCATTTGCGGCACGCGAAGAGCGGCATTAGCAAATGGAAGTCGTCGTAGCTGTGCGAGGCGAAGGTCAGGGGCGCAAGGCAGCTTTCCCACGTGTCGATGCCAAGCTCTTCCTGCAATTCGCGGATCAGTGCGACTTCCGGCGTCTCGCCCGGTTCGACCTTGCCGCCCGGAAACTCCCAGAGACCGGCCATCGACTTGCCTTCGGGGCGTTGCGCCAGCAGAACGCGGCCATCCGGGTCAATCAGGGCAACGGCAGAAACAAGGACGGTCTTCATGAGCGGTAGTCGGCGTTGATCGAGATGTATTGCGCGGTCAGATCGCAGGTGAAAACGGTGGCCGCGTCGGACCCAAGGCCGAGATCGACCGAAATCGTCACCTCGTCCTGCGTCATATGGGCTGCGGCCTCGGCTTCGACATAGCCTTCGGCGACCTGTCCGTTTTCCGCGACGAGCACATCGCCGAAGCGGATCGACAGGCGGTCGCGGTCGGCCTCGGCGCCGGATTTGCCGACGGCCATGACGACGCGACCCCAGTTCGGATCTTCCCCTGCAACGGCGGTTTTCACCAAGGGCGAATTGGCGATAGACATGGCGACGCGGTGCGCGTCTGCATGCGAGACGGCCCCGGTCACGTTAACGGTCACGAACTTGCTGGCGCCTTCGCCGTCGCGGACCACTTGTTTGGCAAGGTCGTCCATGACCTGCGTCAGTGCGTGTTCAAAGGACGAAACGCCCGTGACGTCGACGCCCGAGCGACCCGTCGCTGCGACGAGAAGGGTGTCCGAGGTCGATGTGTCGCTGTCGACGGTGATGCAGTTGAAGGTGCTGTCGCAGCCTTGGGTGACCATGGATTGCAGTGCATCGAAGCCGATCAGCGCGTCGGTGAAGACATAGACCAGCATCGTGGCCATGTCGGGCGCGATCATGCCCGAACCCTTTGCAATCCCTGTAATCGTGACTGTTTTCCCGTCGATCTCGACCTGTTGGCTTGCGCCCTTGGGATAGGTGTCGGTCGTCATGATCGCTTGTGCGGCGTCAGCGATCGCGTTTGGTTGGAGGGTGTCCGCGAGCGTTTCGATGACGGCAGTGATGCGGTCATGGGCCAATGGCTCGCCGATCACCCCGGTTGATGCCGTGAAAACACGCGCTTCGGGGATCGACAGGGCCTTGGCGGTCTCGGATGTGATTGCGCGGACGGCCTCGACCCCCTTGATGCCGGTGAAGGCATTGGAGTTGCCCGAGTTCACAAGAATGGCGGCGCCGCTTTCGGATGCGCCGCCAAGCTTTGCCCGGCAATCCAGAACCGGGGCCGAGCGCGTCTTCGAGCGCGTGAACGTCCCGGCAATCACGGTGCCGGGACAAAGCTCGACCAGCGTTACATCGGTGCGCCCGGAATAGCGGACACCGGCCTCGACCGCCGCGAAGCGTGCGCCATCAACAACGGGCAGGTTCGGGAACCCGCCTTTCGGCGCAAGGGGCGAGACCGGCATCGACATGTCTCAGTTCTCCAGAAGCGACATGTCGTTCAGGATCGCCGGATCGATGTCTTCGACCGTCTTGCGGGTGATGTCGGCGCCTTCCGTCAGTTCAGCAATACGGGCTTCAATCGCGGCGGCCTGCATGCCTTCCGCCAATTGGGCTTGCACCTGCTCAAGCGGCGGCGCGCCTTTCAGACGGGTTTCATTCAGAGTGATGACATGCCAGCCGAACTGAGTCTGGACCGGTGCGGAGACTGCGCCGACTTCAAGTGCAATCACCGCTTCCTCGAACGGGGGCACCATGGCGCCCTTGCCGAACCAGCCCAGTTCACCACCACGCGGGCCGGACGGGCCGGTGGATTTCTCCATGGCCAGTTCCGCGAAATCTGCGCCGCCTTCGAGTTCGGTGACCAGAGCCTGTGCTTCTTCCTCGGTTTCCACGAGGATGTGCGAGGCGTTGTACTCGGTTTCCGGCTCGACATTGCCGTATTGCTCTTCATAGGCCGCTTGAATGGCCTCGTCGGTCATGGCGGCTTCGATGACACCGCGGATTGCCTCGGCGGCCTTCAGGGCGCGTTCCTCGTTGTCGAGCGTCAGTTGCGAGGCGCTGGACAAGCTTTCGACGTTCTCGCCCAGCAGGGTCTGTTGCACCAGTTGGTCGAGAATGCCGTCAAACAGCACGTTGGGCGGCAGTTGCTGGTACTGCTGGGGCAGGCGCTGGCGCAGAACCAACATGTGACCCAGCGTGATGTCCGTGCCGTTGACGGTAGCGACGACTGTATCGGCGGTCGCGTGGCCCTCGGCCATCACCTGCCCCGGCAGGGCAAAACATATCGTCGCGGCAGCAATCGACATTGCGGATTTGAAAGTCATTTCTTTACCTCTCTCGATGCCGCGTTTTCCTGGCGACGTTGACACTGTGGAACCCGCCCCTTACATCGCAAACGATGGTAAGGCGGAGACCCGTTTTGCCCTTCTATGGCGGGCCAGAGGCACGGGCAAGCGCATCCCCTCACACAACCGCGTCAGACATGCGCAAGAAGGCTATTTGAATGCTCGGATTCGGTGCGATCGCGAAGAAGGTTTTCGGCACGACCAATGACCGCCAGGTCAAGGCGCTGCAACCGCTTGTCGACAAGATCAATGCGTTGGAGCCCGAATTCGAGGCATTGTCCGACGAAGGGCTGATTGCCAAAACGGAGGAGTTCAAGTCGCGGATCGCCAATGGCGAGACGTTGGACAATCTTCTGCCGGAAGCCTTTGCGAACTGTCGCGAAGGGGCGAAGCGCGCCTTGGGCTTGCGGGCGTTCGACGTGCAGCTGATCGGCGGTATTTTCCTGCATCGGGGCAACATCGCCGAAATGAAGACCGGGGAAGGCAAGACACTGGTCGCCACGTTCCCGGCCTATCTGAACGCGCTGACGGGCGGCAATGTGCATATCGTCACCGTCAACGACTATCTGGCCAAGCGGGATTCCAGCTGGATGGGCAAGGTTTATGGCCAGTTGGGGCTGACCACTGGCGTTGTCTATCCGGGGCAGATGGAAGACGAAAAGCGCGAGGCCTATGCCTGCGACATCACCTATGCCACCAACAACGAGCTTGGGTTCGACTATCTGCGCGACAATATGAAGGCGACGCTGGAAGACATGGCCCAGCGGGGGCATTTCTTTGCCATCGTTGACGAGGTGGACTCGATCTTGATCGACGAAGCGCGGACGCCTCTCATCATTTCGGGTCCGTCGCAGGACCGGTCCGAGCTTTATATCACTATCGACAAGCTGATCCCCGAGGTGCAGGACGAGCATTTCTCGCTGGATGAGAAGACGCGGAACGTGACCTATACCGACGAGGGCAACGAGTTCCTTGAGGAGCGTCTGCTGGAAGCCGGTTTGCTGCCGGAAGGTCAGACACTTTACGATCCGGAATCGACCACGATCGTGCATCATGTGAACCAGGGCCTTCGGGCGCACAAGCTGTTCTCGCGCGACAAGGATTACATCGTTCGGAACAACGAGGTTGTGCTGATCGACGAGTTTACCGGCCGCATGATGGCGGGCCGCCGTTTGTCGGATGGTTTGCATCAGGCCATCGAAGCCAAGGAAGGCGTCCCGATTCAGCCCGAGAACGTGACTTTGGCGTCGGTGACCTTCCAGAACTATTTCCGCCTGTATGACAAGCTTGCGGGCATGACCGGCACCGCTTCGACCGAAGCCGAGGAATTCCAGGAGATCTATGGCCTTGGCGTGATGGAGATCCCGACCAACAAGCCAATTGCGCGCGAGGATCAGGACGACCAGATCTATCGCACTGCAGCCGAGAAGTTCGGCGGTATCGTCGAAGAAATCCGGGAAGCCAACAAGAAGGGTCAGCCGGTTCTGGTCGGCACCACCTCGATCGAGCGTTCGGAATCGCTCTCCGAGATGCTGACCAAGGAAAACATCCCGCACAAGGTTCTGAACGCCCGTCATCACGAGCAGGAAGCCCAGATCGTTGCAGATGCCGGCAAGCTTGGGGCGGTGACCATTGCCACCAACATGGCGGGCCGCGGCACCGACATTCAGTTGGGCGGCAATGTCGAGATGCGGGTGCTTGAGGCGCTGGCCGCCGATCCCGAGGCCGATCCCGACGAGGTGCGCTCGAAGATCGAAGCCGAGGTTGCCGAGGACAAGGAAAAGGTGCTGGCCGCCGGTGGCCTGTTCGTTCTGGGAACGGAACGTCACGAAAGCCGCCGGATCGACAACCAGCTGCGCGGTCGTTCGGGCCGTCAAGGGGATCCCGGGCGTTCGGCCTTCTTCCTGAGCCTTGAAGACGACCTGATGCGGATCTTCGGGTCCGAGCGTCTGGACAGTGTTCTGTCGAAGTTGGGCATGCAGGAAGGCGAGGCGATCCAGCACCCTTGGGTCAACAAGTCGCTGGAACGCGCGCAGGCCAAGGTCGAGGGGCGCAACTTCGATATCCGGAAGCAGCTTCTGAAGATGGATGACGTGATGAATGACCAGCGAAAGGTCATCTTCGGTCAGCGCTTGGAAGTGATGGAGTCGGACGAGGTCGAAGAAGTGGTGCAGGACATGCGCCATGAGGTGATCGACGATATGGTCGATCTCTATATCCCGCCGAAATCCTATGCAGATCAATGGGATACAGAAGGCTTGAAGGCCGCGGTCGAACAGAAGCTTGGCGTGTCGCTGCCCATCGTAGAATGGGGTGACGAAGAAGGCGTCGACGATCAGGACATTCGCGAACGGCTGTACGAGAAAACTGACGAGTTCATGCAGGCCAAGTCGGACACCTTCGGCGGCGAAGCCATGCGCTCGATCGAGAAGCAACTGCTGTTGCAGACCATGGATGCCAAGTGGCGCGAGCATATCCTGACGTTGGAACATCTGCGCTCGGTCGTCGGGTTCCGGGCCTATGCGCAGCGCGATCCGGTCAATGAATACAAGTCCGAGGCCTTCGCCTTGTTCGAAAGCCTGTTGAACGGTTTGCGCGAAGACGTGACCGAGAAACTGGCTCATATCCGTCCGCTGACGGAAGAGGAACAACAGGCGATGATCGAACAGGCAGCTGCTCAGCAGCAGATGGCCGTTGCCGCTGCCGCCGAGGCGGCTTTGCCGGAACCGACGGACGAGGCATTGGCTGCCGGGTTCGACCCCAACGATCGCAACACGTGGGGCAATCCCGGGCGGAACGACCTGTGTCCCTGCGGTTCGGGCAAAAAGTTCAAGCATTGCCACGGCGCCCTGTGACGCAATCGACTCACACGGGGAAAATCTGAAGGCGCACTCTCGGCCCCTGGTAACTCTTTGGCTACCATAATCCGCAAGACTGGACCTGCCACCAAAGAGCAGGCCGGACGGAGGCTGGGTAATGAAGAACTATGTGACGCCGAGTGTACGGCGTTGGGTGCTGATCTTTTCAACATTCGGATTGGCGTTTCTGTCAGGTCACCTGATGCAATCGTCACGCGGCGAAGCCCCCGAGCGTCCACTGGTTGCCAAGGCGATCAATGTGCCGGCGTCGCCCGCAATTGCGGTGGCGTTGTCTGACCCACCCGTGATGCGAGACCGCATTCTCGACACCCGCGCCACGCGCAAAGGCAGCTGCCGTCCTGATTTGCAGCTGACCAGAACACCTGACGCCGCCATTCATGTAACCCTGACGGCGCCGTGCCATGCATCGACGCCGATCTCGGTACGCGTGAACGAACTGGCCGCAACCGATGCAACCGATGCACGGGGGCACTATGACATTCGGCTGCCGTTCATTGCCGACCGGGTGACCGTCTCGCTTGGCTTCAAAGACCATGTTCTGACCCAGACGATCTCGAACGACGACCTGCCCGAACAGCAGCATGTCATCCTTGCTTGGCATGGTCCGGAAACCTTCCGCATTCGGGCTGATATGGTTGGCGCGGATGACCAGTCGGCGAACGAAGTCGTGACCGGCAACTTCGTGCGCGTCGGGCAGAAAGGCGGGGCAGCGTTCGAGATATTCTCGCTGCCCGTCGACACGTCATTCTCGGCCGGCGTCGTTCGTCTTTCCGTCGACGCCACTGTGACCGAGGCGAACTGCGGCGCGCCGGTTTCGACAGTGGCGTATCAATCGGGGTATCTTGGTGGACTGCGTCCGACAGAAATCGCCTATACGATGCCCGACTGCGACCGCGTGGGCGAGGTTGTAAGCTTGCAAAACCTGTTCCGCGACATGAGACTGGCCGCACGCTGACCGACCACGCTGCTGCCCAATGCTGAACCGTTTGATCGCTGTTTTCGCACTGTTCTGTGCGAGCCCGACCTTGGCCGGACCCGTCCAGCTTGTGAACGAGGCGGGCCAACCGGTTCTGGAAGGCACCCTTCTGTCGCGCGAGGGCGAGTTGTTTCGCCTCGAGACGGAACACGGTCCGGTCACGATCGACGCCGGGTATTTGCGGTGCAGCGGTGTTGGCTGCCCTGATCCTGCCGACCTGACGGCGCGCGTGGCTGTTGGGGGAACGCCGGACCTTGTACACCGGTTGCTTCCTGCGCTGCTTGAAGGGTTTGCAGATCACCGTGGACTCGTTCTTGGCCGAACCTTCATCGATGATGACCGCGTTTCGTGGGAGCTTCGTGAGACCGAAAGTGACAGGCTGCTTGCAGTTTTCGATGCACAAGCAATGGCTGATAACAAGGTCGCTTCCGCTTTGCTGTCCGACGAGATCGGCTTGGGGCTGGGATACACCGAGGCAAACGTGCCGGTTCGGCAATCGGTGGTCGCGTTGGATGCCCTTGTGCCAGCCGTTTCTTCGGACAACAGCCGCGCGATGGTGACGCTGGACCAGTTGAACGGTCTATTGAACGGTCGCATGGCCAGTTGGCGCGTGCTCGGTGGCCCCGATGTTCCAGTCGAAGTGCATATGCTTGATGGCTGGAACCTGAGCTCGCAGAAGTTCGGCTCGATCCGAAACAGAGAGGGTGCAACCCGGCACACGGATCCGTCCGATCTCGCCGACAGCGTTGCAAGTGATCCGGGGGCATTGGGACTGCTGCCATATTCTTCAATCGGGAATGCCGTGCCACTGGTTGTCAGCGGGGCTTGCGGGCTTGCGACACCTGCCACCCGCGACACGATCCGCGCCGAGGATTATCCAGCGACACATCCGTTGTTCCTGCAACGGGTCGGCGCGCGGCAACACAAGATCATACGCGACTTCATCGCGTTCTCGCGGTCGCCCGATGCGCAGATGGCCATTCGTGCGGCGGGGTTCGTCGATCAGGCGATTGGACAGATCGGGTTCGAGCGGCAAGGGGATCGCATCGCGAATGCCGTTTTGTCTGCCGGCGAAGATCGCGAGAGCGTGGCGGAGGTGCGCGACATGATCGGCACCTTGTTGAACGGCTCACGTCTGACCCTAACTTTCCGGTTCCGTGATGGGTCAAGCGACCTTGATCCGCAATCGGTCTCGAACATTCAGCGTTTGGCAGATGCCATTTCCGAAGGTGCGTTCGATGGAAATGATGTGCTGTTCGTCGGGTTCTCGGACGGCGCTGGCCCCGCACAAGCGAACCTCCAGCTGTCCGAACGCCGCGCCCGATCGGTGCGCCGCGCTGTCGCTGCACGCTCGGCACTGGGTGCGACCGAACTGCGCGTTGCCGCATTCGGAGAGCTGATGCCGATGGCATGTGACGACACGCCATGGGGCGGGCAGGTCAATCGCCGGGTCGAGGTCTGGATCACTCCGTCAGAGGTAACCCGCTGATCTGAAGGAGAATTCGTCTGCAGCGCCAATGATAAGATGATCGTGCAACGTCACCGAAAGCGCTTTTGCCGCTGCGTCGATCTGATGGGTAACCGCGATATCGGCGTCGGAAGGTGTCGGGTCGCCTGACGGGTGGTTGTGCACAAGAATCAACGCCGAGGCGTTCAGTTCCAAGGCCCGCTTCAAGACCTCGCGCGGATAGACCGGCACGTGATCGACCGTTCCCTTTGCTTGTGGTTCGTCGGCGATCAGCATGTTTTTCCGGTCAAGAAACAGGATACGAAACTGTTCGGTTTCCCGTCGGGACATGGTCGTTCTGCAATAGGCGACCAACTCGGCCCAGCTTGAGATTCGGTCACGCTCAAGTACGCGCGCTTGGGCCAAGCGGTGGGCGGCGGCTTCGACGATGCGCAGTTCGGTAACGACCGCATCCCCGATCCCCGGCACTTCGTTCAATCGTTCGGACGGGGCGGACAGCACGCCGCTGAAATCCGAGAACGTATCCAGCAAAGCGCGGGCCAGCGGTTTCACATCCTGCCGGGGGATGGCGCGGAACAGAACGAGTTCCAGCAACTCGTAATCCGCCACCGCCGCGCTGCCCCCGGCCAGGAAGCGTTCGCGGAGTCGTTTACGGTGATCCTTGAGATAGGACGGGGCTTTCTGCCCCTTCCCCGCGAACAAAGGTAACTGCGCCTCGTCAAAGGCATACTGGTCCGACATGAGCCGGACCATTCAATATCGAGGTTAATTGGCCGTTAAGCCGAGGCGAACCGTATCTGAATTTTGCGCGCACCGGGGAAATGCTCGGCGCAGGTTTCAGTCGGCATCTCGAAGTAGCCGCCATGGGCGTCGCGGAAGTCGAACGTCACCAGCTTGGGCAGGGTCTTGCGGGTGTCCTCCAGCATGCCCGTGGGCAGCGAGACGGCGTTTCGACCCTTCGCCAGAGGCGTCTTGACGAAATACGTCAGGTTGCGGCCCTTCCGATAAATCGCCGAGGGCACGTGGCCGGTGAAGTTGCCTTCATACTCGTCCAAATGCGCTTCGCATTCCAACATCGTGGTGGCGTCGAATTCTTCCTCGGTGGCTTGCAGCGCCGGGCGCGACACGCGCCGCGGTGCGACCGGTTCGTTTGCGACCTCTTCTTCGGCCGGAGCCTCGGTGATGCCAAACTCGTCGGCGTGTTCGCAGATAAAGCGATAGGCTTCGGTGATGCGAGCGAACTCGTTGCCGCATTCGGGGTGTTGATCAGGGTGTTTCTTGAACGCCAGCATGCGATACGCAGCGCGGATTTCGTTCTTGGTTGCTTCGGTCGACACACCCAGGGTTTCAAAAGCCTGAGTCTTTGAAGCCAGTCGATCAATCGGGGACATGGGGCGATACTCGTTACTGGTAAACTTATTACACCCATAATTTGGACCATGTTTTGCCCCAATTCGCAAAGATTAGGGACAGAAGAAGGCAAATTGAACAACGCCCGCCGGCAATTCATGCGGGCGGGCGTGACTGTCACCAAATGGGGAACAGTTTCAGCTTTTCATGCTTTCCCAGAACGACTTCATCTTCTTGAGGAAGCCCGAACTTTCGGGGTTGTTCTCTTCGCTGAGTTTCTCGAACTCGCGCAAGAGCTCTTTCTGTTTCGATGTCAGGTTCACGGGCGTCTCAACCGCCAGCTCGATCAACATGTCACCGGACGTGCCGCCGCGAAGCGAAGGCATGCCTTTGCCGCGCAGGCGCATCTGCCGCCCGGATTGGCTGCCGGCCGGGATCTTGACCCGGCTGCGTCCACCGTCGATCGTCGGCACTTCGATGTCACCGCCCATCGCGGCGGATGTCATCGAGACTGGAACCCGGCAAAACAGGACGTTGCCGTCGCGCATGAAAAGCGCATGTTCGGCAACTTCGATGAAGATATAGAGGTCGCCCGAAGGACCACCGCGCAACCCGGCTTCGCCTTCACCAGCCAGTCTGATGCGGGTGCCGGTTTCAACACCGGCCGGAATATTGACGCTGAGCGAGCGGTCTTTCTCGACCCGTCCGGCGCCGCTGCAGGATTTACAGGGGTTCTGGATGATCTGGCCAAGACCCGAGCAAGTCGGGCAGGTCTTTTCGACCGTGAAGAAACCCTGGCTTGCGCGCACCTTGCCCATGCCCGAACAGGTCGGACAGGTGGTCGGTTCGGTCCCGCCCTCGGCCCCGCTGCCGTTACAGGTGTCACAGGCGACAGCCGTCGGCACCTGGATCGTCTTCTGCATCCCGGCGTAAGCGTCTTCCAGCGAGATGCGCAGGTTGTACCGCAGGTCCGAGCCGCGCACGGCACGGCGTCCACCGCCGCCGCCACGGCGACCGCCCATGATGTCGCCGAAGAGGTCATCGAACACATCAGAAAACGCGCTGGCGAAGTCACCTTGCCCCTGGAAGCCGCCGCCGCCGCGCGGGCCGCCGCCCATGCCACCTTCGAAGGCAGCGTGACCGAACCGGTCATAGGCCGCTTTCTTCTCGGCATCCTTCAGAACTTCGTAAGCCTCGTTCGCTTCCTTGAACTGGGCCTCGGCGTCGGGATTGTCAGAGTTGCGATCCGGGTGAAGTTCCTTCGCCTTGGTGCGATAGGCCTTCTTGATCTCGTCAGCGCTGGCACCCTTGGCGATGCCCAGAACCTCGTAGTAATCGCGCTTGGACATTTTACATCCCCTTCAGAACGCAGGGACCGGCCCGCTTTGGGCCGGCCCGGTTTGCGTCCAGCGGCCTCAAGCGCGCTTGTTGTCGTCGAGGTCTTCGAAATCGGCATCAACGATATCGTCGTCGACGCCTTGCGGGCCTTCGTCGTGATCTTCAGGATCGGCGTCACCTGACGCTTCTGCCTGCGCCTTATAGATCGCTTCACCCAGCTTCATCGAAGCCTCGGTCACGTTCTGGATGCCGCCGCGGATCTTGCCGGGATCGTCGGTTTCCAGCTGCTCTTTGAGGTTCGCAATGGCCAGTTCGATCGCTTCGATCGTGGTCGGGTCGACCTTGTCGCCGTGCTCTTCCATCGACTTCTCGGTCGAGTGAATGAGGCTCTCGGCGCCGTTCTTGGCTTCGACCAGATCCTTCTTCGCCTTGTCGGCTTCGGCATTCTCTTCGGCGTCGCGAACCATCTTTTCGATGTCCTCGTCCGAAAGACCGCCCGAGGCCTGGATGGTGATCTTCTGGTCCTTGCCGGTGCCCTTGTCCTTGGCGCTGACCGAGACCACGCCGTTGGCGTCGATATCGAAGGTCACTTCGATCTGCGGCAGACCGCGCGGCGCCGGCGGGATGTCTTCCAGATTGAACTGGCCTAGCATCTTGTTGTCGGCGGCCATCTCGCGTTCACCCTGGAACACGCGGATCGTCACGGCGTTCTGGTTGTCTTCCGCGGTCGAGAAGATTTGCGACTTCTTCGTCGGGATGGTCGTGTTGCGGTCGATCAGGCGGGTGAAGACACCGCCCAGCGTTTCGATGCCCAGCGACAGCGGTGTGACGTCGAGAAGGACGACGTCCTTGACGTCACCTTGCAGAACGCCAGCCTGAATGGCGGCGCCCATGGCGACCACTTCGTCCGGGTTCACACCCTTGTGGGGTTCCTTGCCGAAGAACTTGGTCACTTCTTCGATCACCTTCGGCATCCGGGTCATACCGCCGACCAGAACAACCTCGTCGATGTCGTCGGTCGACAGACCGGCGTCCTTCAGAGCCGCCTGGCACGGTTTGATCGAGTTCTTGATCAGGTCGCTGACAAGCGATTCCAGCTTGGCGCGGGTCAGCTTGATGACCATGTGCAGCGGCGTGCCCGAACCGGGGTCCATCGAGATGAACGGCTGGTTGATTTCGGTCTGCGACGAGCTCGACAATTCGATCTTGGCCTTTTCGGCAGCTTCCTTCAGGCGCTGCAGGGCCATCTTGTCTTTGGTCAAGTCGACCGAGTGTTCTTTTTTGAACTCGTCGGCCAGATAGTTGACAATCCGCATGTCGAAGTCTTCACCGCCAAGGAACGTATCACCGTTCGTCGACTTCACTTCGAAGAGGCCGTCGTCAATTTCAAGAATCGTGATGTCGAAGGTACCACCGCCAAGGTCATAGACCGCGATCGTCTTCGTCTCTTTCTTGTCGAGGCCATAGGCCAGCGCAGCAGCCGTCGGCTCGTTGATGATCCGCAGAACTTCAAGGCCGGCAATCTTGCCTGCGTCTTTCGTGGCCTGACGCTGGGCGTCGTTGAAATAGGCGGGCACGGTGATGACGGCTTGCGTGACCTCTTCGCCCAGATAGCTTTCAGCGGTTTCCTTCATCTTCTGCAGGATGAACGCGCTGATCTGGCTGGGGCTGTATTTCTCGCCACCGGCTTCGACCCAGGCGTCGCCATTGCCGCCATCGACGATGGCGTAAGGCACGATGTTCTGGTCTTTGGTGACTTCTGCATCATCAACGCGACGGCCAATCAGGCGCTTCACGGCGAAGACGGTGTTTTCCGGGTTGGTGACGGCCTGACGCTTGGCCGGTTGTCCGGCAAGGCGTTCGCTATCGGTGAAGGCAACGATCGACGGTGTCGTCCGGGCGCCTTCGGCATTTTCGATCACGCGGGGTTGCGAACCATCCATGATGGCGACGCAGCTGTTTGTCGTCCCGAGGTCGATACCAATGACTTTACCCATGCTCAGTGTCCTCTTCTAAGGCGATGTTCTGGGTCGCGGCCCGTTATGGCACCAAGACCCGATCCCAAGGTTGGTGACGACCCTCTCGGGGGCCGCTCACGGCTTCGTGGGGTATATAGGGAGGGGTATTGGGTGCTGCAAGCACAAGAAAAGAAGGTTTTGTACCACAATTTGCATCGTGAGCCGGAACGGGCGGTAGGTTGGTTGCGATTTCCGTGAATTCAACAGGGCCTGTCCGCCAGATTGGTTCGGCCGACGTGCCTGTTTTGTACCTCTGACAACCGGTTTTGCGAATGTTCCACGCCGCGGCATCCGCTGCAAGTTCAACGCTGAGTGCGGCTTTGTTTCTTTCAGAGGCGCTTGCCCGTCGCTAACCTGCGAGCATGCAACCTGAACCGCTTCTTCTTAACGGCGTGAAGATCTTCAAGGAGTTCCTTTCAAGATCGGATCAAACCGTCATGGTCGAGGCGCTACGCGACGTTGCCAGAAGCGCGCCGTTCCGCCGGTATGAGACGCCGGGGGGAAGACGAATGAGTGTTCGAATGACCGGGGCCGGGTCCTGCGCCTGGGTCAGCGATTCCAAGGGCTATCGCTATGATGCGACGCAACCCGATGGGACGGCATGGCCAGACATCCCCGACTGCATGTTGAATGTCTGGGAGACAGTCGGCGGTGTCTCGGGTTGTCCTGACTCGTGCCTGATCAACTTCTATGACAGCGACGCACGGATGGGCCTTCACCAGGACCACGACGAGGCCGATTTGGCGTGGCCCGTCGTGTCGATTTCATTGGGTGACGAGGCGCTGTTCAGGGTTGGTGGGCTGTCTCGGGACGCGCCGACGAAAAGCATCTGGTTGCAGTCGGGCGATGTTGCCGTGCTGTCCGGTGCAGCGCGTCTGGCGTATCACGGGATCGACAGAGTCAAACTGGGATCAAGCGCGCTGCTGCCAAACGGAGGACGGATCAACGTGACCTTGCGTGTTGCAAAGGCTCCGATCAGTTGATCTGAAACGCGTTTTTAAGTGCGTCCGGCAGGTCGAATTCGCGAAGTGTCCTTGCCCGGCCTTCCGCAGACATTTTGCGCGCCGTCTTGCGGACAATATCCAAAACCTTGTCCTCGGGGTGTTTTGCCGCAAAAGCCGGGAAATAGTGCTTTAGAAAGACGACGCAGATCGTGTCCTCCAGCATCTGTACTTCGGCGTCGCGCTTCAGCCCTTCCTTGCGCAACAGCACACCGACACGCGCGCAGGCGTCTGATGCGTATCCGGCCTCGGCCATCAAGGCGCCAAGACGCTCGCCGTGGGCGCGCGCCTGATCGCGGCGCCAGGCCAAGTAGCCGGCGCGGCCTTCGGGATAGCTTGACCGCTCGACCTTCCATCGTTCGATGTGTTGCCCGCGTGCGGCGATCTTTAGGACTTCAGACACGTCATCGCCGAACAGTCGGTGCAACTCGGCGCTCATGCGCAACCCGTAAAGGAGGGCCTCGGGGTGGTCCCGGCCATCTGCGTCGGTTCCCGTGTTCGGGTCCTCGGTATTGGCGGCGTCAATTGCGGCCAGAACCGCGTCAAGGTCGCCCATGTCAGCGCCCGGCAAACCAGCTGAGCGAGACATGTTTGCGTGTCTGGCTCTCGCAAAGAAGCCCGATCACCAAAAGCACGACCGAGAAGACGATCGGATACTCGAGGTTCGATTTCAGGGGATTGTAATTGATAAAGATGTAGCCCCGGCCTTGGTCGATGATGTGAAACAGCGGGTTCCAGGAAAAGAAATAGATCATTGTTGCCGGCATCATGTTGGCCACGAACATCTTGCCACTCGCGAACATGTTGAAGCGGACATAAATCTGCTGCGCGGTACCAGTCGCCTGGGGGAACCACGGTTTCACGGCCAAGAAACAAACACCGACGGCAACGCCCGAGAACCAGGCCAGCAGGACCATGGCCATCGCACCGGCCGGCTGATAGATCTCCAGCGGTGTCCACAGCAGATGATACCCGAGCAGGATCGTCGCAACCGAGATCACTTGCGTGTATAGTGAACTGAGCGCTGCCGAGAGAAGCGAAACGGTCGGCGTCATCGGCAGATGTTGCATGATCGCTGAAGTCGGACCGTCCGAACTTGCGACAGACGTCAGGGCTTTGATGTGTACCATGAACACGAAAATCCCTGACATCACGTACAACAGGAAATCACCGCGAATGGCCATGCTGCCGCCAAAACTGCGGAAAAAGTTCATGAACAGATAGAAAGCCCCGACCATCACCAGCTTCTGGATGATATTGGTCAGGATCGCGAAAATCGCATCGCGATGGCCGCGCCGGACAGACCTGACCGTATTGTGGAAGGTCAGATCGATCAGTTTATAGGCGCCGCGCAGGATGGACGGCTTGTGCTCGTCGGCTAAAAACATCGTTTGGCTTGTGTATTGCAGTCGCTCGGACCATAAGCCTGATAGGTGTGCTTGCACAGGATTTCGAGAACAAAATGAGTGAAATTGATAGAACCGCGTTGGTTTCGGCGATGCGCCGCCTGTCCATTGAAGCCGGTCATGCCATTATGGAAGTCTATAATCGAGACGACCTTGGCGTGCGTGAGAAGGCTGACACCTCGCCTGTGACCGAAGCTGACGAGGCAGCCGATGCTTTGATTTCAGCCGGTTTGCGCGCCGAGTTTGCCGATATCCCGCTGGTCACCGAAGAGCAGGCGTCGACGCATGATCTGGATGTCACTACGTTCCTGATCGTTGATCCGCTGGACGGGACGAAAGAATTCATCAAGCGTCGCGGCGATTTTACCGTGAACATCGCGCTGGTCGAAGACGGTGTTCCGACGTTGGGTGTCGTCTATGCCCCGGCCAAGTCACGGATGTTCCTGACAAATGCCGATGGTGGCGCGAGCGAGGAGTCGGGCGATTTCGACCCGGATACGGTCGGGTCGCTGAAGCCAATTGAGGTCGCGACCCCGGACCCCCAGGCTTTGCGGGTTGTAGCATCCAAGTCTCACCGCGATCAGGCGACTGACGATTACATCAACCAATACAACGTTGCAGATCTTGTCAGTGCCGGTTCGTCGCTGAAGTTCTGCCTTGTCGCGGTCGGGGAAGCTGACTTTTATCCGCGTCTTGGCCCGACGATGGAATGGGACACGGCTGCCGGGCATGCCGTTCTATCGGCTGCGGGCGGGGTGGTTTTGGACAAGGCCACGCAAGAGGTGCTGAACTACGGCAAACCCAGCTTTCGCAACCCGTTCTTTCTCGCTCTCGCACCGGGAGTGCCAGTGGTTCCTGAATGACCTCAGCGGAGCAGGGCACACTCCGTTTCAGTATCATTGTCGCAAGCCGCAATCGGCCTGCCGGACTGGCCCGCTGCCTTTGCGGCCTCCGGCAGCAGGACTACGCCGACTTCGAGATCGTCGTCGTCGCCGACCCTGCCAGTTCTGCGCTGGTCGATGGGCCAGACATTAAATGTATTCGCTTTGATCGCGCCAATCTGTCAGCGGCACGCAATCTGGGCATTGTTCATTCGGCCGGCGATATCTGTGTTTTCATCGACGATGATGCCGTGGCCGAACCAACATGGCTCACCCATCTGGCCTACGCTTTCCAGACAACTCGGGCGGACGCATTGGTGGGATATGCCCGCGGGCGAAACGGCATAAGTTTTCAGTCGGAAAGCATGGCGATCGACGCCGAAGCCGAGACCCATCGCGAACATGTAAGCGCCGAGACCCCGACCATACCAGTGCTGTCAGACGGCCGCGTCACGAAATTGATCGGCACAAACATGGCGATCCGACGTTCCGTACTGCTCCGGCTGCATGGATTCGACGAAAGATACCGATTCTTCCTTGAGGATGCCGATCTGTCGATGCGTCTTGCGGCATCTGGTGCAACGGTTGGAGTCGCGCCTTTGGCCGTGGTCTACCACGGTTTCGCAGCCTCGGCGCGTCGAACATCGCGGCGCGCACCGCTGGATCTCTTCGACATCGCCCGCAGCACAGCGTTCTTTCAGCGCCGGTTTTCTGGGCACGCCGACGAAACATTCAAGAAACGCGTAGAAAAGCGTGAATTTGACCGTATGGTCCGACACATGGTGGCAGGCACCTGCGAGCCACGGGATGTCGGTATCCGAATGCGACAGTTGGAGGCCGGATGGTCCGAGGGATGTGGCTTGTCTATGTCTCCTGTTCCTGCGCTGCCTGATCCAAGTCATGAAACCGCGTTTCGTCCAATAAAAAAAGGGTTCAGCGGTCATTCTGTGTTGGCGTCGATGTGGTACAGTCAACGCGCTGGGTTGGTGCGATCAGCCACTGAAATCGTGCAGGAGGGCGGACGAGCCAGCATCTTCAGTTTTTCGTTAACCCCGATCCGTCACCATGTCCGGTATGTCGAACCCGGAATCTGGTTGCAGACCGGAGGATTGTTTGGACGAAGCGATCGAAGCGGCCCTGCCATAAGGTGGTGCAGATTTGCCGAACGTTTGTCGGAAGAGATCCGACGCGTTGCAAAGACTCGAGGATTGGGCGAAACTCCCGATCGTTAGTGGTGGGACCCAACTGCGCAGTATCGCGCTTGGAGTTAGAGAGTAGGTGAACGCAGATGAAGCGTAAGGTTACCAAAGCAATTTTTCCGGTCGCAGGACTTGGAACGCGTTTTTTGCCGGCAACAAAGTCGGTTCCCAAGGAAATCATGACCCTCGTTGATCGCCCGTTGATCCAATACGCGATCGATGAAGCGCGTGAGGCGGGGATCACCGAGTTCATCTTTGTCACGTCGCGTGGGAAATCGGCGCTGGAAGATTACTTCGACCACGCGCCGGAACTCGAGGCGGAGCTTGCTCGCAAGAACAAAAACGACCTGATGGACGTGCTGAAGACAACTTACATGGATTCAGGCGCCATCGCCTATATCCGCCAGCACAAGCCCAAGGGTCTGGGTCATGCGGTCTGGTGCGCGCGGCGCCTGATCGGGAACGAGCCTTTTGCCGTTATCCTGCCGGACGACGTTATCGCAGGCGAGCGGTCTTGCTTGGCCCAGATGGTTGAAGCCTATGAAGATACCGGCGGATGCATGGTCGCGGCCATGCCTGTTCCTGACGAAAAGGCTTCGGCATATGGCATCCTGGATGCCGAATCGGACAGCATCAGCCGTAATCTCAAGGTTCGTGGGATGGTCGAAAAGCCCCCGATGGGCGAAGCGCCGTCGAACCTTGCCGTTATCGGTCGCTATATCCTGACGCCCGACGTGATGAACACGCTCGACAATGGAAAGGTCGGGGCTGGCGGCGAAGTGCAGCTGACCGATGCGATTGCACGCGAGATCGACGAAGGTCGCGGCGTTTACGGTTACAAGTTCCAGGGTGAACGGTTTGACTGCGGATCCAAAGCTGGATTTCTGCAGGCAACGGTCTCTTTCGCTCTGGCGCGAGATGATCTAAGAGATGAATTCTCGCAGTTCCTGAATGAAACGGTTCCGGTAGCACGCGCTGCCGAGTAGAGTACGCAGGCAAGACAACAAGAAACGTATGAGCGTGGGACTTGGCTACCCCAGTTCTGGATCTCAGCAGGTCATTTTCACGACTGGGTCGCGGTGCCGCGACCGGGATCGATCGGGTTGAGCGTGCTTACCTGAACGAAATCATTCGGCGCGGCGGCTGGGGCATCATCCGGACGCCGCGCGGATTCCTGCTGTTCGAACCGGACCGCCTTGAACGACTGCCCGAATATCTTGACCGGACCGATCTTGATGGCGCCGATCAGGCGTCGACCATACGGGCCATTGCCTCGTCACGCTCGACCAGCCTGTCGATCCGCAAGATCATGTGGCGGATGCCGAATGGCTTGGCCTATCTGAATGTTGGGCATACGAACCTGAATCCGCAGACGATGCGCGCGATGATGGAGATGCCGGATCACTCGAAGGTCGTGATGGTCCACGACACGATCCCCATCGACCATCCCGAGTTCCAGACCGAAACGAGCCGGGCCAAGTTTGTCGAACGGCTGACGACTGTCATCAATTTCGCGAACCAGATCATCGTGCCATCCGACGAAGTCCGTGAGAACGTCGAGAAACGGATGGTCGGCACCGGTCACCGCGTTCCCGTCACCGTATCGCCACTTGGTGTGGATATCGGCCCGACGCCGCTGGACTACGAGCGGTCGGATCGCCCGTATTTCGTTGTTCTCGGTACGATCGAACCACGTAAGAACCACAAGCTGCTTCTGGATATCTGGGAGCGGATGAACCGCAAGATGGACGAAAGCCGGATTCCGGAGCTGCGGATCATCGGTGCGCGCGGATGGGGCAACAAGGACGTCTTCGACATTCTCGACAACTCGCCGATGATGGGCCGGACCGTTTTCGAGTTGGGCTCGCTGCCTGACAAGGAAATGAAACGGCATCTTGCCGGTGCGACCGCATTGCTGTTCCCGAGCCTTGCCGAAGGCTTTGGCCTTCCGCCGTTCGAGGCAGCGACCTTTGGGGTTCCCTCGGTCTGCGCCCCGCTGCGGCCGACCGAGATTCACCTTGGTGACATGGCCATTTACGCCGATACGGACGATATGTATCAGTGGTTCCAGGCCATTCGGGAATTGGCCAGCGAAGAATTGGCAGAGCAGACACGACGCATTTCGGCCTTGCGGGCCTTCCAGTTACCCACCTGGGAAAAGCACTTCGAGCGCGTCTTCAGTTTGCTTTGATCGCCAGAGCGAGAGCTCTCCGCGGGAGGACGTAAACCTTTGGGTCTCATTTCAGCGTTCGGATTGCGGATGGAGCGGCGGCGCTGCCAAATACGCGCAATTCGCAAACGTGTAGAATTGGCCAACGTCGTTGATCGTACTGAGGCGATTCCGGAAAACAGTGTCCTCGCCTTTGTGACCATCCGAAACGAGATTAAACGCCTTCCGTTCTTCCTCGAATACTATCGCGCCCTTGGTGTGAAACATTTCCTGATTGTCGATAACGGCTCGAGCGATGGCGGGGATCGGCTTCTGGCTGGTGAGGAAGATGTTTCGCTTTGGTCGACCTCTGCCAGCTACAAGCGCAGCCGTTTCGGCACCGATTGGCTCAACTGGCTCAAGTTCCGCTACGGTGGCGGTCATTGGACGCTGACCCTCGATCCGGACGAGTTCTTTGTTTACCCGTTCTGCGATACACGTCCCATACAGGCGCTTTGCGATTGGCTGGATCAGTCGGGGATCCGGTCCTTGGGGACCATGCTGATCGACCTGTATCCACGCGGCCCGGTCGCCGATCTGAACTATCAGCCGGGTCAGGATCCTTTTGAGATCGCGAATTGGTTTGATGCTGGGAATTACATGGTGTCCAAGAACCCGAGATACGGGAACCTTTGGATTCAAGGCGGGCCGCGGGCGCGTGTCTATTTCGCGGACGAACCCGAGAAGTCACCATCGCTTAACAAGATACCGCTGGTGAAATGGGATCGCCGCTACGCCTATGTCAGCTCGACGCATATGCTGCTGCCCCGCGGCCTGAACCAGACCTATGACGAGGCCGGTGGCGAGAAGATGAGCGGGTGTCTTCTGCACGCCAAGTTCCTCGACACGCTGGTCGAGAAAGCGGCCGAGGAGGTTAACCGTCGCGAGCATTTCGCAAATGGCCGCGAATACGATGCCTATCACCAGAGAAGCGATGATCCGAACGGGCTTTGGTGCGAATGGTCGGAGAAATTCATCGACTGGCGGCAGCTTGAGTTGCTGGGCCTGATGTCAAAAGGAAACTGGGCGTGACGGTCGGCTTCGTCATGTTGGCGCACGGCGCGCTGCAACGGACGGCCGACGTCGCAAAAGTGCTGTCTGATGCCGGATGTCCGCTGATCATTCATGTCGATGCGCGTGTGGGCGAACCGTTCGACAGGTTCAAAACCCGGGTCAGCCATTTGCCCAACGTGTCGCTTGCACCAAGATTGGCCTGCGAGTGGGGAACATGGGCGCTGGTTCAGGCCAGCCGAGACTGCGCCGAAACCCTGTTGCGCCAGTACCCGGATGTTAGCCATGTCTATTTGATCTCGGGCACCTGTCTGCCAATCAAGCCGGTACCAGAGTTGACCCGATTCTTGGCCGACCACCCCGACACTGATTTCATCGAAAGCGTGACCATTGGCGAAGTGCCGTGGACCAAGGGTGGGCTGAGCGAGGAACGCTTCACGCTCACCTTCCCCTTCCCATGGCGACGCCGTCGCAAGCTTTTCGACCTTTGGGTCGAAGCCCAAAGGCTTGTCGGGCGGCGTCGCAAACTGCCGGACGGCCTCTCGCCGCATATGGGGTCGCAATGGTGGTGCCTGACACGGGCGACCCTTGAGACGATCCTGAACGACTCGCGGCGCGACGAGATCGACCGTTATTTTAAACGGGTCTGGATTCCGGACGAGAGTTACTTTCAGTCCCTGGTCCGACTGTATGGTCGCAAGGTCGAAAGCCGCTCGCTCACGCTGTCGAAGTTTGATTTTCAGGGCAAGCCACACGTCTTCTACAACGACCACCTGGCCTTGCTGAGGCAAACCCCGCAATTCTTTGCCCGCAAGATCTGGCCCGGGGCCAACCAGCTTTATCGCGCGTTTCTGGATGGCCGACAAAGCGTGCCGCCCTTGGCGCGAATCTCGCCGGCACATATTGACCGCACCTTCATTCAGGCGAGTGTTCGGCGCACACGAGGACGACCCGGCATGGTGATGTCCGGACGGTTTCCGGGCAAAGACTATGACAGCGCGCTGACCGCTGCGCCCTATGCCGTGTTTCATGGTTTCAGCGATGTGTTTCGCGATTTCCCAAGATGGGCGCGCCTGAACACGGGCAGTCGCACGCATGGCCATCTGTTTGCGAAGGAACGGGTCGAGTATTTCGGTGGACAGAGCGGGTTTGCCGGGGCCATGTCCTCCAGCGCTGCGCTTCGGGATTATGACACAAGGCAGTTTCTGCGGAACCTGATTTGGAACACGCGCGGCGAACATCAGTCGTTCCTGTTCTCTCCGCGAGACTCGCAAGAGATCACCGAGTTTCTCGCAGCTGACCGGAACGCCAACATTTCCATCGTGACAGGGGCTTGGGCGCTGCCGCTTTTGCGGTCAGGGCGGTCGGTCGACGAGGTCCGCAAGGAGGCCGCCATCCTTCAGCAACGCGAAGCGGATTTCATCGAGATCCTCAGCGAAAGGCGCACACGGGCACGCGCCCGCGTCTGGTCTCTGGCCGAGTTCCTGGAACGCCCGCTGGACCCTCTGCAAGAGATCGTCGACAGCCTCTCTGGCGCCGAGCAACACTTGTTGGCAGAGATGCCGGAGCTGAAGCTCATGGTCGGACTTCCCGACTTCCTGCAGGCTCTGCGGAATGCCGGGATGAACCCGCATATGGCGGGAGAAGTCAGCGAGGACGTGGCGGCTCAGATGCCGGGCGTTGCGAGGATCGGATAATGGCGAGTTCGCGTTTTGATTACTTTGTCGTCCTTGCGGGCATGCGGACAGGCTCGAACCTGCTCGAGGAACAACTTGCTGCCATGCCCGGCATCGAGTCGCATGGTGAACTGTTCAATCCCCACTTCTTCGGGAAGCCCGAGACCAGCAAGCTGTGGGGCCTGACGATGAAGCAGCGCGACGCTGATCCGGTGCGTGCTGTGGAATTGATGAAGCGCGCCTCGGAAGGGTTGCCGGGTTTCCGCCTGTTCTATGACCATGATCGGCGCGCGATCGACCATGTCTTGATGGACAAACGCGCTGCGAAAATCACGCTGACGCGGCGTCCCATTGACAGCTATGTGTCACTCAAGATCGCCCGCAAGACCGGCCAGTGGTGGTTAGGTGACATGACTTCGGCCCGCGCGGCCCGCGTATCGTTTGTGGCCGAAGAGTATGCGGATTTCCTGAGCGAGCTGTCCGAGTTCCAAAAGCATGTGGCGCACAGCCTTCAGACCACCGGTCAAACGGCGTTCCACATTTCCTATGAGGACCTGTCAGACGGTGACGTTCTTGCTGGTCTTGGCGTCTTCCTTGGTGCCGAAGGCCCCCCGGATCAGCGAAAGGTGCGGGCGAAAGTTCAGAACCCGACGACGGTGGAATCGCGGTTGACGAACCCCCGCGTGGCTGAAGAGGCACTGAGCCGTCTTGCCACGCCAGATATCGGGCGCATGGCCAGCTATGAGCCGGACCGTGGGCCCGGACTGCGGTTCTTCCGCGTCGGCCGGACCGTGCCGTTGATCTATATGCCGATCCGCGGTGCCTGGGCCGACCCGGTGCCGGAGTGGCTCAAGTCAATTGACCCGGATGGCGAGGTCGAAACCGGCATGACGCAACGGGACCTTCGGCGCTGGAAACGGCTGCATCCCGGTCATCGCTCGTTCACGGTATTGAGACATCCCTTGCTGCGGGCCCACGATGCGTTCTGCCGTCACGTCCTGCCTCTCAACATCGAGACGTTTGCCGAGATCCGCGATGTTTTGATGACGCAATACGATGTGCCGTTGCCGCAGGTGTTTCCCGACGACCTCTATGACCTCGAGCGGCACCGGGCGTCGTTCCTGAAGTTTCTGAAGTTTCTTGCGGGCAACCTAGGTGGACAGACGTCCGTCCGCGTCGACAGCAGCTGGGCGTCCCAGCATGCTTTGGTGCAGGCGATAGGAGAGTTCGTTGTGCCCGACAGGGTGATCCGCTCCGACCGGCTTCCAACCGATTTGCCTCACCTTGCGCGGGAAATTGGTGTGGACGCGCCAAAGCTGCGTGCGGATGCGGGCGACAGCACCCCGTTCTCACTGGCTGAAGTCGTGACGCCCGAAATCGAGAAGGCCTGTGAAAAAGCGTATCAGCGCGACTATGTGATGTTCGGCTTCGACGCGTGGTCGGTATCGAACAGTTAGGCCGCCCGGATCCCCGGCGTTTCGGTCAGCAACGTGTGCAACGTCGGCAAGTCCGAGTTCGCGCGAAGCTTTGCGCACAGACCGGGATCGCGCATGGTGCGCGACACCATCGCAAGCGCCTTCAGGTGGTCGACGCCCGCATCAAGCGGGGCAAGAAGGGCGAAGACCAGGTCGACCGGTTGACGATCGACCGAGTCGAAATCAAGCGGCTTCTCGACGCGAACAAAGATGCCATGCACCTTTTCCAGATCAGCCAGTCGCGCGTGGGGAAGGGCGATGCCCTGTCCGACGCCGGTGGGGCCCAAGCTTTCGCGCTCCTGAAGCGCCTGACACACGTCGTTGGACTTCAGGCCATAGGCTGAAGAGGCGACATCGCCGATCTCTTGCAAGAGGCGTTTCTTACTGGTCACCGCGGACAAAGCCTTCACGGCTTCCACTCGTAGAATCGACGAAAGTTCCATTACGTCACCCAATCCCCATAAAGGTGTCAGACGCTGCGTTGATCCGCCCCTACTTCGGATCGATCCAGCCAATATTCCCGTCTTCACGACGATAGACGATATTCAGTCCGTCGCCGCCTTTTTCGTTGCGAAACACCAAAACCGGTGCCCCGGCGAGTTCCATTTGCATCACCGCTTCGCCAACGGACAGGGACGGAATCGTCGTCTCCATCTCGGCAATGATCATCGGCTGGAGCGTGTCCGGCTCCGATTCGCCATGGTCTTCGGTTGAGGCGAGGATATAGGAGGCTGCTCCCGAGAGTTCAACAGGCCGCTCGCGATGGTGATCTTTCAGCCGCCGCTTGTAGCGCCGAAGTTGCTTGTCCATCTTGTCCTGGCACTTCTCGAAAGCCGAATAAATCTCGTGATCGTGCCCCTTTGCCTGCACTGTCAGACCGGTCGAAAGGTGAATGACCGCTTCGCAGACATGTTCGTGCCCGCTCTTGGAAAAGACCACATTGGCGTCTGTCGGACGACCGGGATACTTGCCCACCATCTCGCCCAATCCGTCTTTCACGTGGGTCTGAAGGGCTTCCCCGATGTCGATCTGTTTGCCGGTGATCTGGTATTGCATAGGCTTCTCCTGACAGGTGTACGGACCCGGAACGTCCGGGTGCACGAATTATTCGCCGTACTTATAGTGAGTTGGCAGCTGACGCTTTTTGGCAGCTCGGACGCTGTCTTGCATTGAGACGGGTCGTTCCATTGGGTCCATTTGGCGACAAAGCGGCTTCGCCTGTCAAATAAAACATCGCCGGTTAAGAAATCCGAAAGGACTGACCCAAGTAGACGCGACGGACGTTTTCGTCGTTCACAACCTCATCCGCCGTGCCGCTCATCAAGACGCCGCCGTCGTGCAAAATGTAAGCGCGATCAACGATTTCCAGCGTTTCACGCACATTGTGATCGGTGATCAGAACGCCGATTCCGCGATGCTTCAGATCGGTTACCAGATCGCGAATATCGCCAACGGCAATCGGATCGATTCCCGGGAATGGTTCGTCGAGCAAAAGGTACTTGGGATTCGCCGCAAGGCTGCGCGCAATCTCGCAACGCCGGCGCTCGCCACCTGACAAGGCGACCGAAGGGGTGCGGCGCAGGTGCGAGATCGAGAACTCGTTCAACAGTTCTTCCAACCTTTCGCGGCGTTTTGTTCTGTCTTTTTCAACAATCTCCAGGATTGAGAGGATATTGTCCTCGACATTGAGACCCTGAAAAATCGAGCGCTCCTGTGGGAGGTATCCGATTCCCAGCTTGGCGCGGCGATACATCGGATAGGTCGTAACGTCCCGTCCATCGATCAGAACCTGTCCGGCATCCGGCATGGCCAGCCCGGCAATTGAATAGAAGCATGTCGTCTTGCCCGAGCCATTCGGTCCAAGCAACGCAACGACTTCGCCCCGCGTCACTTCCAGACTGACGTCGCGAATGATCGGACGTTTCCGATAGGACTTGCGCAGATTGCGGATGCGCAGCCCGTGATTGCCTTCGGCGGCAAGTGTGAGATCGGGCTTTGCCATCAGTTGTTCGAATTCGATGGGGAAAAGACGGTGCGCACCCGACCTTCCATCCGACCGTTCCCCGAACCCAGATTGACGACCAGTCGGTCGCCCGCGATTGCGTTGCGTCCCTGTGTCAGCAACACGCTGCCGCTGAGCGTTACTGTCCCGTCGGCCACGGAGTAGATCGCGTCAGCCGCCTCGGCGGCATCGCTGGCAGTCACGAATGTGACCCCGCCCGATGCCAGCAGGCGCGCAATCCCGTTCGCGGCGCCTTCATCTGCATATTCAATCGTCACACGTCCCGCCGACATCCGGACGCTGCCCTGCACGACCAGAACGTTGCCTGCGAAAACGGCGCGTCCGTTTGATTGGTCGACGCTGAACTCGTCGGCCGTCACCTCGACCGGTTGAGTTGCATCAAAAGCTGCGGTGCCCAGCGAGACATTTGCAGCCTGAGCGGAGGCCGCCAGGGGGGCCATCGACAGCAATATCATCAACAGGAAGGATCGAAACATCATAGGTTTTGCGCGTCCTCTCACGGCTTGGGCTTATATACCAGCCGCACACCTTCTTTGAATACCAGAAGAAACGCGGGCTCGGGAGTCTCGGTTCGCGTCAACTCCATACGACCCGCGGTTAGTTGCCCAGCCGGACCTGTTGCCGTGATGTTGCCCGGCGCAACAACCGATGTGTCCGACATCGAGGCGATCATCTCGTTGGTCTCGACGACATATCCGATCGAGCTTTCAAGGCGGGTGCCATCCTGAAGAATGGCTTGCCGCGCAGTGGCATCGACCACGCCGATTGCGCTGTCGATGGTGATCCGGGTGCCGCCGGGCAAGTCGATGTTGACCTCCATCGATCGTGCCGTGAGACGATCCTGTCGATCGGCAGCCGGACGCACTTCGTCGGCGAAAAGGGCAATCGTCGCACCATCCGACGTGACGCCACCGAATGTCGGTCGGGTGACGCCTTGGTCGCGTAGGATCTTCTCGACATCAACATCCGCGTAGGGAATAGCTGCCTCGGGGTCCAGCGTCTCGGCTACGAAGAACAGTGTCGACAGAATAGCCAGCGCCAAAAGCGGCAACGTGACCTTCAACCAAAGGACAACACGGGAATATCGGTCGGCGGTGGCCATTCCGAACATATAGGATGGAACGGTCAGTGCGCGAAGATGTCTGTTTCCGGCCAACCGGCAAGATCCAGCCGAGCGCGGGTCGGCAGGAAGTCGAACGCCGCTTGCGCCAGATCGGTGCGACCTTCGCGCGCCAGCCGTTTGTCGAGCTTCTCTTTCAGTTGATGCAGATAGAGAACGTCGCTGGCGGCATAAGCCAACTGCGCGTCGGTCAGAGTGTCTGCACCCCAGTCGCTCATCTGTTGCAGCTTCGAAATGTCGACGCCCAGAAGTTCGTCCAGCAGGTTCTTAAGCCCATGACGATCCGTATAGGTGCGCACCAGTTTCGAAGCGATCTTGGTGCAATAGACGGGCTGCGCCAGAGCGCCGAACGCATTGAACAAGGCCGCGATGTCAAAGCGGCCGAAATGGAACAGCTTGAGCACAGCCGGATCGTTGATCAATCTCTCCAGGTTGGGCGCGGATGTTTGACCTTTCGCAATCTGCACCAGATGCGCGTCACCATCCCCGCCGGAAAGCTGGACAAGGCACAAACGGTCGCGCCCGGGAATAAGTCCCATGGTTTCGCAGTCAATAGCAACAGAGGCACCGAAATCGAGCCCGTCGGGAAGGTCGTTCTGGTAAAGATGATTTGCCATGGCCCGTGTCTTGCACTTTGAGAAGCTGCGGTTCAAGCGCGATGTTGCAGACTAGTTTATTTCCAGTTCGGCAATGACCGAGGCCCATGCAGCCCCATGCATGTCGCGGTCGCTTGCGTGGCCTTGTACGACCGGTCGCGGAAGGCTGATCTTGATGACATTGAGTTGCGCAATGTCGAAGCGCTTGATGGTGCTTGCGTCGGCCTCCAGCGCTGTCGCGACACGGTCCGTCGAAAGTCCCTGCGAAATCTGCGCGAAGGCCTTTGGGTCTCCGCAAAAGATGTCGATGGTCAGCCAGAACGGACCGGCATTCTTCGATCTGACTTTC
This sequence comes from Silicimonas sp., assembly GCA_022826385.1. GTDB lineage: Bacteria > Pseudomonadota > Alphaproteobacteria > Rhodobacterales > Rhodobacteraceae > JAJDOD01. Next base: position 239,678 of record JAJDUZ010000027.1, read on the forward strand.
CGGGCAACCTTGCCGATCTCAGGCATCGATGACCCCAAGCCGGAACGCGTCCATCGGATCGTCTAACCGCAAGACGTGGTGCAGGCAGAATTCATAGGCCGCCCCGCGGTCGATCTCGGCCGGCGAAAACGGGAAGGAAAAAGTCGGCTGCTCTTCTTCGCGCGTCAAAGGGTGGTGCAGAAGATAGGGGTTCATCAGCTTGCCGATCTCGTTTGCCGTTTGCTGGTCTGCCGCTGTGACGATGCAAAGAACACCGGCCTCGTTCGGGGTCACATCGCCCTGCTCAAGCGTGCCCAGCGTGGAGTCCATCCCGACAAGCCGCAACTCGACCGAGTAATCTTCGGCCTGAAGTCCCATTCGGTCGGCGACCTTTGCAGCGTGCTTGACCAGAATGTCGTCCACCCACGCCTGCGCATTGGCCACATAGTGGCGGTCGCGCACCGTGGCCATCAAAACAGTCTGGTACCCGGCGATGCGCGCGCCTTCCAGCTTGACGGCATAGGTGTCCGCGACGTGCCAGGCTGAGCCTTCGACGCGAACGCGCGTGTCGTCCAGCGCCTGATACTCGGCGTTCGTCACGTCCAGATACCCGCCGGGTTCGTGCAGGACAAACGGGTCCGAGTTTTCATAAAGCATATGCGCAAAGACAGTTTCGGGCGTCGCCTTGGCGGTCTCGGCCAGAGGGTTGACGGTGAAGCCCTTGGCGTCGAACTCGACCATCAGCACCCCGGATTGCGGGTTTGACGCACACAGCGCGCCGCATTCTCCGATCTTCGCGCCGTGCCATGCACCACCCGCGTGATCGCCTCGGTCCAGGGGCAGGGCTGCGATGATCGCGGTGTCGGTGGTGCGTCCGGCAATCACGATATCGGCGCCGGTCTCAAGGGCCGCCATGATCTGTTCGGCCCCTGCCAGCGCAACGATATGTTCGCAGCCGGTAATGGTCTGGGCATCAATCTCTGGCGCGGCAGGCAGTGGTGACAGGCGACCGGTGTCCAAAGCGGCGGCGATCACATCGGCGTCCTGCTCGCATTTGAGCGTGGCGATACGCGCCGAATGGCCAAGCTCGGCAAGACATTCGCGCGTGATGTCCAGCAGCCAGTCAACGGTGCTGTCAGTGCCGCAAGTGCCCGCCGTGCCGATCACCAAGGGGCATCCGGCCGCCCGGGCCGCTTCGATCAACCCTTTCCATTCCTTCTTGGTGGACGAGCGCGCATATTTTGACACCCCGCGTCCCAGATAGGAGGGGCCACTGTCCGTGGACCCACCGTCAATGGCGATCAGATCCGGTTTCATCGCGACACCACGCGCCAGCGCGGCCTTGTCATAATCAAGGCCAAGCGCGCCAGAGGGGATCAGGATGCGGGTCATCAGTCGGTGATTGCCTGCGGTTTCCGGATCAGGTGACGCAGGAAGAACGGTGCCACGAAACCGATAACGGCAAAGGCCCAAAGCCCGATCGCGATGCCGGATGAGAAGAGATAGGTCCAGTCGCCATCCGACAGGATCATGGCACGGCGCAGCGCGTCTTCCATGTGCTTGCCCAGAAGAATGCCAAGGATGATCGGAACCGTCGGAATATCCAGTTTGCGGAAGAGCCAGCCGATGATCCCGAAGCCGATCATCAAGAGAAGGTCAAAGTAGCTGCCCGTCAGCGAAAAGATACCGACAAACGACACCATCATCACGCCCGGAAGCAGCACCCATGCCGGGACGGTCAGGATCTTCACGAAGATCTTCACCAGCGGCACATTCATGGCCAGCAAGACGAAATTGGCAATCAGAAGCGACGCGATCAGGCCCCAGACCACTTCCGGCCGGTCCGTGAACAGTGTCGGGCCCGGAGTAATGTTCAGTGTCATCAGCAAGGCCAGCAGAACGGCGGTTGTTCCCGATCCGGGCACGCCCAGCGTCAGCATCGGCACAAGAGCTCCGCCTGCCGCCGAGTTGTTCCCGGCTTCCGGTGCGATCACACCCATCGGTTCGCCTTTGCCAAATCCGCTCTTATCGCCACCGCGCCATTTCTTCTCGCCGACATAGGCCAGGAACGACCCAAGCGAGGCACCAGCCCCGGGCAGGACGCCAGCGATGAACCCGATGATGCTGCACCGGATCATCGTGCCGATGCCGCGCACAAGGTCGCGCACCGGCAACGTGACTTTCTCAAGCTTCACGCCGATGGAGGATCCGCGCCCGTGGCTCTCGATGAAAATGAAAACCTCGGCCACGGCAAAGAGGCCGACGATGGCCACAAGGAAGTCGATCCCGTCCATCAGGTGGAGGTTGCCACCCGTGAACCGCGGCATACCCGTCTGGTTGTCGAGGCCGACCATCGCAATGCCAAGCCCGATGCACGACGCCAAGGCCGCCTTGGCCTGGTTGTTCGAGGCGATTCCGCCCAAGGTCGAGAAGGCCAGCAGGTAGAGTGCGAAATACTCGGCCGGGCCAAATTGATAGGCGATGCGCGACAGAAGCGGGGCCAGAAGCATCAGGCCGATGGTGGCGAAAAGCGCCCCGAAGAACGACGCGAAGCCCGACAGAACCAGCGCGTCGCCGGCCTTGCCTGCCTTGGCCATCGGATAACCGTCCAGCGTAGTCATCAGGGCCGGTTCGTCCCCGGGGATGTTCAGTAAGATCGAACTGATGCGCCCGCCATACATCGCGCCATAATAAACAGAGGTCATTAGGACGAGGGCCGAGGTCGCATCAAGACCAAGCGAAAACGCCAGCGGAATGAGAATGGCAACGCCGTTCGATGGCCCAAGACCCGGCAGCGCGCCAATGATCGTGCCCAGAAAGCATCCGGCCACCGCAAGGAACAACGTGAAGGGCGACAGCGCAACGCTGAAGCCAAGCGCAAGATTGGAGAGAAGTTCCATTAGCCCAGCCACTCCTTCGGGAAAGGCTGCAGGCCAAGGCCCAGCGCGTATTTGAAGATGAAGAACAGACCGATCGAAAGACCAAGCCCCGTCAGTGCCGCGGGCAACGGTCGCGGAGAAATCTGATAGCTCAGGATCGCGGCGCAGATCGCGGTCGGGATCAGGAAGCCCCATGGCTTGAGGGCATAGGCATAGCCCACCATGACCAAGGCCGCGATGGCCACGTTAAGCAGTGTTTTCAGGTCGGGCCACTCGGCCTCGGCATCCGGGCGCAGGATCATCACCAGCCCGCACAGCGTCGCAACGCTGGCAAGCAGCAGCGGGAAAGTCTTCGACCCCAGCGGGTCGGACATGAAGCTGGTCTGTATCTGAAATGCGCCCCAAGCATAGCCCAGGGCGCACAGGATCACGACCACTCCGAAGAGACGGTCGCTTCTCATCACTGGAGAACGCCGATTTCTTTCGACAGTTCCACGGTGTCGCCGATGACACCGTCAACCCAGCTCTGGAAGTCGCCACCAACCTTGGTGAACGGAGCAAGGCCGTTGGCTGCCATGGCTTCCTGCCATTCGGCCGAGTCGGCCACGGCCTGAAGCTTGGCGCCCCATTCCTCGAACTTCTCGTCGCTGATGTTCTTCGGCACGTAAAGACCGCGCCAGTTCACGGCAACGACGTCGAAGCCCTGTTCCTTGGCGGTCGGCACGTCTTCGAAGCCCGGCACGCGCTCTTCGGTCAGAACGGCCAGTGCACGCACTTCGCCCGACTGAAGGAAGCCCACGATTTCCGACATGTCGCCGGTCATGCCTTGGGTGAAGCCACCGATCGTCTGGGTGATCGCGTCGGCGCCACCGTCAACACCGATATACTTGACCTTCGTGATGTCGGTGAACCCGGCATCCTTCAGAACCATCAGCACTTTCAGGTGGTCGAAGCCGCCTGCGGCCGAACCGCCAGCGAACGCGACAGAACCCGGATCGGCCTTGATCGCGTCAACCATGTCGCCCAGCGACTGGAACGGGCTGTCTGCGGCCACGACGATCACGCCGGGATCCGCACCGATGGCGCCAACAAAGCGCACTTGGTCTGCCGTCATGCCGGCATAGGCGTTCTGGGCCAGACGGGTGGCTGTCGCCTGACTTGCCGCCACGATCAGATCGGCATCGTCTGCCCGCTCGTTGACCACGTGGCTGAAGGCCAGACCGCCGCCGCCACCGGCCATGTTTGTGACCTGCACGGGCTTGTCGACCTGACCGATGTCGAACAGGATCTTGCCGATCTGACGGCAGGTGAAGTCCCAGCCGCCGCCCGGGTTGGCCGGGGCGATGCACTCGGCGGCAAGCGTGGCAGAGCCCACAACCGAGAATGTCGCGCCCATGACGAGCGCGCGAAGTGTCGATTTCATCAGTATTCCTCCCAATGTGCGAGGCCCGTCGTTGCGGAACCTCTTAACCAAAGATAACGACGCGACCCGTTTTTTTGTCAAGTCTTGCGGTATTTCGGGCTGCGGCGCCTCGGCGCAGAGTTGGGGGCCAAGCTTGCACACGTATGCCTGTTGATCTATGCGACGGGGCAACTGCGCAGCGTCCGATGCGCGCCATTCACTCAAAGCCGAAGGATGAGAACCCATGAGCGAGACCGGTCGTCCCGACATATTGTATACCAAGGTAGACGAAGCGCCCGAACTGGCCTCGGCGTCGTTCCTGCCGATCATTCAGGCCTTTGCGAAACCTGCGGGAATCACCGTGGGCACCAAGGACATCTCGCTGGCAGGTCGTATCCTAGCCGCGTTCACTGATCATCCGGATGATCTGGCGGAACTGGGCGAACTGGTGAAAACGCCGGACGCGAACGTGATCAAGCTGCCCAACATCTCGGCCTCGGTGCCACAGATGAAGGGCGCGATTGCGGAACTGCAGGCGCAAGGCTTCTCGGTGCCTGATTACCCGGAAGACCCATCCTCGGAGGAAGAGAAAGCCATTCGCGAGAAGTATGACGCGATCAAAGGATCGGTCGTGAACCCGGTTCTGCGCGAAGGGAACTCGGACCGGCGTGCCGCAAAGGCAGTCAAGAACTATGCCATGGCCAACCCGCACCGGATGGGCGCGTGGTCGGCCGACAGCAAGACGCGCGTCTCATCGATGAACGGCAACGACTTCTTCTCGAACGAGGTGTCGGCCACGATTACCGCTGCTCAGGCGGGTGCCGCAAAGATCGAGTTCGAAGCCGCGGACGGTTCGGTCACCGTCTTCAAGGACGGGTTGCAGATCGAAGAGGGCACGGTTGTCGACGCGACCTTCATGTCGGTCAAGGCACTGCGCGCCTTCCTTGCTGAACAGATTGACGCCACGAAGGCCGAAGGCACGTTGTTCTCGCTGCACCTGAAGGCGACGATGATGAAGGTCTCGGACCCGATTTTGTTCGGTCATGCGGTCGAGATCTTCCTGAAAGACGTGTTCGAGAAACATGCCGTGACGTTTGCCGAACTGGGCGTGAACCCGAATTTCGGTATCGGTGATCTTGAGGAAAAGATTGCGACGTTGCCCGAAGCCAAAGCTGCCGAGATCAAGGCAGACATCGAGGCCGCCTATGCCGCGCGCCCGCCGATGTACATGGTGAACTCGGACAAGGGCATCACCAACCTGCACGTCTCGTCCGACGTCATCATCGACGCGTCGATGCCCGCATTGATCCGTGCTGGCGGCAAGGGCTGGGGCCCGGACGGGAACGAGGCCGACAGCAACTGTGTCATCCCCGACAATTCCTATGCGCCGATCTATGACGAGACCGTCGAGTACTTCAAGGAAACCGGGGCTTTGGACCCGACCACCAGCGGGGCGGTGCAGAACATCGGCCTGATGGCGCAAAAGGCCGAGGAATACGGCTCGCACCCGACCACCTTTGAAGCGCCTGCCGATGGCACGATCCGTTACGTTCTGGCCTCGGGCGAGGTGCTGCACGAACACAAGGTCGAAGCGGGCGACATCTGGCGCTCGGCCACGACGAAGAAGGCTCCGATCGAGGACTGGGTGAAGCTGGCGGTTTCGCGTCAGGCCGCGACCGGTGCGCAGTCGATCTTCTGGCTGAACGCCAACCGCGCCCATGACGCTGAACTCATCAAGTATGTCGAGCCTCTGCTGGCGGCCGCCGGTGTGGCGGACAAGTTCCAGATCATGGCGCCGCGTGAAGCGACCCGCCTGACGCTGGAAACCATCCGCGAAGGCAAGGACAGCATCGCGATCACCGGCAACGTGCTGCGCGACTATCTGACCGACCTGTTCCCAATCCTTGAACTGGGCACCTCGGCCAAGATGCTGTCGATCGTCAAGCTTATGAATGGCGGCGGCCTGTTCGAGACCGGTGCCGGTGGCTCGGCCCCGAAGCATGTTCAGCAGTTGCAGGAAGAGAACCACCTGCGCTGGGATTCGCTGGGCGAGTTCTGCGCGCTGGGTGAAAGCTTCGCCTTCCTTGCCGAAACCTCGGGCAATGCCAAGGCCAGTGTTATGGCGAGCGCCATCGAAGCAGCGACTCAAGGCGTGCTGGATCACGACCGCAGCCCGGGCCGTAAACTGGGTCAGCCGGACAACCGCGACAGCCATTTCTGGTTCGCCCTTTACTGGGCCGAGGCGCTGGCATCGCAAACCGACGATGCCGAGCTCGCCGCGCATTTCGCTCCAATTGCGGAAGCGATGAAGGCAAATGCAGATGCGATAGTGGCCGAATTCGCGGCGGCGCGTGGCGCAGCCGTTGATACCGGCGGGTACTACAACCCAAGCGCCGACAAACTGGCAACCGTCATGCGCCCGAGTGCCACCCTGAACGGCATCATCGACGGGTGATTATTATTGCGGAGAGGGGTGCACCTCTCTCCGCGCCTTCTCAGGTTTTGAAGACGTCCGCGTACATATCGCGCAGGACGTTTTTTTGTACCTTGCCCATCGTGTTCCGGGGCAGCGCCTCGACCAGCACCAGCTTGCGTGGAAGCTTGAACCGGGCAAGTGACTGCGACACCGCTTCGCGAATGCCATCGAGATCAAGGGTCGCGCCAGCCTCAGCCACCAGCACGCCGACCGGGGTTTCGCCAAAGTCGGCATGTGGCACGCCGATCACCGCGCTTTCCAGAACGCCCGGTTGGTCGTCCAGCACCAGCTCAATCTCTTTCGGGTAAATGTTGTACCCGCCCGAGATGATCAGGTCCTTGTTGCGGCCGACGATATGAACATATCCGTCGGCGTCGATCTGGCCGAGGTCGCCGGTAATGAAGAACCCGTCTTCGCGCAACTCCTCGGCTGTTTTCTCGGGCATCTGCCAATAGCCTTGGAACACATTGGGGCCGCGCACTTCGATCTGGCCAATTTCGCCATCCGGCAGACGCGCGCCGGTTGTGGCATCGGTGATCTTCAACTCGACATCCGGCAAGGGAAACCCGACGGTGCCAGCACGCCGCTCGCCGTCGTAAGGGTTCGAGGTGTTCATGTTGGTTTCGGTCATCCCATAGCGTTCAAGGATGCGGTGCCCGGTGCGTTCCTCGAACGCTTTGTGCGTCTCTTCCAGCAGCGGTGCGCTACCCGAGATGAACAAACGGATCTGGGCTGACGTTTCCTTGGTGAAGCGCGGGTTGTCCAGAAGCCGGGTATAGAAGGTCGGCACCCCCATCATCGCCGTCGCGTGGGGCAACTGGTCAATCACGGTCTCGGCGTCGAAACCGGGCATGAAGATCATCGATGCGCCGCTGGAAAGGACCACATTCGTCGCGACGAACAGCCCGTGCGTGTGAAAGATCGGCAAGGCGTGCAGCAGGACATCGGTCTCGGTGAAGTGCCAGAGCTTCGTCAGTGTCAGCGAGTTCGACACAAGGTTGTTCTGCGTCAGCATCGCGCCTTTCGACCGCCCGGTCGTGCCGGACGTATACAGGAAGGCTGCCAGATCGTCCGGCGCCCGCGGAACCGTCGCAAAGGCGTTGGGCTGGTCCTTGGCCAGTTCGGTAAAGCTTCCCGTCCCATCCTTGTTCAGCGTTTCAATGCGCGTTTGCAGTCGTTTCGACAGCTCGGCTTGATCCGCAGCGTCGCAGAGCACCAGCTTGGCGCCGCTGTTCTCGACGAAATAGGTCAACTCGTCCGCGGTATAGGCCGTGTTGAGCGGCAGAAAAACGAACCCGGCTTGCGCGCAGGCCGCATAGACCGCCAGCGCTTCGGGTGACTTCGCGACCTGCACCGCAACGCGGTCCCCCGGAACCAGACCGATCTCGCGGATGGCGTTTGCAAATCGGCTGCCCATACCAAGAAAACCCGCATGGGTGACGGCGGACCCGTCGGTCATGCGCAGAAACGGGGTCTCCTTGCCGGCATGGACGCCGAAGAATGTGTCGTACAGCAGGTTGGTCATCGGTCCGCCTTCAGTCTTTGGTCTCTGCCGTAGCGTCAGGCCGGGGCCGGCGCAACTGATTGACCGCAATTCGACAAATGGCGCAGCGCCTGCGGAAGAAATCGGCAGCCCTGAAATCGACGTACCGGCAGTCACGTAAAGCCCAAAGCAGCCTTGTGCTTCCAAGAACTTTGGAAAAGACTGACATATCACAAAAAAATACAACTGGGAGTTCACATGAGTACCGCCAACAAAGCCGTTCTCGCAGCCGTCGTGGCTGCAATCGCATTTCCCGCCAGTGCCGAGACCCTGCGCTGGGCCCGTGCCGGTGACGCGCTAACGCTTGATCCGCACGCCCAGAACGAAGGTCCGACGCACACCATCCGGCACCAGATGTACGAGCCGCTGATCATTCGCGACACGACCGGTGCGTTCGAGCCTGCGCTGGCCACCGAATGGGCGCCAAGTGCTGATGACCCGAATGTCTGGGTGTTCAAGCTGCGCGAAGGCGTCAAGTTCCACGATGGGGCTGACTTCACCGCAGAAGACGTGGTCTTCAGCTTCGAACGGGCCAAGCAGCCGAACTCGGACATGAAGGAATTGATCGGTTCGATCACCGAGGTGCGGGCCGTCGATGACTATACGATCGAAATCGTGACCGATGGACCGAACCCGATCCTGCCGTCGAACCTGACCAACCTCTTCATGATGGACAAGGGCTGGACCGAGGCGAACAACACCGTCAACGTTCAGGACTTCGAGGGCGGCGAGATCACCTTTGCCACCACGAATGTAAACGGCACCGGGCCTTACACACTGGTCAGCCGCGAGCAGGATGTGAAGACCGTGATGGCGCGGAACGAGGATTACTGGGGCCGTGACCAGTTCCCGCTGGAAGTTTCGGAAATCGTCTATACCCCGATCCAGAATGCGGCGACCCGCGTTGCGGCGCTGCTCTCGGGCGAGGTGAACTTTCTGCAGGACATGCCGGTTCAGGACCTTGCACGTGTCGACGCGGCAGATGGGCTGGTCGTCAAGCAAGCCCCGCAGAACCGTGTGATCTTCTTCGGCATGAACCAGGGCGCGGATGATCTGGAAGCCGACAACATCGACGGCAAGAATCCCCTTGCCGATGTGCGCGTGCGCAAGGCGATGTCGATGGCAATCAACCGCGATGCCATCCGTCAGGTCGTGATGCGCGGCCAGTCGGAACCGGCCGGGATGATCGCACCGCCCTTCGTCAACGGCTGGACTGCCGCGATGGACGGCGAGAGCATGACCGATGTCGACGGGGCCAAGGCCTTGATGGCGGAAGCGGGCTATGGGGACGGGTTCTCGATCCGGCTCGACTGCCCGAACGATCGTTACATCAACGACGAAGGCATCTGTCAGGCCGCGGTCGGCATGCTGGGCCAGATCGGGATCACCGTGAACCTTGAAGCGATCCCGAAAGCGCAGCACTTCCCGAAGATCACAGATGGCAAGACCGACTTCTACATGCTGGGTTGGGGCGTTCCGACATATGACTCGGAATACATTTTCAACTTCCTTGTCCACGGTCGCGAAAGCGATATCGGCACCTGGAACGGCACCGGCTTCGTGGATGCCGGGCTGAACGACAAGATCAAGTCGCTGGCGTCGAACACCGATCTGGCCGCGCGGAATGCCGATATCGCCGACATCTGGCGCGTCGTGCAGGACGAGCAGCTTTACATCCCCATCCACCACCAGGTTCTGAACTGGGGCATGGCGGATGGAGTCGGGATCGAGGTTGATCCGGAAGACCAACCCAAGGTGAAATACATCACCATGAATTAAGGTCGGTTTCGACCTTTGGCCGGTCCCGTTTTCCGGGGCCGGTCCGAAATTGTGATCTGACACCCGATAGACGCGCCCGGGTCGCGTGCTACGGTGGCAGGACATCAACTGGGGAGTTCAACGATATGCCGAAACTGACTTATGCCGTCGCGCTCAGCGTCGCCGTCTCGTCGCCCGTCATGGCGGCCGAGTTCCAATGGGCCGGAAAGACCGATCCCCAGACCATGGACCCGCATGCCGTCAGCTCGGCCCCGGTCCTGGGTTTTCTGAACAACGTTTACGATGGCCTCGTCCGCATGTCGAAAGACATGGAGGTCGAGCCTTCACTAGCCGAAAGCTGGGAGCCGATCGGCGCCGGCGAAGGCTGGCGCTTCACGCTGCGCCAAGGCGTGACGTTCCACGATGGCGCCACCTTCGATGCCGACGACGTGCTCTTCTCGTATGAACGGGCCTCTGACGAAAGCTCGGACGTGCGCAGCTGGTTTTCGCCGGTGACCGAGGTCAAGGTCGTCGACGACTACACCGTCGAATTCTATACCAACGCACCGAACCCCCTGTTCCCGGCCTCGATCGCCAACTGGATGATGATGGATCGCGGCTGGGCCGAGGCGAATAACGCCACACGGCCAGACAAGGAAAGCGGCAACTTCGCAACCTTGAACGTGAACGGCACCGGCGCGTTTAAGCTGGAGGACCGACAGCCCGGCCTTTCGACCACGCTTGTGCCGAACGAAAGCTGGTGGGACAACGCCGAACACAACATCACCAAGGCGACCTTCACGCCGATCCAGAACCCGGCTACCGCGGTTGCGGCCTTGCTTTCGGGGGATGTCGATTTCGTCGAGCCGGTGCCGATCCAGGACGCCGCACGTCTGGAGGCCGATCCGAACATCAACGTGATCCGGGGCATCGAAACCCGGACGATCATGCTGGGCTTCGCGCATGAAGCCGACACGCTGAAATACGGCGCCAGCGCCGGTCAACCGAACCCGTTCCAGGACGTCCGCGTCCGCGAGGCGGTGGCCAAGGCGATCAACGTGGATGCGATCCTGCGCACGATCTGGCGCGGCTCGGCAGAACCGGCCAGCCAGTTGGTCACACCGGCCCTCAGCGGGTTTTCCGAGGTGAACGCGGCACGGCCCGCGTTCGATATCGAAGGCGCCAAGGCACTGCTGGCCGAGGCGGGCTATGCCGACGGTTTCGGCTTTGGGCTGAAATGTCCGAATGACCGCTATCCGAACGATGAAGCCGTCTGTCAGGCGATCACGGCGATGCTGGCGCAGGTTGGCATTCAGGTGGAACTCGACGCCATGCCGGTCTCGAACTATTGGCCCGAACTGCGTGCTGACAATTTCGACATGTACCTGCTGGGCTGGTCGCCCGGCGGATCGCTGGATCACGAGCACCCGCTGCGCTTCCTTGCCTCGACCCCGAACGAAGAAAAGCGTCTGGGCTCGTGGAACTTCGGTGGTTATTCGAATGCACGGCTGGATGAAGCATTGCCATCGATCCTGTCCGAGATCGACCCGGACAAGCGTCAGGCCCTGATCGACGAAGTGACCGGCATTTATCAAGACGAAGTGGCTTATGTGCCGCTTTATGTGCAGCCGCTGGTTTGGGGCACGCGCAGCAATATCCAACTGACACAGCGCCCGGACAACTTCTTCATGCTGCGCTGGGTGACGGTGAACTGAGCGTGCAAGACCGACGACCGGACGCCAGTTCCAACACGACATCGGCGCAGAGTGGTCACACATTCTGCGCCGCTTGGGGGACGTAAATGCTGGCCTTCATCATCCGCAGGATCGGTCAATCGATCCTTGTCCTGCTGATCGTGGGGCTGGTCGCCTTTTCGATGTTCCGCTTCGTGGGCGACCCGATCGACAACATGCTGGGGCAGGAACGCACGATTGAAGATGTCGAGCGTCTGCGAACCCAGCTCGGCCTCGATCAGCCGTTTCCGGTGCAATACTACCGGTTCCTAGAAGGGGCGGCGCAGGGCAATTTCGGGGTCAGCTATCGCCAAGGGCGACCTGTGTCTGAGATCCTGTTGGAGCGTGCGCCCGCCACACTTGAGCTGGCGGCGGTTTCAGGGATGCTGGCAATTGTCTTCGGGATCGCACTTGGCGTTTTCACCGCGATCCGACGCAACGGCGCGACCGCCAATATCATCATGGCAACCTCGCTGATTGGGGTGTCGTTACCGACCTTTCTGATCGGGATTCTGCTGATCTATCTCTTTTCCGTGGAACTGGGCTGGCTGCCGTCCTTCGGGCGCGGCGAGACGGTGCAAATCGGGGAAAGCTGGACCACGGGCTTCCTGACCATCAGCGGATTGAAGGCGCTGATCCTGCCGTCGATCACGCTGGGCCTCTACCAGATGACGTTGATCATGCGGCTGGTGCGCTCGGAGATGCTCGAGGTTCTGCGGCAGGATTACATCCGCTTCGCGCGGGCCCGTGGATTGACCGACCGGGTGGTGAATTTCCGTCATGCTTTGAAGAACACAATGGTCCCCGTGGTGACAGTGATCGGCCTGCAATTGGGCGCGATCATCGCCTTTGCCATCATCACCGAGACCGTGTTCCAATGGCCGGGCGTCGGGTTGTTGTTCATCAACGCGATCCAGTTCGTCGATATCCCGGTGATGGCGGCTTACCTGATGCTGATCTCGGTCATGTTCGTGGGCATCAACCTGATCGTCGATATCCTTTATGTCTTCATCGATCCGCGTTTGCGCGTTGACCGGACGGGAGCGCACTGATGGCCGAGACATCCATTCCCCTTAGCACCAAGGAACATGACAAGGGGCGCTGGCAGCGGTTCCGCGAGAGTGATTTCTTCTATGCGTTCAAACGCTCGCCCGTTGCCATCGTCTCGTTCGCCGTGGTGGCGTTGTTGGTGTTGGCCGCGGTTTTTGCCCCCTTGATTGCGCCGACCAACCCGTTCGATCCCGCCAGCCTCAACCTGATGAACGGCTTCACACCGCCGATGGAGCCCAACGCCTTCACGCAGGAAAGCTTCCTGATGGGCACCGACGATCAAGGGCGCGACGTCTTCTCGACCATTCTCTATGGCATGCGCATTTCGCTGTTTGTGGGCATCTCGGCGGTTCTGTTCGCGATGGTTCTTGGCATCGTACTGGGTCTGGTCTCGGGCTATTTCGGCGGCTGGACCGAGACGATCATCATGCGGATCGCGGACGTGCAGCTGACCTTTCCGTCGATCCTTGTCGCGATGCTGATCTTCGGTGTCGCCAAGGGCTTTACCCCGGTCGAATATCGCGACCAGATGGCCATTTGGGTGCTGATCCTTGCCATTGGCCTGTCGGACTGGGTGCAGTTTGCACGGGTCGTGCGGGGGGCGACATTGGTTGAGAAAAGCAAGGACTATGTGGCCGCCGCGCGCCTGATCGGGCGCAGCCCGTGGGCCATCATGATCCGGCACATCCTGCCCAACGCAATGTCGCCCGTTTTGGTGATCGCTACGATCTCGCTTGCGCTGGCAATCATTGCCGAAGCGACGCTGAGTTTTCTTGGTGTCGGCGCGCCGCCCACGCAACCATCCTTGGGCACCTTGATCCGAATTGGGCAGGGTTTCCTGTTCTCGGGCGAGTGGTGGATCCTGTTCTTCCCGGCCTGCACGCTGCTTGGCTTGGCCTTGTCGGTCAACCTGCTGGGCGACTGGCTGCGTGACGCTTTGAACCCGAGGTTGCGATGACCACGCCTGTTCTTTCCATCCGCAACCTCTCGGTCGAAATTCCCACGCGCGGTGGCGTGGTGAAGCCGGTGGACGGCGTCAGCTATGACATTGCCAAGGGCGAGATCCTTGGTGTCGTCGGTGAAAGCGGGGCGGGCAAGTCTATGGCAGGGAATGCCGTCATCGGGCTTCTGAACCCGCCGGCGCATATCTCGGCGGGGGAAATCTGGCTGAACGGCACGCGGATCGACCCCTTGCAGGGCGAGGCGATGCGGCGACTGCGCGGGAAAGAGATCGGGATGATCTTCCAGGACCCGCTGACGTCGCTGAACCCGTTGTTGACAATTGGCGACCAGCTTGCCGAAACCATCCTGACGCACCTTCCCGTCAGCCGCAGCGAGGCCGAGAAACGGGCAGTTGCCGCACTGGAAGAGGTTGGCATTCCCGGCGCCGCCGAGCGCATCGACAGCTATCCGCACGAGTTTTCCGGCGGTATGCGCCAACGTGTTGTGATCGCGCTTGCCCTCTGTGCTGAGCCCAGCTTGGTGATTGCCGATGAACCGACCACCGCGCTCGACGTGTCCGTTCAGGCGCAGATCATTGCATTGCTCAAACGCCTTTGCCGCGAGCGCGGGACCGCCGTTATGCTGATTACCCACGACATGGGGGTCATCGCGGAAACAGCGGATCGGGTTGCGGTCATGTATGCGGGGCGCTTGGCCGAGCTTGGCGATGTGCGCGACGTGCTGACGGCACCGCAGCATCCCTATACGCACGGGTTGATGGCGTCGACGCCCTTGGCCTCACTCGGCCAAAGGCGATTGCACCAGATCCCCGGGTCGATGCCGCGCCTGACCCAGATGCCGGATGGCTGTGCCTTTCACCCGCGCTGTCCGCAAGCGCAGGACAAGTGCCGGCAGGCGCCGTCGCCCGATCTTGCCGACGGGCGCGCGTCCTGCTGGTTTCCGATGATGGCGGAGGCGGCGGAATGAACGCCTATGTTTCGGTGAAGGCGCTGACGCGCATCTTCGACGTGTCTAAACCCTGGCTCAACCGGATTATCGAGCGTCGGCAAAAGGCATTCCTGACGGCGGTCTCCGAGGTCGACTTCCAGATCGAAGAACGCACGACCTATGCGCTTGTCGGCGAAAGCGGTTCGGGCAAGTCGACAATTGGTCGGATGCTGGTGGGTCTGCTGCGCCCCTCCGATGGCGAGGTCGAAGTCGAGGGCGTGAACCTTGCGACGGAAACAAACGCCGACAAGGTGGCCGAGGTCCGCAGCAACATCCAGATGATCTTTCAAGACCCCTATGCCTCGCTCAATCCGCGCTGGCGCGTCCGGGATATCATCGCGGAACCCGTGGCGGCTCGCGGTGGCGAGACCGAGGGGCTGGCCGAGCGCTTGTTGCAGCAGGTCGGGTTGCACGCGTCGGACGCCGGGAAGTATCCGCACGAGTTCTCGGGTGGGCAGAGACAACGCATTTGCATCGCCCGGGCGCTGGCCTCGGAACCGAAGCTGATCGTATGTGACGAGCCGACCTCGGCACTGGATGTTTCGGTGCAGGCGCAGGTGCTGAACCTGATGAGTGATCTCAAAGACGACCTGGGGCTCACATATCTGCTGATCACACATGATCTGACCGTCGTGCGCCACATGGCCGACCGGATTGGCGTCCTGTACCTGGGGCGGCTGGTCGAGGAAGCCGATCCCAAGGTGCTGTTCGAAACGCCCAAGCATCCGTATACGCAAATGCTGCTGGATGCGGCGCCCCGGACGGACGGCTTCGGTCGTGAGGTTGAACCCTCGCAAGGCGAGATTCCCGACCCGATCAACCCGCCATCAGGCTGCGCCTTTCATCCCCGTTGCCCGATTGCCACCGATCTCTGCCGTTGCGACCGACCGGTACAACGCAAGATCGGGGATACGGTCGTTGCGTGTCATCACGCGACCTGACGCGGGCGCTGCAAAATCTTGATTTTCGGGATTTTGGTGCCCAGGAGAGGACTCGAACCTCCACGTCCATACGGACACTAGCACCTGAAGCTAGCGCGTCTACCAATTCCGCCACCTGGGCCGATGACCGAGGCGGCGGGATACGCGGGCCTCTGCTGACTGTCAACGATCAAATCGCGGCGATTTGCGCCTTGCCCGGTTTTGCCGTCGAGTCTACATCTGCGGACAACAACTCATAGGTGCCCGCTATGCCCAAACTCGTCACGATCTTCGGAGGCTCCGGCTTCGTCGGCCGCTATATCGCGCAGCGCATGGCCCGGCAGGGGTGGCGGGTTCGCGTGGCCGTGCGGCGGCCGAACGAAGCGCATTTCGTTCGCCCCTATGGCCGGGTCGGGCAGGTTGAGCCGGTGCTCTGCAATATCCGCAATGACGACAGCGTGCGTCAGGTGACCATGGGCGCCGATGCCGTGGTGAATTGCGTTGGCACGTTCGATGCGCGCGGCAAGAACAACTTCGATGCCGTCCAACATCAAGGGGCCGCCCGCATTGCCCGGATTGCTGCCGAACAAGGTGTCGGGCGCGTCGTGCATATCTCGGCCATCGGGGCCGATGCCGAAGGCGAGAGCCTGTATGCCCGCAGCAAGGGCAGGGGCGAGGCAGCTATTCTGGAGGCCTGTCCTGAAGCCGTGATCCTGCGCCCGTCTGTCATTTTCGGGCCCGAGGATCAGTTCTTCAACCGGTTTGCCGGCATGGCCCGGATGTCGCCGGTGATCCCGCTTGTCGGGGCGCAGACGAAGTTCCAGCCGGTTTACGTGGATGATGTCGCGCAAGCTGCCGAGCTGGCCGTGATGGGCAATGCCGCACCCGGCGTCTATGAACTGGGTGGTCCAGATGTGAACACGTTCCGCGAGCTGATCGAGGACATGCTGACGACCATTCGTCGGCGTCGCCTGATCCTGCCGCTGCCTTTCTGGGCCGGAACACTGATGGGGCAGGTGACCGGGGCCGTATCCCTCTTGACGGGTGGGCTAGCGCCGCAACCGATTACGGTGGATCAGGTGAAGTCGCTGCGCCAGGACAACGTGGTCGGCGAAGGCGTGAAGACGTTCGAGGATCTGGGTCTGGCTCCCACCGCCATCGAAGCCGTCGTGCCGTCTTACCTCTGGCAGTTCCGCCCGTCGGGTCAGTATGCCGAGCTTAAGGAAAGCGCGAACAACCTGCGCTAGGTATAAGCGATACCCAGCAGCACAAGGCCGAGCGCTATGCGGTAGATCACGTATGGCGTGAAGCTGACGCTTTTCAGAAGCCGCATCATGAAGTGCAACGAGGCCAATGCCGCCAAGAAGGCAAAGGCAGCCGCAATCGCACTGTCGCGGGCCGCCGGCCCATCCATCGAGGTGACAACGTCAAGGCCGATGAGGGTGCCCGACGCGAGGATCGTCGGGATCGACATCAGCATGGCAATGCGTGCGGCCTCGCCCCTCTCATACCCAAGCAGGCGCGCACCCGTGATCGTGATGCCAGATCGTGACGTTCCCGGGATCAGAGCGATGACCTGTAAGAGCCCCATGGTGATCGCATCTTTCAAGCCCCAGTCCATGGCGGTCTTCTCGCTTGGGCCTTTCTGGTCGGCCCAATAAAGGACCAATCCGAAGATCAAGGTTGCCCACCCGACCACGGCGATACTTCGCAAGGCTTCGTCGAAGCCGGACAGCCTCAGCAGAGCGCCGGCCATGACGATAGGAATGGTTGCTATGATCAGCCCCAAGGCAAGTCGCGCGTCCGGATGTGTCTGGTCGCCGAGGCGGAACAAACCGGCGAAGGCTCGTGCCACATCTTGTCGGAAATACAAGATAACAGCGCCAAGTGTGCCCACGTGAACGGCCACGTCGATGACCAGACCCTGGTCTTCCAACCCGGTCAGATTCGGTAAAAGTATGAGGTGGCCAGAAGACGATACCGGCAAAAACTCGGTGATGCCTTGGACGATGGCGGCAAGAACGAGGGTGAGTAGGGGCATGATGTATGGCGCTGGGTCAGATTTTGGCGCACACTAACGCATTGAGATTTTTCGGAAAGCGTTAAGTTAGGACCGAATCGATACTAAATATTGCATTTTGGACGCTGCCCTGCAGCAAGGAATTCCGAATTTTTCTCAACTAGGTCAGCAAGAATGACTTTTATTTCCTTTCATATCGTTTAAGAAGGCGCTCTCGGACTTTGGAGGGCAGGATGGCCGATAATCCTATGCTGAAATTTGTGACCGTCGGGCGGGACATGCCCGAAAAGCGCGATGCCAGCGTGCGGAAGGAAGATTTTCACGAGATCTATGCCGAATACGCCAAGGCCAAGGCCGAGGAACAGGCGGCGCGTTGCAGCCAGTGCGGTGTGCCGTACTGCCAGTCGCACTGCCCATTGCACAACAACATCCCGGATTGGCTGAAGCTGACTGCGGAAGGTCGCCTTCAGGAAGCCTATGAAACCAGCCAGGCGACGAACACCTTCCCCGAGATCTGTGGCCGCATCTGCCCGCAGGACCGTCTCTGTGAAGGCAATTGCGTGATCGAGCAATCCGGCCACGGCACGGTCACCATTGGCTCGGTCGAGAAATACATCACCGATACCGCGTGGGAAGAAGGCTGGGTCAAGCCGATCACGCCTGCTGTCGAGCGCGCCGAAAGCGTTGGCATCATCGGTGCGGGCCCCGGTGGTCTGGCCGCAGCTGACATGCTGCGCCGTGCCGGTGTGCAGGTGACTGTGTACGATCGCTATGATCGGGCGGGTGGTCTGCTGACCTATGGCATCCCGGGCTTCAAGCTGGAGAAGGACGTTGTGGTGCGCCGCAACACCCAGTTGGAACAAGGCGGGGTGACCTTTGAGTTGAACTGTAATGTCGGCGAAGACATCTCGTTCGACGACATTCGCGCCAAGCATGATGCCATCATCATCGCAACGGGCGTTTACAAAAGCCGCGATCTTCAAGCGCCCGGTAGCGGGGCCGAGGGCATTGTCCGGGCCATTGACTATCTGACAGCTTCCAACCGCAAGAGCTTCGGCGACGACGTGCCCGAGTTCGACAGCGGAGAGCTCAGCGCCGAAGGCAAGCGCGTCGTGGTCATCGGTGGTGGCGACACCGCGATGGACTGCGTGCGGACGGCTGTCCGGCAGGGCGCGACCAGCGTGAAGTGCCTTTATCGTCGGGACCGGACCAACATGCCCGGTTCGCAGCGCGAAGTGGCCAATGCCGAGGAAGAGGGCGTCGACTTTGTCTGGCTTTCGGCGCCGAAGGGCTTCACCGGCGACGCGGTCACCGGCGTGATGACGCAGAAGATGCGGCTTGGCGCGCCGGATGCCACGGGCCGTCAGGTGCCTCAGGTGATTGAAGGATCGGATTATGTCGAAGACGCCGATCTGGTGATCAAGGCGCTTGGGTTCGAGCCGGAAGACCTGCCGAAGCTTTGGGGTGTCGACGCGTTGGAAGTGACGCGCTGGGGCACGATCAAGGCCGATTTCCGCACGCACGAGACCAGCCTTGAAGGCGTCTATGCGGTCGGTGACATCGTGCGTGGCGCGTCGCTGGTGGTGTGGGCGATCCGTGACGGGCGCGAAGCGGCTGAAGCGGTTCTGGAACGGTTTTCGACGGCTGCAATCGCGGCTGAATAGGGATCGGCAAGACGTCGGCATAACGTCGGTGTTGTATCGGTGCGCCTTTTGCGCGGTTGGACAGCGAAGCTGACCCACTTGGTTTAGGAACAATTACGATGGCATCAAAAACGGGAAGCTGCCTTTGCGGCGAAGTCGAATACGAGCTTGCGGAAGAACCCACAAGCTATGGCGCCTGTCACTGCGGGATGTGCCGCAAGTTCTCGGGCGGGATCGAGTTGGGCATTCAGGTGCCGCCGGGTGGTGTGCGCTTTGTGCCGACCGACAAGCTGGCGCTTTATGAATCGTCCGACTGGGCCGAGCGCGGATTCTGCATGTTGTGCGGTTCGAGCGTGTTCTGGCGCTTCACCGGCGAAGGTCCGTTGGAAGGCATGTTCAGCATTTCCGCCGGCACGCTGGAGGACATGTCGGGCATGACCTTCGATGCCGAGGTCTATATCGACCACAAGCCAGACAGCCACTCCTTTGCTGGCGAGCGCACGCGTCTGACCGAAGCCGAAGTGCTGGCTGCGGCCGGTGTCGAAACCGGGGATGATGGTTGATCGATCTGGCGATCTCTGAGTCGGGAGCGGCGCTGTGAGGACGGGGCAGTGCCTCTGTGGCGCGGTTGCGTACCGGGCCGAGACCGCGGACACGGTCAGCGTTTGCTATTGCAAAATGTGCCAGCGCTGGGCGTCGGGTGTCTTCATGGGCGTGATGACCGAGCGCTTCGACGTGACCGAGGGCGCGGATCACTTGGGCGTCATCTCGTCGTCGGACTGGGCCGAGCGCGGCTTCTGCAAGATGTGCGGATCGAACCTGTTCTATCGCGTGCCCGAGCCCGGCTATCTCAGCGTTGCGATGGGCAGCCTTGATGACACCAGCGGCCTGACGCCGCGCGTACAGTATTACGTCGACAAGCGGCCCGAAGGGTTCGCCTTGGCGGCCGAGACAAAAGAAATGACAGAAGCCGAGTGCATTGCGTTCTTTGCACCCGAAGAAGGAGACAGCCATGACCAAGTATGACGAGACCTGGGCCAGGGCCGAGGAAGAAAAGCGACGCTGGATGACCGAGCATTCGCTGCACAAGGCGGATGACGAGCACGCGTCCTGCGGTGTCGGTCTGGTTGTGGCGATCGATGGCAAAGCCTCGCGCAAGGTTGTCGAAAACGGCATCGTTGCGCTGAAGGCGGTTTGGCACCGGGGCGCGGTTGACGCGGATGGCAAGACCGGTGACGGCGCCGGCATCCATGTGCAGATCCCGGTTCCCTTCTTCTATGATCAGGTGAAGCGCACCGGGCACGAGCCGCGTCCGGGCGAATTGCTGGCGGTCGGTCAGGTGTTCCTGCCGCGCACCGATTTCGGCGCGCAGGAAACCTGCCGGACCATCGTGGAAACCGAGATTCTGCGGATGGGCTATTACATCTATGGCTGGCGTCACGTGCCCGTGGACATCAGTGTGCTGGGCGAGAAGGCTAACGCGACGCGGCCCGAGATCGAGCAGATCCTGATCTCGAACGCCAAGGGCGTGGACGAAGACACATTCGAGCGCGAGCTTTATGTGATCCGCCGCCGGATCGAGAAAGCGGCTGCGGCTGCGCAGGTGAACGATCTCTATCTGGCGTCGCTGTCCTGCCGGTCGATCATCTATAAGGGCATGATGCTGGCCGAGCAGGTGGCCGAGTTCTATCCCGATCTGAAGGACGAGCGGTTCGAGAGCGCCTTTGCGATCTACCACCAGCGCTATTCGACCAACACGTTCCCGCAATGGTGGCTGGCGCAGCCGTTCCGGATGCTGGCCCATAACGGCGAGATCAACACGCTGAAGGGCAACGTCAACTGGATGAAGAGCCATGAGATCCGGATGGCCTCGGCGACCTTTGGCGACACGGCCGAAGACATCAAGCCGATCATTCCGAACGGTGCCTCGGATTCGAGCGCTCTGGATGCCGTGTTCGAAGTTTTGGTGCGCGCCGGTCGGAACGCGCCGATGGCGAAGACGATGCTGGTGCCGGAAAGCTGGTCGAAGCAGGCGATCGAGTTGCCGCAAAGCTGGCGCGACATGTACAGCTATTGCAACGCCGTGATGGAGCCGTGGGACGGCCCTGCTGCGCTTGCGATGACTGATGGTCGCTGGGTTTGTGCCGGGCTTGACCGGAACGGCTTGCGGCCGATGCGCTATACGGTGACGGGTGACGGTCTGCTGATTGCGGGCTCTGAAACCGGCATGGTGCCGACGGACGAAGCGACCACGGTCGAGAAGGGCGCATTGGGCCCTGGCCAGATGATCGCGGTCGACATGGTCGAGGGCAAACTGTTCCACGATGTCGAGATCAAGGATAGCCTTGCGGCCAGCCAGCCCTTCGGCGACTGGGTGGGCAAGATCGTCGAACTGGATGACGAGCTGTCTGGCCTGACCGAGAAAGCCCTGTTCGAAGGCAATGACCTGCGACAGCGGCAGATTGCGGCCGGGTACTCGATTGAAGAGCTCGAGCAGATCCTTGCCCCCATGGCGGAAGACGGGAAGGAAACGCTGGCGTCGATGGGTGACGACACGCCGTCTGCCGTTCTGTCGCAGAAGAACCGTCCGCTGAGCCATTTCTTCCGGCAGAACTTCAGCCAGGTGACGAACCCGCCGATCGACTCGCTGCGTGAGTATCGCGTGATGAGTCTGAAGACCCGGTTCGGCAACCTGAAGAACGTGCTGGATCAGGACAGCAGCCAGACCGAGATCATCGTGTTGGACAGCCCCTTTGTGGGCAACGCGCAGTTCGACCGTCTGTGTGCCTCGTTCGACTCCACGATGGTCGAGATCGATTGTACCTTTGCCGCAGATGCCGGGCCGGGCGCCTTGCAGGCCGCTTTGGGACGCATCCGGTCGGAAGCCGAAGATGCCGTGCGCTCGGGCGCGGGCCACATCGTGCTGACCGATCACCATCAAGGCCCGGACTGGGTTGCGATGCCGATGATCCTTGCGACCAGCGCGGTCCACAGCTGGCTGACACGGAAAGGGCTGCGGACGTTCTGTTCGCTGAACGTGCGGTCGGCCGAGTGTATCGACCCGCATTACTTCGCGGTGCTGATCGGTTGCGGTGCAACCGTGGTCAACGCCTATCTGGCCGAGGACTCGATTGCCGACAGGATCAATCGCGGCCTGATCGAAGGCACGCTGACCGAGGCTGTCGCCCGTTATCGCGCCGCCATTGATGCCGGCTTGCTGAAGATCATGTCCAAGATGGGGATCAGCGTGATCTCGTCCTATCGCGGTGGCCTGAACTTCGAGGCCGTCGGCCTGAGCCGCGCCATGGTCAACGAGTATTTCCCGGGTATGCACAGCCGGATTTCGGGAATTGGCGTTGCGGGTATCCAGACCAAGGCCGAGCATGTCCACGCCAAGGGCTTCCGCACCGACAGCGTGCTGCCGATTGGCGGGTTCTATAAAGCCCGGAAGTCGGGTGAGACCCACGCGTGGGAAGCGACCTCGATGCATATGCTGCAGGCGGCTTGTGACCGGGCATCCTATGCGATGTGGCAGCAGTATTCGGCCAAGATGCGCGCGGCGCCGCCGATCCATCTGCGGGACCTTCTGGACATCAAGCCGATTGGCGAGGCCATTCCGCTGGAAGAGGTCGAAAGCATCACCTCGATCCGGAAGCGCTTCGTGACGCCGGGCATGTCGCTGGGCGCCTTGTCGCCCGAAGCGCACAAGACGCTGAACGTCGCGATGAACCGGATCGGCGCCAAGTCGGACAGCGGCGAAGGCGGCGAAGACCCGGCGCACTTCGTGCCCGAGCCGAACGGCGACAATCCGTCGGCCAAGATCAAGCAGGTGGCTTCGGGCCGCTTCGGGGTGACGGCCGAGTACCTGAACCAGTGCGAAGAGCTTGAGATCAAGGTCGCTCAGGGGGCCAAGCCCGGGGAAGGCGGCCAGTTGCCGGGCATGAAGGTGACGGAACTGATCGCGCGTCTGCGGCATTCGACGCCGGGCGTCACCCTTATCAGCCCACCGCCGCACCACGACATCTATTCGATCGAGGACCTTGCGCAGCTGATCTATGACCTCAAGCAGATCAATCCGCGCTGCAAGGTGACGGTCAAGCTGGTGGCGGCCTCGGGTGTTGGCACCATTGCCGCCGGTGTCGCCAAGGCGAAGGCCGATGTCATCCTGATCTCGGGCCACAATGGAGGCACCGGGGCATCACCCGCGACCAGCATCAAGTATGCCGGTCTGCCATGGGAGATGGGCCTGACCGAAGCGCATCAGGTGCTGGCGATGAACAACCTGCGCGAGCGGGTGACCCTGCGGACCGATGGCGGTTTGCGCACCGGGCGTGACATTGTCATGGCTGCAATGATGGGGGCCGAGGAATTCGGTATCGGTACCGCTGCGCTGATCGCGATGGGCTGTATCATGGTCCGTCAGTGCCAGTCGAACACCTGCCCGGTCGGGGTCTGCACGCAGGACGAACGCCTGCGCGAGAAGTTCACCGGCAATGCCGACAAGGTGGTCAACCTGATCACCTTCTATGCGCAGGAGGTTCGCGAGATCCTTGCCAGCATCGGCGCACGGTCGCTGGACGACGTGATCGGGCGGGCTGACCTGCTGAGCCAGGTCAGCCGTGGCTCGGCGCATCTGGACGATCTGGACCTGAACCCGCTTCTGATCACAGTCGATGGGGCACAGGACATCACCTATGACCGCGATCGTCCGCGCAACGCCGTACCGGACACGTTGGACGCCGAGATCGTCAAGGATGCCGCGCGGTTCCTTGAGGATGGCGAGAAGATGCAGCTGTCTTATGCCGTGCAGAACACGCACCGGACAATTGGCACCCGCACGTCGAGCCACATCGTCAAGCGGTTCGGCATGCGGAACACCTTGCAGCGCGACCACCTGACGGTGAAGCTGCAAGGCTCGGCCGGTCAGTCGCTGGGTGCGTTCTCGGCGCCCGGATTGCGGTTGGAAGTGTCGGGCGATGCCAACGACTATGTCGGCAAGGGCCTTTCCGGTGCGACGATCGTCGTGCGCCCGCCCATGGTCTCGCCGCTGGTCGCGGACGAGAACGTGATCATCGGCAACACGGTGCTTTACGGGGCGACGGACGGCTACCTCTTTGCGGCCGGGCGCGCGGGCGAACGCTTTGCCGTGCGGAACTCGGGCGCAAAGGTCGTGGTCGAAGGCTGCGGTTCGAACGGGTGCGAGTACATGACCGGCGGTATCGCGGTCATCCTTGGCGCGATCGGCGCAAACTTCGGCGCCGGCATGACCGGGGGTATGGCGTATCTTTATGATCCCGATGGCATGGCCGAGACGATGATGAACCTTGAAACACTGGTCACGGTGCCGGTGAACGAGGGGCATTACATGCAGGAACTGGAAACCCTGCTGGAACGCCACCTTGAGGAGACCGGGTCCAAGAAGGCCGCCGCGATCCTGCAGCATTGGGACGAAGAGCAGCACAAGTTCCTGCAGATCGTGCCGAAGGAAATGCTGAACAAGCTGGCGGTTCCGGTGGTGGGTTTGGAAGAGGCCATTCCGGCGGAATAGAGACTGTTTCGGCGCCTGCGGCGCCGATCCACCGGGGGAGCTTTGCTCCCCCGGACCCCCTCAGGATATTTCAGGGCCGATGGAATGACGCGGCGTTTCGGGTGACTTACCCGAGAGGCTTGGGCAGGGTCGCGCCATGACTGATTACCCACATCTTTTCCGCCCGCTTGATCTTGGTCACGTGACCCTTCCGAATCGTGTTCTGATGGGGTCGATGCATACAGGGCTTGAAGAGCTTGGCGATTTCGACCGTGTTGCCGCCTATTACGCGCGCCGGGCCGAAGGGGGCGTGGCGCTGATGGTGACCGGCGGCATGGCGCCAAACCGAGAGGGTGGCGTTCTGCCGGGGGCTGCCGGGCTGTTCACGGACACGGATATTGCGAACCACGCCAAGGTCACGGGCGCGGTGCATGATGCGGGTGGGCGGATCGCGATGCAGATCCTGCATGCCGGGCGCTATGCCTATAGCCCGGAATGCGTGGCGCCGTCGCCCGTGAAGTCGCCGATCTCGCCGTTCCCGCCGGCCGAGCTGGACGAAGACGGGATCGAAAAGCAGATCGCGGATATCGTCGAAGCCGCACGGCGGGCGCAAACCGCCGGGTATGACGGTGTCGAGGTGATGGGGTCGGAAGGCTATTTCCTGAACCAGTTCCTGGTCACGCACACCAACAAGCGGACGGATCGTTGGGGTGGGTCTTATGAGAACCGCATGCGTCTTCCGGTCGAGGTCGTGCGACGTGTGCGCGCGGCGGTGGGTCCGGACTTCATCGTGATCTATCGTCTGTCGATGATCGATCTTGTGCCCAACGGATCAACTTGGGACGAAGTGGTGCAATTGGCGCAAGCCATTGAAAACGCAGGCGCGTCTATTCTGAACACCGGGATCGGCTGGCACGAGGCGCGGATTCCCACGATCGCCACCAGCGTGCCGCGCGGGGCGTTCACCTGGGTCACCAAGAAGCTGATGGGCGAGGTGTCGATCCCCGTGATCACCTCGAACCGGATCAACACGCCCGAGGTCGCGGAAACGGTATTGGCCGAAGGATGCGCCGATATGGTGTCGATGGCGCGTCCGTTCCTGGCAGACCCCGACTTCGTGAAGAAGGCGGAAGCCGGTCGATCGAAGATGATTGCGCCTTGCATCGCCTGCAACCAGGCTTGTCTGGATCATACGTTTGAAATGAAGATCGCGTCCTGCCTTGTGAACCCGCAGGCGGCGCATGAGACCGAGCTGGTCTATGCGAAGACCGACCAGCCCAAGTCGGTGGCTGTGGTGGGCGCGGGGCCGGCCGGCTTGTCGACCGCAATCGTCGCGGCGGGGCGGGGACATGATGTGACGCTCTTTGACCGCGCGGACCAGATTGGCGGGCAACTCAACATGGCCAAGCAGATTCCGGGCAAGGAAGAGTTCCATGGTCTGGTTGACTGGTTCGGCACCATGCTGGCCGAAACCGGCGTCACGCTGGCCTTGGGAACCGAGGCCGATGTTGCGGCGCTGGCCGGGTTTGACGAAGTTGTGATCGCGACCGGTGTAACACCGCGCGATCCCGGAATCGAGATCACCGGCGGCGATGTCGTGTCGTATATCGACATCCTGACGGGGCGGCATAAGGCGGGCGAGCGCGTTGCGGTGATCGGTGCTGGCGGCATCGGGTTCGACGTGGCCGAGTACCTGACGCATGACGGTGAAAGCCCGACCGAGAACCTTGATGCATGGCTTGAGGAATGGGGCGTGGCCAATCCGGGCGAGCACCGCTCGGGGCTTGCGCCGGAGGGACCGAAGCCGTCGCCCTCGCCGCGAAAAGTGTCTCTGTTTCAGCGAAAAGCGGAACGTCCGGGCAAGCGTCTGGGCAAGACCACGGGTTGGATTCACCGGGCGTCCTTGCAGATGAAGGGCGTCAAGATGGTGGGGGGTGTGACCTATGACCGGATCGATGACGAAGGCCTGCACCTGACGCGGCAGGATGGAACGGTGGAACTGGTGCCGTGCGATACGGTGGTGCTTTGTGCGGGGCAGGAGAGCGATCGACGCCTGGCGGATGCGCTGGAAGCGGCCGGTGTTTCGGCGCATGTTATCGGAGGGGCAGACGTGGCCGCCGAACTGGATGCCAAGCGCGCCATAGATCAAGGCTCGCGGCTGGCTGCCAGCCTCTAGTCTTGCGCTCTTTGGGCGACGGGTTAATTCTGGGTCATCATGAAACGCGTGATGATCATCGGTCAGCCCGGCTCGGGCAAGACAACGCTTGCGCGTGAGCTTGGCGCGCGTCTGGGTCTGCCGGTCTTCCACATGGATCACATTCATTGGTTGCCCGGTTGGGTTGAACGAGACCAGTCTGCGAAAACCCGAATGTGCCGCGAGGTTCACGCGCGGGAGCGCTGGGTGTTCGAAGGGGGTCACTCGATCACCTGGGCCGAGCGGCTGGAGCGGGCGGATACCGTGATCTGGCTGGATGTGCCCTTGCTGACCCGGTTGCGACGGATCGTGCGCCGCACGCTGCGAAGCTATGGCCAATCACGCCCGGATTTGCCGGACGACTGTCCCGAGCGGTTTGATCCGGCGTTCTATCATTTTATCTGGCGGACCCGGAATACGGCCCGCGCTCGTATGTCGTCCCTGTTCGCGACGGCGCCAACAGGCAAAATGCTTGTGAAGCTGACGACGCTGGATGACGTTCGCCAGTATCTGGATGGCTTATCAGGGACCGGTGCGCGGGATATAGGTGGCGTGCCGTTGACCTGACCCTCAGGTGGCGAGAAACGGCGTGATCTCGGACAGAACCCTTGCGGGGTCCTCCTCGTGAGCAAGGTGTCCCAGCCCCGGCAGTGTGCGAACGGTTGCGTTTGCCAGGCGTTCAGCTGCACGTCCTGCGACCTCGGGCGGCACGGCCTTGTCGTTTTCACCCGTCAGGAACAACACTTGCGCCGTGATCTGGGGAAGCGCGTCCAAAAGATCGTCCAGTGACCAATGCGCCATCATCTGCAGCGCGCCGTTCACGTGGTTCCGGTCAGCGGTCAGGCGGGTATAGAACGCAAGCGCGTCTTCACCGATCGTCGACCCTGTGCCTTCGATCAGGCGTCGGGCGCGTGCGGGGCTGGCGCCAAAGGTGAAGACATTTGCGGTGAACGGATTGGCGGCCAACAGTTTCGCGAGGATGGGAAACAGCCATCCGGCCACGCCATCGAAATTGTCGAGTGCCGGGTTGATACCGACCAATTTCGGCACGTCCAGTGTATGCGACAGGCAAAGCGCGATGGCCGCGCCGGCCGAATGCCCGATCATCGCCGCAGGGGACCAACCTTCGGCCCGTGCGAGTGCTGTCAGGTCCTCGACGGTCTCCTCAAGGCCCGAGCGTGACGCGTTCGGGGATTGGGTGAAGCCCTGACCGGGCAGGTCGATTGCGATCACTCGGTGGGTTGCGGCAAGCGCGGGGATCAGCTCGCGCCACGTATGGGTTGATGCCCCGGCGCCCGGCAAGAGCAGCAGGTCAGGACCTGTGCCGGTGATCTGCACATGCCAGCGGTGCGGCCCGCAGACGACGCGTTTTGAAAGCTCGGGCAAGCTCCATGTGGGAAGATCACGCGCCCAGTCCATGGTCCATCGCGGTTCCAAGGGTGTCGCTCATGCGTTCGGCCGTCGCGCGGGGCAGGGGCAGATAGGTGCCGCGCATCTCGGCGGCGAGTTTTGCAAGATCGGGTTGCGGGCGTGTGCCAAGGTCCAGAACGAAGGACGGCATGCCAAGGGCTGCGATCCAGCGTGCCATGGTGCGTGCATCGTCGCGGGCGCGTTCCCGGTTCGCGCCACCGTCGAGCGCGATGTTTGCGCGCCCGTCGGTCAGCACTGCCAGCATCGGACTGAGGCCTTGGGCTTGTGCGCGTTCCGCCAATTCGGTTGCGGCCTTCAGGCCGTGGGCAAGGGGGGTGCCGCCCCCGCCGGGCAGCGCGGCCAGACGGCGTTTGGTCTGCACCAGCGACCGCGTGGGCGGCAGAAGAAGCTGGGCGTCTTCGCCGCGGAAGGCGATTAGGGCGACGTGGTCGCGCGACGCATAGGCGCGGGCCAGCAGCAGTTCAACGGCCCCCTTGGCCTCGCCAAGACGCGTCAGCGCGGCGGACCCTGATGCATCGACTGCAAAGATGATCAAACGGTCGGATTTCTCTTCGAACCGTTTCAGATGAATGTCCGACGGGTAAACACGGATCGGGCCGGTTTCACTCTTACCGCGCAGGGTCTGCCACGGGGCGGCGGCGCGCAACGTGGCGACCAGATCGAGCCGGGACGTGCCATCAAGGCGACCGGGCCGTGAAGGGATCGGGCGACCGCGCCGGTTGCCGCGTTTCTTCTGGCCAGCACCCGACCCTTTGGCGCGGGGAGCGGCCCCGGCGGCCATGGTGTCCAGCATACCTTCGGGCAGCACGGCCTTGACCGCGTCGATCAGCATGTCGTCGGGCAATGTCTCGGATTGAGTGTTGGGGTTCGGGTCGGATTGCTCTTCCGGGGCGCTTGGCTCGGGCTCCTCGGGCATAGGCAACTGTGTGGCGCGCGGGGCGAGGACCAGTTCGGTTGCGACCCGGATGTCGTCCTCTTTCGGGGTGGCACGGCCGTTCAATGCGCCGTGCTGCCGGGCGGTTGCCAAGGCGAATTGTGGTGGGCGCAACGTGTCGATGCCAAGACGCGCTGCAAGCTTGGTCAGGTCGGTGATTGCCGGGTCGGTCTTCCGAGAGGATGAGGCGGTGGCTTCGACCGAAGGATTACGCCGCTGTGCCGGCATCGGGCGCGCTTCCAGCCGACCGATGCCGTCCAGCGAGACGTGAAACGCGACACGTTCCTTCAACGCCGGCGGCGCTGTTTCGTCGGCTTCGGCGCCTTCGTCCAGAAGAACCAGTGTCAGCGCCGGATCGGCGTCCATACGCGCCGCGATCAACGCAGCCATGTCGGGCGGGCAGCGTTCGGCCATGCTCAGAAGCACCGTGCCGCCGCCATCCAGCAGGCCGCTCGACCGGGTGAGTTGCCCGGTTGCAAGGGTCTGCGCGAAGTCGAGCCCGCCCAGCAGCGCGTCGCGGGACATGGCGGGATGCAGTTTGCGCACGGGGCCAAGATGCTTGACTATAGCTTCGACAAACACGTCGCGCACCGGGCCGGACCGCGCCCGGATCACCATGCCGCGCAGCCGGGTTGGATCGTTTGCCAGCAATGTAAGCGCCAGCGTCGCGCGCGCCCAAGCCGATTGACCGGGGCTCACCCCAGAACCTCGTCCACGGTGCGGGCCACACGTGTTGCCGACCCGGCCTCGTCCAGCGGGTCGCGTCGCAGGCGGTGCGACAGAGCAATTGGTGCGACTGCGCGCAGGTGGTCCCGGCTCAGGGCCGTGTCGCCCTGATAGGCGGCCAAGGCACGCCCGGCCCGCAGCAGGGTCAACTCGCCTCGTAACCCGTCAGCGCCAAGCGTGACGCAAAGCTGGGCGCAGTCTTTCAGAACCGGCTTTTTCGTCTCTATTCCGGCCAAATTCTCGCGCGCCTGAAGGATGCGGTCGCGGATCTCTTTGTCTTTCGGGCGGAAGCGGCGCAGGAAATTCCTGGGATTGGTCTCGAACGCGTCACGGCGCTTGATGACCTCGATCCGTTCTTCGATGTCATCGGGCGAACGAACTTCAACCGACAGGCCGAACCGGTCCAAGAGTTGGGGTCGCAATTCGCCCTCTTCCGGGTTGCCCGAGCCAACCAGCACGAAGCGCGCGGGGTGTCGGATCGACAGGCCTTCGCGTTCGACCACGTTCTCGCCGGATTGGGCGACATCAAGCAAGAGATCGACGATGTGGTCCTCCAGCAGGTTCACCTCGTCGATATAGAGATACCCGCGGTTGGCCTGTGCCAGAAGACCGGGTTGAAACGCCTTTTCCCCGCGGGTCAGGGCCCGTTCGATATCCAGTGCGCCCGTGACGCGGTCCTCGGTGACGCCAAGCGGAAGGTCGACCACCGGGGTGGCACGCGAAACGGTCTCTTTCGTCTCTATTCCTGCCCAATCCGGCACTTCCTTGGGGTGTTCCGAATTGACCGGGCAGCCCTTCACGGCCGTGATCTCGGGCAAGAGAGCTGCCAGCGCGCGGACTGCGGTGCTTTTCCCCGTGCCGCGATCCCCGAAGACGAGGACGCCGCCCAGTTTCGGGTCGATCGCGGTCAGGATCATCGCACGTTTCATGTCGTCCTGGCCGACAATGGCAGAGAATGGGAAGGCAGTCGTCATGTGGTAGGCAGTTCTTTCAAGGGGCTGTCGCCGT
Source organism: Silicimonas sp. (assembly GCA_022826385.1). Lineage (GTDB taxonomy): Bacteria > Pseudomonadota > Alphaproteobacteria > Rhodobacterales > Rhodobacteraceae > JAJDOD01. The sequence continues at coordinate 270,851 of JAJDUZ010000027.1, forward strand.
TCCAGCTGCCTTCGTCGCCGATGATGCGGAACCGGGCATAGAGCTCTTCGCGAAACCAGTTGCCCTCGCGCACGGCTTCAATGGCCTTGGCATGGGGTCCGGTCTTGTCACGGGCGAAAGCGGCCATGGTCGAGGTGTTGGGCCAGATCGAGAACGTGACCTGGTGGAAGAAGGGGACTTCACCGATCCCGATCTTGAAGGCGACGTCGTCGTTTTGGCCAATGGCGCGGCTGATATCGGGGGCCTGCTTCCAGAAGCGCATGACGGCGGTCGGCCGAAGCGTCGCGCGGGTCAGGGCCGCAAGCGGGCCGTGATAGCCGGGCGAGGTCACCGTGAAGGGCGCCACGCCGGACCACGCGCCCCAGCTGGAGACCGGGGTCAGGAAGACAGTCCAGTTCTCGGTCGCTTTTGCGCGGTAACGTTCGAAAATGGGTTCGTCCCGAAGGGCCGAGCGCGCGGTGTCTTCGTCGGGCCAGACACAGAGGATGCCGTAAACATGCGTGTTGGGCTTAGGCGTGAATCCCTCGCCAGTGCCCGAACCACACAGCTTCCAGAACCGCAGCCCGTCGACCCGCGCCAGATGCGGGCGTGCAAGCCCCATCATCGCAAAGGCCCAAAGCCGCGCGGCAACGCTTTCAAAGCGAAACAGGGTCAGCGTGACGGTTTGGATGGCGGGCTCTCCCAAGCACTGTCAACTTTCACTTACAGTTTCGGCGAAGTGATGGATGATTGTCAATTTAAACTGACAGGTATAGCGTCAAGTATATGACACGGTCGGATCCCACTCTTTCCGCGCTGATTCCATCGGCCACCGCCCCGCGTGCAGTCGTGATTGGCGCCGGTTTGGGCGGTCTTGCCGCCGCCATGCGCCTTGGGGCCAAGGGCTATCGCGTGACGGTGATCGACAAGCTTGATGGTCCAGGCGGGCGCGGATCCGCGATTGTGAAGGACGGTCATCGGTTCGATCTGGGGCCGACAATCGTCACTGTTCCAAAGGTTTTCCGCGAACTATGGGCCGCCTGTGGCCGCGATTTTGATGCCGAGGTCGATCTTCGCGCCATGGATCCCTTCTATGAGATTCGCTGGCCCGATGGCTCGGTCTTTACCGCGCGGCAGGATACGGGCGCCATGCGGGCCGAGGTCGCAAGGCTCTCACCCGGTGACGCCAAGGGGTATGATCGGTTCCTGAAAGACAGCGAAGCCCGTTATTCCTTCGGATTCGAGGATCTTGGCCGCCGGTCGATGCACAAGCTTTGGGACCTGATCAAGGTTCTGCCCCGCTTCGCCATGTTGCGCGCAGACCGTTCGGTGGCCTCGCACGCCGCCAAGCGTTTCAAGGACCCGCGCCTGCAGATGGCGTTTTCCTTCCATCCCCTGTTCATCGGTGGCGACCCGTTCCGGGTGACGTCGATGTATATTCTTGTGAGCCATCTCGAAAAGGAATTCGGCGTTCACTATGCCATTGGCGGTGTCGAGGCGATCGCCAAGGCGATGACCCGCGTGATCGAAGAACAGGGCGGACGTGTCCGGTTCGGTGTCGAGGCGGATGAAATCCTTGTCGACAAGGGGCGCGCGCGCGGCGTGAAGCTGGAGACCGGCGAGTTGGTAACAGCCGATGTCGTCGTGTCCAATGCCGATAGCGGGCACACCTATGACCGGCTTTTGCGAAACCACGCGAAGACGCGCTGGACCCCGGCCCGGCTGAAGCGGACGCGGTGGTCGATGGGCCTGTTCGTCTGGTATTTCGGGACGAAAGGCACGCGCAACATGTGGTCTGATGTCGGTCACCACACGATCCTGAACGGGCCGCGCTACAAGGGGTTGGTCGACGACATCTTCATCAAGGGCAAGCTGGCGGACGACATGAGCCTTTACGTGCACCGGCCCAGCGTCACTGACCCGACCGTCGCACCTGAGGGCGACGACACGTTCTATGCCCTCAGCCCCGTGCCGCATCTGGGCCATGACAATGGTGTCGACTGGACCGAGATGGCCGAGACCTATCGCGCCAAGGTGCAAAGCGTTCTGGAAGACCAGCTTTTGCCCGGTTTAGGCGCGCATTTGACGGCGTCCGAGGTGTTCACGCCCGAGACCTTCCGCGACCGTTACCTGTCACCGCTTGGGGCCGGGTTCTCGATTGAGCCGCGTATCCTGCAAAGTGCGTGGTTCCGGCCTCACAATGTCAGCGAGGAGCTGCCCGGCCTGTATCTTGCCGGGGCGGGCACGCATCCCGGTGCCGGTCTGCCGGGTGTGATTTCCAGTGCCGAGGTTCTGGCGCAACTGGTGCCGGATCCGGAGGTGGTTTCATGATCAATCGCGCGGACATGGAGTATTGCCGCGAGGCGATCCGGCATGGGTCGCTGTCGTTCCACGCGGCCTCGCGGTTGCTGCCTGCCAAGGTGCGAGATCCCGCGCTTGCGCTTTATGCGTTCTGCCGCTTGGCCGATGACGAGGTCGATCTGTCCAGCCGGAAGAAAGCCGCTGTCGATGATCTGCGCGAGCGGTTGGAACTGGTCTATGCCGGGCGGCCACGCGATGCTGCGCCGGATCGCGCGTTTACCGACGTGATCGGCATGTTCGACATGCCGCGTGCTTTGCCTGAAGCGCTGCTGGAAGGCCTCGCTTGGGATGCCGACATGCGGCAATACGAAACGCTGTCGGAACTGACGGACTACAGCGCGCGGGTCGCCAGCGCCGTGGGTGTTATGATGTGTGTCCTGATGCGCGTGCGGGACCGTCACGCCTTGGCGCGCGCTGCCGATCTGGGCGTGGCGATGCAGTTGACCAATATTGCCCGCGACGTGGGTGAAGACGCGTTGGAGAAACGTCTTTATCTGCCGAAGGAGTGGCTGGAACACGCGGGCATCGACCCGGACGCGTTCCTGCGCGACCCACAAGGCACCAAGGCGGTGCGCGCCATGGTCAAACGTCTGCTGATCGAGGCGGAACGCCTGTACGTGCGCTCGGAAGCGGGAATCGGGGCGCTGCCGCTGGCGACGCGGCCCGGCATCTTTGCCGCACGGTTCATCTATGCTGCCATTGGCACCAAGCTCCGGTCGATGGGGCACAACTCGATCGCGGCGCGCGCGGTCACGTCGAAGTCGCAGAAACTGACACTCGCTGGCTGGTCCCTTGCGCGGACCTCAATGACAGTCGTCATGCCGCGATCGCCGATGATCCACGCCAAACCGCTGCCTGAAACGGCTTTTCTGGTGGATGCAGCCGCGCATCCGGACCCGGCGCATTGGAGCGACGGATTGACCGACGCGCTTGCAAGCCTAAAACAGCAAGACCTGCGCCGCGCGGCGCAAAACAAGACGAGCGCCTGATGTTCTGGGTCTATTTTGGTGTCTTTCTGTGTGCTTGCGCTGCGGCGGGCACGACCGGGGGAATGTTCCCGCCGGGCGAGTGGTATCGGTCTTTGAAGAAGCCGTCCTGGACGCCGCCAAACTGGTTGTTCCCGGTGGCATGGACGACGCTTTACCTTTGCATGTCGCTTGCCGGGGCGCGCGTCGCCGGTCTGGATGGCAGCGGCCTGGCCCTGGCCCTTTGGGCGTTGCAGATCGCGCTGAACACGCTGTGGACGCCCATCTTCTTTGGATTGCAGAACATCAAGGGCGGCATGGCTGTGTTGGCCGGACTTTGGCTTTCGGTGTTCGCCTGCATGATCGCCATGTGGTCGCTGGACTGGGTCGCGGGTGTCCTGTTCCTGCCCTATCTGGCATGGGTCTCAACCGCGGGCGCCTTGAACTGGTCGGTGATGCAACTCAACCCCGAGAAAGCCGCTTAGAACGTCCAGTTTCGCCGTCGCGGGACGCGCACGGCAATCATTGGCATCAACAGGTTTGAACGGAAGCGCCGCAGGTCCAGCGCCTCGTGGACGCCAACCGTCTCGCGCCCGTCAAGACACGTGCGGACCATCGAGCGCGTATAGAACGGCGCGTCCAGCATCGCCATCGCCTGATGCGGTTTATAGCCTCGGTCAGCCCGCGTTTCACGGGCGACCGCCCAGAGAGACCGGCGGAACCGTGTTTTTGGCGGTGCGGCGGTTGACCTGACTTCGCCGTTCTTGCTGAAGGTCAGGGCGGTGGCCAGCTCGCTGCCGTCACGACGGCGCGCGTCATAGAAACAGGTCGCGCCGGATTTGGTCGGGTAGCGCCCCCATGTCCACGTGTCGAAGTCGGCTTCCAGTGCGCGCGTGCCGAAATTGGCGTCGAAATACCCGTGCCCGTCCCATTGCCATCCGGGCGCTTCCAGATCGACACGGATGTCCGAGACCGGGGCGAAGGGGCGCCAGATATGGGCGTTGTCTTCGGTCAGCGCGACCTCGGCTTCAGTGATTGCCGCGGGGGTCAGGGTGATCCGGCCACGAACACGCGAGACCAGAGGCAGCGCGCCGATCTCGTCGATGTCGATGGTCAGCTGCTTGCCATCCCAAGTAAGGGACGACGGGCCGACCGTGAAGCTGGTCTCGGATTGGCGCAGTGCCGGCCTGCCCCGGTCGGTCATGGTGAAGCGGCCGCCGGGGCCATAGGTGGCGACGTTGATGCAGACGTGTTCATGCGGGTCGCGCCGGCCAGACCAGCGGTACCATGGCGAGAAGACGGAGCCGATGAACGCGATGACCGACACGGCGCGTTTGCCGTCATTGCTGATCCCGTCGATGTACCACCATGCATAGCCGTCGCGCTCGACGGTCAGGTCGAAACGTGGTCCTGCAAGATCGCCTCGGCCGCGTGCTTGCCGGAAAGCGCCGCCATTGGAACACCCGCGCCCGGATGCGTTCCGCCCCCCGCCAGATAAAGGCCCTTGATCGCGGTCCGCGCCCGCGGGCGCTTCAAGGCTGCCGTCATGCCGTGGGGCGTCTGACCGTAGAGTGACCCCGCGCTGCCGGGGAACAGGGTTTCGAAAGTCTTTGGCGTCGCCAGGGTCGAGGTCGGCGGCGCCGGGTCGAATGTCACGCCGAAGCGGGCGAGTGTCTGAAAGGTCGTTTGGCGGCATCGGTCTTCCTCGTCTGGTCTTGGGGTCGCGTCGGTCAATGGCGCTGCGTTCAGTATGATCTCGAACCGTTCCGGGCCTTCGGGTGTGGCAGTGCGGGTGCCCCGGTCTTCGGCGCAAAGATAGATCGTCGGGTCGTCGGGCATGGCCCCACCGGCAAGGTCCTCGAACTCGGCGGTCGCTGATGCGCCGAAGAAGACGTTGTGGTGCGCCAAGGGACGGTTGCTGGTGGCGCGGGCGGCAAAGCTCCAGACCCGCGCGGACAGGCTGCGGTCTTCCGACTTTGCCTGACTTGCGACCGGCGAAACCGAGGAGCCCAGCAATCCGGTGGCCAAAGCTCGGGGGTCACCTGCAAAGATGACGACATCTGCGTCCACGCGATCCCCGGACGACAGCGTCACGCCGCTTGCGCGGTCTTTGGTGGTGACAATCTCGGCCACAGGCGTTGCAAGACGCAGCGTGCCCCCCATGGCCTGAAACCGTTCGGCAAGGGCATGGGCCAAAGCGTGCATTCCGCCCTGAACGCGCCAGACACCAGACGCCTCTGCGTGCCAGATGAGTGACAGAAGCGCGGGCGCGGCCAGAGGCGACCCGCCAACATAGGTTGCATAGCGGCCAAAGAGCTGCACAAGCCGCCGATCGCTGAAGCGGCGGGCCAGATGGGCGCGCAACTTGGCCAGCGGGGACAGGACCAAGAGATGTTTCGGGTGCGTCAAGGACACTTTTGCGAGATCCAGAACGCGTGGATCCGCATTTTCCATCATCGGGGCGCGGAACATCTCGAACAGCTCAGTGGCCTCGGCGGTGAAGCGACGAAACTCGTTGGCAGACAGGCGGCCGGCAAACCGCTCGATGGCGTCGGCGTTCTGGTCCGTGTCGATCGTTAGGTCCAGCATGCTGCCGTCAGGCCAGAAATGACGGGCCAGCAGCGGTTCGGCAATCAGCGTGACATGGTCTTCCAGCCGAGCCCCGGTCACGGCAAAGAGGTCGTCGAACACGTGGCGCATCGTCAAAACGGTCGGGCCTGCATCGACTGGGCCCGCGTCTGACGGCACGGCACGCATCTTGCCACCGGGCCAGGGATGCGTGTCGAAGAGCATTACGCTGTGCCCGGCAGATTGCAGCCGAAGCGCGGCGGCAAGGCCACCCACCCCGGCGCCAACGACGAGGGTTTTCGTCGCCGGTTCCTTCATCTTGTCCGCGTCGAACATGGTGGAATTGTTGACTCCGGGCACAAGACTGTCCAGTGTAATTGACACATATATGTCAGAATGGTCGGACATATTGGACTATGGAGGCCGCGTTGGACCTGAAATCTCGGATCGATACTGCAGTTCGCGAGGCCATTCGGCTTGGTCAGGATGGCGCAGCGCCGGCAAAGCTTGCCGCTGCATTGGAATATGCCACGACGCCGGGTGGCGCGCGTATTCGCCCGACCATTCTTGTCTCGGTCGCGATGGCTTGCGGCGATGATGCGCCGGGCGTGACAGATGCAGCCGCTGCAGCGCTTGAGTTGATGCATTGCGCCTCGCTGGTGCATGACGATCTGCCGTGTTTCGATGACGCTGACACGCGGCGCGGCAAGCCATCGGTCCATCGCGCCTTTTCGGAGCCCTTGGCCGTGTTGGCTGGCGATAGCCTGATCATGCTGGCCTTCGAGATGTTGGCGCGCAGCGCCGTGCACGACCCCATGCGCAGCGCGCAACTGGTTCTGACGCTGGCGCGGCAGTCCGGCATGCCGGGTGGTATCTGCGCGGGGCAGGGCTGGGAAAGCGAAGAGAAGATCGACATGCGGGCCTATCACCGATCCAAGACGGGCGCGTTGTTCGTAGCGGCCACCCAGATGGGGGCAGCAGCTGCGGGGCAAGACCCTGAGCCTTGGGCCGAACTTGGGGACCGGATCGGCGAGGCCTTCCAGGTTGCCGACGATTTGCGCGACGCGGTGTTCGACGAGGCGACACTGGGCAAACCGGTCGGGCAGGATGACCGCCACGGCCGCCCCAACGCGGTTGCCGAGCTGGGGATCGAAGGCGCGACGCAGCGCTATCATGACATTCTGAGCGGCGCGATTGCCTCCATTCCGTCCTGCCCGGGCGAAGCGATGCTGGCGCAGATGGTCAATATGCAGGCCCGGAAGCTGACGCCAGCCACGGCGGCGTCGCGCGCCTGATGGCGTATATGCCCGAGGCCAAGGGTTGGGCGAGCGGGGGCTGGCTCAATCGTCTGATCGCGCGTCCCGGTTTTCAGGATTTCGCCAATCGGATGCCGTTCATGCGGGGCATGGCACGGCGCGATGGTGCTGAGATTTTCGATCTTGTTCAGGGGTTTGTGCGATCGCAAGTGCTCTATGCTCTTGTCAAGCTGGAGGTGCCCGAACGGCTGATGGATGGCCCGGCTTCGCCTGATATGTTTGCGCTGAGCTGGGGTGTAACGGTGGAACGCGCCACGTTGCTTTTGCAGGCTGGCGCTGGTCTTGGCTTGCTCAAGCGCCGCCGCGACGGACGGTTCGCACTCACCCGCAAAGGTGCCGCGATGGTCGGAGTGCCGGGCTTGCGGCAGATGATCCTGCATCACGGCGCGTTTTATCGTGACATGGGCGATCCCGTTGCGGTTCTGAAAGGCGAAGCCGAAACCGAACTTGCCGGGTTCTGGCCCTATGTCTTTGGTGCGACCGGCGATGTGGACCCCGAGGTGACGCGGACCTACTCGGACCTGATGGCCGACAGCCAGCGGTTGGTGGCGCGCGATACGTTGGCCACGGTCTCGCTTGCGGGTGTCCAGCGCCTTGCGGATGTCGGGGGAGGATCGGGGGCGTTCCTGATCGAGGTTGCCAAGAGCTATCCGGATATGTCGCTGACGCTGTTCGATCTGCCGCCGGTCATGCCCTCGGCAAGGGATCGGGTGACGGCAGCCGGGTTTCAGTCGCGAATCGATCTGGTTGGCGGTTCGTTTCGCGACGATCCGCTGCCCAGCGACGTCGACGCCATGTCGCTGATCCGGGTGCTTTACGATCATGACGACGCCAGCGTGGTGGCATTGCTGGCCAAGATTTTTGAAACCTTGCCGCCCGGTGGCCGCCTTTTGATTTCCGAGCCGATGTCCGGGGGCGACCGGCCCGATCCGATCACGGATGTCTACTTTGCCTTTTATACCTTGGCGATGCGCACAGGCCGGACGCGGTCTGCCGCAACCATCAGCCAGATGTGCGAGGCGGCTGGCTTCACTGAAATCAAGGCGCCGAAACCGGCGCGAAGCTTCGTCACGTCGGTCGTCACCGCTGTCAAGCCAGCCTGACATTCCTCGCGAATATATGTCTAATTCAATTGACAGTTGTGACTGTCAGTTTAAAGTGACAGTGCGACATTCTGTGCGCCCTTGGTGCGCGTTCTGTCTGCAGGGAGAAGATGAGGTGAAGTTTGGACACACTGGCTGTCCTACTCAGAGGTCCAGAAGACCTGACGCTTGATACCCTCGCGCTGACCGATCCGGGCGCCGAGGATATCGTTGTCGAAATCAGCCATTCCGGCATTTCCACCGGAACCGAGAAGCTGTTCTACTCCGGAAAAATGCCGCCCTTCCCGGGCATGGGTTACCCCCTGGTCCCCGGTTACGAGGCTGTGGGCGAAGTGGTCGAGGCTGGCACCTTGTCCGGTTTTGCGGTTGGCGAGCGGGTCTTCGTGCCGGGTGCAAATTGCTTCGAGGGCGCGCACGGCCTTTTCGGCGGCGCGGCTCGACGGATCGTCACGAACTGCGAGCGCGTCACGCGAATTGACCGCGGCTTCGGCGCTGAAGGCGCGTTGTTGGCCTTGGCGGCCACGGCCCGCCACGCCATGGCGGGGCTCCGCAAAGACGTGCCTGACCTGATCGTCGGCCACGGTGTTCTGGGGCGTCTTCTGGCCCGACTGACACTTGCGGCTGGTGCACCTGCGCCCACCGTCTGGGAAATCGACGCCACGCGGCGCGGCGGTGCCGCTGGTTACGACGTGCTGGATCCCGAGGAGGACCCGCAGCGCGACTATAAGGCGATCTATGACGCCTCGGGGCGGGGTGACCTTTTGAACGACCTGGTCGGTCGCATCGCCAAAGGTGGCGAGATCGTTCTGGCCGGGTTCTATACCGAGCCGCTGAGTTTCGCATTTCCTCCCGCCTTCATGAAAGAAGCGCGGTTCCGCGTGGCTGCGGAATGGACGCCTGACGACCTGATCGCAACGCGCGCATTGGTCGAAGGCGGTGCCTTGTCGCTTGGCGGATTGATCACGCACGAAAAGCCGGCCGCGGAAGCGCCGTCCGCCTATCGGACCGCGTTCAGCGATCCGGCCTGTCTGAAAATGATTCTCGATTGGAAGGGAACGGCATGAAAGATGAGATTCCGAACCTGACCGATTATGATGATCGCCTGCGCGACGAAGCAGCCGAGCCGTCACTGGAAGTGCCGACCGGCGAGCCGACGAAGAAGACGCAGATTATTGCGATCTATGGCAAGGGTGGCATCGGCAAAAGCTTCACGCTGGCCAACCTGAGTCACATGATGGCCGAGCAGGGCAAACGCGTTCTGCTGATCGGCTGTGACCCGAAAAGCGACACGACAAGCCTGCTGTTCGGCGGCAAGGCCTGCCCGACCATCATCGAGACGTCGACGCAGAAGAAGCTCGCCGGCGAAGAGGTCAGCATCGGTGATGTTTGCTTCAAACGCGGTGGCGTGTTCGCAATGGAGCTTGGTGGCCCCGAGGTCGGACGCGGCTGCGGCGGTCGCGGCATCATCCATGGGTTTGAACTTCTGGAAAAGCTCGGGTTCCATGACTGGGACTTCGACTTCGTGCTGCTCGATTTTCTTGGCGACGTCGTCTGCGGTGGCTTCGGTCTGCCGATTGCCCGCGACATGGCGCAGAAGGTCATTCTGGTTGGCTCGAACGATTTGCAATCGCTTTACGTGGCGAACAACGTGTGCTCGGCGGTCGAGTATTTCCGCAAACTTGGCGGCAATGTCGGCGTGGCCGGGCTGGTCATCAACAAGGACGATGGGTCTGGCGAGGCGCAGGCTTTTGCCAAGGCGGTCGACATTCCGGTTCTGGCCAGCATCCCACAGGACGACGATCTGCGGAAGAAGTCAGCCAACTATCAGATCGTCGGTACGGCTGAAGGCCCATGGGGGCCGCTCTTTGCCGAGCTTGGTCTCAACGTTGCCGAAGCCCCGCCCTTGCGGCCGGTGGCCCTGAATCAAGACCAGTTGCTGGAACTGTTCGACGGGTCCGAGACCGGGGCCGGTGTGGTGCTTGAGCCTGCCACCGATCAGGACATGCGCGGCAAGAACAGCGCTCCGAAAGAAAGCCTGGAGGTGATCTATGACGACGCCTGATCGACCAACCAAGAGCGCTGTCCAGTGGCTTATCGACAACGCGAAGCCAGACCAGCTTGACCGTTTGCTGAAGGACATCGAACGCCTTGGCGCGCCGGCGCAACCCACCCATTTTTCGACCGAAAGGCTGCAGTGAGCGACGAAGTCACATATGACACCGCCCACGAGGCCGAAGTGATCCGCGGTGAGGGCCGCGGTGATGCGCCCGCGCAAAGCGTGGGAGCCGAGACACTTGGGTGTCATTCCGGCTCGACCATGGAAGCGGCGGCGCGTGAAGCCGGGCAATCCGAGCTTCTGGATCGCTATGCCGCCGACTATCCGCAAGGGCCGCATGACAAGCCGCAGTCGATGTGCCCGGCTTTCGGGTCACTGCGCGTTGGGCTGCGGATGCGTCGCGTCGCGACCGTTCTGTCCGGCTCGGCCTGTTGCGTTTATGGCCTGACATTCGTGTCGCATTTCTATGGCGCGCGCCGGTCGGTCGGCTATGTGCCGTTTAATTCGGAAACGCTGGTCACCGGCAAACTCTTCGAAGACATCCGCGACAGCGTGCATGAACTGGCGGACCCAGATCGCTATGACGCGATCGTGGTGACGAACCTGTGCGTGCCGACGGCGTCGGGCGTGCCGCTGCGGCTGTTGCCGGACGAGATCAATGGGGTCCGTATCGTCGGTATCGATGTGCCGGGCTTCGGCATTCCCACCCACGCCGAGGCCAAGGACGTGCTGGCGGGCGCCATGCTGAACTATGCCCGGCAAGAGATCGAAGCCGGACCGGTGGCCCGCCCCGAAAGCGGTGTCGAGGATCGCCCGACAGTGTCTCTGCTTGGCGAGATGTTCCCGGCCGACCCGATGATGATCGGCGCGATGTTGGCGCCGATGGGGCTTGCGGCGGGGCCGGTGGTGCCGTGCCGTGAATGGCGCGAGCTTTACGCGGCGCTCGATTGCGGGGCCGTTGCCGCGATACACCCGTTCTACACTGCTGCTGTACGTGAATTCCAAGCGGCGGGTCGCCCCGTCGTGGGATCCGCGCCTGTGGGCCATGACGGAACCGCCGTCTGGCTGGCCGAAATTGGCGAAGCCTTCGGGCTTCCGGCTGACAAGATCGCAGCGTCTCAGAATGCATTCCTCCCTGCCATCAAAGGGGCGCTGTCACAGGCCGGGATCAACGGAACGATCACCGTGTCGGGCTATGAAGGCAGCGAACTTCTTGTGGCCCGCCTGTTGGTCGAAAGCGGTGCGTCGGTACCTTATGTCGGCACGGCGTGTCCGAAGACCCCGTGGAACATGGCAGATGCCGAATGGCTGGAGGCGCATGGCGCCAAGGTGAAGTTCCGGGTGTCGCTGGAGGACGACTGCGCTGCGGTCGAGGCGATCAAGCCTGACCTTGCCATCGGAACGACGCCAGTCGTGCAGAAGGCCAAGGAACTGGCGATCCCCGCGCTTTACTTCACCAACCTGATTTCCGCGCGGCCCCTGATGGGTCCGGCAGGCGCTGGTTCGCTGGCCGAGGTGATCAATGCCGCCATCGCGGGCAAGGACCGGATGGAGAAGATGAACGCCTTCTTCGACGGTGTCGGGTCGGGCGATACGGCAGGCGTCTGGGAAGGCGATCCCAATCTGAGACCCGACTTCCGCGCGGCGCATCAGAAGAAGCTCGACAAGGCGGCACGCGCCCGCAAAGCGGCGGAGATGATCTGATGCTGATACAGGATCATGATCGGGCCGGGGGCTATTGGGGCGCAGTCTACGCGTTCTGCGCCGTGAAAGGCTTGCAGGTTGTCATCGATGGGCCGGTCGGCTGCGAGAACCTGCCGGTGACCAGTGTTCTGCACTATACCGACGCCCTTCCGCCGCACGAGTTGCCGATTGTCGTGACGGGTCTGGGCGAGGAAGAACTGGGCCGTGACGGGACCGAGGGCGCGATGAAGCGCGCCTGGGGCACTTTGGACCCGGCTTTGCCGGCCGTCGTTGTCACCGGTTCGATTGCCGAGATGATCGGCGGCGGTGTCACGCCGGAAGGCACCAGCATCCAGCGTTTCCTGCCTCGCACGATCGACGAGGATCAGTGGGAAGCCGCTGACCGTGCTATGACGTGGATCTTTACCGAATACGGAATGACCAAGGGTCGGATGCCGCGTGAGAAAGCCCGGGACGAGGGCGCCAAGCCGCGCGTCAACATCCTTGGGCCGATGTACGGCACGTTCAACATGCCCTCTGACCTGGCCGAGATCCGGCGTCTGGTCGAAGGCATCGGGGCCGAGGTCAACATGGTGATGCCGCTGGGCGCCCATCTGGCCGAGATGCGGAATCTTGTGAATGCCGATGTGAATGTCTGCATGTATCGCGAGTTTGGCCGCGGGCTATGCGAGGTGCTGGGCAAGCCATACTTGCAAGCACCGGTCGGAATCGAGTCGACCACACTCTTCCTGCGCAAGCTGGGCGAGTTGCTGGACCTTGATCCCGAACCCTTCATTGAGCGCGAGAAGCACTCGACCATCAAGCCGGTCTGGGATCTGTGGCGCTCGGTCACGCAGGACTTTTTCGCAACTGCCAGTTTCGCGATCGTCGCGAACGAGACCTATGCCCGAGGTGTTCGGCATTTCCTTGAGAACGACCTTGGTTTGCCATGCGGCTTTGCCGTAGCGCGTGTTGCCGGAACCAAGACCAACAACGAGGAAGTGCGGGCGCTGATCGGCGAGAAGAAACCGCTGATCGTGTTCGGCTCGATCAACGAAAAGATGTATCTGGCCGAGACCAAGGCCGGGCACGGTCCGCAACCGGCGTTTATCCCGGCGAGCTTTCCGGGTGCCGCGATCCGCCGCGCAACCGGCACGCCGTTCATGGGCTATGCCGGGGCGACCTATCTGTTGCAGGAAGTCTGCAACGGCCTGTTCGACGCGCTGTTCCACATTCTGCCGCTGGCCTCGGACATGGATGCCGCGGAAGCGACACCGACACGGCTGCGCGCCGACATGCCATGGGACCCGGACGCTCAGGCCGAGCTCGACCGGATCGTGGCGACACACCCCATTCTCACCCGCATTTCTGCCGCCAAGACCCTGCGCGATGCCGCCGAGCATGCCGCGCTGGAACAGGGCGCAGAGCGGGTTGTGATCGAAACCGTCAAGGCGTTGGCCCCAGCCCGGGTCAGCGAGAGGGAGGAAACTTAAATGACTGACATCACCAACACACCGGTATCCCGCGAGAACCGGCAGAAGCGTGGTCTGGAGTTCAAGATCTACTTCGCCCTCATCTTTATCCTGGCCATCCCCGTTGGAACGGAACGGTGGATTGCCAACGTGGTGCGCAAGCGCTCGCTCAATACACGGGGGCCGCTGGCCCGCGCGTGGGCGGACGCCGACCGTGTCACCCCGCTCATTTTCTCGGCATGAGCCCGCACGCCGAAAACCAGATCCCGAGGAGGTCACTCCGAGGGTCCCCGCCGCGAGGGTTTCGTGGCGTCAGCATAACGTTCCGGAGGAAAGTTCATGGCTGATAACAGTGACCTGTCTTTCACAGGTCTAACCGACGAGCAGGCTCAGGAGTTGCACTCGGTCTATTTGGGCGGCCTCACGCTGTTCACGATCGTTGCAGTGGTCGCGCACCTAGCGACCTACATCTGGTGGCCGTGGTTCAATTGAGGAGGTCGTGATGTCAAAATTCTACAAGATTTGGCTCATCTTCGACCCGCGTCGCGTGTTCGTAGCACAGGGCGTGTTCCTCTTCCTCCTGGCGGTGATGATTCACTTGGTTGTCCTTTCGAACGGTCTGAACTGGTTCGAGAGCGCAGCTGCGTCTCATGCCGCGAGAATGGAAAACTAGGCCTAGGATCGCTTGCTCGAAATCGTCGTGGGCGGCGGCCCGTTCGTCGCCCACGACAAACAAAACGAACAGGGCGGATCCCATCCGGGATGCGCTGAACGGAGAGTAAGAAGATGGCTTTGCTCAGCTTCGAGAGAAAATACCGGGTCCGGGGCGGGACGATCATTGGTGGTGATCTGTTCGATTTCTGGGTTGGCCCGTTCTATGTCGGATTTTTCGGCGTCACCGGCGCATTCTTCGCGCTCCTTGGCACCATTCTTATCTTCTACGGTGCGTCGCTTCAGGGGGTCTGGAACCCTTGGCTGATCAGCATCGAGCCGCCTGACCTGAGTTACGGTCTGGCCGCGGCGCCCCTGAACGAAGGCGGCCTATGGCAGGTCATCACCTTCTGTGCGATCGGCGCCTTTGTCAGTTGGGCGCTGCGCGAGGTCGAGATCTGCCGCAAGCTGGGGATGGGCTATCACGTGCCCTTCGCGTTCAGCTTCGCGATCTTCGCCTATGTCACGCTGGTGGTGTTCCGCCCGCTGCTGATGGGCGCCTGGGGGCATGGGTTCCCCTATGGCATCTTCAGCCACCTCGACTGGGTGTCGAACACCGGCTATGCCTATCTGCACTTCCACTACAATCCGGCGCATATGCTGGCGGTGACCCTGTTCTTCACCGTGACGCTCGCGCTTGCCCTGCATGGTGCGCTGATCCTCTCCGCAGCGAACCCGGAAAAGGGCGAGGTCATGAAGACGCCGGATCATGAAGACACCTTCTTCCGCGATTTCATCGGCTATTCGATCGGGCCCCTCGGCATTCACCGCCTTGGTTTTCTTCTGGCCATCAACGCGGGTTTCTGGAGCGCAGTCTGCATCATCATCTCGGGCCCCGTCTGGACCAAGGGTTGGCCCGAATGGTGGAACTGGTGGCTCGAGCTGCCGATCTGGGGCAGCCAGGTGGGGTTCTAAGACATGATTACGGAATATCAGAACATCTTTAACCAGGTGCAGGTTCGCGGTCCCGCCGAGATGGGGACAGACGACTATGGCACCCTGACGGAAGACCGCACCAAGGGCGCGACCTTCTCGACCCTCTTCGGCTGGTTCGCCAATGCGCAGATCGGACCGGTCAATCTTGGCATGGCGGGCATCGTATCGCTGGCGTCGGGTCTGATCTGGTTGAACATCATCGGGATCAACATGCTGGCACAGGTCGGCTGGTCGATCCCCGAGTTCATCCGCCAGCTCTTCTGGCTGGCGCTCGAGCCGCCCTCGCCGGAATACGGGCTGAGCATGCCGCCGCTGAACGATGGCGGCTGGTACATCATCGCCAGCTTCTTCCTGCTCTTCTCGGTCATGGCGTGGTGGTACCGGTCGTGGCAGTTGGCCGCAGAACAGAAGATGGGCAAGCATGTCTTCTGGGCGTTCGGATCGGCCATCTGGCTGTTCCTTGTGCTGGGTCTCTTTCGCCCGGTCCTGATGGGCTCGTGGTCGGAAGCCGTGCCTTACGGCATCTTCGCCCACCTTGACTGGACGACGGCATTCTCGATCCGCTACGGCAACCTCTACTATAACCCGTTCCACTGCCTCAGCATCGTGTTCCTCTATGGCTCGTGCCTGCTGTTCGCGATGCATGGCGGCACGATCCTGGCGGTCACCCGTTATGGCGGTGACCGTGAGCTGGAACAGATCGTCGACCGGGGCACAGCCACGGAACGCGCCGCACTCTTCTGGCGCTGGACCATGGGCTTCAACGCCACGATGGAAGGTATCCACCGGTGGGCGTGGTGGTTCGCGGTCCTAACGCCGATCACCGGCGGGATCGGCATCCTGCTGACGGGCACCGTTGTCGACAACTGGTTCATCTGGGCCCAGGAGCACTACTTCGCGCCAACCTATGACGGCGAGTATGGCTACGAAGCCTACCGGACCTACGAAGACTTTATCGGGAAGGAATGAGGTGATGGATTTCGAAAAACTCATAAAGTTCCCGGAATGGTTCGGTGAGTGGAACAAGAAGAACCCGACCGACATCTATGGCCCTGTCATCGTGATGGGTGCGCTGGGGACGGCGGTGATCGCAGTGATCGCACTTTTCGCCTTCGGCCAGCCCTTCGCGACGGACAGCCTGCAAACCGGGCCGCGCGGCATCGGGATGTCGGTGACCGAGTTCAAGTCGGACCTTGCAAAGCCCGATCCCGGCATCGCGGCGTTAGAGGAAATCGGCGATCTTGACGGTGACCTGATCAAGGCGATGCAGGCCTGGACGGGCATTCCCGACCTCTTCGAGAATGTCGACAGCTATCAGTATGGCGTCGGTGCGATGATGATCGCGATGACCCAGAACATAAACGAGAACTGGGCGGGTCACGTCTATGCCAATGGCGAGGTGGGTGTGACCTGTTACACCTGTCACCGCGGGCAGCCGGTGCCGTCCGAGATCTGGTTCTCGATCGTTCCGGTGAACGAACGGATGGACGGCTGGGCCGCGATCCAGAACCGGGCAACCTCGTTGTCGCAATCAACCTCGCTGCCGTCCGATGCCTTGGAAAGCTACCTGCTCGACGATCAGACGATTGGTGTGCACGATCTGGAAAGCCGCGTTGCCGGCATCCCGGGTCAGGATGACTATCCGGGCATCCAGCATGCCGAGCGGACCTATTCGCTCATGAACTACTTCGCCAATTCGCTCGGCGTGAACTGCGTGTTCTGCCACAACTCCCGTGCCTTTTACGACGCCGGGCAAGTTACTCCCCAATGGGCGACGGCGAGCCTGGGTATCCTGATGGTTCAGGAACTCAACAATGATTACATCGTGCCGGCTGGTGCGCTCTTGCCCGAAGAGCGTCTGGGGCCGCGCAACGGCGACGAGCCGAAAGTGGCCTGCAAAACCTGCCACAAAGGCTATCAGCAGCCGCTGCAAGGCACGAACGTGATTGGCGACTGGACACAGCTCCAGTCCACCGACGAGGTGGTCGAGCTGCCGTAAGGCAGTCGCCAGAAGAGGTTCGGTTCCGCGGGCAACAGGGACCGGACAACGGGGTGCACCATCCCGCATCCCAGTTCTGCCTAGCAGGACGAAAGGCGGCGCATTCTCCGTTCCCTGAATGCGCCGCCATACCCGCCCGGGGGAAGGGGACAACAGGGAGCTTATGCCATGACCAACAGCCCACTTCTTGACACCATCGCCGGTCCGTCTGATCTGAAAGGTCTGTCGGATGTCGATCTTGGGCGTCTTGCCGACGAGCTTCGCCGCGAAGTCATCGAAGTGGTCAGCCAGACCGGCGGCCATCTTGGCTCGTCACTTGGCGTGGTTGAGCTAAGCGTTGCGATCCATGCGGTGTTCAACACGCCGATGGACAAGTTGATCTGGGACGTGGGTCATCAGTGCTATCCGCACAAAGTGCTGACCGGGCGCCGCGACCGGATGACGACGCTGCGCCAGAAGGACGGCTTGTCAGGGTTCACGAAGCGCGACGAAAGCGAGTACGACCCGTTTGGTGCCGCGCATTCCTCGACCTCGATTTCAGCCGCCCTTGGCTTTGCCGTCGGGCGCGACATGGGACGCCCCACGGGTGATGCAATTGCTGTCATCGGTGACGGGTCGATAAGCGCGGGCATGGCCTATGAGGCGCTGAACAATGCCGGGGCCGAGGGGCGCCGGATGATCGTCATTCTGAATGACAACGAGATGTCGATCGCGCCACCCGTCGGTGCGATGTCGTCCTATTTGTCGGGGCTTTATGCCGCGACGCCGGAACCCATGAAAGCCTTGGCCGAAGGCATGGAAGCCTTCATGCCGCCGCCGATGCGCGAGGGCGCACGCCGGGCGCGCCAATTGGTGACCGGGCAAGGGCTTTCGGGCACGCTCTTCGAGGAACTTGGCTTTGGCTATATGGGCCCGATTGACGGTCACGACATGCCGCAGCTTCTTGCCGCGCTTCGCGCCGCAAAGGCCCGGGCTGAAGGGCCGGTGCTGATCCATTGCTGTACGGTCAAAGGCAAAGGCTATGCGCCTGCCGAACAGAGCGCCGACAAGTATCATGGCGTCGCGAAGTTCGACGTGGAAACCGGGACGCAGGCCAAGTCGAAGCCGAATGCGCCCAGCTATACTGGTGTTTTCGGCAAGACACTGACCGACGAAGCCTCGCGCGACCCCCGTGTCGTTGCCGTGACTGCCGCAATGCCTTCGGGCACCGGCGTCAATATCATGGCGGATCGCTTTCCGGGTCGCGTCTTCGACGTCGGGATTGCCGAGCAACACGCCGTGACATTCGCCGCTGGTATGGCCGCAAGTGGTTTACGTCCGTTCTGCGCGATCTATTCGACGTTCCTGCAACGTGGCTATGACCAGATCGTGCATGACGTGGCCTTGCAGGGCTTGCCTGTGCGCTTTGCCATTGACCGGGCCGGGTTGGTCGGCGCCGATGGCGCGACCCACGCCGGCGCGTTCGATGTGGCCTATCTGTCGAACTTGCCCGGCTTCACCGTGATGGCTGCGGCCGATGAAGCCGAGCTGGTTCACATGGTGGCCACCGCGGTGGCGCATGACGCCGGGCCGATTGCCTTCCGGTATCCGCGCGGCAACGGTGTGGGTGTCGAGATGCCCGAGCGGGGCGAAGTTCTGGAAATCGGCAAGGGCCGCGTGGTGCGCGAGGGCACGGATCTTGCGATCCTGTCGTTCGGGGCGCATCTGTCCGAGGCCCTGTTGGCCGCTGACCAACTGGCGGATGAAGGGATCAGCGTGACGGTTGCAGATGCACGGTTCGCCAAACCACTGGACACCGATCTGATCGAACGGCTGGCACGCACGCATGACGGTCTGATCACGGTCGAGCAGGGCTCGGATGGCGGCTTCAGTTCCATGGTACTGCACCATCTGGCGCGCGCTGGGTTACTGGACGGCGGGCTGGCGGTGCGACCGATGACCTTGCCCGACCGGTTCATCCATCAGGCGAGCCCGGCCGAGATGTATGCCGACGCGGGATTGACCGTTGCAGATATCTGCCGGACGGCCACCGGCATCCTGCGCAAGGATGAGACGGTCGTGCCATTCGGCACTCAAGGGGGCGTTTGACACAAACGCCCCGATCCATTCGTGCAGTGAGGTGACGTCGCCTGCGGTTTCGTCAGGCCGATACGTCGTCGAAGATCTTGGCGCTGTGTTCGTCCAGATAGATCCGCAGCCACGGTGTGAAGCGGTTCGGGAAGTTCGCGACCGCCTGATTGAGTTCGCGGAAGGTCATCCAGCGCGTATCCATCACCTCGTCTGGGTTCGGTGACACGACCAGATCGCTTGGCGCTTCGGCAGTGAACAGATCGACCACCTCGTGTTCGATCAGGCCTTTCCCGACATCGGCGCGGTACTCGATCGTATCGCGGTGCACGGGTGACAGCCCCTTGATCCCCAGTTCTTCGTCCAACCGTCGCTGAGCACAATCAAGCGGGGTTTCGTTCCACTCCGGATGCGTACAACAGGTGTTCGCCCAGAGACCGGGGGTGTGATACTTGCCCATGGCACGCCGCTGTACCAGCACCTCGTCGCCTTTCAGGACAAAGACCGAAACAGCCTTGTGGCGAAGGCCGCGCTGGTGCGCTTCCAGTTTTTCGACAGGGGTCAGCGTGCCATCGACCCAGGTGGGGATCATGATCGTCATGTGTGCTCCGGGCGGACGATGCCGGTCAGATGCGCCAGGTTCTTGATCCCGATCTTGATGTGGGCCATCGGGCGCGCTTTCACCAGCTTCTTGTTCATATAGGCTTCGAACGTCAAGCGCTGCACATCGATGTCGTGGCAGAGCGAAACGAACCGTTCGCGCCGTTCGTCAGACTTGTAGTAAGCGTCTTGCATCGACCGCAGAACGCGGAAGACCATCTTGTGCTCGCCCATGAAAAGCTTGCGGGCAAGTTGCAGATCCTTTGCACGTCCCGACGCCAGACAGGCCGCTGCAGCCGTGGCTGCAACACGTCCCCCCATCATGGCGTAATAGATGCCCTCGCCAGAACTTGGGGCCACGACCCCAGCGGCATCTCCGGCCAGCACAAGGTCCTTGCCGTTGTCCCATCGGTCCATCGGGCGCAGCGGGATCGGGGCGCCTTCCTTGCGGAGGGTTTCGCAGTCTTCAAGCCCCGACGCGCGACGGAGTGCGGCGGTGGCTTCCTTCAAACTGACATCCGGGTCTTCGGTGCCCATGCCGACGCTGGTGGTCGACCCGTGCGGAAAGACCCACCCGTAAAAGTCAGGCGAGATTGCCCCGTCATAGACCACGTCGCACCGCTCGGGGTCATAGATGTCGGTCTTGGGCGGCGCCGCGATGATCTCGTGATAGGCGAAGACCAGCGGCACCTTGTCGGCGTCTTTCACTTCGGCGCGTCCGACCTTGGACTTGGCCCCGTCAGCGCCGATGATCAGCTTGGTCCGCAGCGGCTTTTCCTCGCCGCTCGCCTTTTCGCGGAAGACAACGCGCGTGCCGTCTGCATCGCGGTCGATCCGAACGAATGTGCCTTCGTAATAGTCCGCACCTGCCTTCACGGCGCGGTCGCGTAGGAACGGATCGAAGTCTTTCCGGTCGACCATGCCGACATAGCCGTTCTCGATCGGGATATCGACCTTGCGGCCAGTGGGCGAGATCATCCGGGCAGTCGTCACCTTGGTCAGAAGCTGTTCTTCCCCGATGTCGAAATCCTGCATCAGCCGGGGCGGGATTGCGCCGCCACACGGTTTGATCCGACCGGCGCGGTCGATCAGGGCGACGCTTACACCACTGCGGGCAAGGTCTTCGGCGGCTGTTGCCCCGGCGGGGCCACCGCCCACAACGACGACGTCATATTTCATCTCTCACTCCCCCGGTTGCAAAATCGGTGCGGGTTTTAGAAGGCGCAGCGCGACCAGCGCGGCAGCCAGGAACAGGATGGCCTCAAGCCCGAAGACAAGGCCGTAGGCGGCGCTGTCCGAAAACGCGAGGCGCGCAAGGTCGAGCGTGCCGGTTGCCACAAGGCCAGCCAGACCGGCGGCGATGGCCTGCGCGGCGCCGAAGACGCCCATGCGTGTGCCGGTTGCGCCTTTGCGTTCAGCAGCAAGGCGCATCATCGAGCCGATGGCGCCCACAACGAAAAGCCCGTTGCCGAAGCCGAGAACAACGGTGAAGGGAACCAACGCTGCGCCCGCTCCAAGACCCACCAGCCCAATGGCCGAGATCACGCAACCGATCACGGCCCAGCCGCGCAGGCTGCCGAAGCCGAAGGTCGACAGAATGCCGGCGGCGATCATGCCAGTCAGGGCGGCACCATCCTTGCCACCGGACAGTTTGGTTGACGCATCCGGTGTCAGTCCATGGATGTGGCCTGCAAAGGGCTCGAGGATCAATTCGCTGAGGTAGAAGGCGAAGATCGACAGGAACACGAAGCCGGTAAATGCCCGCGCGGCCGGGTCGGCCCATGTGGCGCGCAGGGCAGGGCCAAGGGCGGGTTCGTCTGGTTGTGGGACGGCGCCCAGCGTCTGTTCAACGCGCCATGTGGCGACGAAGGCGACCGCCAAGGCGATGGCCGCGACGACCGGCACGACCATCATCAAGCGGTCCGGCGAATACGGTTTCAGCGCGATCCCGGTGCCGATCGATGCAATGATGGCGCCCGCGATCAGGGTGAGCCACGCAATCGTCGCGGCAGCGCCCTTGTGCTGGTCCGGCGCTGCCGTAGCCAGAAGCGCAAGGAAACTTGTGCCGGCAGCACCAATGCCAAAGCCGATGGCCATATAGGCCAGTGTCCAGACGATCAGCGCGATACCGGTCGAGGGTGCATAGGCGATGCCCCATGCCGTCGCGATCA
Source organism: Silicimonas sp. (assembly GCA_022826385.1). Taxonomy (GTDB): domain Bacteria; phylum Pseudomonadota; class Alphaproteobacteria; order Rhodobacterales; family Rhodobacteraceae; genus JAJDOD01. The sequence goes on from JAJDUZ010000027.1 coordinate 292,838, forward strand.
GTCCAAGGCCGACGCAGGCCAACCCGCCGAGGATGAACGGCGTGCGACCGCCGCGCGCGTCCGAACGGTGACCCCAAACGGGGCGTGTGATCTGAACGGCATAATGCAGCGCAACCAGCAGGCCCGGCAACAGGGCGGGCAAAGCCAACTCGACCGTCATCAACCGGTTGAAAAGGTTCACCGGCAGCGCAGCAAGGCCGCCGATGGCCGCGTTGACAAGGCAAAGCCGGATGATGCCGCCCCAGCCCAAGGTCATGCCAGCCCCCTTATGGCGAAGGCCGCAATCATCATGCCGCTGACATAAAGAAGAACGCCCGTCCCGTTGTACCAGGGCGCGCGCGCCTTCGGATCGCGCAGCATGACACGCATCGCCATGGCCTGCCCGATCAGAACGGCAATGACGCCCATCGCGTGCAGCGGGCGATCCCATGTGAACAAGAGCGCGATGACCGCAAGCTGCGGCAGGGCCATGACCCAGCAGGCCATGCGGGCGGCGCGCTCGGGTCTAAGGGTGACGGGCAGCGAGTTGACCCCAGTTTGCCGGTCGCCTTCCAACGCCTTGAAGTCGTTCAGAGTCATGATGCCATGCGCGCCGATGCCATAGAGCACCGCGACGATCACGACATACCAACTGGGCGCACCCGCGCTGAGCACTGCGGCACCGGTGAACCAAGGCAGGCTTTCATAGCTGAGACCAACAAGGCCCGGCCCGAGAATGCCGGATTTCTTGAGACGCAGCGGTTCGGCCGAATACGCCCACGCCGCCAAGACGCCCACGACGGTTGCGCCAAAGCCCCATGGCCCAAGCTGCCAGCCGATGACGAGTGAAAGGAGCGACATCAGAAGCGCGATCCAAAGCCCCCAACGACCAGGCACGCGTCCCGATGGGATGGGGCGGTTTGGTTCGTTGATGGCGTCGACATGCCGGTCACACCAGTCATTGGCGGCCTGGCTCATTCCGCAGACCACCGGCCCGGCGAGGATAACGCCCAACAGGACAAGTCCCCACTGGCCGGTTGGCGACGATCCAGCCGAGACGGCACCGCAAAGATAGGCCCACATCGGCGGGAACCACGTGACCGGCTTTATCAGGGTCAGCATGGCTGCCGGATCGGGCAATGTTCGCGTCTGTAATTCCGTTGAGACGGGCATGTGTCAACTTTGCATGACATATCGAGTCGTGCAAGGGAAACGGACGTTTAGAGTGCTTGAGATATCAGTCTTTGTCGTCGCGCTTCAGAAGCCCGTACTTCCGAAGCTTCACGTAAAGGCTTTGGCGTGACAGGCCCAGCATCTCGGCGGCTGCCGCGCGGTTGTTGCGCGTCAGTTCTACGGCGGTTTCGATGCACATCCGCTCGATGACCTCGTTGGTTTCGGCAACGATTTCCTTCAACGGTGCCGACCCGACCAGTTCAACCACGTTGTGACTCGAGTTGTCGGCGGATGCCGCGCCCTTGGTGGTGCTGCGGATCGTTTCGGCCCGGCTGGCATCGCGGATGATGAAGCCGACCGTCGGGCGTTCCTGATCGTTGATGTAGACCACGGAAATCTCGACCGAGGCGCGGGCGCCGAACTCGTTTGCCAGCTTGGTCGCATAGACCCGCATGTGGCCTGACCGAATCGCGTTCTCCAGCATCACGCTGAGGTCGATCTGGCCGCGCTGCAGGAACTCCGAGAGGCTGCGCGTCTTCACTTCCGAAAGGCTCGACACGTCTGCGATTTCAAGGAACGCCTCGTTCACATCCTGCACGACGCCGCGGGTGTCGGTCAGAACGATTGCGTCGGTGCTCTTGTGGAAGAGCGCCACAAGCGTATCCAGAAGACGATCGTCGCTGGCCGTCTGCGCATTCTCGGACTGTAGCCGACAGATAATCAGGCGCTCGCCGGCTGCCCGGAAAACCGTAGGTGTGATAAGGACTTCGCGTCGCCCGCGCGTTGTTTGGGCGCTCAGCTCAGCCTCGAAATCCGATGCCGCGAGCGACACCAGTTTTTCAACGAATTCGCCGCGCCGGCGGTGCTTGAATTCCTGCGCCAGCGGCGCGCCGATCAGTTCGTCACGCTCGGCGCCCAGCAACCGGGCGGCGGCAGCATTGACGTCGCGAATGCGTCCATCGGTTGCCGAGGCAAAGACGAAGGCATCCGCCGTCGATGCCATAAGCATCCGGTAGCGTGCGTCGTATTCACGGCGCTCTTCATATCCGCGCTCCAGCGCAAATTGCGCTTGAACAAGTTGTTCCTGCGCTTCGGCCACAAGCCGCAGATCGTGACCAAGCATCAGAACCGATGCATCTGGCCCAACGGCATGGAACGAGTAGCGCACGGGGTACTGCCACTCGGACTTGTCGGAATGGTTCAGTTCGACCGGACGCGTGATCTGCTTGGTGACCTTCACGGCTTCCAGCGCGGTCTCAAACTTTCGGACGCTTTCCGATGTCAGGAATTCCTGCATAGGTTTGCCCGCCCAATGGCTGAGGCGCGCGTGTTCCTTCGTTTCGTCATCAATCAGGATCGAACGAACGACACCTTCTGCGGACACCACGAAAGCAAGGTCGCAGGCCGCGGCAAGTATCCCGGTCAGGTATTCGGGTTCAATGACGGGAACAGGGCCTTTGGCCCAATTTGCGACACCACCCGCGGTCATTCTGCCACCCTCAGGTCGATGTCGTCGCCGATCATTGCGTCGAGCGCTTTGTCGATATCATTCGTCGTCATGTCGGCGTCGGTGAGTGACACGTCAAAACCATTTTCGTTGAGAACCGCACCGCCGAGCACAATCAGCGCACTGGTTTCAGTCTTTTTAATTTCTCTAATCGCTTTAGCCGCGGATTCAAGCGCTTGCCACGTGGAAACTGAAATCAGAATGCCATCGAAGCGATCTTGCCCGATTTTTTCGCGGAGAGACTGCCCACTGCCATTGGAATGCAAGTGGACCGAGTGTCCGCGACGCCTGAGTTGGTCTGCCAAAACGGCCGGTCCGAGTATGTGATCTTCGCGGTCGATTGTCGTCAGCAACAGCGACCTGGCGTTCAGGCCGGGACGGATGTTGTCCCACTCCTGACCGATCGCCTTGCAGAGACCATATAGCCGGGCGCTGGCCGACGCGACTTGCGCAAAGCTCAACCGGTCGTCAATCCAGTCCTGGCCCAGATCGGCCGCGACGCGCGGGATGCATTGGTCGACAATGTCGACTTTGGAAATCCGCAACGCAGACAGGTCCGCGCGTATCTGATCGCGATCAAATGCGGCGCTGTCGGTGGCGGCGGCATAGAGTATCTTTGCGCCGATCTCGACACGTCGATGGCGGCGTTGGTGGGGGGCGGCCGAGACACGCGAAATGACGGAACGCGCAAGTCCATCGACAAGCGATCCGTTACCTGTGTGGAGCGAGCGGCTGCCCTTTCTTGCGGTCATCTGTACCACCGTTGCGGACGAGAGCGCGCCCGGATTACCCGGCAAGCGACTCTCTCACGTCCTATGACAGTGTCATTTACAGAGGTCAAATTGTCAAAGGTAATAGACAGTTTCCGCCTTCTATTTAGGAAGCGTTTCTGAAAAGTGTTTATTTTTAGACGTTTGCAGGAATTAACCAAGTGTTACGTTCTGCATGAAGTGTCAGGTTCATGAATGTAAGTTTAGATTGACACTTTTTGTATGTGACCCTTACCCTAGACCCCGAGGAAGACAAAGGAGTCGGCATGCGCCGAAGCCACCGCGCCCGGGGGGAGGCTCCCGCACTTTATACGCCGGATCAGCGTGAACGCCGCGACAAGACCAAGTGGACTGTCGTTCAGGGCGTTCTTGCGCCGCTTCAATTCGTGGTTTTCCTCGTGTCGCTTGTTCTGGTTCTGCGCTATCTGGCGACCGGTGACGGATACGAGGCAGCGACGCTGTCTATCCTGATCAAGACCGGCGTTCTCTACCTGATCATGGTCACCGGAGCGATCTGGGAAAAGGTTGTCTTCGGTCAATATTTGCTGGCACCCGCCTTCTTCTGGGAAGATGTCGTCAGCTTCTTCGTGATTGCGCTGCATACACTCTATGTCATTGTTCTTCTGACCAATTATCTTCCTCCTGCGGGTCAGATGATCATCGCTCTGGCGGCGTATCTTATATACGTCGTCAACGCCGCGCAGTTCCTGTTGAAGCTGCGGCAGGCGCGTCTGCAAACGGGGGTTGCCGCATGAACGCCCCGATCCCGAACACCCCCGGTTGCCGCGACGTGCCCTTGTTGAAAGAGCGCGGTCAGCGCGAAGTCTTTTGCGGCCTCACGGCGATTGTCTGGCTGCATCGCAAGATGCAGGACGCGTTCTTCCTTGTCGTCGGGTCGCGCACCTGCGCGCATCTTCTGCAAAGCGCGGCCGGCGTGATGATTTTCGCCGAACCCCGGTTCGGGACAGCGATTCTCGAAGAGACGGACTTGGCTGGAATGGCCGATGCGCAGGCCGAACTGGACCGCGAAGTCGAGAAACTTCTGTCAAGGCGGCCTGACATCAAGCGTTTGTTCCTTGTCGGTTCCTGCCCGTCCGAAGTGATTAAGCTTGATTTGGAGAAAGCTGCCGAGCGGCTGAGTTCGGCCTACGGACCCGCTGTCAACGTCGTGAACTTCTCGGGCAGCGGCATCGAAACCACCTTTACCGAAGGCGAAGACGCCTGCCTCGCGGCGACGATCCCGTCGCTGCCCAGCACCGAGGCGCGGCAGCTTGTCGTCGCCGGCGCGTTGCCGGATGTCGTCGAAGACCAAATGCTGGGTTTGCTGGAGGCGTTGGGCGTCGGACCGGTTTCAGTTCTGCCGACAGCGCGGGCCGATCAGCCGGTTGCGGTCGGGCCGAACACGGTCTTTGCCTTGACCCAGCCCTTCCTCAACGAAACGCATGCCGCTCTGGTCCGCCGGGGCGCACGCCATCTGCCCGCGCCTTTCCCCTTTGGCGAAGAAGGCACAACGGCTTGGCTGCGTGCGATCGCGCACGAGTTCGGCGTGTCGGAAGAGCGCTTCAATGAAGTGACCGCCGCACCTCGCGACCGGGCCCGACGAGCCGTCGCCCAAGCCAGTGCGCCCCTACGCGAGAAGTCGATCTTCCTCTTCCCGGACAGCCAGCTTGAAATCCCGCTGGCCCGCTTCCTCACCCGGGAATGCGGAATGACCGCGCTCGAGATCGGGCAGCCTTACGTCCATCGGGACATTGTTGGCCCGGACATCGATCTGATCCCCGAAGGTCCGGTCTTCTCGGAAGGGCAGGATGTCGATCTGCAACTGGACCGCGCCCGCGCGGCACGGCCCGACCTGACGGTCTGCGGCCTTGGGCTGGCCAATCCGTTGGAGGCCGAAGGGCTGACGACCAAATGGGCGATCGAGTTGGTGTTCACGCCGATCCATTTCTATGAGCAGGCCGGGGATCTGGCCGGGCTCTTTGCGCGACCGATGCGGCGGCGCGAGATTCTTCAGTTGGAGGCCGAGGCATGAAGCTATCGGTCTGGACATATGAAGGCCCGCCCCATGTCGGCGCGATGCGCGTCGCCACAGCGATGAAGGGTCTGCATTACGTGCTGCATGCGCCGCAGGGCGACACCTATGCCGACCTGCTGTTCACGATGATCGAGCGGCGCGACCGTCGCCCACCCGTGACCTACACCACGTTCCAAGCGCGCGATCTGGGCGCCGACACGGCCAACCTGTTCAAGACTGCGTGTCAGGACGCGTATGAGAGGTCCCAGCCCGAAGCGATCATCGTCGGCGCGTCCTGCACGGCGGAATTGATTCAGGACGATCCGGGCGGCATGGCCGAAACCATGGGGCTGCCGGTGCCCGTTATTCCGCTGGAACTGCCAAGCTATCAGCGCAAGGAAAACTTTGGCGCGGACGAGACGTTCTTCCAGATCGTGCGCGCCTTGGCGCGGCCGATGGAACGGACAGAGCGGATCACCTGCAACCTGATCGGGCCGACCGCGCTGGGGTTCCGGCACCGCGATGACATCACCGAGTTGACCGGACTTCTGATCGAAATGGGCGTCGAGGTGAACGTAACCGCACCATTCGATGCGACGCCCACCGATATCACCCGGCTGGGGCGCGCGCATTTCAACGTGCTGATGTATCCCGAAACCGGCGAAGCGGCGTGCCGCTGGATGGAACGTGAACTGGACCAGCCCTTCACCAAGACCGTCCCGATTGGCGTCGGAGCGACGCGGGACTTCCTGCGGGAAGTGGGCGAGATCACGGGGCTGACGCCCAAGATCGACGAGACCCGGCTTCGGTTGCCGTGGTACTCGGCCAGTGTCGACAGCACCTATCTGACCGGCAAGCGCGTTTTCCTGTTCGGGGATGGAACCCATGTCGCGGCTGCGGCCCGCATTGCCCGGGACGAGATGGGGTTCGATGTGGTGGGGCTCGGCTGTTACAACCGCGAACAGGCGCGGATGATCCGGGCGCTGGCCAAGGACTATGGCGTCGAGGCGCTGGTCACCGACGACTATCTGGACGTGGAAGCCCGGATCGAGGCGTTGGCGCCCGAGATGATCCTTGGCACCCAGATGGAGCGTCATATCGGCAAGCGGCTGGGCATTCCCTGCGCCGTGATCTCGGCCCCTGTGCATGTGCAGGACTTCCCGGCGCGGTACTCGCCCCAGGTGGGGATCGAAGGCGCCAATGTCATCTTCGATACTTGGGTGCATCCGCTGGTCATGGGGCTGGAAGAGCACCTGCTGCACATGTTCCGCGAAGATTTCGAATTCCACGATGATGCGGGTGCGTCGCATCACGGGGGCAAGGCGGTTTCGCCGGCTGACGCCGGCGATCCACCGGGGGGCGCTGCCCCCCGGCCCCCCCGGGATACTTCAGAACAGGCGAAGGACGCGGGCCAGGTGATCTGGCTGGCGGATGCCGAGAAAGAGCTCCGGCGGGTGCCGTTCTTTGTTCGCGGCAAGGCCCGGCGGAACACCGAGGCCTTCGCAACCGAACGCGGTGTCACCGAGATTTCGGTCGATACTCTCTATGAAGCGAAGGCCCATTTTGCGCGATGAGACCAGCATAAACGGCCGGGCGCCCGGCTATCGCGTGGTGGTCATCACGCTGGACAGCCACACGGCGGGTCCGATTGCGCGCGCGTCGGATCGCTTGGTGCGCGATTTTCCGGGCCTCTCGGTGGAAGTGCACGCGGCCGCCGAATGGGGCGAAAGCCCGGACAAGCTGGACGCAGCAAAGGACGCGGTGGCGTCAGGCGATATCATTATCACCGGGCTGCTGTTCCTTGAAGAACATATCCGCCGCATTCTGCCAGACCTCGAAGCGCGGCGACCGCATTGTGATGCGATGGTTGGCATCATCTCGGATGCCGCGATCGTCAAGACGACGCGCATGGGTGCCCTTGATATGGGAGCGCCGTCGTCGGGTACGATGAGCTTCCTGAAGCGGCTTCGCGGGTCATCGAAGCCGTCGACCGAAAGCGGCGCGAAGAAGATGCGGCTCTTGCGGCGCTTGCCAAAGATCCTGCGGTTCATTCCCGGCAAGGCGCAGGACCTGCGGGCGTGGTTCCTGACGATGCAGTACTGGCTCGCGTCGTCGGACGAAAATGTCGAGAACATGATCCGCCACCTGATCTCGCGCTATGCGTCCGAGACAGCGTGGCAGGGCGCGGCGGTTGTGGCGCCGCAGGAATATCCCGAAGTCGGGCTTTACCATCCGGACCTTGATGATCGGATCACCACCGACCCCACGCTGCTTCCGGCCCCCAAGCGGGTCGAGGCCACGGTCGGGTTGTTGTTGATGCGGTCGTATGTGCTGAGTTCCGACACGGCGCATTATGATGGCGTGATCCGGGCGTTCGAAGCGCGTGGATTGAAGGTGATCCCGGCTTTTGCCAGCGGACTGGACGCCCGTCCGGCGATCGAGGCTTTCTTCCGTGATGCCGGGATCGATGCGATGGTTTCGCTGACCGGGTTCAGCCTGGTGGGCGGTCCGGCATACAACGACAATGATGCGGCGATTGAGGTGCTGAAGCACCTTGATCTGCCCTATATCGCGGCGCATCCGCTGGAATTCCAGACGTTGGGCCAATGGGCTGAAAGCGGTCAGGGGCTGGGTCCGATCGAGACCACGATGCTGATAGCGCTGCCCGAGCTTGACGGGGCGACCTGCCCGACCGTGTTTGGCGGACGGCATGGGGCCGACGGGTGCGCGGGCTGTGCACATGCCTGCCAGGCGTCCGGGACCGAGCGTGAGATGGCGCCGTGCTTTGAACGCATCGACAGCCTGGCCGAGAAAACCGCCCGACTGGCGCATCTGCGACAGAAGGCACTGGCCGAGCGCAAGGTCGGGATCGTTCTGTTCGGGTTTCCGCCCAATGCCGGTGCGGCCGGAACCGCGGCTTACCTGAATGTCTTTGCGTCTTTGCACAACACGCTGACGGCGATGAAGGCCGAAGGATACTCGGTGGATGTGCCGCAGACTGTCGAAGACCTGCGGACGGCGGTTCTTGGCGGCAACTCGGCCCAGTTCGGGCAAGAGGCCAATGTCGCCGCGCATGTCGACGCCGAGGCGATGGTGCGAACGACGCCTCCGCTGAGCGCAATCGAAGAGGTATGGGGGCCTGCGCCAGGTCGGGTTCAGTCCGATGGCAAAGGCGTCTTCGTGCTGGGTCAGCAGTTCGGCAACGTCTTCGTCGGGCTGCAACCAGCTTTCGGGTATGAAGGCGATCCGATGCGGCTGTTGTTCGAGAAGGGTTTTGCGCCGACACATGCCTTCGTTCAGTTCTATCTGTGGCTGAAAAAGAGCTTCAAGGCCGATGCGCTGTTGCATTTCGGGATGCATGGCGCGCTGGAATTCATGCCCGGCAAACAGGCCGGGCTTGGTGCGCGCGATTGGCCGGATCGGCTGATCGGCGAGATGCCGAATGTCTATCTTTACGCTGCGAACAATCCTTCGGAAGCGACCTTGGCCAAGCGCCGGTCGGGCGCGGTGACGATTTCGCATCTGACGCCGCCGCTGGCGACGGCAGGGCTTTATAAAGGTCTGGCCGAGTTGAAGGACAGTCTGACACGGTGGCGCGGGCTGCCGCCCGACGCCGAGGACCGGGCCGAGTTGGAAGCTTTGATTGCCGAGCAGGCCGAGGCGGTTGATCTGGGTGGGCAAGCCCCTGACACGTTGTGGCTGAAGCTTCTTGAAACGGAAGATGCGCTGGTCCCCGACGGATTGCATGTGGTTGGTGCCCAGTTGAGCGCGGAGCAGAAGGCCGAGTATCTGGCGGTTCTGGACGGCGTGGATGACGAAACGCGGGAAAGCGTGGCGGCCGCACTGGAACGCGAGACCGAGATCGCAGCGGTACTGCGGGCGTTGGACGGTCGGTTCACACCGCCGGTGCCGGGCGGCGACTTGATCCGCAACACCGAGATCCTGCCAACCGGTCGAAACATTCATGCGTTTGACCCGTTCCGGATGCCGACCGAATACGCCGTTCGGGAAGGGCGGCGTCAGGCCGAGATGCTGCTGGAAACCCACGACACCCTGCCGCGCAGTGTGGCGCTGGTCCTTTGGGGGTCGGACAATATCAAGACCGATGGTGGTCCCATCGGGCAGGCGTTGGCGCTGATCGGGGCGAAACCCCGGTTTGACAGCTTTGGCCGCTTGTCGGGCGCTGATCTTATTCCGCTTGAGGAACTCGGGCGCCCGCGCATCGACGTGATGATGACGCTGTCGGGCATCTTCCGCGATCTGCTGCCCTTGCAGACGCGCCTTTTGGCTGATGCTGCATTGCAGGCCGCCGAGGCAGATGAACCGATCGATCAGAACTTCGTCCGCGCACATGCACTGGCCTATGTCGAGAAGACCGGCGCCTCGATGCAGGAAGCGGCCTTGCGGGTCTTTTCGAATGCCGAAGGGGCTTATGGTTCGAATGTGAATCAACTGGTCGACAGTTCCGCCTTCGGAGATGAAGACGAGTTGGCCGACGCCTATCAGGCGCGGAAGAGCTTTGCTTATGGCACCGATGGCAAGGCGGAACAAAACGCGGCGCTGTTGCAGGAAACGCTGCGGACCGTCGAGGTGGCGTATCAGAACCTTGAATCGGTCGAGCTTGGGATCACCACGGTCGATCACTATTTCGACACGCTGGGTGGCATATCCCGCGCCGTGAAACGGGCGCGCGATGGCGAGGAAGCCGCCGTTTATATCTCCGACCAAACGCGTGGTTCTGGCAAGATCCGGACGCTGGCGGATCAGGTCGCGCTTGAGACACGGTCGCGCAGCCTGAACCCGCGCTTCTATGAGCCGCTTCTGGATCACGGCGCCGAAGGTGTCCGCCAGATCGAGGCACATCTGACCAACACGCTGGGCTGGTCGGCGACGACCGGCCAGGTCGAGCCGTGGGTCTATCAGCGCCTGTCCGAGACGTTCGTTCTTGATGAAGAGATGCGCCAGCGTCTGGCCGACCTGAACCCGGTCGCCTCCAGCCGCATGGCGAACCGGCTGCTGGAAGCATCTGACCGAGACTACTGGGCGCCTGACGCCGAAACCCTTGCTGCCCTGCAGGACGCCGCCGACGCGCTGGAAGATCGCGTCGAAGGTGTTGCAGCGGAATGACTGGAGAAAACACATGAGCCCACGCGACGATATCCCGACGCTCAAAGGCCAGGACGGCGAAGGGTCTGTTCAGGTCCATCAGGACCCGTCGATGAAAATCGAGGGGGCCAAGGTGTTCTCGGTCTATGGGAAGGGCGGCATTGGCAAGTCGACGACATCGTCGAACCTGTCGGCGGCCTTTTCGACTATGGGCAAGCGGGTGCTGCAGATCGGGTGCGACCCGAAGCATGACAGCACCTTCACGCTGACAGGTCATCTGCAGCCAACCGTGATCGATATTCTAAAGGAAGTCGACTTTCACCCGGAAGAACTGCGGCCCGAGGACTTCATGACCCAAGGCTATGGTGGCGTGATGTGTGTCGAAGCGGGTGGTCCTCCGGCGGGGACCGGATGCGGCGGCTATGTCGTTGGCCAGACGGTCAAGCTTCTGAAGCAGCATCACATGCTGGAAGACACCGATGTCGTCATCTTCGACGTCTTGGGCGACGTGGTCTGCGGCGGTTTCGCAGCGCCTCTGCAACATGCGGACCGGGCCGTGATTGTTACGGCGAACGATTTCGACAGCATCTATGCGATGAACCGGATCATTGCCGCGGTTCAGGCAAAAAGCACGAACTACAAGGTGCGTCTGGCGGGCTGCGTTGCGAACCGGTCGCGCGAGACCGACGAGGTGGATCGTTATTGCAAGGAAGTTGGCTTCCGGCGGATCGCGCATATGCCCGATGTCGATGCCATTCGGCGGTCACGCCTGAAGAAGAAGACCTTGTTCGAAATGGACGACGACGAAGACATCGTCCGCTGCCGAGCCGAATATGTGCGGCTCGCTGAAACGCTTTGGAACGGGACCGAGCCGTTGGCGCCTGCGCCGATGGAAGACCGCGACATCTTTGAATTGCTGGGGTTCGATTGATGGCAGGAGAGGCAAAAATCGACGCGATTTTTGCGCCGGAAACCGCGACGGTTTCCGATCCGAATTCCGTTTCGGAATTCGGCACCTATGCCGCCACGCGCGCACGGGTCGAAACCTATTTTGACCGGACCGCGACCCGAACTTGGGAACGGCTGACCTCGGACGCGCCTGTTTCGAAGATCCGCGAAACCGTCCGGCAAGGCCGTGACCAGATGCGGGCCAAGATGCTCTCGCGGCTGCCAAACGACCTGACCGGTCTGCGCATTCTGGATGCGGGCTGCGGGCCCGGCATGATGACCGCCGAACTGGCCGCGCGCGGGGCCGAGGTCACGGGCGTCGATATCTCGCCGCAGCTGATCGGCATCGCCCGGCAACGCCTTGAACCGACACATGCGCACCGCGTGCGCCTTGTCGCGGGTGACATGCTGGCCGAAGATCTGGGCAGTTTCGATCATGTGCTGGCGATGGACAGCTTGATCTATTACGGCCCGCAAGACATTCGCGCGGCCCTTGGTCGCTTGCTGCAACGCGCGCCGCATGTGGTCTTTACCGTTGCGCCAAAGACCCCGTTGCTGATGGCAATGTGGTATGCCGGGAAGGCTTTCCCGCGCAGCGACCGCTCGCCGACGATGGTGCCGCACGGGCCCGGGAAACTGGCGCGCGACATGGCGGGCCTCAGACTGGGGCGCGTGTCCAAGGGCTTCTACATCTCGGAAGCGTTGGAGGTGCGGCGATGATCGTGACCCGTGCTGCCTTGAAGAGCCTCAGCCTGCGCGCCCTTCCATTTGCCGATGCGGCCAGCGAGGACCTGCCGCTGGGTCACCTCTTGCGCCTGTCACTGTTCCAGGTGTCGGTCGGCATGGCGTCGGTGATGCTGCTTGGCACACTCAACCGGGTGATGATTGTCGAGCTCAGCGTTCCGGCGATGATCGTGGCAGTGATGATCGCCTTGCCGGTGCTTGTCGCGCCGTTCCGGGCCCTGCTTGGGTTCCGGTCTGACACCTATCGCAGTGCGATCGGCTGGAAGCGTATTCCGTATCTCTGGTTCGGCTCGCTTTGGCAGATGGGTGGTCTTGCGATCATGCCGTTCGCCTTGCTGGTGCTTGGAGGCGATCCGGTTCACGACATACCTTTCGCGGGCGAGGTGCTGGCCGCACTGGCGTTCCTGATGACCGGGCTTGGTCTGCATATGACGCAAACGGCGGGGCTTGCCCTTGCCGCAGACCGGGCAACAGAAGAGACAAGACCACGGGTCGTAGCGCTCCTTTACGTGATGTTTCTTGTCGGCATGGGCGTCTCGGCGCTGCTGATCGGCTGGCTGTTGCGCGACTTTGATCCCTTCCGGTTGATCCGCGTGGTGCAGGGGGCCGCTTTGGCGGGGCTGCTTTTGAACCTGATTGCGCTTTGGAAGCAGGAGCATGTGCGTCCGATGTCCAAAGCCGAGCGCGCGGCGCCGCGACCCGCTTTTGGTGACGCATGGTCTGACCTGATGAAAGGCGGCACAGCCGGGCGCCTGCTCTTCGTGGTGTTTTTCGGGACAATGGCCTTCAACATGCAGGACGTGCTGCTTGAGCCCTACGGTGGCGAGATCCTTGGCCTTTCCGTTGCCGCAACCACGCTTTTAACCGCCACTTGGGCGGGCGGGGCCTTGGCCGGGTTTGCGCTGGCCGCGAAACGCCTTGCCAATGGCGCGAGCCCCTATCGTATGGCGGCGACCGGCTGCATTGCCGGATTGGCAGCCTTCAGCGCCGTGATCTTCTCGGCCCCGATGCAGTCACCGCCCCTGTTCTATATCGGCGCTGCGCTGATTGGCTTTGGCGGCGGCCTGTTCGCCGTTGCAACCCTGACGGCGGCCATGACGCTGCCGGCCAACGGGATGCGCGGCCTTGCCCTTGGCGCATGGGGCGCGGCCCAAGCGACGGCCGCCGGCCTGTCGATCGCCATCGGCGGCACCGTGCGCGACATCGTCAATGCGCAAGCCCTGAACGGCCAGTGGGGCGAGGCGCTGATGTCGCCCGCCACAGGCTATTCGGTCGTCTATCACACCGAGATCGCACTGATCTTCCTCACCCTTATTGCGTTGGGACCACTTGTTGCCCGCTCCCACGCGTCACCCCGAACAGATCGGATCGGCCTTGCCGATTTCCCGACTTGATTGCTTCACGGAAAGGACCTGACCCATGGTGGACGCATTTGTAGGCAACCTGGACCTCGCCAGCTTAACGCTCTGGCTGTTCTGGATCTTCTTTGCTTTGCTGATCTTCTATATCCAGCGCGAGAACATGCGCGAGGGCTATCCCCTCGAAGATGACGACGGCAACCCGTCCGCCAACCAGGGCTTGTTCCCGGTGCCGGACGACAAGACGTTCATCCTGCCGCATGGGCGCGGCGAGATCTCGTTCCCGTCTGGCCAGAAGGCTGAACGCTCGGATCTGGCGCTCGAGCGGACGAACGTCGCCAACGGCTTCCCGTTTGAGCCGACCGGCAACCCGATGACGGATGGCGTCGGTCCGGCCAGCTGGGTGCCGCGCCGCGACGACCCTGAACGCGATGCCAAGGGCCACCCGAAGATCGTCCCTCTGAGCCATGCCACCGCGTTCCACATCAACGCAGGTCGGAACCCGGTCGGTCTGCCGGTCGTCTCGGGCGACAAGCAGGTTGTCGGCACCGTCACTGATGTCTGGATCGACGAGCCGGAACAGTTGGCGCGTTACTTCGAATACGAACTGGCGGATGGCGGCGGCAAGCGGCTGGTACCGGTGACGATGATGCGGCTCTGGGGCGGCAAGGTGATCGTTCAGTCGATCTATGCGCACCAGTTCGCCGACATCCCGAAACATGCCAGCGACACGCAAGTCACGCTGCTCGAGGAAGAGAAGATCTGCGCCTATTACGGCGGCGGATACCTCTATGCCGCGTCGAGCCGTCAGGACCCGCAGATCTAAGCGACGAGAGGGAAGGGAACACCCATGTCACACGATGATTTTGCCACGGAGCCGGTGCGGGGTTTGCCCGAACGCCCACCGGCTGACGAGCGGATACTCTGGCAAGGCAAGCCAGGTGCCTGGGCGCTGACCCGGTCGGCGCTCGCCTTCAAGTGGGTCATGGGGTATTTCGTGTTCCTTGCACTTTGGCGTCTGGTTGCGGCGATCGACATCATGCCGAGGGGTCAGGCCATCGGCAGTGCGGTTCCGTTCCTGATCCTTGGCGCAATCGTCGGCGTGTTGCTGTTTTTCGTCGGTTGGGTTCAGGCCCGTTCGACGGTCTACACCATCACCGACAAACGGGTTGCGATGCGCGTGGGCGCGGCGCTGACGATCACGCTGAACCTGCCATACACGCAGATCGGAAGCGCTGACCTGGAACTTCGGAAAGACGGCACCGGAACCATTGCCCTGACGACGCTGGGCAATGTGCCCGTCGCTTATGTCATGCTTTGGCCGCATGTCCGGCCATGGCGCTTCCCGGCGCGCCCGGCACTGCGCTGCATCCCCGAGGCGGAACGCGTGGCCCGCATTCTGGCAGACGCTGCCGAAGCGCGCGTGACCATGCCGCAGATCGCACCGGTCGGTGCGCCCGTGGCAGCGGAGTAGAGCGCATGGCCGAGGCACAAACCAAAGTCTATGCGGACGAGGATCGGATGATCCCAAAGGTTCTGATCCGGGCCATGCTGGGCTTGGTTCTGGCGACACTTGCGATTGCCACCTTCGCCCGCGTGACCGATCGTCCACTGGTCTCGCAACCGCCCGTGTCGCCGGTCAAGGCCGAGGTTGCGATCGTGATCGATGCAGATGCCAGTTCGGGCGCAGCCACGGTGCATCTGGCCGATGGCGCGCCATTGGCCGAGTTCGGGCCGCAGGAAGGCGGCTTCATCGCGGGCATGTACCGCGTGATCCACCGCGAACGCACCAAGCACCGCGTGGCCACAAATGGCCCGGTGATTTTGCAAGCTTATGAAAATGGTCGGATGGGTCTGATTGATCCGTCGACCGGATGGCGTGCCGACCTGATGGGGTTCGGCGCCGACAACTCGGAAGCCTTTGCCCGGCTTCTGGCCCAGGCACAGGGAGGGAACACCTGATGGGACTTTTGACGAAAGACATCGAACGGGTGCCATGCACCGTCGAGGTGTCGCATTGCTTTGAAAGCCTGCACGCACATGTGCGCTTCGACGACGGCTCGGTTGTGTATCCGGGCGACGAGGTAAAGGTGCAAGGCCCTGAAATCATGGCGCCTTTTGGCGAAGTTGTCACCGAGAAACGGCAGGCAACCATCGTGCGCGCGTCCAAGCTTGAACGGCTCTGGACACGGCTGACAGGTGACCTGGAAGTGATGGAACTTTGCGAATTCTCGTTCTCCGAGGAGGTGACGCTATGAACGTCCAGAACATGAAACACACCGCGGACGCGGAAACCGTCGAAGAAGGTCTGGCGATCGCCGAGGCGCAGGACGCCCAGTACAACGACGAGATGGCAACCGAGACGGCGATGCAGAACACGCTGCTGACGCCGCGCTTCTATACAACCGATTTCGACGAGCTTGACGCGATCGACGTCACCCCGGTGCGCGAAGACTGGGACACACTGATTGCTCAAATGGAGGCCGACCCGAACAAGGGCCACTTCAAGAAGAACGAAGACTGGGATCACATCGACTGGGACGGAATGGAGCCCGAGTTGAAGAAGGAGTTCATCGACTTCCTGATCTCAAGCTGCACCGCCGAGTTCTCGGGCTGTGTCCTCTACAAGGAAATGAAGCGGCGCGGGAACAACAAGGACATCACTCAACTGTTCCAGCTTATGGCGCGCGACGAAGCACGGCATGCGGGCTTCATCAACGACGCGCTGCGCGAGGCTGGCTTGCGCGTGAACCTTGGTTTCCTGACGCAGGCGAAGAAATACACCTATTTCCGGCCCAAGTTCATCTATTACGCGACCTACCTGTCGGAAAAGATCGGCTATGCGCGATACATCACGATCTATCGCCATCTCGAGGCCAATCCGCAGCACCGGTTCCACCCGATCTTCAAGTGGTTCTGCGAGTGGTGCAACGACGAGTTCAGCCACGGCGAGGCCTTCGCGCTGCTGATGAAGACCGATCCGAAGCTGACCAGCGGGATCAATGTTTACTGGATCAAGTTCTTCCTGACGGCGGTCTATGCCACGATGTATGTGCGCGACCACCAGCGACCGGCTTTCCACAAGGCGCTGGGCGTTGACCCGGACTGGTATGCCCACGAAGTCTTCACCAAGACGTCGAAACTGTCCGAACAGATCTTCCCGATCACGCTGGATATCGATCATCCGCGTTGGCAGAAGAACCTCGAGAAACTACATCGTGCCAACGTCCGGATCGCCAAGGCGAAAGAGGCTGGTGGCTTCGGCGGCAAACTTGCGCAGATCGGCGGATCACTTGCGGCGGCATCTGCCTTCCTGTCGCTCTACTTCATTCCGTCGAAGAAGCACGACGTGCCCGCAAGCGTGCGTCTGGAGCCTGCATATTAAGTGTTGTCGCCTGTCGTCATAGCCCTGCTTGCCGCAGTTCTGCTCTGGTGGTTTTCCACCGGAGCAATCCTTGTCGCCGTTCGTCTGGCGGAACGGGGCGGCAAACGGTCGGGTCTGCGGGCAACCACCTTTGGCCTGCCGCTGTTGCTGCTTGGCGGGTGGGCGTTCCTGCAAACGCTCTCAGATACATCTCTGACCGGCGTATATGGCGCGTTCCTTGGGGTACTCGCGCTGTGGGGCTGGGTCGAACTGGCATTCCTGACAGGCATAGTGACGGGCCCCCACGAAGAACCGTGCCCCCCTGATCGTCCGGGCTTCGAAAGGTTCCTGCGCGCCTGGTCGACGATCGCCTATCACGAGGTCGTCCTGACGCTGTTGTTCGCCTTTGTCGTGCTGACCAGCCTTGGCGCCGAAAACATGGTGGGAACCTATACGTTCCTCATCCTTTACTTCGCGCGCATCTCGGCCAAGCTGAACCTTTTCCTGGGCGTGGCACGGGTGAATACCGAGTTCCTGCCACGCCATCTTGAACACCTTGGCAGTCACTTCAAAATTGCCCGAATGAACTGGTTTTTTCCAGTTTCAGTGACTGTTTTGACCTTTGCGCTCTCCTGCTGGATCGAGCGTCTTGTTGCCGCCGAAGCCATCGCCGACCAGGCCGGTTTCGCGCTGCTCACCGGGCTCACCGCCCTTGCCTTACTTGAACACTGGCTTCTCATCCTGCCGCTGCCGGATGCGAAGCTTTGGCGCTGGATGCTTCCCGCTCCCGCGCCCAAGACAACCGAAGGGGAAGACAGATGAACTTCGACTACTTGTTCAACACGCAGCTCGACGCGCTCAAGGACGAGGGAAACTATCGCATCTTTGCCGAATTGGAGCGTCAGTGTGGCGCGTTTCCAAAGGCCAAGTGCCACGATGACGAAAGCCCGGACGAAGTCACGGTCTGGTGCTCGAATGACTATCTGGGCATGGGTCAGCACCCGAAGGTGCGGGCGGCGATGCAGGAAGCCATTGACCGGTGCGGGACCGGGGCAGGCGGCACACGCAACATTTCCGGCACCAACCACGAGCATCTGCTGCTGGAACGTGAGTTGGCGGATTTGCATGGTAAGGAAGCGGCCTTGCTCTTCACCTCGGGCTATGTGTCGAACTGGGCGTCACTGTCGACGCTGGGCGCGCGGCTTCCCAACGCAGTCATTCTGTCGGACAGCCTGAACCACGCATCGATGATCGAAGGCATACGGCACGCACGCTGTCAGAAGGTCATCTGGGAGCATAACGACCCCGAAGATCTGGATCGAAAGCTTGCCGCCCTGCCAGCAAATGCGACCAAGATCGTCGCGTTTGAAAGCGTTTACTCGATGGACGGCGACATTGCCCCCATCAGAGAAATCGTCGAAGTGGCCGAGAAGCACGGCGCAATGACCTATCTCGACGAGGTGCACGCGGTCGGCCTCTATGGCCCGCGCGGCGGCGGTGTCGCTGAACGCGAAGGCCTGATGGACCGGATCACCCTGATCGAGGGAACACTGGGCAAGGCCTATGGCTGCATGGGGGGCTACGTTACCGGATCTGCCGCCTTGTGCGACTTCATCCGCAGCTTTGCCTCGGGTTTCATCTTCACAACCGCGTTACCACCTGCCGTTGCGGCAGCTGCCCGCACGTCGATCGCGCATTTGAAGACAAGTGACATCGAGCGGATGCAGCAGCGTCGGCAGGTCGCACGGCTGCGTCAGATGCTGGACCAGAAAGGGATCCCGCATCTTGAAAACCCAAGTCATATCATACCGGTAATGATCAAGGACCCGGTCAAATGCCGGATGCTTTCGGACATTCTGATGCGGGAATGGGGCATTTACGTGCAGCCGATCAACTATCCGACGGTGCCGAAAGGGACCGAACGTTTGCGGTTTACGCCCAGCCCCCTGCATACCGATGCCGAGATCGAGCACCTGGTTGAAGCTCTGACCGTGCTGTGGAAGCAGTGCGCAATCGCGCATGCCGTTGCGTGAAAAACGAATTGATATCGCATAGCACGTTGACCTTACCTAAGTCGCGCTAGGTACATGTGCGATTAGTTAACGGAGGACACCGCATGAAACTCACACTCGCCACCGCTTTGATGGCAGGTATGGTCGCAGTTCCGGCCTTTGCCGGCGGCCACGCGTCCGGTGACGCAGAAGCCGGTGAAAAGGCTTTCAACCAGTGCAAGGCGTGCCACGCCATCGTTGATGCCGACGGCAATGACATCGTCAAAGGCGGCAAAACCGGTCCGAACCTCTATGGTTTGCCGGGCCGGACGGCTGGCGCGCAGGAAGACTTCACCAAGTACAAGAAGTCGATCGTTGCCGCTGGTGAAGGCGGACTTGTTTGGGACGAAGCCAGCTTCGTTGCCTACGCTCAGGACCCGAACGCATTCCTCAAGGAAGTGACCGGCGACAGCAAGGCACGCTCGGGCATGGCCTTCCGCGTGCGCAAGGAAGAAGATGCACTGAACCTCTGGGCCTATATTGCTTCGGTTTCGCCGGAACCCGAAAGCTGAGCCATAATACAAGACGGAGCGGCGAATTTTTGCCGCTCCTTTTTTCCGTCTATCCGACGCGAAATCCGACCCTTCCCGACAATTTAGCGCTAATTTTCTGCGACTTACACTGAATTCGTGGCGTCTCCACCCTCAAAACAATCCTGAAGAAACCGGGTAATTGTCTGGGTGTTTCCCCATTCTCGCCCGATTTCACCGGCAAACACAGCGCTGCCGGGGGGCAAGAACTAAGGGTAAGTTGCCGCATGGACCGACTGACGGAAATGGAAGCCTTCGCTACGGTCGTGGATCAAGGCGGTTTCACGGATGCTGCCAAAAAGATGGGGATTTCGAAGTCTGCCGTGTCAAAACACGTCTCTTCGCTTGAAGCCCGTCTGGGTGCACGCTTGCTGAACCGTACCACGCGTCGCGTTTCTCCTACCGAAATTGGCCTGGCGTACTACGATCGTGCCCGCCGCGTCTTGAACGACGCAGGCGAGGCTGATGCGCTTGTAACGTCAATGCAGTCGGCGCCGTCCGGTTTGCTGCGCATTTCGGTTGCCACTGACTTTGGTGTGAACCACCTGTCGCCGGTTTTGGGTGAGTTCCTGCAGGAATTCCCCGAAATCACCGTGAACATGGTGCTGAACAACCGCTATGTCGAACTGATCTCGGAAGGGTTCGATCTTGCGATCCGCATGGGCGAGTTGGAAGACTCGACGCTGAAAGCACGTAAGCTTTGCGAAACCAACCGTCGCATGATCGCCTCGCCCGCGTACTTTGAAAAGTACGGTCGCCCTCAGAAGATCGACGACCTGAACGAGCACAAGCTGCTGCATTACTCCAACAATTCATCCGGCAACGTCTGGAAGCTGACCGCGCCGTCCGGCGAGAAGCGTCAGGTCCGCACGGCGGGTTGGCTGACGGTGAATGACGGACAGTCGCTCTTGAATGCCGCGATCGCCGGCCTTGGCATCGCCTATCTGCCTTCGTTCCTCTATGCGGACGCGATGGAGCGTGGCGAAGTGTTGGAAGCGATCCCGGAACTGCCGATCGAAACCCAAGGTATCTATGCTGTCTACCCGCCGGGCCGGTTCACCCAGCCCAAGGTACGTGCATTCATCGACTTCCTTGTCCACGCCTTTGCTGAAAAGGGCCCGGACAGCTGGTGATTTTCCCTCGGTAAAAGGTCGAATTGGTATTCCTTACGGACGCTCTCGAGCGTCCGTTTTTTATAGCGACAACAACACCACTTCGACCCGCCGATTTGCCGAACGACCTTCGGCCGTCAGATTTGATGAGACCGGGCTCAAAGCCCCTGCCCCGTCGGCCTGAACCTGTTCGGGACGGGCGCCCAATTCATTGACAAGACGTTCCAGCACCGACGTCGCGCGCCGGCGCGAAAGGGCGGCATTGGCCTCCAGCGACCCGACACTGTCGGTGTGACCAACAAGAACGATACGCGCTTCCGTTTCCTCGCGCAGCCATGCGGCAAGCGTGTTCAGCGAGGCGAACGGGCCGGGGCCAAGATCTGCAGACCCGGTGGCAAAATCCAGATCCGTCAGGACCACGTGTCCTGTCTCGATCAGGTTCGCCACCAGACCTTCCGGCGGCAAACGAACGGGCTCTGGCACGGTTTGGGCGGGGGACGTCAATTCGAACGCGTCGGTGTCGGCAACCTCGGTGACGTGGACATAGCCGGTTGTCGAAGAAGCCGAGGCCAGCAAGCCCACCAGTCGCGATGTGCTGTCCGGGTTCTCCAACAGAACGTATCGGAAATTCCCCAGATCCACATACATGTCAGGGGCGGGCAGCAGATCCAGCTGGAACCGAAAATCAAAACCGCCACAGGCCGCGTCAGCGCAGGAAAAGACCTCAGTGTATCCGGCCTCAAGCAGTTGCTCGCGCAGCGGCGTCACCAACTGCAGCGTCGTGAGTGCAGGGTTTTCCACCGTATAGATCGTTCGGCGAATGGCGCCTTCGGTTGCGGTAACTTCCATACCGTCCTGCCAGCGACCTCGCGGCAGGCGCACGCTGTCGCCCGGGCTCTCGATTTGAACTGACAAGGCCGCGCCGGGCAAAGAAAACTCCACCGCATGGGCTGGCCATGCAAGGCAGACGGCAAGGCCGACGCGCCACATCACGAGAAGCGCTCCGGCGCGCGGCGATAGTGATACCGGGCCGCCTGATCCATGCCGAGAGCCTGGTACAGGCCGTTCGCGGCTTCGTTCGCACGGGTGACGGCAAGTGTGATCCAGGATGCGCCCATGACCGACGCCCAGTTGGCCGCACCGTGCATCAATCTGCGCCCGACGCCATCCCGGCGGAACTCGGCGCTGACTTCCAGGGCATGGACCATGGCAACGTCATCATGCAGCGCGACAAACACAGTGCCCGCAGGCGCGTCGCCGCTTCGGCCCAGAAGGGACATCTGCCGGGTGGTCACCCGGTTCATCACGGCGACCCGCGCCGGGCCTATGCCACCCGCCTTCCAAAGTTCCAGCTGAACAGCAAGCGGCGGCCAGCTTGGCATCGCGTCGATGATTTTCAGTTCGGCGGTCAGGTCTGCGGTCTCGGCAATGTAAAGTGTTACAGGGTCGACCTGCTCATAGCGCCTGTCTGCCAGCATGTCGTCAAGCGCGTCTTCGTTCTCGCGAAGCATGAACAACGGACGCTGCTCAAGACTCCGCATGCCGGCCTCGGCCATTTCGATATCCGCAAGGGAAACTTGCGGACGATTTGCCGTCGCGGCTGAAACACGTTGCCCCCCGCCCAATCCTTCGCGCAGGCTCCAAGGTCCATGGTTGATGACCCGCGCCGCCGGCCAAGTGGCATCGAGCGCTTCGAACAGGCGCGCTGACGTGGGCCGGGTCACGAAGCGTCACCGGGGAAGAGGTCCAGTAACCTGGCGCGTGCCGCTGCCAGAGCATCCGTCGAGGTGCCGCGAACCACGACATTGGCGCCATAACGGCCATCTTTCTGGAACGGATAAGAGCCGAAACCAAGGTCGGGAAACTCGGCGGCAAGATCGCCCAGAGGCCCGGCGATGTCGCCTTCGCCCCGGTCGATGCGCACGGTTTCCGAGAGCAGCGGGGCACCGCCGGTCAGTGTCGGCAGAACACTTTCGACCATGGCTTTGAAGATCGACGGAACGCCTGCCATCACGTGGACGTTTTGCAAGCTGAAGCCGGGCGCAGCGGACACCGGGTTTTCGATTAGCGTCGCGCCATCGGGAATGCGGGCCATGCGCAAGCGCGCCTCGTTCAATTCATGCCCCTGGCGGTCATAGTGAGCTTGCAGGATGGCGCGTGCATCTTCGCGCACATCAATCGGCGTGTCGAAGGCGGCCGCGATGCAATCGGCGGTGATATCGTCATGTGTCGGTCCGATCCCACCGCTGGTAAAGACCTCGTCATACTCTGCGGCAAGGGTGCGGGCGGCATTGGTTATGGCGGTCGCATCATCGGACACGACACGGACTTCCTTCAGGTCGATCCCCACCTCGGTCAAGCGGCCCGTCAGATGGTGCATATTGGCGTCGCGGGTGCGGCCGCTGAGGATCTCGTCGCCGATAACCAGCATTGCAGCGGTGGGATTTGCCATGACCTGTCCTTGTGCCCCGATACATGCCGGTATAGGGCGCGGGCCATGCGCTTTCAAACGCCTTTGGTCCCCGCCCGGCTGATCCGTCGGTACAAACGCTTTCTCGCTGATGTGACGTTGGAAGAAGACGGGCGCGAGGTTGTCGCGCATTGTACCAATCCCGGCTCGATGATGGGCTTGGCCGAGCCCGGCATGCGCGTCTGGCTTGAACCCAATGACGACCCGAAGAAAAAGCTCAAGTTCGGATGGCGGCTGGTCGAGTTGCCGGATGGTGCGTGGTCCGGCATCGACACGGCGGTCCCGAACCGCGTTGTGAAAGAGGCCCTGTTGGACGGGGTGATCGAGCCGCTCGCCGCTTATCAAAATGTGAAGCCCGAAGTGCGCTATGGCACCAAGAGCCGCGTAGATTTCCTGCTGAGCGAACCGGGGCGCCCCGACGCCTATGTCGAGGTCAAGAACGTGCACCTGATGCGCGAAACCGGCTTGGCCGAGTTCCCCGATTGCGTGACCGAGCGCGGCGCGAAGCATCTGCGCGAGCTTTCAGCCATGGTCGAAGCAGGGCATCGCGCCGTGATGGTGTATCTGGTGCAACGCACCGATTGCGACCGGTTCCGACTGGCCCGCGATCTTGACCCTGGCTACGGCGCGGCGTTCGACGCGGCCTGTGCAGCCGGTGTTGAAATGTTGTGCGTATCGACCCGTATTGATCGCGAGAGCGTGTCTGCAGGCCACCTGCTTCCGGTGGATGAGCCTGCGTGACCAATCGTCTTCTGGCACTTTTGGCCCAGAGCCCCTATATGCTTGGCGCGTGAAAGGAATATGGCCGTGGACGAGCGTAACAAGGGCCGCCTGACGAAGGACGGCATTCGCATCTATCAACCGGGGGACTTCGCAGGCATGCAGGCTGCGGGTGATCTGGCTGCGGGTATCCTTGACCAGATTGCGCCGCTTGTTGAACCGGGCGTGACCACGGGCTCGATTGATGATGCGATCACCCGAATGGTCGAAGACGCGGGCGCGACATCGGCGACGATCGGCTACAAAGGCTATCAGCACGCCAGCTGCATCAGCGTCAATCACGTGGTTTGCCATGGCATTCCCGGCGAGAAGCGCCTGAAGGATGGCGATATCCTGAATGTGGACGTCACGGTGATTGTTGACGGTTGGTTTGGTGACACCTCGCGCATGTATGTCGCGGGGAAGCTTTCCCGGAAGGCCGAACGTTTGATCCAGGTGACCCATGATGCGTTGTTCAAAGGCATCGAGGCGGTCAAACCGGGCAACACGTTTGGCGATATCGGCCACGCGATCCAATCCTTCGTCGAAGCACAGCGCATGTCGGTTGTCCGTGACTTCTGCGGGCATGGGTTGGGCCGGGTGTTTCACGCGCCGCCGAACGTCTTGCACTATGGCCGCCCCGGCACCGGCGCTGTCTTGGAACCGGGGATGTTCTTCACCATCGAGCCCATGGTCAATCTTGGTCGGCCCGAAACCAAGGTTCTGTCGGATGAATGGACGGCGGTGACGCGCGACAAGTCGCTGTCCGCTCAGTACGAGCATTCGGTCGGTGTGACGGAAACCGGGGTCGAGATCTTTACACTCTCGCCTGCCGGCAAGTTTCATCCCACCTGGGTCTGATCCCGCACAACTTCTTCTTGCAAAACGGCAAATTGCCCGCTTTCATCATCTGCGGACCTTGGGCCCGCGCTCTCTACGCCGCATCGACAGCGCCACCGGGCCTCGGAACACGTGAGTAAGGCGGCGGGATTTCACATGATCAGGTTTTCTCTGAATGGGGAAACTGTCGAGGTCGACGCAGCGCCGACGACCACGCTTCTGGATTGGTTGCGGGATCAGCGACGCCTGACCGGCACCAAGGAAGGATGCAACGAAGGGGATTGTGGCGCTTGCACCGTGATGGTGAGTGATCCGGATACCTTCGACGAGCTGGGGCCCAAGGCGCTGAACGCCTGCATCCTGTTCCTGCCGCAGTTGCATGGCAAGGCCGTGCGCACGGTCGAAGGCGTGGCCAAGCCGGATGGCACGCCGCACCCGGTGCAGCAGGCCATGGTCGATCACCACGGCTCGCAATGCGGCTTCTGCACACCGGGTTTCATCATGTCGATGGTGGTGTCGCATCTACACGAGCGGACCGATCACGACGATGCGCTGGCAGGCAACCTCTGCCGCTGCACCGGCTATGCACCGATCGTGCGCGCGGCCAAGGCAGCCGAAGGCGTGGACTGGCCGCCTGAATGGCTGGACGACATGTCGAATTGTCCTGATGTTGCGCCGCTTGGCTTTGCACCTGAGACATCGGATGAACTGGCGGCTTGGTACGAGGCCAATCCCGACGCGACACTGATCGCCGGCGCGACCGATGTCGGGCTTTGGGTGACGAAGCAAATGCGCGACCTGCCAAAAGTGGCCTTCCTGAACCGCTGTCGCGACATGCAACGGTTCGATCTTTCCAAGCCGGGCTGGGTTCGCGTTGGCTCTGGCGTCACCATGCAGGGATTTCATCCTTTCGCGCAGGAGATCCACGACTCCTATGGCGAGCTTGTGCGCCGCTATGGCTCGGAACAGGTTCGGGCGGCAGCGACGATTGGCGGTAACATCGCCAATGGCTCGCCCATTGGTGACAACCCTCCGCCGCTGATTGCCATCGGGGCGGTTCTGCATTTGCGGAGGGGCGATCAACGACGCGATCTGCCGCTTGAGGAATTCTTCCTTGAATATGGCAAACAGGACCTTGCACCGGGGGAATTCGTCGAAGCGGTTTCCATGCCGCGTTCGGTCCCTGATTTGCGGGTCTACAAACTCTCGAAACGGTTCGATCAGGATATTTCGGCTGTTTGTGGCGCGTTCAACGTGACTGTTGAGGACGGCGCCATCACGGCGGCACGTATTGCTTTCGGGGGCATGGCGGGAATCCCGAAACGGGCAAGCCATGTGGAAGATGCGCTGGTTGGCAAGCCGTGGACAGAAAACACGGTGGACGCCGCTCTATCGCGGTTTGGTGTCGATTACGCGCCACTCACGGATATGCGCGCCAGTGCCGACTATCGCCTGAGTGCTGCGCAGAACATGTTGGTGCGATACTTCCATGGCCGGTCCGGCGCAGCTGTCGACGTGCGCGGGGTGTTGGCATGAGTGTTGCGAAGCCCCTGCCGCATGATGCGGCCCGCCTCCATGTCTCTGGTGCCGCGCGTTATGTCGACGACATCCCGCGGCCTGCGGACACCCTGCACCTGGCGTTTGGCCTCGCGGACGTGGCGTGTGGTCAGATCACCGCGCTGGATCTTGCGCAAGTGCGCGCCGCGCCGGGTGTCGTCGCGGTTCTGACCGCCGACGATCTGCCGTTTGCGAATGACGTTTCCCCGTCGCCATCGCCCGAGCCGCTTTTGTCCGACGGCGCCGTGCATTTCCTTGGTCAGCCGATCTTCCTTGTGGTCGCTGAAACGCATCTTGCCGCCCGGAAAGCCACGCGGCTTGGCAAGGTCGAGATCGACGAGCAACCTGCGATCCTGACGATTGACGAGGCACTTGCCGCGAACAGCCGCTTCGAAGACGACCCGCGGATTTATGCGCGCGGCGATGCGGGCGCGGCGATTGCCAACGCGCCGAGGCAGCTTGAAGGCCAGATCGAAATCGGCGGGCAGGAGCACTTCTATCTCGAAGGGCAGGCGGCGCTTGCGTTCCCGCAGGAAGGCGGCGACATGGTCGTGCATTCCTCGTCGCAGCACCCGACGGAAATCCAGCACAAAGTGGCAGACGCGCTGGGTGTGCCGATGAACGCCGTCCGATGCGAAGTGCGCAGGATGGGCGGTGGTTTCGGCGGCAAGGAAAGTCAAGGCAACGCGCTTGCGGTATCCTGCGCCATTGCGGCGCAGATGACCGGGCGGCCCTGCGTTATGCGATACGACCGCGACGACGATTTCGTCATCACCGGGAAGCGGCACGACTTCCGGATTGCCTACAAGGTTGGGTTTGACGATGACGGCCGTCTGCAGGGCGTCGATTTCGTGCAGTATGCCCGCTGCGGCTGGTCGATGGATCTGAGTTTGCCGGTTGCAGACCGTGCGATGCTGCATGCCGACAACGCCTATTTCATTCCGCACATGCGGGTCGAAAGCCACCGGCTGAAAACCAATACCCAGTCCAACACCGCATTCCGGGGGTTCGGCGGGCCGCAAGGCATGGTCGGGATCGAGCGTGTGCTGGATCACGTCGCTCATGCGGTTGGACGCGACCCATTGGAGGTGCGTCGTCTGAACTATTACGCCGCGCCTGCACCAGACGGGCCGGGAACGGGTAAGCGGTTCGGGGCCGAGTTTTCGCCGCAACACGCCGATGCCACTGGACAGACCACGCATTACGGTCAGCAGGTCGAGGACTTCATCCTGCACGAGATGACCGACGCGTTGATCGCAAGCAGTGACTACGAAAAACGCCGTGCAGCGATTGCCGACTGGAATGCGTCCAACGCCCTCCTCAAAAAGGGCCTTTCGCTGACGCCGGTCAAGTTCGGCATCAGCTTCACGCTGACCCATTTGAACCAAGCGGGCGCGCTTGTGCATGTGTATCAGGATGGCTCGATCCACATGAACCATGGCGGCACCGAGATGGGGCAAGGGCTGTTCCAGAAGGTGGCGCAGGTGGCCGCGTCCCGGTTCGGGGTCGGGCTGGACCGTGTGAAGATCACCGCGACCGATACCGGCAAAGTGCCGAACACATCGGCCACTGCTGCGTCTTCGGGGTCGGACCTGAACGGGATGGCGGTAAAGGCGGCCTGTGACACCATTCGCGACCGGCTGGCCGTCTTCGTGGCAGAACGCGTACAAACTGACCCGGAAGCGGTGCGCTTTGAAGGCGGTCATGTTTATGTTGGCGCCGAAGCCCTGCCGTTCGAGGAAGTGGTCAAAGACGCCTATATGGCGCGGATCAGTTTGTCGGCGACCGGGTTTTACAAGACACCAAAACTCGAATGGGACCGGATCAAGGGCCGGGGTCGCCCGTTCTTCTATTTCGCCTATGGTGTGGCCGCGACCGAGGTCGTGGTCGACACGCTGACTGGCGAGAACCGCATTCTGCGGGCCGACATCTTGCATGATTGCGGGGCGTCTCTGAACCCGGCGCTGGACATCGGCCAGATCGAAGGTGGCTATGTGCAGGGCGCAGGCTGGCTGATGACCGAGGAACTGGTTTGGGACAACGCGGGACGCCTGCGCACGCATGCGCCGTCGAACTATAAGATACCCGCCTGTTCCGACCGGCCTGACATTTTCAATGTGGCCCTTTGGGACGCGGCCAATCGGGAAGAGACCATCTATCGTTCGAAGGCGGTTGGCGAGCCGCCCTTGATGCTGGGCATCTCGGCGCTTCTTGCTCTCAGCGATGCAGTGTCATCTTGCGGCGAAGCCTACCCGTCGCTTGATGCCCCTGCGACGCCGGAACGTGTCTTGCATGCCATCCAACACGTCCGGGGGGTGACGGAATGAGTGCGATCTGGGTGGAGATCACAGCCACGCGCGGGTCCACGCCCCGCGATGTGGGGACAGCCATGAAAGTGACGTTGGACGTTATCGAAGGCACCATCGGCGGCGGCGCGTTGGAGCATCAAGCCATCGCCGAAGCGCGTGCCTTGCTGGTCTCAGGCGGCGACGAAGTCAGCCGAACCTATCCACTCGGTCCCGACCTTGGGCAGTGTTGCGGTGGGGCCGTGACGTTGCAGTTTACCAGGCGGGAGCGTCAGGTCGATCAACTCAGGTTTTCGCTTCATCGGCTGTCGACACATCGCGCCCATCCAGGGTTCCTTTGGCTTTGGGGCGCGGGCCATGTCGGGCGCGCCGTGGTCAATACGCTGCATCCTCAGGCATTCAAGATTACTTGGGTCGATAGTGCGCCTGACAGGTTTCCCGAAAACGTTGGTCCGAATGTAACGGTGACACCCGCCGCCGATATGCCGCTTCTAGCAAAACGCGCGCCCACCTATTCGCAGCATCTGGTTTTCACCTATTCGCATGACATTGACTTGGCGCTTTGTGCCGCTCTCCTGCAGCGCGGTGTCGCCTCGATCGGCCTTATCGGGTCCGAGACGAAACGTGCTCGCTTTTTCAAACGGCTGCGTGAAATGGGACTTGATCCCGACCCGATCCAATGTCCGATTGGGGACAAGAGTTTGGGCAAAGCGCCGTATCAGATTGCCAAGGGTGTGGCGGACGATTTAAGGCAAGGTCTCATGGAGAAATCGGCATGACGACGCCGCTTTTGCGGATAGACGGCCTGACCAAGGCCTATCCCGGCGTTGTTGCGAACGATGACGTCAGCTTTTCCATCGGGCGCGGCGCAGTCCACGCTCTGCTGGGCGAGAACGGCGCGGGCAAGTCGACCCTTGTGAAGATGGTCTATGGCTTGGTGCGCCCGGACAGCGGCGCCATGACGTTCGAAGGCAAGCCCTTTGCACCGAACAACCCGCAAGAGGCGCGGGCCTCGGGCATTGCGATGGTGTTCCAGCATTTCTCGTTGTTCGAAGCACTGGATGTGGCCGAAAACGTCGCGCTGGGCATGGAAAACCCGCCGCCGATGCGTGCCTTGGCTGCCCGGATTCGCGAAGTCAGCGAGACTTACGGTCTGCCCCTGACGCCCGAGCGTTTGGTCGGTGATCTTTCCGCGGGCGAGCGGCAACGGGTCGAGATCATACGCTGCTTGCTGCAGGATCCACAGCTGCTGATCATGGATGAGCCGACCAGTGTGTTGACGCCGCAGGAAGTGGAGATCTTGTTCGAGACCCTGCGCAAACTGCAGTCCGAGGGGACGTCGATCCTTTATATCAGCCACAAGCTGGAAGAGATCCGTGCCCTCTGTGACAGCGCGACCATCCTGCGGTTGGGCAAGGTCGTGGGGTCGGCAGACCCGAAGACGACCTCGGCCGGCGAGCTTGCAGCAATGATGGTCGGGCAGGAACTGAAGGTTCCGACGGCGCGAGACCATACGCTGGGAGATGTAGCCCTTGAGATCAAGGATCTGTCCGTGGCGTCGCCCGGTGCGTTTGGGACCAGCTTGCGGAATGTCTCGCTTTCGCTTCGGAAGGGCGAGGTTCTGGGCATCGGTGGTGTTGCGGGCAATGGGCAGGATGAGCTGCTGGGTGCGCTCAGTGGCGAAATTCGGGCGCCTGCCGCGTCGATCCTGCTGGAGGGAGACCGCATCGGGCAGCTAGGCCCGGTGGCCCGGCGCGGGCTTGGCCTGTTGGCTGCCCCGGAAGAACGCCTAGGCCATGCGGCGGCGCCGGGGATGAGCCTGATCGAGAACGGGGCGCTCTCAGGATGGCTGAGACGTGACTTGGTTTCGCGCAAGCTGGTGGATTGGAAGAAAGCCCGGACGTTCGCCGAGGAGATCATAGAAACGTTCGATGTCAGGACACCCGGCCCCGGCGTGGCAGCGCGGGCCTTGTCGGGGGGCAATCTGCAGAAGTTCGTCGTTGGTCGCGAGATTTTGCAGAAACCGGATGTCTTCATCGTGAACCAACCGACTTGGGGCGTTGATGCCAGTGCCGCGGCCGCCATCCGGCAAGCGCTTCTGGACCTTGCGGCCAAGGGGGCGGCTGTGCTTGTCATCAGTCAGGATCTGGATGAGCTGATGGAGATCTCGACCAGCTTTGCGGCCTTGAACGAGGGCCGCCTTAGCCCGGTACGCTCGGCGGAAGGACTGACTGTCGAAGAAATTGGCCTGATGATGGGTGGCGCTCATGGAATGGAAGTGGCGCATGTGTAGGCCGAAGGATTTGCGTATTTTTGAAGAGATGAAGAGGGCTGTCGCGTGATCCGGCTAGAGCAACGGGCCGCACCGTCGCGGGTCTGGGCGTATCTGACGCCCCTTGTCGCGGTGCTGGCAACGATGGTCGCTGGCGGTGCCCTGTTCGCGGCGCTTGGGACCGATCCGGTCGCGGCCATTCGGACGATCTTCTGGGATCCGGTTTTTGGCGAGTTCGCGTTCTATTACCGGGGTCAGCTTCTGGTAAAGGCCGGCCCGCTGATCCTGATTGCCGTTGGACTGGCGCTTGGGTTCAAGGCGGGCATCTGGAACATCGGGGCCGAGGGTCAGTACATCATCGGCGCGATTTGTGGCGCTGCCGTCGGGTTGGCGTTTTACCCGATGGAGGCGCGTTGGCTGATCTTTCCGCTGATGGTTGTCGCTGGGGCGCTGGGCGGGTTCCTTTGGGCGATGATCCCCGGTGTTCTTCGGACAAAGTTCAACACCAACGAGATTCTCGTGTCGCTGCTGCTGGTCTATGTGGCCGAGCAGATCCTTGCATGGATGGCCCTTGGCCCCCTGCGCAATCCGGAGGGCGCCGGGTTCCCCGGATCGCGAAACCTGCGCCAGTACGAAAGTGCAGCCAACAACGAACTGATTGCCGGGTCAGGCATGCATTGGGGAGTTGTCGCAGCGTTCGTCGCGGTGATCTTCGCATACATCCTGTTGTCGAAACATCTGACCGGCTTCCACATCAGGCTGACGGGCGAGAGCCCGCGGGCGGCGCGCTTTGCAGGTGTGAACCCCACGCGGCTTGTGCTGTTCTGTCTTGGCGTTTCCGGCGCGCTGGCCGGGTTGGCTGGATTGTTTGAAGTTGCCGGTCCTTCGGGTCAGATCAGCATCGACTTCAATGTCGGCTATGGCTTCACCGCGATTATCGTCGCTTTTCTGGGCCGACTTCATCCGGTCGGCATACTTCTGGCCGGGCTGTTGATGGCGCTGACCTATATCGGTGGCGAGGCAGCGCAAGCGACGCTTGGCCTGCCTGCCGCGGCAATACAGGCGTTTCAGGGGATGCTGCTTTTCTTCCTTTTGGGGTTTGATGTCCTGACGAATTTCCGGGTCAGGTTCGGGCGGAGGGCGATGGTCTGATGGATTTCGGTTCAATCAACCCGGTCTTGCTGATTGCATCGCTGATGGTCGCTTCTACCCCCATTCTGCTGGCCGCCATCGGCGAACTGGTGGTCGAGCGTTCGGGCGTTCTGAACCTTGGCGTCGAAGGCATGATGATCGTCGGCGCTGTCAGCGGCTTCATCGTGACGGTCGAGACCCAGTCGCCCGCGCTTGGCTTCGTGGCGGGTGCGCTTGGCGCGACCCTGCTTTCGCTGGTCTTCGGGGTGCTGACACTCGTTTTCCTGTCAAACCAGGTGGCGACGGGTCTGGGGCTGACGCTGTTCGGTCTTGGGATCTCGGCCCTGATGGGTCAGGAATACGCGCAGCTGCGCACACCCACATCGCCTCGCTGGGAGTTCTTCGGGTTGAACGAGCTGCCGGTGATCGGACCCATTCTCTTCAATCAGCATCCTGTCGTTTATCTGTCGCTTCTGCTGGTGGTAGGAGTCTGGTGGTTCCTGAAGACCACGCGGTCCGGCATGATCCTGCGCGCCGTGGGCGAGAACCACGATGCTGCGCATAGTCTTGGCTATTCGGTTTTGGGAACCCGCTTTGCCGCGATTGCCTTCGGAGGGGCCTGTGCCGGACTGGGCGGTGCGTTTCTGAGTCTTGTGATCGTGCCGCAATGGACCGACGGCATGACGGCGGGGCGCGGCTGGATCGCCTTGGCCATCGTGGTCTTTGCGTCGTGGCGCGCATGGCGGGTTTTGCTGGGCGCCTATTTGTTCGGCGGAATCTCGGTTCTGCAATTGAACCTGCAAGCGGCTGGCTTCGCGATCCCAGTCGAACTCTTGTCCATGTCGCCATACCTGATAACCATTCTGGTGCTGGTCATCATCTCGTCCGGACGCGGCAGAACTGGCGGACAAGCGCCAGCGTCGCTCGGACGATCTTTCCATGCCTCGGGTTGAGGCGCTGCTAAACTGTACCTACGGGGAGCCCAAACATGAAGAAACGTACTTTCCTGGCCGCCACGCTGGCCGCCACATTGGCGACGTCGGCGTTTGCCGATGGCCATGAGCCGACCAAGGTCGGCTTCATCTATGTCGGACCGATCGGTGACGGCGGTTGGACCTATGAACACCACCAAGGTCTTCTGGCCGTCGAAGCCGAATTCGGCGACAAGGTCGAAACGATGTACCAGGAGAACGTGCCGGAAGGCGCCGATGCCGAACGCGCGATGACCCAGATGGCGCTTCAGGGCGCCGACATCATCTTCACCACGTCCTTTGGCTATATGGACCCGACGATCAACGTGGCCCAGAAGTTCCCGGACGTGAAGTTCGAACACGCAACCGGCTACAAGCGGGCGGACAACGTGTCGACATACTCGGCCCGGTTTTATGAGGGTCGTGCCGTGCAAGGCCACATCGCGGGCAAGATGACGAAGTCGAACAAGATCGGCTACATCGCATCCTTCCCGATCCCGGAAGTCATCCGCGGCATCAACTCGGCCTATATCCACGCGAAGAAGGCAAACCCGGATGTCGAGATGAGCGTGATCTGGGTCTATACATGGTTCGATCCGGCGAAAGAGGCCGACGCGGCCAAGGCGCTGATCGAAAACGGTGTCGATGTTGTCATGCAGCACACCGACTCGACCGCCCCGCAGGCAGCTGCTGCCGAAGCCGGTGGCGTCGTGACCTTTGGTCAGGCGTCCGACATGAGCGAATACGCCCCGTTCCCGCGGGTGTCGTCGATCATCGACAACTGGGCGCCCTATTACATCGATCGCGTGCGCGCGGTGATGGATGGCACTTGGGAATCGATGGACACATGGGACGGGATCGCACCGGGCATGGTCGAGATCGGCGAGATCACGGATGCTGTTCCGGCTGACGTGAAGGCCGAGGCTCTGGCATTGCGCGACGCGCTTTCGGACGGGTCCTATCACGCGTTTACCGGTCCTTTGAACAAGCAGGACGGCTCGCCGTGGCTGGCCGAGGGCGAAACCGCCGATGACGGCACGCTGGCTGGCATGGACTTCTATGTCGAAGGGATCACCGGCGAAATCCCGAACTGATCTCACTTGAACCACGCGTCGGCCATCTGGCCGACGCGCACTTTTTAGGGCGGTCTTCACATGTTCAAGACACTTTCGGGCCAGTCCGTCAGCCGGTTTTCGTTTGGATGCATGCAATTCGGCGGTGGTGCGACCGAAGTCGAAAGCGGCGCGATGTATGCGGCTTGCCGCGAGGCGGGCATTTCCTTTTTCGACACGGCTTATGGATACACCGAGGGAAAGTCCGAGACCTATCTGGGTCGTCTGATTGCGAACGAACGCGACGACGTCTTCGTGGCGACCAAATGCGCCTATACCGGTGCATCGCCAGCCGCAATCACCGAGCAAATCGCCGAGAGCCGCCGCCGCATGGGGATCGAGGTGATCGATCTGCTCTATCTCCATCGCTGGGATGATACGGTGCCGCTCGAGGATACCCTCGCGGCTCTCGCCGGCCCTGTGGGGGACGGAGTTGTGCGGCATGTCGGCGTGTCGAATTTTGCGTCATGGCAAGTCATGAAAGCCCGCGCGATGGCACAGCGCATGGGGTTCGACATCGTCGCGCTGCAGCCGATGTACAACCTTGTCAAACGTCAGGTCGAAGTCGAACTTTTGCCGATGGCCCTGTCGGAAGGGTTCGCGGTTTGCCCGTACTCGCCGCTTGGCGGCGGATTGCTGACCGGCAAATACCAGCAAGGCGGCGGCGGCCGCCTTGTCGAGGATGAACGTTACGCCGCCCGCTATGCGCCCGAGTGGATGACGGAAGCCACAACTGGTCTGGTGGCCCTTGCTGCCGAGGTGGGCGTCTCGCCGGCAACGCTTGCGGTCGCGTGGGTTGCGCAAAACCCGGCGATCTATGGGCCGATCATTTCAGCGCGTAATGCGCAGCAATTGTCGCCTTCGTTGGCAGCACTTTCCTTCCAGATGGACGACGCGCTCTATCAACGCATGTCGGCCCTGTCCCCAACCCCGCCACCTGCCACCGACCGGCTGGAAGAGGTGTGAGTCGCATCGCCGTTATCGGCGGTGGTGTTGCCGGTCTGTCGGCGGCGGCGGCTCTGGCCGAGGCTGGACACCAGGTGGTCGTCTTCGAAGCTGAAGCGCAGTTGGGGTACCATGCGTCGGGCCGGTCTGCGGCCATGTTTGATGAACACTACGGCAATGAAACGGTGCGGGCGCTGAACCGTTTCACGGGTCCTGTTCTGGACACCATGGGGGTTTTGTCGCCGCGTGGCATCCTTGCTGTTGCAGGGGCCGAGGACATTGCGTTGTTCAAGGCCGATGTCGAGGGCATGGGGTTCGAACCTGTCGCATTGGACGAGGCGCGCGCGCTGATCCCAATTCTGTCTGATCGGGTTCAGTTCGCGGGTCTCTATCGCGGTGCCATGGATATCGACACTGATGCAGTTCTTCAGGGGTTCGCGCGTGCCGCGCGGGAAAAGGGCGCGCGGGTCTTCACCGACGCTCGCGTCACCGGCATCCGTGCGGGCTGGACCATCGTCGCCGACGGTGCCGAGCACGAGGTTGATATGGTCGTCAATGCTGCCGGAGCATGGGCGGACCGGGTTGCGGTCATGGCTGACGTCGCCCCGATTGGACTGCAACCCTATCGACGATCCATGGCGCGGCTTCCGGCACCCGGCGGCCATGACGTGCGCGCGTGGCCCATGCTCTTCGGGGCTGGCGAACAATGGTACGCGAAGCCCGACGCGGGCGGCTGGATTGTCTCGCCTGCCGAAGAAGATGCGGTTGACCCGATGGATGCATGGGCCGACGACATGGTGCTGGCCGAGGGGCTGGCGCGATACGAGGCACATGTCACCGAACCTGTCACCCGGGTCGAGACCAATTGGGCAGGCCTGAGGACGTTCGCGCCCGACCGGGCCTTGGTCATCGGCGAGGAGCCGACGTCGCCCGGGTTCTTCTGGCTGGCAGGTCAGGGAGGATACGGGTTTCAGACGTCAGCTGGGGCTGCGGCTCAACTGGTTGAGGCTGTGGCAGCACGACCGACCGCGCTTGCGAAGGCCCTGTCGCCCGCGCGTTTCCGATAAAGGTCAGGCGAAGCTGGGCGTGTAAGAAACGCGCTTTCGCGCCTTGTAAGACGGCGTCGGATAGTCCGAGAACCTTGGGCCAAGATCGGGGAAGAGCGACCGCAGTTCTTCCTGAACATCAGATGGAATGTGCGGAAGCGTATCCTCGCAAGGCACGAAGCTTTCAACCGGCATGCCATTGGCGCAGAACACCTGCGGTGCTTCGAAGACGATATTGTAATACGTGGCTTCGGTGGCGTCGGTTTCATTGCCAAGGCTGACCCCGTCGACATCACGGGCAGGCACAAGGCAGTTTTCACTGTCGTCTTCGTCCAGAAGACGCCAGCCGGGGATCAGCAGGCGATGAGCACCGCCGACGCGCAAAGGCTTCTGCGGCATCATCGGGCCGATGGCGCGTGTGTTCAAATGCACCGGGGCCAAGGATGGGTCGGCTGCAATTTCCGCCTCCGAGATCTCGCGCTTCCAGATCAGCTTGACGGGTTGCAATCCGTTGTCGCGCGTTACGACCAAATCGCCCGGCCGCAGGAACTCGACCCGACGTTCGCCGATCGGTGTGCGCAGGTTGGCGCCCGAACACAAACCCGTCGCGCCGGTCATCGGAATCTCGTTCTGACGGATCTTGCTGGTAAGGGTCATGGGCGTCTCTTGGGCGGGTTGTCCACAGAAACATGGGTGCAGTCGAATGTGACCGAAATTGGGACGCTTGGTGGTGAATCCGCGATGGGGCCGGAACCTGCGGTAAAACTGTTCTCATTTCGTAAACAGTATTTTGGTTTCGATACAAATGTTCCTGTAATCGAACCAATACTGAGAACAATACGTCTCAAATTCAGCGTTCGTCCCGTTCGACGAGAAAGCTTCCATTGCGCAGAAACGCGATCACCTGCTCGATGACATCCGAGTTCATCATCATGAAGGTATGTGTCACCGGCATCGTGATATGGGCCTTCATCCCGTCCACTTTCGTGCGTTCAACCGTGACCTTGCCATCATCGGCTTCGGGCAAAATCTGCGAATACACCGGGTTCAGTGACCGATTGCCTGCAATGACGCCCAACTCGAATGAGACCGGACCCAAACGGTTTGGCAGGCTGTCGGGGCCCGTACCCAATTGCAGCCCTGCCGGTCCGTTCAGCCATTCAAACGCGAAAATCTCGCCCAGAACATCGACCAGTTCCGAGCCTTGGTTCGGCGGGCCAAGCATGACGACGCGACCAAGATTGGACGGGCTGTGCCCCTGCAACCACGCCCGCACCAGAATGCCGCCCATCGAGTGCGTCACGATGTGTACGGTGTCGTCACCACAGGCGCTGAACGCCACGGGCAGGGTTGCGCCCGCGAGGTCTTCGATCTGGTCATAGGTCGAGGGATAGCCGACGTTCTCGGTGCGGAAGCCGTCCTGGCGCAGAAAGTACGCCATGATGGCCATCGATGTTTCCCCGCGTGCCAAACCGTGAAGCAAGATCACGCAGTCGGCAACCGCAGGCCGTGGCAGAGACAGAACAACGGCAAGTGCGAGCCAGCGCACGGGTCCCTACCGGTTCGGAAGGCTGGCTTGCGGGGCGGCAAGCTCGCTGGTGATCTTGCGCGCAGCGGCGGCCGGGTCGGGTGCGGTGTGGATCGGTCGCCCGACGACGACGTGATCGGCACCTTCCGCAATGGCCTCGGCAGGTGTCATGACGCGCTTCTGATCACCGAGATCCGCGCCAACCGGGCGGACACCGGGTGTTACGATCAATCGACCTTCGGCTTCCGGCAAGGCGCGTATGGCACGGGCCTCCTGCGGCGAGGCGATAACACCATGTGCGCCCGCCTCGAACGCGCGACCAGCGCGTTCGGTGACAAGGTCCGGGATGCCGCCGTCCTTGATCTGAGCGGCGTCCAGATCGTCGCGATCAAGCGACGTCAGCACGGTTACAGCAAGGATCTTCATGTTCGAAGCACCGGCCCCTTCCCGCGCGGCGCGAACCACATGCGGATCGCCGTGGACGGTCAGGAAGTCGAGATCGAACTGCGCCAAGCCACGCACGGCGGCTTCAATGGTCGCGCCGATGTCGAAGAGCTTCATGTCCAAAAAGATGCGCTTGCCATGCTCGTCCTTAAGCTCGTTGGCCAGTGCCAGACCGCCACCGGTCAGCATGCCGAGCCCGATCTTGTAAAACGACACCGAAGTGCCAAGGCGGTTGGCCAGCGCCAGCCCGTCGAGGGCGTTCGGGACATCAAGGGCAACGATCAAACGGTCATCGGACATGGGCGCTGAGTGGACGAGGCGCACGCCAAGGTCAATGGGGTGCCTTCGGTGACGTGCCGAATTTTGCGTATTTGGGAAGAGATGAAGGCATAAGGATTGCGTCAATTCGACGGGTTTCGGGACTTGTAACGCGAGTGTGAGACTCCCATTTCAGAGCAAAGGCCCGGTTGGGTATGCTGCAGGTGCGGGTACCAAGGACATGGGCGCTTGAGAAAAGGAGAGACCGATGGACTTGGAGAAGTTCACCGAACGGTCGCGCGGTTTCCTTCAGGCTGCGCAGACCATTGCCGCCCGTGAAAGCCACCAGCGGCTGGCCCCCGAACACTTTCTGAAAGCCCTTATGGATGACGAACAGGGCATGGCCGCCAACCTGATCCGGGCCGCCGGCGGTGCGCCAGACCGTGTTCTGCAGGCCGTTGATGCCGCGCTTGCCAAGATTCCCAAGGTTCAGGGCGATGCCGGCCAAACCTATCTTGATCAGTCGACGATGAAGGTCCTCGACGAAGCCGAGAAGATCGCCAAGAAAGCTGGCGACAGTTTCGTGCCGGTCGAACGTATTCTGACCGCCCTGGCCGTTGTGAAGAGCAAGGCGAAAGAGGCTTTGGAGGCCGGTGCCATTACGGCTCAGGCTCTGAATGCCGCGATCAATGATGTCCGCAAGGGGCGGACGGCCGACAGCGCGAGTGCCGAAGAGCAATATGAAGCGCTGAAGAAGTACACTCGCGACCTGACAGAGGCCGCACGCGCGGGCAAAATCGACCCGATCATCGGACGTGACGAGGAAATTCGCCGGACGATGCAGGTTCTCAGTCGTCGGACCAAGAACAACCCGGTTCTGATCGGTGATCCCGGCGTTGGCAAGACGGCCATTGCCGAAGGCCTGGCCTTGCGAATCATCAACGGCGATGTGCCCGAGAGCCTGAGGAACAAGAAGCTTCTGGCGCTGGACATGGGCGCCCTCATCGCCGGGGCAAAGTATCGCGGCGAATTCGAGGAACGTCTGAAAGGCGTCTTGAACGAGGTCACCGCTGCGGCTGGCGAGGTTGTGCTTTTCATTGACGAGATGCACACGCTTGTCGGTGCCGGCAAGACCGACGGCGCCATGGACGCCGCCAACCTGATCAAGCCTGCGCTTGCCCGCGGCGAGTTGCATTGTGTGGGTGCGACCACGCTGGACGAGTACCGGAAGTATGTCGAGAAGGACGCCGCTTTGGCGCGGCGCTTCCAGCCTCTGGTTGTCGAAGAACCGACGGTCGAAGACACGGTCAGCATCCTGCGCGGCATCAAGGAGAAGTACGAACTGCACCATGGTGTCCGGATCTCGGACCGGGCACTGGTTGCGGCAGCGACGCTGAGCCACCGCTATATCACCGACCGGTTCCTGCCTGACAAGGCGATCGACCTTGTGGACGAGGCCGCGTCGCGCCTGCGCATGGAAGTGGATTCGAAGCCCGAGGAACTCGACGCTTTGGACCGGCAGATCCTGCAGATGCAGATCGAAGCCGAGGCCTTGAAAAAGGAAGAGGACAAGGCGTCGAAGGATCGGTTGGAGAAGCTCGAGAAAGAGTTGGCCGATCTGCAGCAGCAGTCGTCCGAGATGACCGCCAAATGGCAGGCCGAGCGGGACAAGCTTGAAGGCGCGCGCGCGTTGAAAGAACAGCTTGATCGCGCCCGGGCCGAGTTGGACCAGGCCAAGCGCGAGGGCAACCTGCAGCGTGCGGGCGAATTGTCTTACGGCGTCATTCCGGGGCTAGAGAAGAAGCTTGAGACGGCCGAAGCCGATGACGGCCAGGTCATGGTGGAAGAGGCCGTGGGGCCTGAAATCATCGCAGAGGTGGTCGAGCGCTGGACCGGCATTCCAACCACGAAGATGTTGGAAGGCGAGCGCGAGAAGCTGCTGCGGATGGAAGACGAGATCGCAAAGCGCGTGATCGGACAGACGCAGGCGGTAACCGCGGTTTCCAACGCGGTGCGCCGCGCGCGGGCCGGACTGCAGGATGAAAACCGGCCGCTGGGGTCGTTCATGTTCCTTGGGCCGACCGGCGTCGGCAAGACCGAGCTGACCAAGGCATTGGCCGAGTTCCTGTTCGACGACGATAAAGCCATGGTGCGGATCGACATGAGCGAGTTCATGGAAAAGCACGCCGTCGCCCGTTTGATCGGCGCTCCGCCGGGCTATGTCGGCTATGACGAAGGTGGCGTTTTGACCGAAGCGGTGCGGCGGAGACCTTACCAGGTGATCCTGTTCGACGAGGTCGAAAAGGCACATCCCGAGGTTTTCAACGTTCTCTTGCAGGTGTTGGACGATGGCGTTCTGACCGATGGACAGGGCAACAAGGTCGACTTCAAGCAGACGCTGATCATCCTGACGTCGAACCTTGGGTCACAGGCTTTGAGCCAGTTGCCGGACGGGTCTGACGCCAGCGACGCGCGCCGGGACGTGATGGACGCGGTGCGTGCGCATTTCCGGCCCGAGTTCCTGAACCGCCTGGACGACATGATCGTTTTCGATCGTTTGGGTCGGGGCGATATGGACGGCATTGTCGACATCCAGTTGGCACGGCTCGACAAGCGCTTGGCCAAGCAGGGCATCTCGCTCGAGTTGGATGACGCGGCTCGGAAGTGGCTTGCAGATGAAGGGTACGATCCGGTCTACGGGGCACGTCCTCTGAAGCGTGTGATCCAGCGCAGCCTGCAAAATGAATTGGCCGAGATGCTTCTGGCGGGAGACATCGGTGATGGGCAGACCGTCGCGGTGTCTGCCGGGACGGACGGGTTGATCGTGGGGGACCGCGTGGCCCGATCCAACCGGACGCCACCTGCTGATGCGGTGGTGCACTGAGACCTGGGAGGCCCTGCCGCTATGGCAGGGCCTTTTCACAAATGGCAGGCCGAAATGTGTTCTGAAACTGATGCCTGTGTCGAAACAGTGCTATGCTGGTTGGTAAACCGTCGACCTTACCCTAACAAATGCACGTGATCTCGACCAAACTTCAGTCAAATTAGACCTTGCCACCACATCTTCGCCGCATTTTTTTCACATTCGCAGCGCACCCTTTCGATCATGTCGCGATTAACTGGGCGGATCCATATTGAGGGAGCGCGAGAGCGTTTGAGAGCATGGAAAAAGTTCACAAAGTTGCAGGCCTGAAAATCAGTCGTGTCGCGCCGAAAGGGTCGCGTCATGCCTCCTTGCCAGAGCTTGCTCCGCCGGAAGAGCGGTTGCGGACAGCTAGAACACACATCTTCTCGGCAGATGCGCTCAGCATGTCTCGCGCCATCACGATGGAAGATGTGTTCGAGACAACGCCCCACGATAAGAACGAGGATGTTGTCCCGAGGCTGACGGTCTACGCCCTGAACCTGACGATCATGGTGTTTACGCTTCCGGTCGGGCTTGCCTTGCTTTTGATGAACATCCTTGGTGGCGAGAACCTGCGAACGACAGCGCATGTCATGGCTCTGACGGGCTTGTTTTCGGCCTTGGCGGTCGCAAACCCGGGCGTCACGTTCCTGCCGATTTAAGGGTCCAGCCGGTTCAGCGTGGCCTTCGCCGCGTCGCTGAGGTCTTCGACCCGCACCATATAGGTGTGGATCGAGAAAACGACCGCACCTGTTTTCGGCAAGCGTCTCAAGACCTGCCTTTCGGATCGCACGAACGCTCCGGTACTGACGGCCACCCGGCTTTCCGGGGCGCTTTCGCGCTTTGGGGTGAAAAGCGCAGGCGACGCATGCAGATTGGCGTTCATACGCCACAACGGTGTCTCGGGCCGCATCGCGTCAAAGAGCCTCTGCACACGCCGTATCACGTCGTCTGAATATTCGGGAACAGGTCTGTGGATACCGGGCAGGGCCTTTCCAATCTTCTCGGACAAGGTCCAGTAAGCCGGAAAGCACAGGATGGCCCCGGTCAGGACGTGGCCATCCGAACCATCCTCCATCAAACAGAGATCGGCTTGGATGAGACGCCCAAGTGTCGCGAGAGGGTCGCTGCGCTGTAGCGGCACCCGAACCCCGTCCGGTCGTGTCACGACACCGTCCGCGATGACGTAG
Source organism: Silicimonas sp. (assembly GCA_022826385.1). GTDB lineage: Bacteria > Pseudomonadota > Alphaproteobacteria > Rhodobacterales > Rhodobacteraceae > JAJDOD01. The sequence goes on from JAJDUZ010000027.1 coordinate 335,228, forward strand.
CCCGGGTCCCTCGCAAGCGCCACGAGTACTGCATCAAAACACTCGTCTGCTGCCGCGCTGGCACTGGGCAAGAGCGCGTGCACATCATCCCGTCGCGTGGCAATCAGGTGGTCGCGCAGCGCCATTTGCCGGGCAAAGACATCGTCCCGAATAAGCCACTCGTCCGGAGGCAAAGGCTGCACACCGGGCAAGCGCCATCGCTTGGCATCCAGCCAAGGCGGGTCGGGAAGGGTTTCTTGCAAAATGGCGTCCAATCCGCCGCTCTCCGCCTGAATCTGTCGCATCACGTCCGTCCGGGTGTCGCAAACCAACCGGACGGCGGGCAAACGCGGGGTGGACACTTGGTGCATGAACACATGGCATCGCGACACACGCAAGATCGATCCGAGCCGCGGCACCCGGCTTGGGGACAACACACCCAACGAAGCGGACCGGGCCGAGATCGGGCCGACCTTGCTGGCCTTCGACGAATGGGCGGCGGCGGGTCTGGAGCTGCCCGATCTGCAAGCGCTGCGCGAATACCGGTGGCGGCGTTTGACCGATCACGTCGTCGCGCGCGACTATGGCGCGTTGCTGGTCTTCGATCCGCTGAACATCCGCTATGCTACCGATTCGACCAACATGCAGCTTTGGAACGCCCACAACCCGTTCCGCGCGCTTCTGATCTGCGCTGACGGTCACATGGTGATCTGGGACTATAAAATCGCGCCCTTCCTGACCGAGTTCAATCCGCTGGTGAAAGAGCGCCGCTCGGGCGCTGCGTTCTTTTATTTCAGTGGTGGGGACAAATGCGCAGACGTGGCGGCGAAGTTCGCGGGCGAGGTGCGTGATCTGGTGAACGAGCATGGCGGCGGCAATATGCGGCTGGCGGTCGACAAGATCATGCTGCACGGCGCCCGCGCGCTGGAAGCGGCCGGGTTCACGCTGGAGGAAGGCGAGGAACTGACCGAGAAGGCGCGCGCCGTGAAAGGTGTCGACGAGATCAAGGCCATGCGCTGCGCCAACCATGCCTGTGAAACATCGGTGCGGGTGATGGAAGACTTCGCGCGCGAACATGGTCCCACCGGGCAAGTCAGCGAGGATGACATCTGGGCGGTGCTTCATGCCGAAAACATCCGGCGCGGCGGCGAGTGGATCGAGACCAGGCTTCTGGCCACCGGACCGCGGACCAATCCGTGGTTTCAGGAATGCGGTGCCCGGCGGATGCAGAATAACGAGATTCTTGCCTTCGACACCGATCTGGTCGGCAGTTATGGCATCTGCATCGACATCAGCCGAACGTGGTGGGTCGGTGACAGGAAACCCCGGCAGGACATGATCGACGCGATGCTTCACGCGGTGGAGCACATCCAGACGAACATGGAACTCATCAAACCGGGTGCCCGGATCGAGGACATGCAAGCCAATCTGCACCGGTTGCATGACAAGTATCAGGCGCGGAAGTACGGCTGTGCCATGCACGGCGTCGGTCTCTGCGACGAGTGGCCCCATGTGGACTATCCCGACACGATGACCAAGGGCGCCTTCGACTATGCGTTGGAACCCGGCATGGTGCTTTGCGTGGAAGCATTGGTGGCCGAAGACGGCGGCGACTTCTCGATCAAGCTTGAAGATCAGGTCGTGGTGACCGAGGACGGGTACGAGAACCTGACGACCTATCCATTCGATCCGGCCTTGATGGGCGCCTGAAGATCAGGAAAGACGGTCGGGCAAGGCCAGGCCGCGCAACAACTCTTCGGCGGTCATCGGTTTCTTTCCCTGCCTCTGCGCTTCGAGAACCGCAACGGCACCGGAACCGCAAGCGATACGAAACTCGCCCAGATGCTTGCCGAGGTCGCCGCTGCCATCAACAGGTTGCGCCCGAAGCAGTTTCAATCGTTCGCCGTCAATATCTGTCCATGCGCCGGGGAATGGAGATAACCCGTTGATATGCCTGGCAACGTTAGCCGCCCCCTTTGCCCAATCGACCCGGGCTTCCGCCTTGTCGATCTTCTCGGCATAGGTCACGCCGTTCTCTGACTGCACTTCGGCAGTCAGTTCTGAAAGACGATCCAGCGTCTCGACGATCATCTCGGCGCCCATGGTTGCCAAACGGTCGTGAAGGTCGCCCGTCGTATCCATCTCGCCTATGTCGGTGGCGCGCCGCAGCAGGACCGGCCCGGTATCCAGACCGGCTTCCATCTGCATGATACAAATGCCTGTCTCGCTGTCGCCGGCCATGATCGCCCGGTGGATCGGCGCAGCACCCCGCCAGCGCGGCAGGAGCGACGCATGGATGTTCAGGCAGCCATGCGTAGGCGCATCAAGCACCGCTTGCGGCAGGATCAGGCCATAAGCCACGACCACGGCGATGTCCGAATTGAGTGCCGCAAACTCGGCCTGAGCGTCCTCGTTGCGCAGGCTTTTCGGGTGGCGCACCAGAAGCCCAAGGGCCTCGGCGCGTGCCTGAACCGGCGAGGGGCGGTCTTTCTTGCCGCGCCCTGCGGGCCGTGGCGGCTGCGTATAGACGCAAACAATCTCGTGCCCCGCATCGACAAGCGCCTGCAAGGGGGCGACCGAAAAGTCGGGCGTGCCCATAAAGACGACTTTCACGCTTTGCTCGCTTTCTTCAAAAGCATGGCGCGTTTGGTGCGGCTGAGATTGTCGAAATACATCCGACCGTTCAAATGGTCGATCTGGTGTTGAACCGAGGTCGCCCAGACATCCTCGAAATCCTGCGTCACGCGGTCGCCGTCGGCATCAAGAAAGCTTACCTTGACGCGCGCAGGGCGTTTCACCTTGGCCGCCACGCCGGGCAGGTTCGGCGAAGCCTCGTCATAGGTGAAGGTCTCGTCCGACTTCGACAGAATCTCGGGATTGGCCAGCCGGATCACCTTGCCGCGTTCGTCCGAGCAGTCGACGACAGCGACGCGCAGCGAAACACCGATCTGCGGGGCCGCAAGCCCATAACCCGGCATAGCTTCCATGATCTCGACCATCTCGTCCCACAGGGCGCGGGTTTCGTCGGTCACGGCTTCGATGGGTTTGGCAACCTGAGTCAGGCGCTTGTCGGGCCACATCAGGAAAGGGCGCGTCATGCGCGGGCCTTCTCGCGCTTCAGTTTCTGCATCTTGCGCGTGATCATCTGGCGCCTCAGCGGCTTCAGATAGTCGATGAAAAGCTTGCCATCGAGGTGGTCGATTTCATGCTGCACGCAGGTCGCCCAAAGCCCGTCGAACTTCGCGCTTTGCTCTGCACCTTCAAGGTTGGTCCAAGTAACCTCAACCTCGGCCGGACGCTCGATGTCGTTGTAGATCTCGGGGATCGACAAGCAGCCTTCTTCGTAAACGTTCTTTTCTTCCGACGACCAGACGATCTTTGGGTTTATCAGAACCATTGGCTGCGGCGGCGCGTCTTCTTCCTTGACGCAATCCATCACCAGCATCCGCTTCAGCACGCCAATCTGCGGCGCCGCAAGCCCGATGCCCGGCGCATGGTACATGGTCTCAAGCATGTCGTCGGCCAACGTCTTCATCTCGGAGGCGTCCGAAACGGAGTCTGCCACGGTCTTGAGGCGGGGGTCTGGGTGAATGAGGATATCGCGCAGTGCCATTTGCCTCATCTAAGCGATGGTTGAAGGCGCGGCAAGTCGACGGGGGTTGCGACTTGGGGTGCGATTGGTAGTGTCGCGCCGATTTCCCGCAGGATGTGACAGATGGACTTCGACTTCGACCGGCAGTTGGCCCTGAAAGGCACGCACAGTTCCAAATACGACGCGATCGAGCGCGAATTCGGACGTGACGATCCGGACATGATTCCAATGTGGGTTGCCGACATGGATTTCCCCGCAGCCCCCCCGATCTTGGCGGCGGTCCAGCGCGAGGTTAATCGCGGCTATCTTGGGTACTTTACCAACCCCAAGCCGGTCGCCGAAGCCGTTGCCGGTTGGTACCACAAGCAACACGGTTGGGCGGTTGATCCGGCTTGGGTGCGCTTCACGCATGGCGTTGTGAACGGGTTCGGGGTGGCGTTGGCCACGTTCACCGAACCGGGGGACGAGATCATTGTGTTCTCGCCAGTCTACCACGCCTTCTTCCGCCAGATCGAAGCGATGGGCCGGGTGGCCGTGGAAAGCCCGCTGGTCTTGCGCGATGGCGTTTTCCACATGGACCTTGAGGCCTTGGCCGCGTCGCTGACGGGGCGCGAGAAGGCGCTGACATTGTGCACGCCGCACAACCCCGGTGGCCGCATCTGGACTGCTGAGGAGCTGCGCGAGGTTGCGGATTTCTGCAAAGCGCATGATCTTCTTTTGATCTCGGACGAAATCCACATGGACCTCGTCTTTCCGGGCGAGACGTTCACACCAACCATCCTTGCAGCACCAGATTGCGTGGATCGCTTGATCGTGCTGACGGCTGCCTCAAAGGGGTTCAACCTTGCGGGTGGCGAGACCGGATTGCTGATCGCCCCAGATGATGAGCTTCGGCGCCGCATCGACAAGGTCATGGTCGACCGTGAAGCCACGCCAAACCGGTTCGGTATGCTGATGACCAAGGCCGCCCTCAGCGAATGCGCCGACTGGTCCGACGCGGTGCGGGGCCATATCGCCGAAAACTTCCGCATCTTCGCGGAACGCATAGGCGCGCTGCCCGGCGTGACCGTGATGCCGATGCAGGCGACATACCTGTCATGGGTCGACTTCACTGCGCTTGGCATGACCGATGCCGAGTTGGTCAACCGCGTTCTGGACGCCAAAGTTGCACCTGAAAAAGGCACGAAGTTCCGCCACGGTGGCTCGGGCCATTTGCGCTTCAACGTGGCCCTGCCGCGCCCGACGCTTCTGGAAGCGATCTCGCGCATTGAAGAGGCGTTCTCAGACCTGCAATGAAGGTCTCAGTCTTCGTTGATGTCGTGGGTGAAGTGCTTCACTTGCCCTTTGCGAATACCCATCAGCGGACGCAGGGCCAACCACGCGACAAGCGAGATTACGGCGAAGGCCAGCAGCATCAGCGGCACTGATCCGGCAAGGCCGGGCACGCCCAAAAGAAGCGCCAAGCCAACACCGGCCGCGCCGATCGCGAAACCAAGGAAGATCTGCGCCGGAGCGACCACTTCGAGGATGGCAAGCAACAGCGCGCCAACCATCCAGACCCACCAAAGCGACCACCACATGATCAGGTTCTCCCCTTCAGCATCTTGAACGCATCGCCAAAGGCGTCGACTGCGTTTGCCGGCAGGACGACGGTGTTCGACCCTTCCGATGCACCGAGGCCGTTCAGGGCTTCCACCTGCTTGAGCGCAACTTGGTATTGGGCTGCTTCCAGACCGTTGTCCTGAATGGCGCGGGCCACAACACCCGTCGCGTAAGCTTCGGCATCCGCCTGAACCCGGCGGGCCTTGGCGGCTTGTTCGGCGGCATAAAGTTCGGCGTCGGCCTGCAGCTCGACGGCGCGGCGTTCACCTTCGGAGCGGGTGACTTGCGCGCGGCGTTCACGTTCAGCGTTCAACTGTTGCAGCATGGCATCGCGCGTCGCCTGGTCGAGGTTGACGTCAAGGATCTCGGCGCGTGTCACTTCGATACCCCATGCATCCACCGCTTCTTCCACGCTGGATTTGATCGTCGAGATCAGCGCCGAACGATTGGCCTGCACCTCGTCGAGTTCCATCTTGCCGATCTCGGCACGCACGATGCCCGCAACCGTCGTTGCAATCGCGGCGTCGACGTCGCGAATACGATACACGGTCTTTTCGGGTTCGGTGATTCGATAGAAGACGCTGGTTTCCACCTGCACCAACACGTTGTCAGCCGTGATCGCATCCTGGCTGGCATTCGGAAGCTGGCGTTCAAGGATCGAAATCTGGTGTGCCACGCGATCAAGGAACGGCACGATGAAGTTGATGCCCGGTCCCAGAACGGTGCGAAGGCGCCCGAACCGTTCAACCACATGTTTCTCGGACTGCGGAACGATCCGCACCCCTTTGTAGATACAAATTATGATGAAAGCGGCGAACAGAAGGGTCGCAATACCCCCGCCGCCCAATGTCTCGATCAACTGTTCCATTATCCACTCTGCTCAACTGCCCCGCACAAGACATGGGGAGTGAAGGGCGTCATTTCAATGTGTTAGGGGCGTTTGGCCCGGACTATTCGCTGTGGTGTCACCCCCGGGACACGTGCAATTTCGCCCGCAACTTCCAGTTCAAGCTTCACGCAAGTGGTGTGCCAGCCGACAGAACCAAGCTTTGCAAGTATGTTTGCTTCAAGGGCTGAGGCGACGCTGGCAGACAGGTCCTTGAACGCCAGACCATCGTCACCAGCGGCATCCACCGCTTTCAGTATGGCCTCGCGGATAACGTCAAATTTCCAGCTTGGGATCCGCGTCGTCCCATGGGCATTCGGCGTACGGCAAATGGTCTTCTTGTCATCCATGGCAACAAGATACAGCGTTTCAGCGGTTTCTCGCAGGGAAACTGGCTTGCTCATCCAAAATTAACGCCAATTGGCGATGAGCACACGGCTTGCCAAGGAACGGTGTTTGCTGTGCTGACGATCGATCAAACGATATCGGGTTCGACCCTTGGCCTGTCGTCGGGTCTGGATGACCTTCTTGTGCGCGACATCGATGGGCGTCGCGCCCTTTATTCCCTGAGCCGTGCCGAAACGCGCCTTGTCGAGATTGATGTCGCATCGGATGGCACGCTTTCGGTCGTGGGCGCGCTTGCTTTGAACGGTACGTATGGTGTCGGCACGTCACCGAAGATCGATGTTGCAACCACGTCTTCCGGAGAGATGCTGCTGGCGCTAAGCGGCCTGCCGGAAAGTGCTGGCCAAAGCGTTTCGTTGTCGTCGAGCGGTGCGCTTGGCAGCCAGCAGCCCTTGTCATCGCTGGGTGTACTGGAGTCGGCCATCGGTGTTTCACCCTTGGGTGCGTCCGTGCTTGTGGCGGCGGGTTCTGATGGAGGGTTGGACGCCTTTGTCGACACCGGAAGCGGTTTTGCCCTTGGCCCCGAGTTGTTCGACACAACAGAGCGGTATCTTGCGGATGTCTCCGCCGCGACGTCCTTTCAGCAGGGCAGCACGACCTACATTGCCACGGTTTCGTCAACCGAGAACGGTCTGAACCTCGCGTCAGTCACTGAATCCGCGCTTACACAAATGGCCGCGATTGGCGTGTCCGAGGGCCTGCCGATCGGTGCGCCCTCCGATATCGAGGTGATCTCGCGGCTGGATGAAACACTTTTGGTCATGTCCGCTGCGACCACGTCTTCGCTGTCGGTGGTGCGCGCCGAAAATGGTTCGATGGCCTTCGCAGAACATGTCCTAGACGACGCACAGACCCGTTTACAGGGCGCGTCCAGCGTGGCGACCTCGGTTCACGGTGACTTCGCGTTTGCTGCGGTTGGCGGGGCAGAAGGCGGTGTGACCTTGCTGACAGTGCTTCCGGGGGGGCGGATGATCCACCTGGATAGTCTGTCGGAAGATGAAACCGTTCCGCTTGATCAAATCTCGGCTCTCGAGGCGTTCATCGCGGCAGACACCCTGCATGTTGTGACCGCCTCGGGAAACGAGGCGGGGCTGGCCCGCCTTGCCTATGACTTGTCGGAGCTTGGTGATGTGTCGATGGCCCAACCCGATGGCGTCGGTGCAGTTGGCACGGCCGGGGACGATCAGGTCATCGGTTCGGTTGCAAGCGAGAGCCTGTCGGGCCTTGAAGGAGATGACATTGTCTTGGACGGTTACGGCGAGGACAGCATGTCGGGTGGGACTGGCGCCGATCTGTTCGTTTTCGTTGCAGATGGGCAGGCCGACCATGTGACCGATTTCGAGCTTGGCGTCGATCGTCTGGATTTGTCTGCGTTTGATTTTCTTTATGGTGTCTCGCAACTGTCAGTTACGCCGACAAGCAACGGCGCAACTTTGTCTTACAGCGGTGAGACGATCTTTGTGACCACGTCAGCTGGCGCGCCTTTCACATCGGATGACCTGACAAACGACGACATTCTGAACGTCGGTCGCCCGCCTTACCTGCTGATCGGGCGCGAACTCGTTGGAACATCCGCAAACGAAATCCTGAACGGGGGGCCGGGCAACGACACGATTGCCGCTGCCGACGGCCAGGACAGCCTTTCGGGTGGGTCCGGGATGGACATCCTTTTAGGTGGCGCCGGCGATGACACGCTGCAGGGCGGCGATGGTGGCGACACGCTGGTGGGGGCGTCCGGTTACGACTGGATCGACGCAGGTTCGGGCGATGACGTGATCTATGGTGACGACTGGGTCTGAGGCTCAGACGAACCCGAACTCGTCGGCGATACCCTCCCAAAGGGTTAGATACGAGCCGCTGTCAATCAAGGCTTGAGCATCGGCTGGCGGCGTCCAGGTCGGATACAGCGTTGTCAGCATGGCAAGCGTGACGTCATCGCCGATCAATAGATCGCTTCCGTCGCCACCATCGATGACGTTGTTCCCCGTCGAGCCTTCGATCAGGTCCGCGCCGCCGTCGCCGCTGAGGGAATCGTTGCCGCTGCCGCCCAAAATCGCGTCGCGCCCCAAACCGCCCTCGACAGTGTCGAGGCCCGAGCCGGAACGCAGTTCATTGTTCGCGTCATTGCCGATGATCCGATCGTTTCCACCGCCGGTACGGCCTTGCTCGATGACAGTGCCGCGTGCGATGCCGACATTGCCGTCGCGTCCGTAAAGGTCGGAAAACATCTCCTCTCTCAGATCCATGACCTGATGGGCGCTCGAGTCCGAGAAGTCGAAGACATCGATGCCGTCGGTGTCGAAAACCGTGTACGAGACATGGTTCGACAGGTCGTGCACACCGTCCAGATAAGTTCCGGTGTTGCCCCCGTTGCCATAGATGCTGTCGCCGGAATTGGCGGATGTCGGTGTTCCATACAAAGCTTGCACGGCAAGGATATCGGCAACCTGCGGCCCAACGACATAGGCGAAGTCGGCATCTACGTTCGGGTTCTCGGTTTGATAGAAGTACGACATGATCGACGCCTGCCAGCTGTCGTTTTGATAGTGATTGTCGACCCCGTAGGTTGCGCTGCCGTTGTAGTTTCCGGCATGCCCAAGGCCGAGGGCGTGACCAATCTCGTGAATATAGGTCTGGAAATAGTAGCCATCGGTGCGATTGGCGCCGCCGGCCCAGTTCGGATCGACATTCACGTAAGACGACTGGATGGTGCCGTTCCAGACGCTGCTTGAACAGTAAGCGCCAGAGTTCGTGTCGTCGAATACGATGTCAGCCACAAGGCTGCCTTCCCGAACCGACAGTCGGTAGTCGCCCGTGCCCTGGTCGTTGAAGGCGCCGGCCTGCACATAGTGATATCCCGTATAGGTGGCTTGATAAGTCAGTGCGGAATCCGTTCCGACCGCATCATCGTTCTGGGCAAGGACCGCGCCGCTGGCGTTCAACAGATAAAGGTACGGATCCGCCAGTTCGGAACTGCCTTCACCCTCCAGCGTGAAGGTGAAGGTCTGACCGGCCGTCATATAGACAGCGACCGTATCGCGGTCGCCTGTCGCTTCGAGGGTGCCGAGGAAGTCCTCTCCTGCGGCGACGATATAGTCGTTGGACGGGCTGTGAGGCGCGTCGGTCGTTTCGATGATGGTGCTGGTCGGTGCTGTGTCGCTGTTGACCTCGACGAAGTTCAGCCCCGACACGTGGCTCCACGCGTCGAGCGCCTGCAACGCCATTGCCTGACCGCTTGCCGTCAATCCGGTCACGTCCACATATAGTGTGTCGCCTGTTGTGACGTCGAAGCTGCGCGCTGAACCGCCCCAATAGTCATGCGTCAACTGGGTGGCGATCTGGTCGTATGTGTATACGGGCAGCGAGCTTGCCTCGCCGTCTGCAGAACCTGAGCCTTCCGGCGAAACAAGATCACCATAGAAACACTCGTCAGCCCAAGGCTGGCTGCTTGCGCATAAGTTACACACCCGTCTCTCTCCACCAAAATGGGTGGAAGACCATACGCCGCTTGGCGGGCAACCTGCCCAGCGACCGTCCGATCCACCCGCACACCCCCGTGCTTCAGGTCAGCATCAGACGGATCTCTTTCGATGAAGTTACGCAAAAACGGCGAAGTTGCGGCGTCTGGCGCAAACTGCCTAAGGGTTTATCTGCGTTTTAATGTGTCGCCCGGTTGCAGAGTCGGCTCCAGCTCGACCCGCTGGCCCGGCTCGGTGATTGAACCGTCCGTACGTCCGGCGACGATGCGTGCTGCTTCGCGCCCGATATCCCGGCGACCGGCATCCATCGTTGCAAGTTTTACCGAGAACCCTTCGAGAATGTCCGACCCGTTGAAGCCCGCAAGGCCGATCTGGCCCGGAACGTCGATGCCCTGATCCAGCAGGTACAACATCCCACCCGCGCCGATCATGTCGTTCGAGTAATAGAGGAAGTCGAGGTCGGGCGACCTCTCGAGAATGCGCTCGGTCATCTCGCGCCCCTTGGCCAAGCCGGACCCGCCTTCATAGAAGACCTGATCGACGACTTCGATGCCCTCGCGGGCCAATGCCTCGGTAAACCCTTCGAACCGCTTCCTTGCGCGGTGGTCCATGGGCATTTTGGTGCCGAGAAATCCGATCTGGCGATAGCCGTTCTTCACGATGTGACGGGCCATCTCGCGACCTGCGCGACGATGGGAAATGCCAACGACCGAGTCGATCGCCTGTCCATCCGTATCCATGATCTCGACCACCGGCACACCCGCGGCTTGTAACATGGCGCGCGAGGCTTCCGAATGTTCAAGCCCGGCCAGGATCACGCCGCTTGGACGCCAGGACAGCATTTCAAAAAGGACTTCTTCTTCCTTCTCGGGAGAATAATTCGTGACACCGACCACCGCCTGCAGCGGTGTGTCGTCCAGGATCTCGGAAATACCGGTCAGCACTTCCGGGAACACCATGTTGGAAAGCGACGGAATAATCACTGCCACAAGGTTCACGCGGCTTGAAGCCAAAGCGCCTGCGATCTTGTTCGGCACATAGCCAAGGGATTTGGCTGCCTGAAGCACCTTCTTGCGGGTCGCGTCCGACACGTCGCCCCGATTGCGCAGGACGCGACTGACGGTCATTTCAGAGACGCCCGAGGCAATCGAAACGTCCTTCAACGTCAGCGGGCGCTTGGGCGGCGTGACGTCCTTGTTTATCGAGATGACCTTGTCATCTTCGTCCATGATGGGCTCCGGCAGAAAGGTTATGGCAAGTTACCGCTAACGAAATGCGAAGCCAAGCACCTTGATCTGATCGCTTGAACGCGGGACAAGCAGTGAAGCGGCCCCGTAGCTCAGAGGATAGAGCAACCGCCTCCTAAGCGGTAGGTCATAGGTTCGACTCCTATCGGGGCCGCCAGAGACAACGCCCTGCGTTTTTCATTTGTTGCGCGCCAGCACAGGTTCCGTTGCGTAAGCTTATTGAATATAGGCTTTTCGGTTCGTTTCGGTTATCCCATGCAATGGGGTCGCGAAAGATAATGTCGGGGGACAAGGAATGACAAAAGATCCGCGCCAGGCGCGTGGTGAGTATCTGAAGCGCCACACAGAAGCGCTGATCAAGGACATCGGCTATGCCAAAGCCTGCGAAGTGTCCGGAAAATCAAAAGCGACTCTTGGGCGCTATGCGTCACTCATGGATGAAAATTCGGATCGATACATTCCGGTGAATGTGCTGGTAGAGTTGGAATCCGTGGCAAGCGTACCGTTTGTCACCAAGGCCCTGGCTGAACTGCAACAGTTGAAACTGGAATACGACAGCGACCGGGGCGAGCGAGCCGGTGGACTGAACGCTGACGTCATTCTGTTGTCGCAGCGCTTTGCCAATCTGATGGCGGAATACAACCATTCGATTGCAGACGGCGTGATTTCACTGAACGAAGCCCGTCGGCTGCTTGATGAGACCAACTCTTTGCAGCAGGTGTTGATGGATATGAAGCTGCACTTGCAAGAACAGAAAACCTGAAATCAGGTCTCGAAGCTTAGCAAAGGCCGGTCGTGCCCCCCTTGGACCACGGCTAATTTTTTCTCTGCGGGTTTTGACGCGGTGTTTGACGTGCCGGCACGTCATCCGGGACCGGGTTCGGCTTTTTCGGCAGTGATTGCGTGATCCCGTTTCGGCTTTGCCCGCCCTGTTGCTGATTGCAAACAT
>JAJDUZ010000009.1 GCA_022826385.1 Silicimonas sp.
TGTTCGCCTTATGTTCTTCTTCAAGCGCTGGAGGCATGGCAATTCCCGACCAATGCGCGGCCTCTGGCGACCGAAACCCCACGCAGAACATGAGACCCGCCGCGCCAGCGCTTCATCGCAATAGTTTTGCAAGAGGCTCTGTATATAGACAAGATATCTGGCGTCTTATCGCGGCACACAACGGGTCCGCTCTGCAGTGCAACTCAAGAGATGATGAACACCCAAGATCGTCAGTTCGACGCACTACGCCGGACAAAGACACAGCCGTCACTGATCAATTGCGGTGGTGTCAGACACAGTCCCCGCGCAAGGTTCCAGGCCGCAAGCACCTTCGGAACGTAAGCCCGCGTTTCCGAGAATGGTGGCACGCCGTTGTGTTTGCGGACAGCGCCCTCGCCCGCGTTGTATCCGGCAAGCGCCAGCACCGGGTCGCGCTCGAATTCTTTCAAAAGCCAATCAAGATAGGTCACGCCCCCCTTGATGTTGGCCTGTGGGTCCATGCTGTCGGCCACGCCGAAGCGCTCGGCAGTTGCCGGTATCAGTTGCATCAGCCCTTGGGCACCGGCCGAACTGACGGCATCGGTCTGCCCCGCGCTTTCCACCGTAATAACCGCCAACACCAATGCAGGAGACACGCCAGTTCCGATTGTCGACGCCAAGATGTCGTTTCCATGGGCGTCGACAATGCGCTGCAGCGTCTCCAGCCGAGGCGTGCGCACCCGGACCGCATTCTTGCGCAGCGTATCCATCGCAAGCTGGAACCGCGTCGCGGGGTCAATGCCGGCCGAGGGCGAAACGCTGGCCCAGTACCAGTCATACTCGCTGGGCGTCGCGGGCGCGATTTCGGGCAACGGTGCTGTCGCGGCGTCGGGCCGGGGATCCCCCGGTCGCCTCGGGGCGCCGCCGGGCGTGATCCGGAAGACTTCCTCGTCGGGATCAATCTGAACGGTAATCCGCCGCCCAGCCCCGTTTGAGGGCGGGGCGACACGCTTGAACGTGAAATCGCCGCCCGCTTGAGCCGTGGAAGGAGTTTGCGCCATCGCACCTGCGCCGCAAAACAGCGCTACGAGCAAAAAAGCTCCGAATCCCCGAACAGCTCTCATCGCGGTTTAAAACTCTTTTAGCAATCTGGGCGGAAACTTTGCAGAAGACGCAGGCAGTTACCAGTCGGAATCGGGCGGATTGTTCAAGGATCGCGAAAAGTGAGGCAATTACCAGGGAATTGGTCAGTCTGACCAAACAGAGTTTTCCACTATAACTGTTTAATATCAGATATTTACATTGCTTTCTGCAAATTGCCCGATGCGATGGAAAATTGTACGACCCACGCCAAACTCTCGCCCAAATTAGCGGGCCATATACCACCATACCAAACGCGGCATATGACCGAATGTGAGAGGTCGGTCCGCAGCGTTGGTTTGATGAAACTGAGCGTGCTCAATGGAGGGACATATGAAACTGTTCAACGCTTTTCTTGAAGACGAATCTGGCGCAGTCACCGTTGACTGGGTTGTTCTGACTGCTGCAATCGTTGGTCTCGGCATCGCCGTTCTGACCTCGGTCGGCAACGGCACCACCAGCCTGGCTGACAAAATCTCGGAAAGCCTGGCTGACGCCAACGTCCGTACGCTGGACGGCCTCGACTCGGCCTTTGGTTCGGGCAACGGCACCTAATTTGTCGAAATGCGAAGGCCGCTGGAGCGCGGCCTTCGCTTCTCTACCAATATTCAGCATCGGCCTTCGCGTGCCAAATGAAGCCTGATGCTTCGAAGGGGATGCGAAATGGTCAATTTGATCGATTTTCTAAAATCTGAAGATGGGGCTGTTACCGTCGACTGGGTTGTTCTGACCGCAGCGATCGTGGGACTTGGCATTGTTGTCATCACCGCGGTTGGCGGAGGTGCAACGGATGTCTCTGAAGGTCTCGGCGCTGTCCTTTACGACGCTGAACCACCTGCTGCGGACATGCCTGTCTTCTGAGTTTCAACAACACATTGGACGATCCTTCACATTTTCGGAATTCGTCCACGGTTTCGCCACAATGCTGCAGGAAGATGAACCTGACAAAGGTGAAAGGGGGCTGACCAATCTTGCCCCCTCGAAAACCAGAGAGGACATGTGATGAGATTGGTGTTTGGACTCGTTCTGCTTCTCGGCGTAGCGCTGGCTGGCGCGGCTGTTTACATGGCACGCGACTTTTTCACCCAGCAGCAACTGCAGATTGCCGAAGCTGAAGCTGCCAAAAAGGCCATCGTCCCGACGACGGATGTAATGGTGGTGAACAAGCGGATGCGTTACGGGCAGAAGCTGACCACGAAAGACGTCAAAATCGTGCGCTGGCCGACCGCCGCGATACCGAAAGGCGCCTTTACGGACCCCAAGGAATTGTTCCCGTCTGGCAATGAAGAACTGCGCTCGATCCTGCGCGCTATGGAACCGGACGAGGCTATTCTTCAGGTGAAAGTAACCGCGCCTGGCGAAGATGCCGGCGTTTCGTCGCGCCTCAGCCCCGGCATGCGTGCGTTCACGATCAAAACGGACGTCACATCCGGCGTTTCGGGCTTCCTGCGCCCGGGCGACCGCGTCGATGTCTATTGGACGGGCCGCCTCAATGACGGCAACCTGACCCAGCTGATCCATTCGAACATGCGTCTGATCGCGATCAACCAATCGGCTGATGAAGACAACAACAACCCGACTGTCGCGCGGACCGTGACCGTGGAAGTCAGCCCGACCGAAGTTGCCAAGCTGGCACAAGCTCAGTCGACCGGCCGCCTGTCGCTGTCACTGGTGGGTGCCGACGAGGAAAGCGTGATTGCCGACGCGATCGCCGTGAACCAGCGTGACGTTCTGGGGATCGAGGAAAAGAAGGCCGAACAACGCAAGCGTTGCTTCGTTCGTCGACGCCAGGGCGAGGAAACGATCTCGATCGAGATCCCTTGCACAAATTAAGCATTCCGTCTTAACCGGATTTTGACGCACGCCACCACATTCGGTGGCGTGTTTCATTTTGGGCGCTACTGGTGCGAATGTGTTGCGCGTCATCCACATAAGATTCGGCATTCAAGTGACTGATTGTTGAAAAATTTTCAACATTAGCCCAGTGTTCGCGCTATAAAGGTATCAAACCTGGAAACTGAGGCGTGATCGGAAAGGCAGGTCACATGCAATTTAATAGCGTTATCAGGGCGGCGCTCGTGGGGCTCGCCGTCACAACAGCGTCTGTTCCCCAAGCAGGGGCGCAGTCGCTTACAATCATGCAGGGGGAGGTTTCGACAGCACTTCAGGTTCCGATGAACCGGGCAGTTGTCGTCGAAGCAGAAAATCCTTTTGCGGAACTCAGCATCGCAAACCCCGGCATCGCTGACATCTCAACATTGTCGGATCGGACGATCTACGTGCTCGGCAAAGCACCGGGTCGCACGACACTGACACTTCTTGGCCCTGATGGCCGCCTGATCACGAATGTCGAAGTTCAGGTGACCCCGGACGTGGCCGAATTCAAGGAGCGTCTGCGTCAAATCCTTCCCGGCGAGCCGATTGAAGTTCGCACAGCCAATGACGGCATCGTGCTCTCGGGCACTGTCTCGTCGATCGAGAAACTTGACCGGGCCCTGGCCCTTGCAGGTCGCTACGCACCTGACCGGGTTTCGAACATGATGGTTGTCGGCGGCACCCAGCAGGTGATGCTGAAGGTGCGCTTCGCGGAAGTTCAGCGGACAGTGCTCAAGTCGCTTAGCGGCGGTCTTACCGTCCAGAACGGCGACGGTGTTGGCTCTGAAGGCGCCGCACTTGGTACGGCATCGGTCGGTGTCGACACTGTAACGGTTGACGCACTTGGCAACACTGCAACGTCGGCAGTTCTCGAGCGGGTCATCCAGCAGGACTTCGGCGGCGGCCAAATCCTCGGCTCGTTCGACATCGGCAGCATGGCGTTCAACGCAATCCTCGAGGCTCTCGAAACCAAGAACCTCGTTCGGACGCTGGCGGAACCGAACCTTGTCGCTCTGAGCGGCCAGGAAGCAAGCTTCCTTGCTGGTGGCGAGTATCCGATCCCGGTCGCTGACGATGATGGCATCGCGATCGAATATCGTCCCTTCGGTGTTCAACTGACGTTCATTCCGCGCGTGGTCGATGGCAACCTCATCAATCTGGAACTGAACGCAGCCGTCTCGGAAATCGATGACTCGGTGTCGGTCACAGGCAGCGGCATCGCGGTCAACGCGTTCCGCCGTCGTGAAACGCAGACCACGGTTGAAATGCTGGACGGTCAGAGCTTCGCAATTGCAGGCCTTCTGCAGGATGACTTCAGTGACACCGCGACTCAATCGCCGTGGCTGGGTGACATCCCGATCCTCGGAGCCCTGTTCCGCAGCGCAATCAGTCGGAACTGGTGATCATCATCACCCCGCATCTCGTGACGCCGGTCAGCGGTGAAGCCCTGGCCCTGCCGACGGATCGCATCCGTCCGCCGACCGAGAGCGAACTGTTCCTGTTCGGGCGCGTCGCGCGTCCTGCCGGTGCACCGACCTCGGGCGCCGCGGCTGAAGTGGCCAAGCAGGACTTCGGTGGTTCCTACGGCTACGTGATGGAGTAAGAGACATGACCTTCAAGACAAAATCCATCGTTGCTGGTCTTGGGCTTCTTGCCCTGGTCGCTTGCGACGAAGCCGGAGTGAAGACGTTCAACTCGGAAGCCGGCGCGTTCCTCGACGAAGGTGGCTTCGGCAACCCGACGATGAACAACATGCTGGCCCAGATGTGTGCCGGCCGGGCCAAGGGCTATATCGTGCCCGATCCGGTCGTCGCTCTGGACGGAACAACCGATGCGAAAGGCGCGCCGCGCTACCGCGAAGGCAAGGTTCTGTGCTCGGGTCGCCTGGACGGTGCTTATGCCCGCGTGATCTGGGGCGGCTATGTCGGCTCGGCAACAGCAGCATCGCCGCTCGGCGGAGGCGTCGCAGCCATCGAAGGCGGCGGATAAGCCACTGAAATAAAAGCGAAGGGCGGCCCATCGGGCCGCCCTTTTTCGTTGTTTCTGATCGTTGTTGAATATCGAATAATTACGATCTTTTAGCCTCAATGTCGCCAATATTGCCGGTCACTGGTCATCATTAGGGTGAAGTGCGCCGATTGTGGCCCTCGCCCTGACAGACCCCCGTTCGAAATGGGGCCCAGAACGGAAGGACGTGAGGGATATGAGTAGCAACGCGGCTTTGCAGGATGAACCGGCACCGATCGTCGCCTGTACGATAAGTCGGGACGTCCAGAACTTCGATCTTCTGATCGAAGACATGGAGAATGAATGCGGCGAGAACTGGGGCGATCTCTCGCTCGAGGACGCGGCCGTCTTCTTCGATCAACCCGAGGCAGACCATCTGGAATTCGTCGCACTGGCGATCGACCAGGAGGACGAAGGCTCGGTCGACCTGATGACAGACCTTGTGCGCCGGGCACACGCCCAGAAGATCAAGGTGCTGATCATTGCTGAAGAGGTCAGCCCGGGTGCGATTTCTGTATGGCGGATGACGATTTTTTAGTGCGCTGAAATCAAACAACATTTTTGAGGCCGGATCCGGCGATGCCCCCTGATTCGGCGGATTCCGCGAAAATTCGCCGTGCGTGCCGCGACTTTTCCA
>JAJDUZ010000043.1 GCA_022826385.1 Silicimonas sp.
TAGAGTCGGGCTCGACGCTCTACGACGTTGGATTTTGCATGACCCGGAGAAAGCTCTTGATGCCTGGCGACGAACATGCCCAAAACGGTCGCTTTCAAATCCCAAAATGGGGCGCATTATGTTTTGAGTCGTGTACTATGAAATCGTCACCAAAAATACAACTAACTTATTGTTTTTAAATATTTTTATGACCTGTCGATTCGCACCCAAATCCGTCTTTTCCGCGACGCATTTGCCCCCAATTGACCTATTTCGCGCTTCATTTTCAGGCAAGCCGCGAATCCGGTCATAAAACCTTTGAAAAACGCCCCTGTTGATTTTGCCGAACCGGTTTTCACGCGGAAACTAACGCGCAGAGCAACCGTTTATCCAACAGGGGGTAGCCATGAAACACTTCACCAAAAGCGCAATCCTGGCAGCGGCACTGATGCCGCTTGCAGGTATGGCGTCAGCTGAGAAAATCAGCATCGCCATCGGGCACCAGTCGATGTGCACCGACACCTATACGGCGGGGATCGTCGTAAAAGAGCTGGGGCTTCTTGAAAAGTACCTGCCAACCGAAGGCAAGTATGCCGAGGCCGAGTACGATGTCAGCTGGGCCGACTACAGCTCGGGCGGACCGATCACCAACCAGATGCTGGCCAACAAGCTGAACTTCGGCGTGATGGGCGACTATCCCCTCATCGTGAACGGCGCCAAGTTCCAGGAAACCGACAGCCTGCGCACACTCTATGTTGCGGGCACGGGCTACAACCTGAAAGGCTCGGGCAACGGCATCGTCGTTCCGGTCGAGAGCGATCTCTATTCGATCACCGATCTGGTCGGCAAAGAAGTGTCGACACCTGTCGGGTCCGCCGCATGGGGCATGTTGCTGAAGGCCATGCAGGACAACAACATTCCGTCCTCGGACTATGTTCTGAAGAACCAGAGCCCTGCCGTGGGCGCGGCCAACATCGCTGCCGGCAAGATCGACGCGCATAGCGACTTCTGCCCATGGTCCGAGATCATGGAATTCCGGGGCACGGGCCGTAAGATCTATGACGGCTCGGAAGCGGGCGTGCCTTACCTGCACGGCGTGGTCGTGCGCGAGGACTTCGCGGTCGAATATCCGGAAGTGGTCGAAGCCTTTATCAAGGCCGTTTGGGAAGCAGGCGAGTGGATCCGCGAGGACCCGATGCGTGCCGTGACCGAAATGGAAGGCTGGACCGGCGTCGAGAAAGAAGTTCTGTACCTCTACTTCTCGGAAGGCGGTCACCTGACGCTTGAGCCTTCGATCAAGGACGAATGGGTCGATGCGCTGAAGTTCAACCACGGCGTTCTGGTCAAGGAAAAGGCGATCCCGCCGCTCGATTTCGAAGCCTGGATCACCGAGGACTATATCCGCAAAGCCTATGCCGAACTGGGTGTCGATTATGACGCCGACAAGGCCGACATGGTTGACCCGGCGATGGCCAACAAGGGTCTGCCGATGGAGATCTGGCACTCGCGCGATGGCGTTAGCACACACGAGACGATGCCGGACTTCCTGAAAGCCATGGCCGACATCCGGGCAACGGCTGCTTTGGTCAACGCGTCCTATGTCTATGACGTCGAGACCGGCCTGAAGCTCTTCGGCAAGACCGCGTTCTGGGTCAAGGCAGGCGACGACTACGCAACGTTCCTGCGCAAGGGTGATGCAGATGCCTTCGCTTCGGCCAACAGCGGCACGGTCATCACCTTCGACGAAGCCATCGCGGACTTCGTGACCGAAGGCTGAGCCTGAACCACACACAAGATCAAAGCCGGGGCGGCGCTGCTTGCCCCGGCTTCACGACCAAGACCAGGGGGTGAATATGGACACCGCGGTAAAGCCTAAAGTGGTTGAGACCGAGACCGAAGCTGAGAAAGCGCCGGTCCTTGCCGTCTCCTCCGGTGACCTAGGGCCGAAGATGAGCACACCGACACTCAAGATCACACGCGAACATATATCGAGCGCGGGCATCGTGGCCCTTTCGCTGACCATCGGCGTGCTGCTTTGGCATTTCGTGACGGCGATCAACCTCGACTTCTACATCAACTTCGAGAACGTCCCCTCGCCGTTGCGCGTTTTCACTGCCTTCGTGGCGCATGTGCAGACCGAAATTTTCTGGACGCATATCTATGTCTCGATGCGGCGCATTCTGATCAGCTACAGCCTTGCAGTGGCCCTTGGCATTTCCATCGGACTGATCATGGGCCGGTCGCGGATCGCGCGGGCCTTCATCATGCCCTATATCGAAGTGATCCGGCCCATCCCGGCGGTTGCGTGGATTCCGCTCGCCATCCTGATGTGGCCGACGGAAGAAAGCTCGATCATCTATATCACCTTCCTTGGGGCCCTTTTCCCCATTGTTCTGAACACGTTGCATGGTGTCGAACAAACGCCTGAAGTGCTGGTGCGCGCCGTCCAATCCCTCGGTGCGTCGCGGTGGGCGGTGTTTCGGCACGTGGTGATCCCGGCGGCCTTGCCGTCCATTGCCGCCGGGCTTGCCATCGGGATGGGTGTCAGCTGGTTCTCGCTTCTGGCCGGTGAAATCATCTCGGGCCAGTACGGCATCGGCTATTTTACGTGGGATGCGTACAGCCTGATCAACTATCAGGACATCGTGGTCGGCATGCTGGTCATCGGCTTCCTCGGCACCGCATCGACCGCCGCCGTCAAACTGATCACCAAACCAATGCTCAAATGGCAGGAAAGGACACGGTAATGCTGGTGCTTTCGACACTTTGGGACGAGCTTCGCGGCAATTGGAAAACCATGGCCCTGCATGGGCTGGTCTTTGCGCTGATCTTTCAGGTGGTGATGATGATCGCCCTGATCGTGCGCTTTCAGGACATCCCGAATTACGTGACCTTCTATGACTGGTTCGGCAGTGCCGCCCATATCATCCAGTCGACGCCTTCGTGGCGCGACGCGGTGCACATCATCTGGGAAGAGTGGCTGATCGAGATCGGCTACATGAACTACGACTATGGTATGGGGATCTCGGAGTGGAGCCTCAACGTGGTGCCCTCGCGCCTTTTCGTGCTGTTCATTCTGGGTGCCATGGTCTCGCTCTGCCTCGCCCTTGTGCGGCGCGACACCTGCGACGCAGGCACGTCGACCACGATGCGGGCGACCACCGGTCTGGGCGCGCTTCTGGTCGCAATGACCAACGCCACGATGAGCTGGGTGGTCTGCTGCGCCACGCCAAGCTGGGTCGTGGGTCTTGCGATGTTGGGCCTTGGTGTCTCGACCTCGCTTGCGCTTGAAACGATGGGGCCGGTGCTGACCAGCATGGGTTTCGGAACACTCTCGATCCTGATCGTCGTCCTCGCCGCCCGCAAAGCCTATCCGCCCGCGGAACCCGAACCGAAAGGAGCGCCCGTCGATGCTTGATGTTCTGAAGTTCAAAGAGCCCGACCGGGGCAAGTCGCAAGGCAAAGGCCAGATCAAGGTGGACGAGGTGTCGATCACGTTCGGCTCTGGCAAAGACGCCCATCTGGCGGTCGAGACCACGTCGCTCGACATCAAGGCAGGCGAGTTCGTTTGTATCCTTGGGCCGTCAGGCTGCGGGAAGTCGACATTGCTGAACGCCATTGCAGGCTATGTGAACCCGACCACCGGCGCGGTGCGCGTGGATGGCGAGGTGGTCGAAAAGCCCGGCCCCGACCGTGGGATGGTGTTCCAGCAGTATTCGCTGCTGCCGTGGAAGACGGTTTACGAGAACGTCGCATTCGGCCCCAAGATGGCGGGTCACACCCGCACCGAAGCCGGATCGACGGCCAACACCTTCCTTGAACTGGTGGGCCTCAAGAAGTTCGGCAACCGGTATCCCGCCGAACTGTCTGGTGGCATGCAACAGCGCGTCGGCATTGCGCGTGCCCTGGCCAATTATCCGTCGGTTCTGCTGATGGACGAGCCGTTCGGCGCACTTGATGCGCAGACCCGCCTGATGATGCAGGAAAGCCTGCTGGAGATCTGGAACAAGTTCGGCACCACGGTGGTCTTCGTCACGCATGACGTGGACGAAGCCGTCTTCCTGGCCGACCGCGTGCTGATCATGAGCGCAGCCCCCGGCCGGATCATCGAAGACGTTCGGATCGACCTGCCGCGCCCGCGCACGACCGATCTGGCGTCGACCCCCGAATACATCAAAGCGCGTCAGTTCTGCCTCGACACGATCAAGGCGGAAAGCCGCAAAGCCTTCGAGGATCAGAACGCATGAAACAGATCGCTGCCTTGGCTTTTGCCCTTCTCTCCACGCCCGTTACCGCGCAAGTCCAAGGCGTGATGCTGGACGAGCCGGTCGAGCTGCCCGCCTTTGCCTTCACCAACGAGTTAGGCGAGGACTTCACGCAGGCCGACCTTGACGGCAACTGGACCATCGTGATGTTCGGTTTCCTGTCCTGCCCAGATGTCTGCCCGTTTACGCTGGGCAACCTTGAAGCCGCCGTTGCCGAAACGGGGATGCGGGTGCGTCCTGACAGCGTGCCGAAGGTTGCCTTCATCTCGGTCGATCCGGATCGTGACGCGGGTTACATCAGCGAGTACGCCAAGTTCTTTCACCCCGAATTCGAAAGCTTCACCGGCACCCGTGAGCAGATCAACACGCTGGTCGAGGCGACCGACAGTTTCTATCGCATCCTCGACCCGGACCACACCGGGTATTACGAGGTTCAGCACAGTTCCTCGGTCTCGGTCATTGCACCAGACGGCACGTTGCGGGCCAAGCTGCAGCCCCCGTTCGATCCCGGCATGACGGCCGAGTTTCTGGCCCGCCTTCAAATCCAGTACCGCCGGGAGTTGACCCAATGATCCGTTTTGCTTTGGCGCTGTCATTTCTGGCCGCCCCCGCCATGGCCGGTGGCCTGAAGGTTGAAAGCCCCATGGTTCCGCTCGCGCCTCCGGGCGTGATGGCCCATGCCGCTTACTTCACCCTGACCAATACCGGCGACACGCCGCGCCAGCTGATCGGCGTTTCCGCCGACGGCTACATGATGGCCCATATCCACATGACCGAGGTCAAGGACGACATCGCCACCATGTCCTCGGTCGATGTGCTGGAAATCGCCCCCGGTCAAAGCGTGGCCTTCGAACGCGGCGGTCTGCACGTGATGCTGATGCGACCGAGCGCTGCGCTGGAAGACGGTGGGACGGTTGCCCTGACGTTGCAATTTGCAAATGGCGAGGCTTTCCCGGTTGAGGCCAAGGTCATGCCGATGATGGGGGCCAAGCATTCGCATGGCAGCTAGGGCGTTCGCTTTTCTGGCCTGTCTGGCGACACCCGCACTGGCGGATTACGACCCGTCGCAATACCCCGCTTATGAAACATGCGCCCTGTGCCACGGCCTTTTCGGCGTATCTCACACCGGGAAGTTTCCCAATCTCGGCGGGCAGAAGCCTGCCTATATCGAAGCGCAAGTGCGCGCGTTTCGCGACGGTCACCGCACCAACGACGGCGGGCAGATGGTGACGATCGTGACCGAGCTGCA
The DNA here is from genome assembly GCA_022826385.1 of Silicimonas sp. Classification (GTDB taxonomy): domain Bacteria; phylum Pseudomonadota; class Alphaproteobacteria; order Rhodobacterales; family Rhodobacteraceae; genus JAJDOD01. The sequence continues at coordinate 5,494 of JAJDUZ010000043.1, forward strand.
GCCCGAGGATATTCCTTTCGTAGCCGACTGGTTCGCGTCGCAGGACGCGCCCGCCCCCTACCCCGCCGAGGATACGGCAGTCGGGGAAGCTAGCTTTGCCGATCTTGGCTGCGCCGCGTGCCACGACAACCTGCCGGACGGCGATCCGCTGGTTCCACACCTGACATCCCAGAAGCCCGCCTATCTGGAAAAGCAAATGCTGGATTTCCGCGAAGATCGGCGCGATGCGCCGTCGGCCCCCGGCCTGCACAAGAACCTGCTCTCGGTCGATGACGGCACGATCGAAGCGATTGCAGCCTATCTGGCCGCCGAGGCACGATCATGATCCATCACCGCGAAGACGACACACAGGACGAAACACGCGGCGCGATCTTTCTGTCCGAGTACGTTCTCGACATCAACGAAGGGTCGGGTTTTCTGAACGCGCTTTCAGTTGAAGATCAAAAGACCGTCCGCAAGATGGGCACGCGCTGCACCTTCGAGAAGGGCGACAGCATCTTCCACCAGGGCGACAGCCACACCGGCGTCTGGATCATCGAGAGCGGGCGGGCACGCACCTATTACGTTGGGCCGACGGGGCGCGAGATCACCCTGGCCTACTGGACCGCAGGCCACTTCATCGGCGGACCGGAAGTCTTTGGGCGCGGCCGCCACGTCTGGTCGGCGGACGCGATGGAGGATTGCGAGATGGTTTTTCTCTCGGGCATGAGCCTGCAAAAGCTTGTACGCGACATTCCCGACGTTGCGATCGCCGTAATCCATGGCCTGATCGCCAAGGGCAAATGCTATTCCGCCCTGATCCAGATGCTGGGCACGCGCTCGGTCACCGAACGCTTGCGGCAGTTCCTTGTGATCTTTGCCGACACCCACGGGCGGCACGAAGGCACCACGATCATCATCGACCGCACGATCACCTATGAACAGATCGCGTTCATTGTGGGGGCAACGCGCCAATGGGTGACGCAGACTTTGGAAAAGCTGCGGGCCGAGGGCGTGCTCGAAATCACGCGCTCGGAAATCATCATCCACAAGTTCAACGCCCTGCAGATCGAGTGAGCCGTTCGCCGCCTGTTTCGCGAAGGAGAGCGGCGACATGTCCACGTGACATGTGATATGTAAATTCAATTAGACATATTTGGAGGCGCGACATGAACGAACATGTTCAGCAAGGCCGGTTGACGGCAGCGGATTTCGATCAGGAATTGCTCGATCTCTACGACTATTACGCCCATGGCATGATTTCCAAGCGCGAGTTCTTGGACAAAGCAGGGAAGTGGGCCGTCGGCGGCCTGACCGCCGCCGCCATCCTTGGCACGTTGTCCCCCGACTATGCACTGGCCCAACAAGTTGCCGCCGATGACAGCGATATCGTTGGGGAGGACATCGTGTATCCCAGCCCGAACGGCACCGGAGACATCACCGCCTATCTGGTGAAACCGGCCGAGATCGATCCCGAGCGTCCGCCCGCCGCCGTGCTGGTCGTGCATGAGAACCGAGGGCTGAACCCCTATATCCGCGACGTCGTGCGCCGGATCGCGAAAGCGGGCTTCGTTGCCATGGGGCCGGACGGCCTCTCATCACTGGGCGGCTATCCCGGCACCGATGATGAAGGGCGCACGATGCAGCGCAGCCTTGACCGTGACGCGTTGCTGAACGACTTCTTCGCGGGCTTCGAGTACTTGCAAGCCATGGACGGCACGAACGGCAAAGTCGGCGCCACCGGCTTCTGCTATGGCGGTGGCGTGGTCAACAAGCTGGCCGTGGCTTATCCCGAGATGGCAGCTGGCGTTCCGTTCTATGGCGCCGCCGCGGCAAGCGATCAGGTTGCCCAGATTGAAGCCCCGCTGATGATCCAGCTTGCCGCGCTGGATCGGCGGATCAACGCGATGTGGCCCGAGTTCCAGAAGGCGCTTGAAGAGAACGACAAGCGCTACGAGGCGCATATCTATCCCGGCGTGAACCACGGGTTCCACAATGACACGACGCCGCGCTATGACGAGGACGCCGCCACGCTTGCTCAGGAACGCATGATCGCATGGTTCCGCACCTATCTGGCCTGAGACCTACGGCCCGGCCGCGGTGGGTTAAACGGGCCAGTCAAACCCGGTGGCGTCTTCTGAAACGCTCCAGAGCCGCGCCATGACGTCCTTGTCATGCGCGTGCGGCTCCAAGGTGCCGCGCCCTACCGGCCCGACCGCCTCCATCCGGCCGGTCGGGCCATAGAAGGCGCGCTGTTCACGCCCGTCCTCGGTCGCGCACATCACTTCGGGATAGGCGCCCTTCTCGGCGCTCTGGACCATCGGCGTCTTGGTCATAAGCCACCAGACCGCCCGCATCAGCCGACCGCCACTGGTGCTGATGAGCGAGGTCGCAGAGGCACCGGGGTGGCACACATAGACGGACACGTTCTTTCCCGCAGCAGCGACCCGGTCCTGCAACTCGTAAGCAAACATCATCTGCGCCAGCTTGCTTTGACTGTAGACCCCATTCGGGCTGTAATTCGCATCCCAGTCCATGTCGTCGAACTGGATGGTTCTGATCCCCAGTTTATAGCCTAGGCTGGCCACGACAACGATCCGCCCGTGCGATTGGTCGAGCCGCTCGAACAGCAATCCACACAGAACGAAATGGCCATAGTGATTGGTGCCCAACTGGCTTTCGAACCCGTCCACCGTATGCTGCTGCGTGGGCACTTGCGCGATTGCGGCATTGCAGATCAAGGCGTCGATGCGGGGCACGGATGCCAGAACCTCTGCCGCCGCCGCGCGCACGCTGGCGAGATCCGCCAGGTCCATTCGAATGAAACTGACATCGGCATCGGCACCGAACTCTTCCTGCAACCGTGCGACCGCCGCCGTCGATTTGTCGGCGCTGCGGTTCAGCATAACAACCCGCGCCCCTTTAGACAGCAGGATGCGCGACGCTTCGAAACCAGCCCCGGCATTCGCGCCGGTGATCAGAAAGGTCTTGCCACCCAGAGTGCCAAGACGCTCGGGCGTCCAGCCGCGGGGACCGAATTGAGTATCTGGCATGGGACTTGTCCTTTTGGCCGAACCAACGGCGCAGGTGATTTCAAGCATAACGTGTCGGGATGCAGATAAATCTCACGCCACCCCCAAAACAGGCGCAATCGTCGCGAATACTTGCCTGATTGTATCAACCGGGTTGCGAGACCAAATACGGCGCCCCTAGAAACGGCCAATGACAAAGCCCCGGATCAAGTCCCTTATCAAACGCCTTGCCCAGACGGATGGCCTGACCGAGACAGGCGTCGAAGGTGTCATGCTGTTTCGGGCGACATCCCCCGTGCCTTGCGCCCCAGCCGTATACGAGCCCAGCGTCATCGCCATCGTTTCGGGCCACAAGGAAGCCGTGCTGGATGGCGAGCGGCATGTCTATGACGACAGTCACTACCTGTGTTGTCCGATGTCGATGCCTGTGCAGGCCGGGACACCTTCGGCCTCGCCCGACACCCCGCTCTTTGGTGTCTACATTGCGCTGAACCCACGGATCATGACCGAATTAACGCTTGAGATGGAAAACGCCGAAAGCGGCGCTGCTGTGACCGGCAAGGGTTCCGCGATCCAAGGCGTCCGTTTTGCGGATTGGGACAAAGCGTTTTCCGATGCGTTGTGGCGGCTTGTACAGCTTGCCGAGAACCCGATGGACGCGGCGGCTCTTGGCGATGCGCGGCTTCGCGAGCTCTCCTATGCGGTTCTGAAAGGCGAGGCAGGTCATGTCGTGCGGCGTGCCTTCGGCCCCGGCAACGCCATTGCCCGTTCAATCTCCGACGTCTCGGCAAATCTGGGCGCTCCGATCTCGATCGAGCAGATGGCCGCTGGCGCTGGAATGAGCCGGGCGGTGTTTCATCGGAAGTTCAGGGAAGTCACCACGATGTCCCCGCTGCAATTCGTCAAATCCATGCGCCTCAACAAAGCTGCCATGAAGATCGCAGGCGGCATGACCGTCAACGAGGCGGCGCTGGATGTCGGCTATGCCAGCGCGTCGCAATTCAGTCGGGAATTCAAACGGATGTACGGGCAATCCCCCCGTCAATGGGGCGACGCCCAGCGCGGGTTGCAAGGCGCTGTTCAGACAATTTGAGCACGTCGCCTAGCGCCGATGAATACTGTTCCGAGCAAGACCTAAGCGGCCCGCTTTCCAGATTACCTTCTGATTGGTGGAAGATTGCGTTTTCGAACCGGGCCACTTGATTGGCCTCGACTTCGATGAGGAACCCGCGCATCTTTTCATACTCGAAGCCAATGCCGCACCAACCGCCGCGTGAAACTGATGAAACCGCTTTTGATCCTCGACAACCATTTCCGCCAGCGTGACGAGCTGTTTCGCAAGGATACGTACGACGCTCTTGGCGAGCTATGCGAGATACACGGCGGGCGCGACGAACCGATGCCCCGCGCGGAGGTTGAGGAACGGCTGCCAGACGCGCATTTCTATGTCGCGGCGCGGCCCGAATTGACGGCGGACGAGATCGCGAGCGCTTCGAATTTGAAGGCTACGATCGAGGTCTCGGGCGCGTTCCGTGACGGATTGGATTATGGTGCCTGCTTCGACCGCGGGATCGAGGTGTTGTCGTGCTCTCCCGGTTTTCGGAACTCGGTCGCGGAAATGGCGCTGGCCATGATGCTTGCTGGCGGTCGCGGGCTGATCGATCAGCACGAAGCATTTCGCACCGGCACGGAACAATGGCTGGATGATCGCGAGGCCACGGATTTTTCGCTTTATCAACAGAGTGTTGGCTTCATCGGATATGGCCAGATCTCGCGCGAGACGCACCGGCTGATCGCACCCTTCGCGCCAAAGGTCATGGCGTATGACCCCTATGTTTCCGACGCCGGTCCGGATGTGGAGCTGACCGATCTGGACACGCTGGTATCGACATGCCGCGTGGTTGTCGTCGCTGCCGTTCCGTCCGAAGACACGCGCGGCCTTCTGAGCGCGGCGTTGATCGACAAGCTGCGACCGGCAGCTTTGGTGATCCTTATCAGCCGTGCGTGGTGTGCGGATTTCCCGGCCTTGATGCAGGCCGCGGGCGCTGGTCGCATCCAAGTTGCCACCGACGTCTTCCCGGACGAACCTCTGGCACCCGATGACCCTCTGCGCACAAGCCGCAACGTCATCCTGTCGCCCCACCGTGCAGCCGCTGTGCCCGGCGGACGCCATTTGATCGGTGACATGATCCTGCACGACGTCGCGGCCATTCTGAACAAAGAGCCGTCCCGGCAGCTAAAGCGCGCCGATCCAACGATCGTTGAAGGGTTGGTCGCGGCTCAGTCGCAGATGAACGCCATGCCCAACACATGACGGGCTTCAACCGGGGCCGTCTTGGCGGCTGAAACACGGCCTCTTCCATGGCCTCAACTAACCCTCGAGACAGACGTGCTGCACTCACCAAAGCGACAGACAGGCAGGCGAACTGACGGTGCGGCTGCCAAACCGATCGCACATATGGACGAGACTGTTAGCGTTTACTCAGTAGAAGGTGCCCGCGACCTTTCATCTGCCATGGCCTTAGCCAAAGCGATAAGCTTGGTGCGTTGTTCGGTCGGCAAACGGCGGCTGATCTCCAAAAGACCCAGCGCATCCCGACTCGTCCCTTCTTTGAACAGTTCGGGCGCGAGTTCCTGACCGGTCAGGTCAGCCTCGTCCAAACCTTCAAAGTAATAGGCGACCTCTACGCCCTGCACGCGTGCAATCGACCACAAGCGCGAGGCCGAGACCCGGTTGGCTCCGATTTCGTATTTCTGAATTTGCTGGAACTGCACACCGACTGCGGCGGCAAGATCTCTTTGCGTCATGCTGAGACGCCAACGCCGATGTCGTATGCGTCGCCCAACATGCAAGTCCACTTTATGCGGCACTACCTTCTCCCCTCGCGCCACTGGTCACAGTAATCTCACACGTTTCGTAAAGGCAAACCGACGCCTGTCTGTGACCCCACTCACTCGATTTCTTTGTAATCTATCCCGCAACTGAGCAAAAAACTCAAGCATCGGAGAGAATAGAAAGCGGCACAGCGTGTCGTAATCCGGCCAAACGGCGTGCCGCGCCGCAGCGCTTTAAACGGGAGAGAACTACCGAAAGCGAAATCATCTCATCTAAGTATATATAGTAGAAACAATATCCCTTGACCCACATGCAAGACCGGTAAGCTCGGACGATGCCCAAGCCAGCGTCTCGGACTGAGCAAGTTTGCAAGGCTTGATCTTGGCCAGGTCGCACAAAAAAGTGGCAGGCCCGGCCCATTACCAGAAGATCAGGCGTGCGAGGCGCGCAAGGTCCGCGTGGAGGCAAGAGGTGCCGTCGGTTGAAGCTCGGGCTCGTTGAACAGACTTTCAATAAGTTCCAGACACTGTTTCCGGGTCGAGTAGTTCTCGCTGACCACCTTCGCCGCCTCGGGCCCGCGCTTGCGTTTCCATTCCATCTGGATCGAGGACTTGACCGCTTCGGCAATACGGTTGCTGAGCTCAAGACCTTCGCATTCGGGGATGAGGCCTCCGACACTGTCGTCGACAAAATCGGCCGGACCACCGGACGCGCAGCCGATGACGGGCGTTCCACAGGCCATGGCCTCGATCAGCACCAATCCGAAGGGTTCGTTCCGGGACGGATACACCCCAACATCCGCGATGGCGTTGATCTTCGCGATTTCAGTCTGGCTCTTCGGCCCGAGGAAGAACGTTTTCTGCAATCCAAGCTCGTCATAGGCCAGCCGGTGCAGACGCTTGATATCTTCGTCTGGGCCGGTTCCGATGATCAGCGTGCCAAGCCCAAGTTCCTCTTCATACATGCGAGCAGCATGAAGGAGGGCATCCTGACGCTTCCAATCCGCGAACTTGCCGCAATGCACGACATAGCCCGGGCAATACGGGTCGATCTTGTCAGGCGCGTTCCCCGATGGCGAAGGCGGCAGGTCAACACCTTGCAGGAAGACCCCACGGTTGAAGTATATCCGACTGTCCGGCTTGAAGATCGACGCGTCATAGCCATTCGGCGACATCAGAATCCTGTCCTTCGGGAAATTGGGGAAGGTGCAGGAAAACCGCTTCGACTGCTCGTTCGAAATGGTGGCACAGACATCATAGGGCGAGAACCGCGAGAAGACGCCCATCTTCTGCATCAGCGGCAGGAATCTGAGGGGGTATTCCTCGTTATCCTGGTTCAGTTCGTGGGCGTACATCTTGAGTGCGGTCCCATGAACAAAGCAGCAGAGCTTCATTGGTGTGCGACCATTCAAACGCCGCCGCTTGTTCACATTGCCAAGGACCAAAGCGTTGATGAAGGTGTGATGCGCAACGGCCGCATCGACATCCGCCTGCTCGCGTTCTTCGATTTCGATTATCTTTCGTTCAACGAAGGCTTCCAGCCGATTGAGATACTGCAGGAACTCTTCGTCGCTCATTGAGTGAAACCGATAGGAACTGACCGGTGAGACCGACTCGCAGATAGGAACATCGTGGTCGAGTTGGAAGATATGGACGGTGGGATCATCGGAGTCGTTGTACCGGGACGGATAGACCGAATGGCAAACGGTGTCCTCCATCCTGTTGTACATCTTGTGATGCGCTTCGTGCAGGATGCCCGAACCGGGTGCAAACTCTCCGGGGCGTTGCCAGTTGTTGGAACCCAGTTGAAAGATTACGCGCTTCTTCATTGTAAGCCTCAATCGTCTACGTTTTGTCGCCTCACACGCCGCGATGGCGTTCTGGGGAATGCGGCAATCCCGATTTGTCCTTCTGCTCGTTTGGCCGTGTCACTGGCGGCTATGACATCGGGATTGCCGTTCCCTTTGGTATTCGCCGGAGGGTGAGCGAACACCGAACTGCTCGATAGGCACTCAGACTGCTCCGGCTGGGACGCCTGCGGATGACCGAGGCGAAAACGACTGGCGTCGCAGCACCTTCGGCATATGAGATTTGAACGTCACGTAACTGTTGGCCGACGCGAAGCCGCTTGGCTGACCGCAATCGAAGTGCTCGCCTTCAAAGGCATAAGCGAACAAATCCGGTTGCGCGGCGATCGCGTCGGTCAACTGAATCTCACCGTTGACCGTCGGCTTGGCCACGGCGAGAGCTTCCATGACTGCGGGCTGCAGGATGTAGCGGCCCACGATGGCATAGGACGAGGGCGCATCCATCGGATCAGGCTTCTCGACCATACCGCTTAAGGCCATCACCTTCCCATCGGCGTTGGAGATTTCGAGGCATCCATAGTTGTGGATCGCGTCGAAGCCGACGTCATGCGTGGCAAGATAGTTTCCGGGGCGCCGCCGATAGGCGTGCATCATCTGCTCAAGGCAGGTCGGGTCATTGTGAATGAAATCATCCGGCAGCAGCACCGCGAAAGGCTCGCCGTTGACGAGTTCGCGGGCACACAGAACGGCATGGCCAAGTCCCAACGCCTCTTCCTGGTGCACGACGCGCAAGTCGTCTTTCAAGTCACCGTCGCGGACCCGCGCAAGCTGCGCCGTCTTCCCAGTTTCGTCGAGCTTCGTTTCCAAATCCGGCATCGCCTGAAAATGTGCTTCAAGCTGCGGCTTCGATCGCGAACTTACGAAAACAAAGCGTTCAAAACCTGCTTTTCGTGCTTCGCTTACAGCGTATTCAATCACGGGACGTCCGTTCAGGGGCAGTAGTTCTTTCGGGACGGATTTCGTAAACGGAAGGAACCTTGTTCCCAATCCTGCAACCGGGAATACTGCAACTCGAGGGGCCTGCATTTTTTTCTCCTTACGCGAACACAGAGCGATCTATATCCGCTTTTCACCGGCGCAAATTCACATTGCGCGAAATCTGAATTTTTAGGATGTACTCGGAAAAAATCCGTCTCTGAGTAGGCGAGACGTGGTTACCAGGAACAGCCTGAGAGTTCCGCTCGTTTGTGGCGCAAATTTGGTTTAGTCGTGACCAAGGCCCGCAGAAGCGCTGCAGAAATGCATTTCCGTAATTGCAAATTTTCTTCTCATTTTCGGAATCAGAGCCATTTTGCATGTATTTCGACTTCGAAAACTGCCAATTTGGACTCAATAAGCAATTGGTTTTAAACGATATAATATATTCTGATCGGTGGCCTGCATAATTGCAGCCCCCTTTTCATGAAGCCATCAATGCAAGCTATATCGTCGAAACAAAGCAAGATTGGCAGACCTTGTGCAGACTAAGGCAAGACTAAGGATCGGCAGACAATTTTTCGCCTAACTCGGGTTCTAGGCAATGTTCAGCACTTGAAAACAAAAGAACCTGAGCAAGTATAATGTTAACGCTTAAGGCAGATGAAAATGTTCACTTTTCCAGCGATGAATTCGCCGGAGATAATCTTGATTCATTAAAGATACTAATCGTTGAAGATGATCGCATCTATCAAAGATGGATGGCCAAGATTGTTGAAAACTTTGGAAGTGAAGTTTTTCTATCCTCTAATGGAACTGAAGCAATCGAAATATTGAAGAAAGAACCCATTTCGATTGTCATCAGCGATCTTTGCATGCCCGATACTGACGGGATCGAACTGACAAGGCATGTGCGCAACCTGAAACTGGATCGCTATGTGCACATCATCATGGTGACCAGCCGCGAGGATGAAGAGGATCGACGTCAGGCGCTGTCAAACGGTGTTGATGACTTCATCACCAAGGGGACAAACCCATCAATCCTGCTCGCGCGGCTTCGCACGGCGTGCCGAATGGTGCGCCACGAAGAAGAGTTGGCACAAAGACACGAAGAACTCAAAGCCGCCGTCGATCACATCCAACGCGACCTGGCCGCGGCCAGTACCGCCCAGAAGTCCCTACTTCCAAAGCTGGATGAACGGTTCGCTGATGTGATCGTGCGTTCGCAGTTTCAGGCCTCGTCCTTCGTGTCGGGCGACATGTTCGGCTGCTTCGCCTTCGAAGACGGCTTCGTCGGTTTCTACATCGTCGATGTCGCGGGCCACGGTGTCCGCTCGTCGTTGAACTCCGTGGCGATCGGGCACCTGATCACCAAGGAGTACTTTCGCCGAAACGTCATCGGCGGCGACGGCAATTGCACACCCGCCGACTTGGTCAAGGAACTGAACGCGCGTTTCGCCCAACAGGACGGGGACGACTACTTCACGATGATATGCGGAGTCATCGACACCAGTCGTGACCTTCTGCATTTCTGCCAGGCAGGGCATCCCTCACCACTCCTCGCCGTGCCTGGCAGCCCCCCAATCGCGGTTGGACAAGGCGGCATGCCCGTCGGCATGTTCGACTTCGCCCAATACCAGAATGGCATGGCCGTGTTCCCACCAGGGTCAGTCCTGCTGGTCTGTTCGGACGCGGCCACCGAGGCCGAAAATCCCGAAGGCGCGTTCTTCGGGGACGTCCGCCTGAGCGCGTTCATGAGCCGCGCACTTTCGGAAAACTCCAAGACCATGACCGAAGACTTGGTCGAGGAACTCAACGCATGGCGCCAAGGCGCGCCGCTTGAAGATGATCTGACACTCATTGAATTTGACCGGAGACACTAAGATGGCACTTGTGATCAGGGATGCGGATAGCCCGAACGGCTCAAAGGTATGCATCGCATCAACCGACACACCACGTCTGACCGCCGCGAATGCGCCTGAACTGAAGGCCGATGTCACGGCAATGGTCGGCCAAGGCTACAAGCATTACGTGGTCGATCTCAGCAGCCTGTCCTTTCTCGACTCGTCGGGCCTTGGGGCGCTGGTCGGCCTTCTTCAATCCGTCGAGGCCGGCAGCCATGTCTGCGTTTGCGGGATCAACGGAGTTGTCAAACAACTCTTCGAGATCACCCACATGACCAAGGTCTTCAAGATCCACAACAACGTCGACGACGCAGTCAATTGGTTGCAGGAGCTGGCGTGAAACTTACGTTTACAATGACCAAGGACATCCACGAGAGCGATGCTCTTGTCCTTAAGTTGTGTGAAGAAGTACGACCGTATCTGCCCGAAAGTGCAGCTGGATCGTTCGAGATCGCTCTTTCTGAGGCGATCACAAATGCGGTGAAGCACGCAGATATTCCAGACGGGTCCGGCCCGTTCGAGGTCATGCTTCTCAAGCGATGCGGTCTGCTGGTCGTCGTGATCACCGATCCGCCGGGAACGAAGACCTTCTACTTTCCAAAAACAATCCAGCCGCTCGACGAGATCGACGCCTTCGCCGAAAGCGGCCGCGGCAATTCACTGATCCAGGCTTGCGCAGACAGCGTGCGTTACTGCGTGCGCAAAGGAAGAAATCGGCTGCTCATGGCGTTCAACACAGAAGACGCCGGGGCCGAAAAGTCAAAGAGCAAAAATCTTGAGGTACACGATGCATAAGCTGCACATGGTCCTGGCCGTTTTGGCCGTTCAATCGCTCCTTTCGATCCCGGCAATGGCAGCCGAACGACCCGAGTTGGGTCAGCAATTGGAACCGGTCGCCATGCGACCCGGCGGAGACGCGGACGCGCAAGTTGAAACCGATCTGCCCCGGTCCCCGCAGTTCGGGCGCTATGGTGAATTGACCGAGCGCGAGATGCAGATGGCACGTGTCGCGTGGTCCTATTTCGAGAAATACTACCAGCCGGAAACCGGCCTTGTGAACTCGGTCGGCAGCTATCCGTCCACGACGATGTGGGACACGGCATCCTATGTGTCCGCGCTGGTCGCGGCATATTCACTGGAAATCATCGACAAGCACGAATTCGACACGAAGATGGTCAAGCTGCTGACCACCCTGAGGTCGCTGAAGCTCTCGCAGGGGCAAGCTCCGAACAAGGGCTATCACACCAAGACCGCGGAACGGGTCGACTATACGAACCAGCCGGCTGATGTCGGTTTCTCGGCCAACTACATCGGTCGCCTGCTGGTATGGCTGCAGATCGTCAAGGACCGCGCACCTTATCTGGCCAACACGGTGGACAGCGTTCCGCTGCGCTGGAACTTCTGCAACATGATCAACTCGGATGGGTTCCTTGTCGGGTCGTTCATCGGGTCAGACGGTGAAACACGATATGGTCAGGAAGGGCGTCTGGGCTACGAGGAATATGCCGCAAAGGGCTTTGCGCTTTGGGGGTTTGACGTCTCCGGGGCGCTGGACCCGAACCCGCTTTCGTTCACCGAAATCTTTGGTGTCCGCCTGCCCTATGACGGTCGCGACCCCCGTATTTTCAAGAGCCAGAACTATGTTCTGACCGAAGGTTACATTCTGGAAGGCGTCGAGCTTGGGTGGGACTTGCCCTTTGGAAACGACCATGACCCCGGCACCGCCTCGGATGGATGGCGTGCTGAGTTCGCAAACCGGATGTACCTGGTCCAGCAGCGCCGCTTTGAACAGACCGGCATTCTGACCGCCCGGTCGGAACACCAAGTCGCCGGCCCCCCGTACTTCGTCTATGACGCGATTTTCGCGGACGGGTATGCGTGGAACACCATGAGCCCGTCACATGTGTACGAACCCGACCATGCCGCCATTGCCGCAAAGGCCGCGGTTGGCCTGTGGGCCCTGTGGGACACCCCCTATACCGATCTCCTCTTCGACTCGGTTGCCGAGCTCTATGACCCCGAGTCCGGATACTATGAGGGTCTCTATGAAAACGGTAACGGGATCATCGAGGTTCATACCGCCAACAACAACGGCATCATCCTCGCGTCCCTGCTTTACAAGGCGCAGGGTCCAATTCTGAAGAGAACCAACCGCAACGTGCAAATGTGGGATACGGCCTTCCGGGGCACGGCAGCGCGCACGAACAGATGCCTGCCCGATCGACTGGAAGTGAAGCAGCCGTGCTGCGCCTGCCAACAGAACGCGACCCCGGTCATCGCCGTGGAGGAATTCAAATACTGCCGCCCGGTCATCACGCCAAACGGCGTTGCAGCAACTGATTGCCGCCCGGAAGAGCATCAATTTCCGCTTCCGATCATTGCCGAGACCACCTCGCCGGTCTGCAGCATAAACACAGGAAACTGACGACCATGGCGATTGCACGTTTAACTTGGTTCGATGCGAACAGGGTCCTGGCGGCGTTTGGCGTCGTCTTGATCCACTCGACCACCGATTTCGAAGGACAGGCCTTCGGACAAGAAGCGGCGGCCGATCGCGTGGTCCCCGTGGTCCTGCGCGCCGTCGGTAACCTGTCAGGATCCGAGATGTTCTTCACTTTCTCGCTCTTCCTGTTGGCCATGAGCGTCGACAAGAAGCGGCGTGATTATCGGGACGTCATCAGCCTCTATGCCAAGAGGCTCTTGTTGCCCTTCGCATTCTGGGCTTTCTTCTATGTCTGGTTCCGGCTGATCAAGGCCCATGCCTTCGACTACTCCGACAGCATGTGGATGCAGATTTCGGAGGCCAGGAATTGGTTGGGATACGCGTTCCTTGGATCGTCGCAGTATCACCTGCATTTCCTGCCGACGCTGTTCGTCCTGATCCTGTTCTTCCCGCTCTTCCGATCCGCGACACGCTATCCGCTGTTGGGGTTAGGCATCGTCGCGACCTTGGGCGCGATGGCGAATGCGCAAGGATACATCTGGGATCTCGAGCTTGATCTTTTGACCACGCAGTTCCTGGCACGCGGCGCCAAGATCCTGGGCTATCTGGGCTTCGGACTGGCGGCTTTTGCCATCTATGGCATGACCCGCGAAGGCGTTTCACGGGGTGAGGCCCGACAGATACGCGGCGCGGCTCTTATCATGGTCTTGGTCGCTTTGATCGCCGCGCTTCCCTATTACGGGGCAGCTGTTCAGACCGGAACCTATGGCTATGGCGTCGGCTGGACCTTGTTCGGCCTGCTTCTGGTGCCGGTCGCGGTCTTCTACGTGTTCCTTGGCACACGCTACGCCAACTGGTCACCCAAATGGTCAGAGTTCGCGAAATACACGTTCGGCATCTATCTGGTGCACCCGATCTTCGTCGACCTGTTCGATATCTGCGCGTTCTCAAGCGGTTACTACCTGGCGGTCAAACCGGGACTGTATTGCGTGACGAAGTTCATCTTCGCGTCCGCGGCATCGGTCGCCCTGACGTTTGTCCTGTCGAAATCGGCCTTCCTTGCCTGGACCGTTGGCCTTGGAAGCGAGGTCAAGAAGTCCGCCATCCGCGAGAGCAAAGCACCAGCGTAAGACAATGGATAACTACTATCTCAAATTCGAGGACCGCACGCCTCCTCCCCCGCTGCCTTACTCGCGCGCAAGAGAGGACCTGTGGCAATTCTCGGCCGTGATCGCCGCACTTCTGGGCGCGTGGTACATCCTGTGGCGCTGGACAGAGTCGATGAACTTCGACGCGCTCTGGTTCGCCATCCCCTTGGTTGTCGCAGAAACCTGCGCCTATTTCGGGCTGCTCTTGTTCTTCTTCAATCTCTGGAAGGACCAGCCCGTCGAGATCAAGCCCGCCCCCGAGCGGTGGTCCGACATCAGCAGCGATCCGGTGCCGGAAGACCGGCCCATTTCCGTCGATATCATGCTGGCCACCTATAATGAGGCCGAAGACATCATCCAGTTGGGCATCCGGGACGCCAAGAAAATACACTATCCCCACCCGCTGGATATTCGCATTCACGTTCTGGACGACGGGCGGCGCGACGAGATCAAGCAACTCTGCCTGCGCGAGAATGTGGGCTATATCACCCGCGACACGAATACCGGCTACAAGGCCGGCAATCTGCGCAATGCCCTCTCCGAGACATCGGGCGACCTGATCGTGATCTGCGATGCAGATACCCGCGTCTTCCCGACGATACTTGAACGCACGCTTGGATACTTCCGCGATCCAGACGTGGCTTGGGTGCAGACGCCCCAGTGGTTCTATGACCTGCCCGAAGGCGAGACACTGCCAACGGTCTGGGATCGGCGCATGGGGCGTTTGGGCCGCTATGCCGCGAAGGGCATTCAAGCGGTGTTCGGTGAAATCCGGGTCGGACATGACCCCTTCGTCAATGATCCGCAGATGTTCTATGACATTCTGCAGCGCCGCCGAAACTGGGCCAATGCCTCGTTCTGCTGTGGTGCCGGTTCCATCCATCGACGCGAAGCCATCATGGAAGCCGCGCTGAAAAGCTTTGGCCTCGCCATCCAGGAAAAGATGGACGAGGTCGAAGATGAAGCCACACTTCTGACGCGCGAGAAGGAGTTGCCGCAGGAACTGCTGGACAGCATGCGCCTGTCGGTCGCGCAGAACACCGAGCTGACCCCGTTCAAGTTCCACGTCTCGGAAGACATCTATACCTCGCTCATTCTGCATTCCGAACGCACCCGCAACTGGAAGTCCGTTCTGCATCCCATCGTCGAGAGCAAGATGCTGTCGCCGCAGGATTTGGCGACATGGACCATCCAAAGATACAAATACGCGGGCGGCAGCCTTGATATCGCGATGAATGATGGCGTGCTGTTCCGCAAAGGGCTGAGCTTGCCGCAGAAGCTCATGTATCTTTCGACCTTCTATTCCTATTTCGGGCCAATCTGGAATGTCATCTTTCTGGCCGCTCCGATCATCTACCTGCTCACCGGGGTCTCTCCGATCGACGCGTATTCCTATGAATTCTTCCTGCACCTGTTCCCGTTCCTGCTGGCCTTCGAGTTCGCCATCATGGTCGGCACATGGGGCATTTCCGGATACGCCGCCAAATCGAGTTACCTGGCCTTCTTCCCCGTCGGCCTAAAAGCCATTTGGGACGTGGCGAAGCGAAAGACGATCGCCTTCAAGGTCACGCCAAAGGAAATCAATTCGGGGAACTTCACCCGTCTCGTTGCCCCCCAGCTTTTGCTGATCGCGCTGACCATGATTGGCATCGTTGCCGGCGGTGTCTCGATGGCGATGGCATCCTCGCACGTCACAACGATGGGCTACGTGACCAACTCGCTCTGGGGGCTGAACAACTGCATCGCACTTTCCGGGATCGTGTTTGCCGCTTGGTGGAAACCGACCCCGCCTGAAATGGGAGACCAATCATGAGCTTTCGTGAGAACCTGAAACGGGCCCGCAGTCATATCGTCTTCATGGCGGCGCTGGCGTCTGGCCTGGGCCTGATCGTGTTCCTTGAACACCAATCCACTGCCGGTGCATCGGTCGTTGCGACCGATGTCGAACTGGCGGAGCCACCTGCACCGGTTCCAACCGCGCTTGAACTCTTTAACGACGTCGCACCCTTGCCGCTTGCCGCCCCGCGCCCGCTGACCGAGCAGGAGCTGGACTATGCAAGAACGGCTTGGATCTACTTCGCCAACAACACCAATCCCGAGACCGGTCTTGCAAACTCGGCCGACGCTTATCCTTCGACGACCATGTGGGAAACAGGCGCGTACTTTACCGCGATCCTTTCGGCCAACTTGCTGGGCATTCTGGAAACGGACGAGGCGCTGGCCCGCCTGTCAAAGACGATCGAAACGCTTCAGACCCTGCCTCTCTTTGAAGACACGTTGCCCAACAAGGCCTATCACACCGTCACCGCTGGCATGGTCAACTATGCCAACCAGCCCAGCGAGCTTGGGCTTGGATGGTCGGCCCTTGATGTCGCGCGCATGATGTCGGCCTTGGGGATGATGCGAACCCACTATCCGACCCTCGCCACGGAAATCGAGGCGCTGGTAGACACCTGGGATGTGGCTGCCATGGTCGACGACGGCCAACTGTTCGGCACCAACGTGATCGAAGGCGAGATCCATCTGAACCAGGAAGGACGGGTCGGCTACGAACAATATGCGGCCCGCGCGATGCAGCGCTTTGGCTATGACATGTACAGCGCCTATGAGACCGGCGAGAAGCTGATGGTCAAGACGGTCCAAGGCGTGCTGATCCCGGTCGACACGCGGCTTCATCGCGGCACACACCCCGCATTTACCGTCAGCGAACCCTATATCCTTGATGGGTTGGAGTTCGGCTTCGACAACCGCTCGCATCGCTTCGCATCGTCGATCTATCAGGCGCAAGAGAACCGTTATACCACGACCGGCATTCTGACCGCGGTCAGTGAATCCCATGTCACCGGCCCACCGTATTTCGTTTACTCGACGATCTGGGGCGGCGGCGACGAATGGGCGGTCATGGCCTTCAACGGCGACCGCTATGACAGCAAGCGCACAGTCGCCACGAAAATCGCGTTCGCCTGGAATGCTCTCTTCGACACGCCCTATACGCAAAAACTGGTCGAGGATTTGAGCCATCTGCACGACCCGGACGCCGGTTGGCAAGAAGGGCTTTACGAAGTCGACGGCAGCCCGAACGCGTCGATTACGGCCAACACCAACGCAACGGTTCTGGCTTCGCTGGCGTTCCGCGCATTCGGACCTTTGTCGCACGCCAAGAAATGAAACTGCGGATCATCATATCCCTGCTTTTATGGCCTGAACTCGTCCTTGCGGCTGGGCCAGCTTGCACCGAACCCGAGCTTCAGAAGCACGTGGACCGGGCCGAGCATTTCGTCTGGCGCTTTGCGGATGTGCCCGCGCCCAACACGCCCAGAAGCTGGCTCGAAGCCATCGTGAATGGAAAGCAGCTGGTCTTGTATTCGTCCAATCATGCGATCTTGTCGGACCTATCAGGTGAGTGGGAAATCGACATCCGCTGCTCTTCCGAAAGCGGTGAATGCGAAGCCCATGCCGCGGGTGATGTCCCCTCCGACGCCGGGACAACTGCTGACGCCATTCAGGACTGCATGTCGGGCAAGTCGCCAATGGTCGAAGCCGAGATGCCAGCCGATGACGGCGATGTGGCGACGGGACCGGCATTGAACAAGTCGGTGGAACCAACGGCATTTCCGGCACAGACGGAAGACGCCAAGGCGGCACTCGCAGGCGCATTTGCCCCCGAAACCGTCGACATTGAGGCCATTGAAGTCGCCGTAAATGCGCAACCGGTTGTTGCACCCCCCGAGGTCTGCGACCCCCCTCTCTATGCAGATATGAACGCCAGTTTCGCCCTGCAGGCGCTTCTCATCGATCTTGGCGCCACGATCGACTTTGACGGCATTGTCGGGCCGAAAACCCGCACAGCGGTGGCCAAGTACCTACCGGCGGAGAACCTGCCGAAGACCCCAAGCGAACTCTTGACCGATTTGCAGAACCGGACATGCCGGCATGCTGACGGATCGGTCACCGAAAAGACCCCCGAACAACAAAATGGATGAACTCAGAAAGGGAACGTCATGAAAGGCACGGTTTTTGTTGAGCTTTTGAAAATGGCCGAAACTGAATTCGGCGAGGACGTCGTAGACAACGTTTTGGACAACGCCGACTTGGACAGTGGCGGCGTTTATACCGCGGTCGGAAACTATCCCTGCAGCGAACTCGTCACGCTGGTCACAGCCTTCAGCGAACACTCGGGCCTAAGCGGCGAAGTGCTGCAGAAGGCGTTCGGCCACTGGATGCTCAAGAACTTCGGCGACAACTATCCCGAATTCTTCAAAGACAAGAAGGACAGCTTCGAGATGCTCGAAGCCATCGATGGTGAAATCCACGTCGAGGTCCGCAAGCTCTATCCCGAGGCCGAGCTCCCGAGGTTTTCGACGTCACGGACATCTGAAAACACATTGGAGATGCACTACTCCTCGCCTCGCCCGCTGGCTGCGTTCTGTCACGGCTTGATCGAAGCCACAACAGAGCACTTCAAGCAGCGCGCCGAAATCACGCAAAAGGTTCCGACCAATGCCAACGTGAATGCCCGGTTTGAAATCCGACTGGTCGACCAACCTGCCGAGCCGCCCGTCCATGCAGACTGAGACGCCAGAGGTTGTTTCGCGCCGACGGTACCAACGTGCCGTCGCCGCCCGCGAGGAAGCGGAAGCGCTTCTGGAAGACAAGAGCCGTGCGTTGTTCGAGGCGAACGAGAAACTCAGTGATTTGGCTGCATCGCAAGAGCAAACGATCCTGAACCGCACGCAAGAACTTCGCGAGGCCTTGCACGAAGCCGAAGAAGCCATCACCGCCCGGTCCCGCTTCATTGCGACGATGAGCCACGAAATCAGAACGCCGCTCGGCGGCATTCTGGGCATGATCGACATCTTGCTTGAGAACGAAGTCGACCCCGAGAAATGCGAATTCCTGAACCACGCCAAGAATGCAGGGACCGCGCTGAAAAGCATCGTGAATGATGTTTTGGACCTGTCGCGGATGGAACGGCAATCTCTGGTGCTGGCCGACGAGGCCGTGGACATCCGGGCGTTGTTGCGCGGCGTGATCGCCCTGTTTGAAACTCAACTGGAAGAGACGGAACGCAAGTTCTTCCTTGAGATCGACACCAGCGTTCCGCCGATGTTTCGCGGCGATGCAACCCGCGTTCGTCAGGTGATCTCGAACCTGACCAGCAACGCGGTGCGCTACTCGGAAAGCGGCAATATCCACTTCCGCATCTCCATGAAGACGGTCGAGGACAAGTGGACCCTTCGCTTCGAGATTGAAGACGAAGGCATTGGCATTGCGCCCGAACGCATCGACGACCTGTTCAAGGACTTCTCGCAAATCCACAACGAACTCACGCAAGTCGCCGAAAGCTCGGGACTTGGGCTCGCCATTTGCAAACGGATCATCGAAGCCATGCAGGGCGAAATCGGTGTGCTCAGCGAGGTTGGTCTGGGCACGGTGTTCTGGTTCGAGATCCCGGTCGAGGTCGCCCAGCCGGTCAGGCCTACCACCCGGATCTCGACCCGCCCGCTGAACGATGCCTCGGGGATGCAGGTACTGGTCGCCGAAGACAACCTGATCAACCAGAAGATCATCACGACCTTCCTGACCAATATCGGCGTCGGCTACGACCTGGCCGAGAACGGTCGCGTGGCCATCGAAATGTTCGAAGCCGGCAAGTTTGACGCCATCCTGATGGATGTCGCGATGCCCGAAGTCGACGGCTTTCAAGCGATCCGCGAAATCTGCGCTCAACATCCACCCGAGGACATTCCTCCGATCATCATTCTCACCGCGCACGTCACCGAAGCCATTCAACACGAGGCAGGTATGCTGAGCGTAACGAAGGTCCTGAACAAGCCAATTTCGAAGCGAGATCTTCAGAACACACTGGCGTCACTCGAAGTTACGGCAAGCCCGGCCAGCAGACGGATGCTGCAGGCCGCCGCCACGGAAAGCGAGGCTCAGAACAACGATACAAGCTTGCTGGAAGAGCTGCTGGGACCGGAAAAATACCATGAAATGCTGATGGTCTTCGATTCAGATGAGCTGCAAAAACTAGCGGAAGACTACTTGCAGGATGCACGCAAAATAGCAGACGACATCAGACGTTTTCTTGGCGAGGGAAGCTTGAAAGACGCATCCAAAAAAGCGCATTCCCTAAGAGCCTGACCTAGAATGTGGATGGTCTCATCTGATGTGGTATTTCCCTACTGAATTTGACCACAGACAGGGAGGGCCACATGGCTTGGAACGAGACCACCCGCGCGAAGTATAAGCGTAGTTCGGACCGATATGAA
>JAJDUZ010000065.1 GCA_022826385.1 Silicimonas sp.
ACGCCCTCATTCAAATCCGATTGTTCAACCTCAGCGGGTACACCAAATGGGTGAGCCAAATCCAGTCCCTCCAACAGATATTCTCAACTTCACAACAACAGCTTAACCGATGCTGCCAGAACGCCAACTGCGGAATTTAGGGTGAAAGGCATAGTCAAGCGCCCCGAACCGTTCGACATCCTGTGCCGCAATGGCCGCACGCTGTTCGGACAGAGCTTCGTCCAATCGCGCGGCACCGACCCTGTCGCAAAACTCGGAGGCGCGCAGCAGGACTTCCTTCTCGACGGCCGATCGGACAAACCGCGACTTTTCAATCTCGCGCGCCGAGAAGCGCCGCACTTCGGTGGCCCGTTGTGGCCGGATCAGCAGCAGGTCGAGATTGGCCAACCGGCTGAACGCGTCACGCACCGGTTGCCGAGAGACACCGAAGCGTGCCGCGACATCGGCTTCCGATATCCGGTCGCCCGGTCGCAGGCGAAGCGACGCGATCTCTTCGTGAAGGTGATCGAATATGTCGTCGACGATCGTGCGTCTTTCCCCGATGCGCGAGAGATCTGCCATGACCCTTTCCCTTCGTTTCGCCCCAAGACTCGGCCAAGACTTTGCCCGACTGCGCAGCAACCTTCTGATTATGCTCATATAAATCAGACATTCAGGTGCCGCCGGGCGCGTGATTGCACCAAGGGGGTTCCACGCTTCTAGCAAGATTCCTACTAGTATGCCAGTTAATTTACTAGTATGTCAGTTTTCGACAGTGCGCGAATCGCAGGTGAAATGCCCACCCAACTAAGGGCGCCGCGCACGCAGGGAGGGAACATGGCCGGCGTAGAACTCGAAGGCATCGTAAAGGCTTATGGCGCTTTGCAGGTTGTCCATGGCATCGACCTGAACGTAGCCGAGAAGGAATTCGTCGTGCTGGTCGGCCCCTCGGGTTGCGGCAAGTCGACGACGCTTCGCATGATCGCCGGTCTGGAAGAGATCACCGACGGCACGCTGACCATCGACGGACGGATGATGAACCGCGTGGCGCCAAAGGATCGCGACGTGGCGATGGTGTTCCAAAACTATGCGCTTTACCCGCACCTGAACGTTGCCGACAACATGGCCTTCGGATTGCGCATCCGGAAAATGCCGAAAGACCAGATCAAGTCCACAATTGCCGATGTGGCCGAGATCCTTGGTCTGACCGAGTATCTTGAACGCCGTCCGGCAGACCTGTCCGGCGGCCAGCGTCAGCGCGTTGCCATGGGCCGCGCAATTGTGCGGCATCCCAAGGTCTTCCTGTTCGACGAACCACTGTCCAACCTCGACGCCAAACTGCGTACCCAGATGCGGGCCGAGATCAAGCGGCTGCACAACCGGCTTGGTGTCACCTCGGTCTATGTGACCCACGATCAGGTCGAAGCGATGACGCTGGCCGATCGGATCGTCGTGATGAATGACGGCGCGATTGAACAGGTCGGCACACCGATGGAGCTGTTCAACAACCCCGCCAACACGTTCGTCGCCGGGTTCCTGGGTTCGCCCCCGATGAACCAGATGCGCGGCACGCTGACCGACACGGGCGCGGTGATCGGCGATGCCGAGATCGCGCTTCCCGGGCAGATCAATGGCCATGCCGGGCGCGACGTGATCGTCGGCATCCGACCCGAACACGTGACCCTGCTGCCAAGCGAGCAATCCTCGGCCCTGCCCATCGCGCTTGATCTTGTCGAACCGCTTGGGTCCGAGGCGCTGCTGCACGCGCGCCACGGCGATACGGCAATGGTCTTCAAGGCCGAAACGCATGGAAGCATCGATCACCTGTCCGGCGTCGACACGGTGCATGTGCCGGCGGGCCTCGTGAAACTCTTCGACGCGGAAACCGGCCGCGCCCTGAGCCTCGGGGCCTGAGGCAATGGCGGACCAGACCTCCTCCAGCGGCGCGATTGCCAAACCGAAAAGTACGGCGACCGACAACAGCCGCTGGGCGCAAACCGTCGATCACTTCAAGCGCGAATGGCAGCTTTACGTGATGCTGGCGCCGACGATCATCTGGTTCATCGTCTTTCTCTATAAACCGATGTACGGGCTGCAGATCGCCTTCAAGGATTACTCGATCTTCCGCGGCGTGGCGGCCTCCCCTTGGGTCGGGTTCGAGCATTTCGAGACGCTCTTTTCCAACGACCAGTTCATCCGCGCCGTGATGAACACCATCAAAATCAGTGCCTTGAACCTGCTCTTCGGGTTCCCCGCCCCGATCATTCTGGCGCTGATGTTCAACGAGATCCTGCACGCGACATACAAGAAGACGGCGCAAACCATCGTCTATCTGCCGCACTTCATCTCGTCGGTGATTATCTCGGGCATTGTCATCACCGCCTTCTCGCCCACAGCCGGCATCGTCAACACGGTCATAGGCTGGTTCGGGTTCGACCCGGTGTATTTTCTGACCCAGCCCGAATGGTTCCGGCCGATTTTCGTGGGCACCGGCATCTGGCAGGAGGCAGGCTTCGGCTCAATCGTCTTCCTTGCTGCCATCGCGGGCGTGAACCCGTCGCTTTACGAAAGCGCCGTCGTCGATGGGGCGAACCGGTGGCAGATGATGTGGAAGATCACGATCCCGTCGATCCTGCCGACAATCCTGATCATGCTGATCATTCGCATCGGCAACATCATGGAAGTGTCGTGGGAACTGGTGATCCTGCTCTATCAACCCGCGACCTATGAAACGGCTGACGTCGTGAACACATGGGTCTATCGGCAGGGCCTGCAATCCGGCCAATACGATCTGGCCGCCGCCGCAGGTCTCTTCAATGCAGTCGTTGCCTTCGTTCTGGTGATGACCGCCAACTCGCTGTCGCGCCGCTTCTCGCGCACGTCGCTTTGGTGAGAGGGGGGACACACTGATGCAAAACTGGAACCTCTACTCACGCGGCGACAAGTTCTTTGCCATCGTCGTCTCGATCCTGATCGGGATGTTCACGGCCGCCACGCTTTATCCGTTCATCTACATCACCGCGGTTTCGTTCAGCTCGGGCTTTGCCGCGCAAGCGGGCAAAGTGGTGCTGACGCCGATCGATGCGACCATCGAGGGCTACAAGTACATGCTCTCGGAACCGATGTTCTGGATCTCGTACCGGAACACGTTCATCTACACGATCGGCGGCACGCTGATGAGCCTTGCGTTCATCATCCCCGGCGCTTACGCGCTGTCGCGGCCGCAACTGAAGGGACGGCGGTTCTTCAACCTCTTCATCGCGTTCACCATGTGGTTCAACGCCGGGCTGATCCCCTTCTATCTGAACATGCGGGACCTGAGCCTGCTGGACAGCATGTTTGGCATCATCCTTGCCTTCGCGGTCAACGCCTTCAACATCATCCTGCTGAGAAACTTCTTCGAAGCCATCCCGCAAAGCTTCGAGGAAGCGGCCCGCATGGACGGCGCGAATGACTTCCAGGTGCTTTGAAAGGTTTTCGTCCCGCTTTCGAAACCGGCGATCGCGACGATCACCCTGTTCTGCATCGTATCGCGGTGGAACGGCTTCTTCTGGGCCATGGTCCTTTTGCAAAGCGAAGAGAAAATTCCGCTTCAGGTCTTTCTGCGTCACACGATCGCGAAGCTGAGCGATGATGACGAATTTGCCATCGCCGTCGTCGACGCCGCCTACAGCGCGGAAACCGTGACTGCCGCGATCATCGTCTGTTCGATCATCCCCGTGCTGATCGTCTACCCGTTCATCCAGAAATACTTCGAGAAGGGCATCCTTCTTGGGGGCGTCAAAGAATAACTGCATGGCTTTTATAGGGAGGAACCCATGAGAAAACTCAGCCTGACCGCCGCCATCTTGGCGACAACCGCGGTTGCAGGGCCATCGCTTGCCGATGGGCATCTGCAGATCGTCGACAAACCGCTGGAGCTGATGATCCAGATGAACCACCGCGCCTACCCGGTTTACGAGGAAGACTGGCCGGTTGAACAGAAAGCCCGCGAACTGACGAACATCCACCTGAAGGATGTGACGGTTGGCGCGAACATGCGGACCGATTCCGAGAATACGGGCCGGACCGAAGCGCTGAACCTGATGCTGGCCAGCGGCAACGTGCCGGATATCGTCGGCTCGAGCCGTATCCGCGACTTCGTGAACCAGTTCGGCCCGGAAGGCGCCTTCATTCCGCTGAACGATCTGATCGATGAGCACGCCCCGAACATCAAGGCGTATTACGACCAGCGCCCCGATATTGCGGCCGCCGTGAAAGCCGCCGATGGCCAGATGTACTACATCCCCTATCTGCCAGATGGGAAATACGGTCGCGCCTTCTGGATCCGGACGGACTGGCTGAAGAACCTTGGCCTTGAGGTCCCGCAGACCGTGGACGAGTTCGAGACCGTTCTGCGCGCCTTCAAGACGCAAGACCCGAACGGCAACGGCGAAGCCGACGAAGTGCCGCTGTTCTTCCGTCAATGGCCGGAACTGATCCGCATGGTCACCCTGTGGGACGGACGCGCGCACGGGTCCGACACCTATCACGACTTCCTCGTTGACGACGGCAAGATCAGCCACGGCTATATCGGTGAAGGCTACCGCGAGGGGATCAAGAACCTTGCACGCTGGTATGCCGAAGGCCTGATCGATGCCGAAGTCTTCACCCGCGGCAGCTCGGCACGAGATTTCCTGTTCTCGGAAAACCTTGGCGGGGCCACGCATGACTGGTTCGCTTCAACCGGCGGCTACAACCGTTTGTCGAGCGACATCGAAGGCTTTGAACTGAAAGCCATGGCGCCCCCCGCTTCGATCTCGGGCAAGCGCGTCGAGGAACATCGCCGCATTCTGGTCAAGCCTGACGGTTGGGCCATCGGCTATACCAACGAGCATCCGGTCGAGACCATCAAGTATTTCGACTTCTGGTTCACCGAGGAAGGTCGTCGTCTGGCCAATTTCGGGGTCGAAGGCATGCATTACGACTTGGTCGACGGCAAGCCGATCTTCAAACAGGAGTTCCTCGATGCCGGCCCGGTCAATCGCTCGCTTTACCAGAACGGTGCGCAGCTTCAGGGCCGCGGCTACTTCCAGGATTACAACTATGAAATCCAGTGGACCAACGAGTTCGCTCTGGAAGGCATCGCGCTTTATGACCAGGGCGACTACCTGATCCCCGACTTCCTTGGCGTCGCTTTCGATGCCGACGAGCAGAAGATCTACGACAAGCACTGGGGGTCGGTCCGCGACTATATGCTGGAACGGCAGCAAGCGTGGATCCTGGGCTCGGGTGACGTTGAAGCCGAGTGGGACGACTACCTTGCTCAGCTGAACGATCTTGGCCTGCAGGAAGTTCTGACGGTCATGCAGTCGGCCTACGAGCGCCAATACAACTAAGATCACTCCCTGGGTGGGCGGCGCATGCGGCGTCGCCCGCCACTTTCCTTCTGAAACGGATTTTGAACCGATGCCGCGTGACGCGCTCCCCACTCTCGACGAACCCAAGGCAGGCCGCCTGACCATCCAATACGCGCCGGATGCTGAGACCGAGATTGTCGAGAACCCGCCACGCTTCACCTGGCTGCCAGTGATCGAGGATGACGCGCGTTACATTCTGCGCATCTCGCCCGACCCCGCCTTCCCGAAGGCAGACACGCTGGTCTTCGACAACATCCCGCTGAATTTCTTCACGCCCGACGCCCCGCTGAAGCCCGGCGTCTATCACTGGTCCTACTCCACCCAGGATCAGGCGACCGGCAAACCCTCAAGTGCATGGAGCGACTTGCGCACCTTCACCGTGCCCGAGGGTTTGCCGGAAACACCCCTGCCCTTGCGCGCCGCGCGACTGGCCAAGGTCAATCCGGATCACCCGCGGCTCTGGATGACGCCCGACCGGCTGGAAACCTTCAAGGCTGCCGTCGCAAAGGACATCGACCATTGCGGCTGGTCCCTGTTCCTCGAACGCTCGGTTCTGCCATGGATGAAGGGCGATGTTCGCACGGAGCCCACGGGCTATCCCGACCACAAGCGCGTCGCATCTGTCTGGCGGCAGACATATATCGACCTTCAGGAAATCTGGTACGCGATCCGCCACCTTGCCATTGGCGGCGCGGTCACAGGCAACGCCGAAATGACGGCGCGCGCCAAGGCGCAATTGCTGGAGGTCGCGTCGTGGGATCCGATGGGCCTGACTTCGCGGTCCTATACCGACGAATGGGCCTATCGCGTCTGCAATGCGCTGTCCTGGGGCTATGACTGGCTCTACCACGAGCTGAGCGACGACGAACGCGCCACGGTGCGCGAAGCCCTGCTGGTCCGCACCCGCGACATCGCCGAGCACGCCATGCACAGCGCCAAGATCGGGCTCTTCCCCTATGACAGCCACGCTGTCCGCTCGGTTTCGCTGACGATTGTGCCCGCCTGCATCGCGCTTCTGGGGGACGACGAAAACGACGAGGCCCGCGACTGGCTGAACTTCGCGATCGAGTTCCTCTACACCGTCTATTCGCCGTGGGGCGACAGCGACGGCGGTTGGGCGGAAGGCGCGCAATACTGGATGATGGGCATGGCCTATCTGATCGACGCGGCCAATCGGTTGAAAAGCTATACCGGGCTCGACCTGTACCAACGCCCTTTCCTGCAGAACACGGGCGGCTTCCCACTGTTCTGCAACGCCCCGATGACCCGCCGCGCCAGTTTCGGAGATGACAGCGCGCTTGGCGATCTGCCTGCGATCAAGACCGGTCTCAACATGCGTCAACTGGCGGGTGTCACCGGCAAGGGCGAATACCAGTGGTATTGCGACGAGAACCTGCGCCTGAACCCCGGCACCGAGGATGCGTTTTACAACTGGGGTTGGTGGGACACGCATTTCGACGACATGGTCTTCCAGACCGATTTCCCGGTGGTCGAGGCGACGCCGCCAAAGGGTGGTCTCCGCCACTTCAAAGGGATCGGCTGGGTCGGCGTGCAGCACGCGATGGACGACCCAGACGGACATATCCAGTTCGTGTTCAAGTCGTCACGCTTCGGCTCGGTCAGTCACAGCCACGGCGACCAGAACGCGTTCTGCCTGGCCGCCTATGGCGAGGATCTGGCGATCCAGTCCGGGTATTACGTTGCCTTCAACTCGACCATGCACCGCAACTGGCGGCGGCAAACGCGGTCGAAGAACGCCATTCTGATCAACGGCAAAGGCCAATATGCCGAGAAGGACAAAGCCAAGGCGATGAGCGCCAAGGGTCAAATCCTTGCCGCGCGGCAGGCCGAGGATCACATCTATATCCAAGGCGACGCGACGGCGGCCTATCAGAGCCTGTCGCCCGAGGTGACCCGCGCCGGGCGTGAGGTCTATTTCGTGAGGAACGACTATTTCGTCATCGTCGACACGATCGATGCCACGAAACCGGTGACGGTCGAATGGCTTCTGCACGCCAACACACCGTTCGAACTTGGCAAGACCTCGTTCCGGAACACCGGCGAACGGGCGGGCTTTTACGGGCAGGTCGTCTGGTCGGAAGCGGGCAAACCCGTGATGGAGCAGGAAACCGGTTTTCCGGGTGTAGACCCGGCCGACTATGACGGACTGCCCGTCAGCACATGCCTGACCGCGCGCTATCCGGCTGCGACGCGACATCGGATTGCGACCTTGCTGGTGCCCTATCGGCTTGACGCGCCGAAGCGGATTTTCAACTTTCTCGACGATCAGGGCTATGACGCTGACCTTTATTTTACCGATGCCGACGAGAACACGTTCAAGATCGTGATGAAGAAACTCGCCAACACATGAAACCAGACGCCGGGTCCACCCGGCCACACAATATCCAACGGGAAGGACACCACTTATGAAACTCGCAGGACAAAGTGCCATCATCACCGGCGGCGGACGCGACATTGGCTTGGCGGTCGCGCTGAAGCTTGCCGAGGAAGGCGCAAGTGTCGCGATCAACTATTTCTCGTCCAGTGCTGGCGCCGACGAAGCGGTGGCCAAGATCACCGGCAATGGCGGCAAGGCTTTCGCCTTGCAGGGTGATCTGACCAAGCAGGCGGATGTGGACGCGCTGGTCGACAAGACGGTGGCCGAGTTCGGTGGCGTTAACGTCTTGGTCAACAACGCAGGCGGTCTGATCGAACGCAAGAAAATCGCCGAGATGTCGGACGATCTTTGGGACACGATCATGGACGTGAACCTGACCAGCACGTTCCGCGTCACGCGCGCAGCACTGGCGCACATGAAAACCGGCGCGATCGTGAACCTTGCCAGCCAAGCCGCGCGCGACGGGGGCGGACCGGGCGCCGTGGCCTATGCGACGTCGAAAGGCGCCGTGATGACGATGACCCGCGGCCTCGCAAAAGAGCTTGGCCCCGACATCCGCGTTAACGCACTTTGCCCCGGCATGATCGACACCGATTTCCACAATGTGCATACCCCCGAGGCCGGCCGTCGCGGGTTCGAGGCCGCAGCCCCGATGAAACGTCAGGGCAACACTGACGACACGGCGAACCTTGTCTTGTTCCTCGCCTGCGACGACAGCGCCTTCATCACAGGCACCAATATCGACATCAACGGCGGCATGCTTTTCTCGTAACGCGGAGGAGATGAAATGTCGGATTTTCCCATCGTCCCCACCGGCGAGAATGTCTCGCGTCAGGTGCTGTCGGACAGTCCCGAACTGATGGTGGTCGCCTTCCGCTTCGATGCGGAAGGGGCCGTGGGTGACCTACACAACCACCCGCATATCCAGTCGACCTATGTCGAAAGCGGCCGCTTTCGCTTCACGCTGGGCGACGAAGAACGCGAGGTGGGCCCGGGCGACAGTTTTGTCATCCCTTCCGGTCAAACGCATGGTTGCGTCTGCCTTGAGCCCGGCAAGCTGGTCGACTGCTTTACGCCAAGACGCGACGACTTTCTCTGAGGGGCATCAGCCCTTCAGATCTTCCAGCATCTTCTCGTGGATCAAGCGGTCGATCGGGTTGTCGTGCAACTTGGCCTCTGCCCCGTTGCCAAGACCCTCGTCCGCATCGGCCACCGTCCGGCTTTCCCGCAGATACGCCCGGCTCAGCCGTGGCGGCGGCATCGGCTCGTAATCCGGGTCGAAGAACGGGTTGGGGTCGAACTGGCCTTCGAACACCGGGTCGGTCAGATAATTCGGCAGCCGCGCAACCACGGCCTCGTCGCCCGCGATCTGCAACAGCATCTCGCCCCGCTCCATCTCAAGGAACTGTCTGCCGGAGACGAAGCCGACAAGATCGGCCATCGCTTCCGCCGCACCAAGATTGTTCGCCCCGAACGCCTGAAAAACCCTGCTGTTGTTGACCATGGTCTGCCAGTCCAGCGGATAGAGCGTTTTCAACTGGCTGACGTCCTGCCAGAAACTCCATGTCTGCAACCCGTAGCCGCGCAGAAGCGTCACCGCCGTCCGCAATTCGTCCAGCGTCCCGAGTTGCGCGGCCTCGTCGAGGATGAAAAGCGTCGATGTTTCTGGCCGCGTCCGGCGCCGCAGCACAAGTTGGATCAAGGCCCCGATCCAAAGCCGCAGAACCCGCCCGTGACTGTGCAGCATGTGCGGCGGCATGACGATGAAGATCGAGGTCGGGCCGCCATTGACGATTTCCTCGATGTCGAAGCTGGTTTCATCAAGCACGAATTGCACCAACGGACCCCGGACGAAATCGATCCCTTCCTGTGCGAAGGACAAGATCCCGCCCAACGTCTCGGACGCGCCAATCGACAAGGCGCTTTCGATCAGACGCACCTCGGGATGGCGCGAATTGCGCATGCGCTTGGCCACGCGGTCCTTGTGCGTAGTCATCTCGTGGATGATGCGACGCACCTCGGTCAGGGTGCGTTTCTCTTTCGGCAGATCGGTCACCACATGCAGGACCACACCCAACAGCAACTGACGCCCGCGCGACACCCAGAACCGGTTCTTGGCACTGTCGATGTCATCGGGAAGCAACGCGGTGACAAGCGCTGTGGCTTCATCGACGCTTTCCGGGCTGCCCGACTGGATAAGGTCCAGCGGGTTGAAACCGCCCGGCGCCTCGTTGGTGATGCCCATCGGGTCAAGGACCACGACTGTCTCGCCGCGCTCACGCCGCGCCCGCGCGGTGACGGCCGCGTTTTCGCCCTTGGGGTCGATCACGATGACCGGGCCGTTGTGACGAAGCAGGGCGGGAATAATACAGCCCACGCCCTTGCCCGCACCGGTCGGTGCGATGGTGATCAGATGTCCGTCGCCATCCATCAAGATGGGGTCGATATACCCGTCCTTGGGCGAGATCTCGGGGTCGCCATAGTTGAAGCCAACCGGTGTGCGGACATGCTCGGTCTCCATCGACCATGCGACCAGCAACCCCTCGCCCGGCAAGGACGGCGGATAGCGGCGCAGCACGATGTCACCGGGGAAAGGCAGGCTTCGTTTCGGCATCATCAGGCCTCCTCGTCAAACGGCGGGCGCAGACGCCGCACGGCGCCATCGAATTGCACGTCTGGCACCCGCACCACGTTTTGCGAGATCGGCGTGTCATCTTCCATGCGGACATGCCCGTCGGCTTCCACCGTGAAGGTCGCCTTGAACAGCGCCCCGCCATAGAGCACGAAGGCAGACCAAAGCGCGTCCTCGGCATCGAAAACCGGGGGTTCGACGTCGATCTCGTCATCCTCGGTTGTAAATTGCGCCGTATCCGTCACGATTTCGAAAGGCCCCTCCTGCCCGTGAACGAACCGGCAGAAGAACCGCAGATAGGCGTCCTGCACTGTCGGAGCGCCCAAGTCTGGTTCAACCTTGCCGTTCAACGCGTGGATCACCTCGGACCGGCCGGTCAGCGGCCGCACCCCGTCGGGACCATAAAGGCAGCTCAGCCACTCGTCGGGCTGGCGACGTGCTGTCGTGGCCACATCGCAAAGCAGTTGATCTTCGTAGAACGGCAACTTGGTCGCCCGGACGGACTTGACCTTGCGCTTTCGGTCCAGCGCCCCAAAGTCATAAAGCCGCTCGGCAAGCAGCGTGACGGTATCATCGGACAAAACCATCCAGTCGCCATCGGTTGCGGCGGGAAACTCTTCTTCGCTCATTACGTTTTGTCTGCCTCTTGCCCGTCTTTGCACGGCCGTTGGAATTTCGGACGCTCCATCCTTGTGCGCAATTCAGCACCGTCATCGTGGTCGACCAGAAGCTGCACACGGTGTTTGGCGCATTTGTCGCGCAGCTTGTTCATTTCCGTTCGAATCCCGCGTAAGGTCCAAACCTCGGGTGTTGCGGGAACAAGACGAAGCGAATAGGCGTGCGTGTCGTTGATCGATTTGCGTAAATTGCAGCCCATGGCTCGAAACGCGATCCAATCAGCGCGTGTCGCATTTTGCATATCCGGGATCGTCACCACCAATGACCGGTCGGTTTCCGAAAACTCGGGAGCATCCATCATTCCGAAGACGCGGGGGGTGTTGTTTGGCATGTGGTACGCTTCGCGACCACGCGTGCGAGACAGGGCGGTCATGATGCCCCGCAAGGTCGCGGCATCCAGCAGTCGCAGGTTCTGGTCCAGCGCCTCCTGGCTCTTGGCCCGCTTGCCCTCTTGGTCGGTTCTTTCCTCCTCGGACGAGGCCGTCCCGGCGGCCTCCTTTGCTGCCTTGGCTGCGGCTTCGGCCTTTACGGCATCAGTCTTTGCGGACTGAAAGAGGTCATCATAGGTTCTGAAGTCCTTATGTAACTTCAAAGCGTTGCTTCTGGCCGGCGCGCCGTCCTTGGGTGGATAGTTCGAGGCAGACCAGCCGTTCATCGCACGCTCGACCATGAAGCGCCGATGTTCCGCCGCACACACATTGCCCAACGTCTTGCCCGGCTCGAGGCTTTCGTTCACGGCGTTTACGATCTCCTCTGCGCCTTCCTCTTGGAGTTTGTATGACGTCACCGCCGGGCCAAGGATCTCTCCAATCTTCTCCTGCGACAACTCGGGAAGATCTCCGCGATACCGGTGCTTCCAATCGAACCCTAACTCCCAAAGCCGCAATGGCGCTTGATAAGCCGACGAGAGGCTCGAGAGTTTTGCGGCATCGTCCAAATCGCCCCAATCTCCGGTAAATCTTTTCGCCTGATCCCTGAAGCGACGGGCATAGTCATCCTGCAGGGCTTTGTTGTGAGGCGCCGGCCCCATGCCCTCGGCCCATGGGGGCGGTCCGTGTTCCGCGAAGATCGCGCCCAGCGGCGAGTCCTCATACGTCTTTTCCTGCGTTTCGGTGTAAAGCTCGTGGATCGACTTCGCGAGTTTCATCCACTTGCGATCAAGGAAGCTCAGCTTCGGCACCACGTCCTGCATTCCGCCAAACGGGGCAACAAGATGCCAAGGGTCTTCCTGCCCGATGCTTTGCTTGACCGCATCCCGCACATTGCCTTGCCAAAGCCGCGGATAGATCGGTGCCGGAGGGCGTCGCCCGGCCCGCATCTCGCCTTCAAGACGCATCGCCAGCGCAAGGTTCGTGGCATCGTCCGTGCAGCAGATGATCCACGCCGTCACGGGCACATTGCCCCGGATTTTCGAATGGTCGAGGTCCTCGGCATCGCAGCAGACAAAGTCGATGCAAGGCGCGTCTTCAGGTGGGATTGTCCCGTCCTGCAAATGCGGCATCAGCGCATGGAAGCGCTCCTTGCCGCCCTCTTTCTTTCGGTCGACAACGGTGACCTTCGGCGGGCCAAGCTCGGCCGAGCAACCGTGCAGCACGGCCTCGCGCACCATCGCCATACCCAGATCACCGGCGCCAACGACCACAACGTGAAGGCGGGGCTTGTCCTCGCCCGGGGGACAAGGCGCCCGCGTCGCGCGTTCGGCCAGCCAGGTTCGAGCGAACAGATAGCGCGCGGTTTCCTCGCGGATGGCAAAGCCCGTGAAGCCACGGTCAAGTTTGAACCCGTTGCTGCTGGTCAGTTGCAACTGCCGCAAGACTTCCGAATTGGTGAAATGCGCGAAGACCACATCTTCCGGCCGCGGACGCTTGCGCCTGGCCTTAAGGATTTGCGACACCTGCTGCGCCGTTTCCATCGTCAGCGTATCGTCGCCCAGCGCGATGATTACCCTTTGCGCATGTCCAAGGTATAGGCCCTTCAGCGCTTCGCGGTCCCGCACGTCACGCTCGACCAGAATGATTTCGTGTTGCGCCGCAAAATCGCGCGCACCTTCATCGAACATCCGCGCGACTATCGTCAGGGGCACGCCTTTTTCCAACCGCTCCCGCGCGACTTCCTGGTTCAAGGCCCCATAGCCGATCAGGATGTGGCGCTCGCGCGACTTGAAACGCGCTTGCGTCCACAACCGAACCTTCTGCCAACTGGGTGTGAACAGAAAACGGATAACCGCAGAGCCCAGAAGAACGGCCGCGAGCACCTTGGAGATATATAGAAGAACGATGGCGTAGTCGTCGCCCGTCTCGCATTCGCCGTGGGCCAATGCGAAGTGCTGGGCGGTGGAGTAGAAATAGTCAAACCACCTGACCGTCGCCCACCCGTCCAAACTGCGCCAGGCGTCGGGTTGGTCGCACATGAAGTACCCGACAGCACCGGCACCAAAAACCACGAAAGCGCCGGCAAGCGTCGAGACCAACTTCAAAAACAAACGTACAATTATAGCCAAGCCAAGCAATCCACCCCAGAACCGACACCTTGGATCAAAGCAAGATGGCGGCGTAACGCGCTCGCACGGACACGAGCCCACACTCAATCAATTCAGCGAACCCGCATTGCGCAAGATTCGCCAGACAAGTGAACACCAACAGACGGATTTCGCCCAGAAATTTCTTTGCCCCGCCCAACCGAACTTGATCGCGTGGCCAGTGGCCGCGCGGGACAAACGGCGTTCACATCGCCTGTCAGGCCGGCAGTGCCTTCCCCGGCGCAGTGGCCAGCGGACGGTTCGGGAACATCACGTAATAGAACACGGGCGCCGCGATCAGGGTCAGGACCGAGGCAAAGGCCAAGCCGCCCATGATCGTCACTGCCATCGACTGGAAGAACGCGTCCGAGATCAATGGGATCATCCCAAGAATTGTCGTCGCCGCCGCCAGAACCACCGGCCTGAGACGCGAGGTCGATGCGGTCACGATGGCATCCGCCAGCGGCCAGTCGCCGTTCTCGCGGCGCACGATGTCAATCTCCTCGACCAGCACGATGCCATTCTTGATGAGCATGCCTGAAAGCGACAAGAGCCCCAGAAGCGCCGTGAACGTGAACGGCAAGCCAGAGCCCAAAAGTGCCAGCGCCACACCGTTGACGGACATTGGCACCAAAAGCCAGATAATCAGCGGCTGCCGCAAAGCATTGAACAACAGGACCGAGATCAGCACCATGATGAGAAGGCTCACCGGCAGTTGCTGCGCAAGCGAGGCCTGCGCGTCGCCCGAGCTTTCATACTCACCGCCCCACTCGCGCTTATAGCCCACGGGCACCGACATCGCCTCGATTGCGTCCTGCACTTCGGATTGCACCTCGGCCGCCATCTTGCCCTCGGCCACATCGGCGCCGACGGTGATGGTGTAAACACGGTCGCGACGCATCATCAGCGTGTTTTGCCCCTCAAAAATGAGACCGTCCGTGACCTGTTCGAACGGCACAAGCGCACCGGCGGCCTCGGAATAGATCACGTGATCGCTCAGTGCGATATCCTCGCGACGGCTGGTGCGGACCACGATAGGGATTTGCCGTTCGCCTTCGCGATAGACGCCGGACTGCAGACCCTCGGTCGCATAGAGCAGCGTCTGCGTGATGTCATCGCGGGTGATGCCCGCCTCTTGCGCGCGGTCGGTCGCATAGACCGGGCGCAACACCTGTTCCATCTCGCGCCAATCGACGCGCGGCGCGACGATGTTGTCGGACGCCTCGACCAGAACGTGCATGGCCTGGTCGGCAAGATCACGCAGCACCACCGGGTCCGAGCCCGAGAACCGCACCTGGATCGGGTCACCTCCGCCCGGTCCGAAGGCCAGACGGTTCGCCCGCAATTCGGCTTGTGGCAGGTTTTGGCTGGCATAAGCCTGCAGGCGCAGGATCAGGGGTTGGATCACGTCGAGCGTTTCGGTTCGCACGATGATGTGGCCATAGGACGGGTTCGGGTCCTCGCCCTGATAGGTCAGCATGAAGCGCGCAGCCCCCTGCCCGACAAATGCCGTGCTGGCGACGACCTCGGATTGGGTGCCAAGCCAACTCTCCAGAACGGCAAGGTCGCGCGAGGTCTCTTGGATCGACGCGCCTTGCGCCAGTTTGTAGTCGACGAAGAAGAGCGGCGTGTTGCTGTCGGGGAAGAACTGCTGCTTGATCTGGCCGAACAGCATGAAGCACGCGACGGTCACCGCGATCAGGGCCGCGATGACCAGCCACCAGACTTTCAGGCACGCCCGCAGGAACCCGGCATAGGCGCGGAACAACAATCCGCCATAGGCATCGTCCCCGCCCTCGTTCGCCGTCCTGAAGAAATAGTGACCCAGAAGCGGGGTCACGGTCAGCGCCAGCACCCACGAGAGCAAAAGCGAAATCGCAATGACGGCGAAGAGGGAAAACAGGAACTCGCCCGTCGCGTCGGGGCTGAGCCCGATGCCCGCAAAGGCCATGATCCCGATGACGGTCGCACCCAGAAGCGGGATCTGCGTTTTCGATGCGGCCTCGTCCGCCGCCTCGCGCGAGGTTTTGCCCCGCCGCATGGCAATCTGCATCCCCTCGGCAACGACGATGGCGTTGTCCACCAGCATCCCCATCGCGATGATAAGCGCCCCAAGCGAAATGCGTTCCATTTCGATCGAGAAGAGCCCCATGAACAGAAGCGTGCCGACCACGGTCAAAAGCAGGGTCGAGCCCACGACGACGGCCGCGCGCCACCCCATGAACAGCGCCAAAACAACGACGACGATACTGACCGACATGGCCAGGTTAACAAGGAAGTCGTTCGATGCTTCCTCGACCACAAGGTGCTGCTGATAAATTGGGTGCAGATCAATGCCGACCGGGATCTCGGACTGCAACTCGGCCAGCTTGGCGTCGACCCGGTGACCGACATCCACGATGTTCTCGGACCCGATCCCGGCGACCCCCAGCGTAAAGGCCTCGACCCCGTTGTGCCGGACAATCAGGCTGGGGTTGTCTTCCCGCCCGCGATAGACCCGTGCGAAATCCGACAGGTTCAGAAGTTGTCCGCCGACGCCCACGGTCAGGCCCGCGATTTCGTCCACCGTGTCGTTGCCTTCCGGGCCTTGGATCAGAACGCGGCCATCCTCGCTTTGGATCGAGCCGCCATCGGTGATGGAATCCGCCTGCGCCAACGCGCCCTGCAATGCAGTCGGCGGGACATTCAGGTTGGTCGCCAGTGCTGCATTCGGTTCGACATAGATCACCTCGTCCGGCACCGCATCGACACTGACGTCAGCAACGCCCGTAACGGTCAGCAATTCCCGCCGCAGGAATGTCGCCAGTTCATAGACTTCGCGATCACTGAACCCCGGCGCCGTCACAGCGTAGTAAAGCCCAAACACGTCTCCGAAGCTGTCATTGACGAAAGGTTGTGATGCCCCGTTCGGCAGGCGTGCGTCACCGACGCGGTTGCGAAGCTTGGTCCAGATCTCGGGCAACTCGGTGCCGTCATACTGGTCTTTCATATCGACCGTGATCCACGACAGCCCCGGCTGATTCATCGACCGGATTTCGTCCACCTGCCCCATCTTCTGGATCTCGGATTCGATCGGGTCCGAGACTTCGCGGGCCACTTCCTCGGCCGATGCACCGGGATACTGCGTGACGACAACCGCCGTCTTGATCGTGAAGGCCGGGTCTTCCAGACGACCCAGCGTATTGAACCCCCAGAACCCGCCCCCAAGGCAGAGCAGGATGACAATCCACGTATAGATCGGGCGATTGATCGAAAGGCGTGCGATGTTCATCAGCCCGCCCAATCAGTTCGAGAAACCGGCGAAACGGCGCACCGTTTCACCATCGGCCAGAAGCGCGGCGCCGCTGGCAACGATCTCCTGCCCTGCATCAAGGCCGGACAGAACGCGCACCGCACCGTCGGGCGTTGGTTCAATCTGGACCGCGACACGCGTGACCGTTCCCTCATCCGCGCCGGCAGGTTCGAACACCATGACCTGCGCCGCGCCGTCATTCCCCGTTAAAACGGCCGAGGACGGGATCAGCAGTTGTGGCACGCCGCCTTTCAACACAGCCGTCACTGTCACGGACGATCCCGGCAGGATCACCTGCCCGTTCGGCGGCGGCATTCCAAGCGTGATGCGAAAGGTCTGCCCGACCGAGGATGTCTCGGCGTTGAACTCGCGCACCTCCAGCGGGAAATCATCATCAATCGCCGGGAAGCGCGCGCTGAGATCGACATCCGGGTCTTCGCCCGCGGTCTGAAAGATGATCTCGGGCACATCGATCTCGATCCGAAGCTCGGACATGTCGTGCAGACGCACCACGGGCGTCCCCGCCCCGATGGACGAGAAATTGGCGACGTTCCGACTGGCCACAAGTGCGGTGAAGGGCGCCTCCAACGTGGCGTGGCGCAGCGACCGTTCCGCATCGCGAACCGAGATTTGCGTCAACTCGGCCTGCGTCTTGGCGTCATCGACCGAAACCTGACTGACAGCATTGCCCTGCAATTGCTCGAACCGCGCGAGGTTACGCGCGGCTTGATCGGCCTGCGTCCGCGCCTGATCCAGCGCCAGTTCGAACGGTTCAAGGTCAAGCTTCGCGATCAGACCGCCTTGCGGGATCGGCTCACCTTCGACGGCCGGAAACTCGACAATCTGCCCACCGACCTGAAACGCAAGATCGACGGTTTCCTTGGCCGTCACCCGACCGAAGAATTGTCTTACGATGTTCCCGTCAAAGGCGTTGACCGGCACGATCTTCGCCAGCCTCGTGCTGTCCTGAGCATGGGCCTGCGAAAGTGTCAGGGCAAAGACGGCAAGTACGCTAAGCAGTCGAAACGGCATGATCCCTCCGGCGTCCATGGGCGTGAGTCGCGCGCAGCCATTATTTCCGAGCCGCGCATCAACGCAATGCACGCATTCTAGAGATCAGCCGGACTTGCCCGCAATTTGCGCAATTATGTCCGCAGGTAGGCGTCTGCCAATCGCCCTCAGTCCAGATCGGACCGTTCAGCCAGAAGTCCTTTGGCCTCGAGGACACGGGCCGCCAAGGGCAGGACGAAGTCCGGGCCAAGCCACAGAAATCGCAGTGCCCCTGCAAGTCTTGCCGCTGGGGCGCGACCTCTCAGAAAGGCTTCCGCCAGCATCCCCGCGGCCCTTCGCCGTCGCCAACGTTTCGCGGGGGCTGTCGCGGGGCCTGCAAGGTCTTGCCGAAAGGCATGGACCGCCGAACGAAACGCGGCACTGTCCGGTTCATCCGCGGCATAAAGCGCGTGCAGGAAAGGTGTGAAGCGTTCGGCCACCTCTGGCATCGCGTCTGTCGCCAAGTGGCGAAGGGCCGTCTCAACGGCAGCCGTGTTCTGTTCGGCGCGGCGCGTGGACGAGATATTGTCGTCATGCATCCTGTAGTCGATCAACGGATCGGCCAATGAAGCCGCCTTGCCTTTGGCCAGCAAATCGCAGGCCAGGGCGAAATCCTGCGCGACCGGATAGGCCTCGCGATAGCGGACCGGCGACCCGTCAGGATAGGTCGCTCGGAAACAGAAGCTGGGATGCACGATCGGCATCCGGAACCGAGAAATCCACCGGAACGCCGCATCGTCCAGAGCGTTCGGCTTGACATAACGCAACTGCCCTTCACCATCGATCGACCGATACCCGGACCCGACCAGCAGGTGATCCGGATGAGCCTCCATGAAGGCGACTTGCCGCGCGAACCGGTCCGACCGGCAGATATCGTCGGCATCGATCCGGGCGACCAAAGGGGCCTGCGCATGCTCAAGCGCCCGGTTTGCTGCCGGGTAAGGGCCGATACTGGCGTCGTTCCGGAAGATCCGAAGCCGGGGGTCCGCGGCACGGCGCGCCTCCAGCATCTCGACCGTCCCATCCGTCGACGCATCATCGACCACGAGGCACTCGAAATCCTCGAAACTCTGGCCAAACACGCTGTCCAAGGTTTCGGGCAGGTATTTGTCGCCATTGCGGACAGCCATGACGACAGAAAGACGCGGTGAAGACATCACGTTCCCTGACGGGTTGGGATCGGCGCGGCCAAACAAATTGCGGAGCCGCCGCTTTGATGTATTCGTATGTATCAAAATCCGGGCATTCCAGCGCAAAGACCCCTATGCAGGCCGAAATCTCGATCATATTGCCGGCGCACAACGGTAGCGACACGCTTCCCCGGTGCCTTGACGCCCTGGCCCGTGTCGATGTGACCGGCGTGAAGGTCGAAGTCTTGCTGATCGACAATGCCAGCGAAGACGACACGCCACTCCTGATGGCCGAGTATGCCGAGCAGAACGGCTGGCGCATGCTGAGCGAGGCGCAACGCGGCAAGTCATTCGCGCTCAACACGGCCATCGCGCAGGCGTCGGGCGCGCTGCTTGTCTTCATCGACGACGACATTGTCCCGACCGAGGGATGGCTGAAAGCGTATCTCGATGCGGCTGCCGGGCATCCTGCCGTCAAGGTTTTCGCGGGGCAGATCCGGCCCAAATGGCCCGGTCCCGCGCCGGGCTGGTTGCAGCGCATGACGGACGAAGGACGGGCCTGCGGGTGCACGGCAGTGACGCGGGTTGCCGGCCCCTATCCGGCCATCGACGTCAAGGGCGGCAACATGATGGTGCGCCGGTCGGCTTTGGCCGACACCCGGTTCGATACCGAGGGCGGCACGTTTGACGGCACAGCGACGGCGGTCGGCGGCGAAGACACCCGGTTCGTCGCAGCGCTTGCGACCGCGCCCGACGACATTCGCTTCGTGCCCGAAGCCTGTGGCGCGCATATCCTGCAGCCGCACGAAATCACGCTAAAGGCGCTGTTTCAGCGGCAGATGCGCATTGGTCGTTCAAGCGCAACCTTCGGCCAGTTCAGCGCGTTCGACAAGATCATGACATTCCCGGCAATCGCGGCTTACGCCTTGGTCGTCCCCGTACTGATGCTGCTTGGCCAGCGCGATCACGCGATGAAGCAGGTCTTCAAGATCGCCACCCGGCTGGGCCGGATTGGGCAATGGGTCCGCCGGGGCTGAAACAGGTCCGGCACGTCGGCGGACGTCATGGGGCCGGTCGCGCCACACCGGTTTCCGTGCCGTGCGCGCCAAACGTCTTGACCGCTTCGACAACTTCAATCGCCCAATCCGGGCACGCCTCGGCATAGGCGTCCCGTGCGGCGGCTGTCTGCGCTTTCGGCTGTGCCAGCCATGTCTGGATCGCCGCCAGCATCGTGTCCACCGTCGCATGGCGCAGGTTCCGGATCAGGCACGCATCTTCCATGTCGAGCGTATAGGCCGGAAAGTCGCGCCCGGCATAGATCGCGGGCGTTCCCAGCAAGCCACATTCGCAAGCCATCGTCGCGCTTTCGCCCACCATCAGGCGGCAATGAGCCAGCAAATGATGCACGTCGGACTTGGGGCCACGATAGGCATATTCGGCAAAGGCCTCGGGCAGCGGTTCCTCGCTGGAGACATGCACGCGTCCTCGCCGCGAGAGGTCGCCGATAACTGCCGCCAGCACCTCTTCGCTCCATCCGGCCTTGCCGACATCGTGGTTTGCGCGCCACGCAACTACACGCACGAAGAAATTGTCGCGCTCGGGGTCAAGCCCCGCCGCCACGGCCTTGTCACGGTCGGGACGGAAGGCGGACGGGTGCAGATAGGACAGGTCTTTGGTGCCCTTCAGCCGCACGGTCCGTCCCCTCGGCGTTGGCCCGGCATAGGCCTCGGGCACGTACATTCGTGTCAGGAAAGGACGGGTCAGCCGGTTCTGCAGTGTCGCGTTGTCGCTGTCATAGAAACTGATCGACGGCACCCGCGTCAGCCACCCGACATGCGAGGCTGCGACGGCGCCGAAGCCGATCATGACATCTGGCCGGAACCGGCGCGCCTGATGAAACACCGCAACATCCCGCGCAATCAGTTCGCGCGCCAATCCCCAAAGCCCACTTCCGGCAGTCGAGACCGGAACATGCGGAATGCCGAACGCATCCAGCAAATCACAGGCAATGTCCTTGTGGCGCGACAGGACAAGGCACTCATGCCCCTCGGCTTTCAGCATCTCCAACGGACGCTTGAAGAACAGGACATCGGCGGGATGTACGATATCGAATAGAACGCGCATGCCTGCTCAGCTTCTTTCCACCCTGCCCCGCCAACCGCGCCACATGACGCCTACTCGACGGCTTCGGGCGCGGCGATGATTTCGACCCATTGCCGGCTTGGCGATAGGTCAAGGTCAACATAGGTCAGGTTCGTCTCGCTTGTCACATGTTCCGCCGTCTGGATCGGCGCCAAGGCCCGGTAGCCCGAGCTGATGGCCTCTACGAAGAGGTCGACATCGACCTCGTGCGTTACCCGCTGCCCAAGTGCCAGGATGACATCGGGCCGCGCAGCGCCGAACGCGAAATAGGTTGGCGACCCATGGATCAGCACCGGGCCTTGCAACCCTTCGGCCATAAGACTGGATGCCGCTGTCTGGATGCGCAGTTGCTGCGCATAGGACACGTCGACCAGCACGCTTGCAAAGCTTGCCGTGCCAAGTCCGATCCCGACGGCCAGCATCGCTGCCGCATTGGCGACCGGCGTCAGATATTGCAGGACCGAGGTCACGGCGACCACGATCAGGACCGTC
Organism: Silicimonas sp.; assembly: GCA_022826385.1. Lineage (GTDB taxonomy): Bacteria > Pseudomonadota > Alphaproteobacteria > Rhodobacterales > Rhodobacteraceae > JAJDOD01. The sequence goes on from JAJDUZ010000065.1 coordinate 21,711, forward strand.
AGGAAAACGTAGAGTGTCAAAGCCTGTTGTGTGAACCCGTCGGTTTGCGAGATGCCGCCATCATGCAGCCAGAGACCGGTTCCCAACCCGCCCAGCGCACCGAGACCAGCGATCAGCCATGGTTTCTCGATCTTCGTGCCAAGTTCGACGATGACCGCGCTCGACAGAATGACCAGCGCGGGCAACATCGGCAGGAAGTACCGCATGCTGGAACTGAACCCGCCATGCCATGCAAGGGCGACAAAGGGCAGGCTCCACACCGTGACGAAGCACAGCAGCATGATGTTCGGGCGCACATGCTTGGCCCGCCATCGGGTCAGCACAAGCGCGACCAGAACGCCAAGCCAAGGCAGGCTTTGGAACAGGGCTTTCTTCGCCACGCCCCAGAATAGAAGTGACCCATCCTCGCCCGGCACCACACCGGACCGCGGATCGACGATGGTCCGGCTGTCTACAAAGAGCGCCATGACACCGACCCAAAGCTTGGCCAGAACCTCGCGCGTTTGCGGCACCACAAGGCATAGCGCGAACAGGGCAAGTACCAGAACAGCGCCCAGACGCACCCGCGGCCCGGACCATGTGACCGACCGGAGGCCCAGCAAACCAACCAGCACAACGCCAAGAAACAGGATCGCGCCCAAATGCGAGGTAATGTCCGTGTCGCCGCCCGTGCTGCCATAGGAGAGCACGTTCGGCGTTCCGAACTTGTACATGTTGACCCATGCGCCAACGGCGATGCCCGGGGACATCCCGATGACGCCGCCCAAAAGCGTCAGCACGGGGCGCCGCGCCAAGACCAGCACGCAGGCCGCGATGATCGGCAGGACCAGCACGCTGTCAGCGCGCAGCAAAAGCCCCATGCCGACGGCCAGACCCGACCCGATTGCATTTGCCAGAACCGCGTTTCGCGTGGTGCAATCCAAGGCGCGCACCGCCAGCCAGAACGCCAGCAACACGAAGAATGCGCTGCTCATATGTGGCCAGACACCCCACGCATAGTCGAGGTGGAAAGTACAGAATGTCAGGATCAGAACCGAGACGGTGGCAACCGCCGCGCTGCGGTAAAGCTTCTGCGCCAACGCCCATGTCAACGCCGCGCATCCCGCCGCGGCCAATGCGTTCACCAGCACCAGACCTTGCGCGCCCAAGCCCGAGTAGAATGGCAGACTGAGTGCTGCAAGGCCGGGCGGATACTGAGGCGTCAGGCCATTCGGACCATCGATCAGGAACCAGAGCTTCAGATCGTTCGAGCCAAAGGTCGAAAAACCGTTATCGACGGTCAATGACCCCTCTGTCGCCAACGCATCGGCAGAGATCAGATAGATCAGTTCGTCGATGGTGAAGAGACCCGACGACACCAGAAAGGCCCCCAGAACCGGCACGGCAAGTGCCAGGATCAGAACCGGATGTCGGAAACCTTGGGCCGAAACCGACATCGGATCAGGACACGTTCCGTTTGAACTCGGCCACTTGGGTCTGCCCCTCGCGACGGGCTTCGGCGATTTGTTCGTTCAACTGCCGCGCGCGGATCTCGGTCAGCAGGGCGCGGTTCGCCGCGACCAGATCAGCGATGACCCCACCCACGAACAGCACCGCCGCCGACGCGATCAGCGCTGCGCCGATCACCAGCGATTGGATATGCCCCGAGCCATTGCCGCTTGCATAGAAGATGAGGAACCGCAGGAAGACAGCCGCGCCCGGCAGGAACACCAGTGCGGCGGCAATCGAGAAAGCGCGGAACGGGTTATAGAGTACCGCGATCCGGAAAATCGTCGTGGCCGAGCGCGAGATATACTGCAACGTCGATCGCATCAGGCGGCTTTTGCGCGTCGGCGGGTTCACATCGACCGGCACGGACACGACGGGGATGTTCAGATGCCCCGCCTGAATGATCGTCTCAAGCGTGTAGGTATAGCGGTTGAACACGAAAAGCCGCGTCGCCGCCGACCGGTGAATGGCGCGAAACCCGCTGGGGGCGTCAGCGACATCAAGCCCGCTGGTCTTTCGGACCACCCAGCTGCCCAAACCTTGCAGCACCCGCTTCACCGGCGAGAAATGCGAGATGGTGGAAATCGGTCGAGCGCCAATCGTGATCTGCGCGTCACCATCGAGGATCGGCTGCGTCAGGTCTTCGATAAACTCGGCCTTGTACTGGTTGTCGCCATCCGTGTTGACGATGACGTCCGCCCCAAGGCAGAGCGCTTGTTCCAACCCCGCCATAAAGGCGCTGGCAAGCCCTTGGTTATGCGGCAGCGAATGCACGTGATCGACGCCACATTCGCGGGCGACGTCCACGGTTCTGTCCGTGGAACCATCATCGATGATCAGCCATTCCACGGTTGAAAAGCCGGGAACCTTGCGCGGAAGACAGGCAAGAGTCTCGGCAAGCGTGCCCTCTTCGTTGTAGCACGGGATCTGAATGATCAGTTTCATGGACAAAGCACCCTAAATTCCCGCATAGTTTCGTGCCCGAAATAGGTAACAATAGGGCAGGAACGTGACATTAGACCGTAAGAAACGCTGGGCTTCGGGACCTGTCGGGGCTTAAAAACAAGGCAGGCGCGCGAGAGACGAATGAGCGGTTCAGACACTTCCGAAGACGGCAAAGCGGCAGCGGCGGCGCAGGTGACCCTGACGCTGACACGGCTGAACGAGCCCGACGACCTGTTGCACGAGGTTCTGCAGCATCTCGCCGCGCAGACCGGGATCACCGGCGAGATCCTTCTGATCGAACAAAAAACCGACAGCACGGTGAACGCGGACACCTATAGCAATGCGCGCTGGACTTGTCGCATCATCCACCAGCGGCTGCCGGGTTTGTCCGCGGCCCGCAACCTGTCGATCCGCGAAGCCGCGCACGACCACATCCTGTTCTGCGATGCCGACGCGCTGGCGAAGCCCGGTTGGGCGGCGGCGCTGCAAAAGGCGCTTGCCTCGCCCAACGTGGCCATAGTCGGCTGTCGCATCCTGCCGCGTTGGAGCGGGCGGCAACCCTTGCTGACCCACGCAAATGTCGTGCGCGACCAGTTCTCGCTCTATGATCTTGGCACCGAGACAAAGAAGGCGGCACGCGTCGTGGGCGCCGGGTTCGGTCTGGACCGGTCGAAGTTCCCGACCGAGATGACCTTTGACGAGGGCCTTGGCCGCCGTGACGGCAAGCTCTTCGGCGGCGAGGAAAGCGACCTTTGCCACCGTGTCGCGGCGGCGGGCGGGACAATCCTCTATGTCGGGGAAGCTGAAGTCGATCACGTGATCCAGCCCGAGCGGATGCGTCTTTGGTGGATTCTCAAGCGGCTTTACTATGCCGGTTACGGGCGCGGCACGGCGGGGGGTCAGCCCAATCCTTCACGCCGCCCGAACCTTGCAGATTGGGTGTCTCTGCCGATTGTCCTGCCGCCCTATGCGCTTGGTTGGCTGGCCGCCCGCTTCAAGTAAGCGTCCCCCTACTTGGCCCGCGCGCGCCAGAGGCCCCAAAGCGAGGGGTCTTCGCCCAAATGCCTGCGGACACTGATCAACATCGCGACATTCCAGCAGACAATCCCAGCGGCCAAGGCAATCGCCGCGCCTTCCGCCCCCATCGACGGGATCAGCCAGGCCGCGACGCCAAGGTTGACCACCAAACCGAAAAGCTGCGGACCCACCGTCCTTGACGCCCGCCCCGACATCGAAAGCAGAAGCCCAACAGGGCCGCAGGCGCCGTTCACGATCTGCGCCGCTGCAACCCACCAGAGTGCGCGCGACACGGCGGCAAACTCCGGCCCGAAAAGACCAAGGATCGGTTTGGCAAAGGTCAGCAACACGGCGGCGGCCAGCACGGTGAACCCGGTGGTCGCCAGCGTGACCTGCCGCGTCACAAGGGCCAGCCGTTCGGTTTCGCCCGCCGTTCTGAGTTCTGCGATGCGGGGACCATACCGCACCCCGACCGCCTGCGTGGCCAGAACCAGCAACGGCGTGATCCGGGCAATCGGTTGAAACAGCCCGGTTTGTTCTGTCGTCGTCCAGACCGTCAGAAGGACCGTGTTGATCTCGCCCCCCAGAATGCCAATCACGCTGACCGCCAGAAACGGCGCGGCGGCGCGCACCAGTGGCACCGTCGCCGGGGACGTGGCGGGGCCATCCTCCAAGCGTGCCTTGGTTTGCCGCAGGATCACGGTCGCAAGAAGCAAAGCGAGGGTCCCGCCGACAACAACCGCCAGCATATAGTCGACTGGCCTGATGTCCCATGCCAACATCCACGCCGTTGTAAGGAACGCCAGCACGACAAGCGGACGCACCACCAAAAGCGGCACCTGCGCCCCCGCGACCAGCCCAAACCCCCTGAGGATGCCTTGCGTTTGCAGCGTCCACGCGGCCAAGGGAAAGACTATTGCAACAAAAACGGCCGTCCCTTGCCATGGCGTTTCCGCGTCGCTTGGCCAGAATGCCGGGCCGATCCACCACCACAGCAAGGCCCCGACAAGTGCCGTCGCCAGAACCGCGCGACGAATGGCACGCAGGAAGCCTTTCAATCCTGCCGTGTCTTTCAGGGTCTGAAAGCGGGCGACTTCGCGAGCGGCCAAGGGCTCGGTCCCGATAAGGGCGATCACGGCAAATATGCTGGAAAGCGACAGCGCGAATGCAACCGCGCCATAGCCGTCGGCCCCAAGAAGACGCGCGGTCAGGATCGCCTGCAGCGTGGCAATGCCGATGCCGCAGAGACGAATGCCAAAACTGACCGTTGCCCCTCGCGCAACCGGACCCGCGAAAAGCGGGAAACTGGACCTGAGCCGCATCTGGGTGACTGCCCTTTGTTTTACGCCTGTATATCGCGTTGCCCATCACGACAAAAGACTGACGGATATGCAGGCACCCTGACGGTGGCATGTCGGCACTTTGCGCCCCGGCGCGACCCAAGGTTGATGACTTGCCGACTTCTTGAGGCGCGTGGTTTTCGTTCAGTCCTTGCATTTTTTCGGCAGCTCCCGCCCTCACATGCAACGTGATGCCAATGCAAAACAAAAAGCCTTGCGGGGTTAGGTTTGCGTTGGCGGAGTGTTGGCCATGACCAATTTTACACGACGATTTCTTACCGTCCTATGTCTCGTCCAAGCCACCGCGACACAGGCTGACGAGATGTCATTCGAAGACCGTGTTCGGGCCTTTCTCCTCGACAACCCCGAGGTCATCGTCGAGGCCCTGACCATTCTGTCGGAACGGGAAGCAAAGGCGCGCACCGCAGCCCTCTTGGCCGGGTTTCCGCAGCTTTTCACCGACGCGCCACGGCTTGGGGAAGGTGCGCCGGATGCGCCTTTGCGCGTGGTTGAGTTCTTTGACTATAAGTGCGTCCCCTGCAAAGCCGTCCATCCCGAAATCGTGTCGTTCGTCGCAGAGCATCCCGAGGTTCGTGTCGAGATGCGCCATCTGCCCATTCTCACACCCGGTTCCGAACGCGCCGCGCGCTTCGCGTTGGCGACCGATGCTGTGCACGGCGCCGAAGCCTATGCCGCCGTGCACGAGGCGCTTTGGAATATTCGTGGTCCGTTGAACGCGGCGGGTTTTCAGCGCGTGGCGGGGCAGCTTGGTTTGGATTACGCCCCGATCGAAGCCGCCATGGAAAGCGACGAGATAGACGCCCGCATCGCCTATAACCGCGACGCGGCCATCGCGCTGGAGGTGCTGGGCACTCCGGCGTTCCTGACCAAGGACAGCGTGGTCTTCGGATCAACCGACATGGACGCTTTGTCCAATCTTTGGCTCAGTCAATGAAGGCCTTCTCGACAACGAAATGCTTCGGGTTCGAGTTCGCGCCCTCTTCCAGACCATAGCTTTCGCAGAGCGCCATGATGTCTTTGTTCAGCGCAAGGTTGCCGCAGATCATCACCCGGTCGCTGTCCGGCGCCCAAGGCGGCACGTCCAGCGCCGCGAAAATGCGTTCATCCCGAATGTGATCGCTGATCCGGCCTTCGATGTCCGAAGGCTCGCGGGTGGTTGCCGGGTAGTAATGCAGCTTGTCCTCCACCAATTCCCCGATCAGCGGATCATCGGGCAACGCCGAGACAATCTCGGCCCCATAAGCCAGTTCGCCGCGCGTGCGGCATGTGTGCGCGACGATGACCTGATCGTAGCTTTCCCAGGTTTCGGGGTCGCGCAACAGCGACGCAAAAGGGGCGATCCCGGTGCCGGTGCAGATCATCCACAGCCGCTTGCCGGGCAACAGCGCATCCAGCACCAGCGTGCCCACGGGTTTCGGTCGCAAAATGATCTGGTCGCCCGCTTCGATCTTCTGCAAACGCGAGGTCAGCGGACCATCCGGCACCTTGATCGAATAGAATTCCAACTCGTCATCCCACGACGGCGACGCGATCGAATAGGCGCGCAGCAGCGGTTTGCCGTCTTCTTTCAGAAGTCCGATCATCACGAACTCACCGGACCGGAAGCGCAAGGATTGCGGGCGCGAGACCCGGAAGGAAAAGAGCGTGTCGGTCCAGTGCGTCACCGAGGTGACCGTTTGCGCATCCGGCATGACTTTGGCTTGTACGTTCATCTCAGGCGGCCTCCGCTGCCGGTTTGTCTGTGAAATGGGTGTCGAGTTTGCCCTCGACCCCGTCCATGTCGTCGGCGGTCGGCAAGGGATCCTTCGCTTCCAGGATCACCGGCCACAGCTCGGAATATTTGCGATTGAAGTCGACCCAGGTGTCCATGCCCGGCTCGGTATCTGCACGGATGGCATCCGCCGGGCATTCCGGTTCGCAGACGCCGCAGTCGATGCATTCGTCGGGATGAATCACCAGCATGTTCTCGCCCTCGTAAAAGCAGTCGACGGGGCAGACCGAGACACAATCGGTGTATTTGCAAGCGATACAATTGTCGGTGACGACGAATGTCATGGATACGATTCCCTTCTCGATTTGGCGCAGCTTGCCGCGCCGCAGCAGTGGCTGTCCGTCAACTAATTGCTATTGAGGCTACACAGGGTTCGGCAGGTTGAAGGCAACAAACCGGAGCCGAAGATGATCGACACACTTGCTGCCAGCGACGACTGCCAACACCTGACCGTGACGTGGGAGACGGGCGAAGAAACCGTGTTTCCAGCCGCTTACCTGCGTCGGGAAGCCAAGGATGCTTGGTCAATTCGCGAACGGCTGGATCGCGGCGAAGTGTCGGTTCTGCCGGGAATCAGAATCACCGGGCTCAGCCAGATCGGGAATGGCGTGAACATCCATTTCTCGGACGGGCACGAGAAGGCGATCTATCCGTTCCCGTATCTTCGCGAACTTTCCGACCGGCTTTGACAACAAATTGACATTCCCATTCTGCGCCGCAGCGCAGGATTGCTGAAAACCTGGGAGCCTTTGATGGACGAGATTCTTGACGGACTGACGCAGATCGATTGCGACATCCTGATTATCGGTGGTGGCACCGCCGGACCGATGGCTGCGCTTAAAGCAAAGCGCAAGAACCCGGAGGCCAACGTTGTCCTCCTCGATAAAGCGAATGTGAAGCGGTCGGGCGCCATTTCGATGGGCATGGACGGGCTGAACAACTCGGTCATTCCGGGCTATGCCACGCCCGAGCAGTATACCAAGGAAATCACCATCGCGAATGACGGCATCTGCGATCAGGCCGCGGTCTATCGCTATGCGCAGGAATGCTATGGCATCATCCAGGAGCTCGACAGCTTCGGCATCCGTTTCCAGAAGGACCAGAACGGCGAGTATGACGTCAAAAAGGTGCACCATATCGGCACCTATGTTCTGCCGATGCCAAACGGCGATACGGTGAAGAAGGCGCTCTATCGTCAGCTTCGGAAAGCCCGGATCAACATCATCAACCGCTTCATGGCCACGCGCCTGCTCACGGGCGAAGGACGGGTCGCCGGAGCGATCTGCGTCAACACCCGGTCGGCCGAGTTCCTCGTGGTGCGCGCCAAGGCGGTTATCATGGGGTTGGGAGCGGCGGGGAGGCTTGGGCTCCCAACCTCGGGGTATCTTTACGGCACATACGAGAACGCATCGAACTCGGGCGAAGGCTATGCAATGGCCTATCACGCCGGCGCCGGCCTTGCGAACCTCGAGTGTTACCAGATCAACCCGCTGATCAAGGACTATAACGGACCGGCCTGCGCTTATGTCGCCGGGCCGATGGGCGGGTACACCGCCAATGCCCAGGGCGAACGCTTCATCGAGTGCGACTACTGGTCAGGCCAGATGATGCAGGAGTTCTATGACGAACTGCAGGGCGGCAAAGGCCCGGTATATCTGAAACTGAACCACCTGGCCGAAGAAACCGTCGCCGAGATCGAGCGCGTTCTGCACATCGTCGAACGTCCGACGCGCGGTCATTTCCACGAAGGCCGTGGCACGGATTATCGCAAGCAGATGATCGAGATGCATATCTCGGAGATCGGTTTCTGCTCGGGCCATTCGGCCAGTGGCGTTTTCGTCGACGAGCACGCACGCACAACCATTCCCGGCCTCTATGCTGCAGGCGACATGGCGAACGTGCCGCACAACTATATGCTGGGCGCCTTCACCAACGGTGCTTTTGCCGGGATGGATGCCGCTGTGTTCATTGCCGATGTCGACCACGCCAACTTCGACATGGGCGAAGTTGACGCCGAGCGCACCCGTGTGCTGGCACCGACCAAGCGCGACGATGGCATTCCCCCCAACCAGATCGAGTACAAGACCCGCCGCTTAGTGAACGACTATCTGCAACCACCGAAAGTCACCGCCAAGATGGAGCTGGCCCAGAAACGCTTCGAGGAGGTACGCGACGACATGGAGAGCGGCATGTTCGTTCGCGATGCGCATGAATTGATGCGCGCCCTCGAAGCGTCCACGATCCTAGATTGCGCCGAAATGGCGGCCGCAGCCTCGATGTATCGGACCGAAAGCCGCTGGGGTCTCTATCACAACCGCGTCGAATACGAGCGCGACGATGAGAACTGGTTCTGCCACACCATCCTGACCAAGGGCGAAGACGGCAAACCTGCGCACAAGAAGCAGGATGTGAAACCTTATGTAGTTGAAATCGCTGAAGATGAGAAAGACGCCTATGCCAATCAGCGCGTCGGTTCCTCGTCTTCGGTTGCTGCGGAGTAAAGACCAATGCCTCTCGCTCAAACCGCCACCACCGTTCCCGTTGTCGTCAATGACGATCTTTGCATCGCTGACAAGGGCTGCACCGTTTGCGTCGATGTTTGCCCGCTGGATGTCCTGCGGATCGTCGAGAAAGAAGACGGCAAGAAGACCGCCTACATGAAATACGACGAGTGCTGGTACTGCATGCCGTGCGAGGCCGACTGCCCGACGGACGCCGTCACCGTGAACCTTCCCTATCTGCTGAAGTGAGCAACGCCTTGGACCTTTTCGAAGACTTCGACGACATTGCCGAACTGGCCGAGGGGCTGGATGACCCGTCGCCGGGCGCCCGGATCATGGCGGTCATGGAACTGGCCGACAATGCCGACCCTGCCGCGATCCCTTACCTTGCGCGCGCGATCTCGGATGATGATGCCGGTGTGCGCAAACAGGCGGCACAGGCTTTGACCGATTTCGATGGCGCTGAAACCGCCGCGGCCCTTGTGCTCGCGCTTGATGACAGTGACACGGCAGTGGTCGAAGCCGCCGCCGTCAGCTTGACCGAGTTGAAAGACCCAAGCGCAGGCGACGCGATCTTGCCACATCTGGACACGACCGACGATGTGAAGCTGACCGCGCTTCTGGCGGGGATCAAGGAACTCCGCCGGCCCGAGGCCATGGGCCCGGCAATTGCCGCGTTGAAACATGCGTCACCCGACGTCCGCGTTCAGGCGGTCGGCGTGATCGGTTGGTTGCAGGATGAAACCTCGCTGCCCGCTTTGCGCGACGCCGCCAAGGACGCCGACGTCAAAGTGCGGCGCACAGCTTTGTCCGCACTTGGCTTCTCCAAATCGGAACACGCGGAAGCAACGCTGGTCAACGGTCTGACCGACCCGGAATGGCTGGCGCGCGAAGCCGCTGCCGAGACACTGGCGAAAACCGGAGGCGCGCAATGCGTTCCCGCGCTGCGCAGTGTTCTGGGCGACGATTATTGGCAGGTCCGCCTGAAAGCCGTGCGGTCGCTCGGCAAACTGGGCGCCACCGAGGCGGCGATGGAAATCGCCCCGATGATGGATGTCCCCGTGCCGAACCTGCGCAAGGAATGCGCCGCGGCTCTGGGCGAATTGGCGGTGCCCGAGACGGCGTCGTTCCTTGAAAAATACGCTGACGACTCCGATCCCGATGTTCGGAAAAACGTTCGCTGGGCGCTGGACAAACTGGCCGCCTGACGGGCGTTTCGCCCGCATGACATAACGAATTGCTTCACCTCCCGGGCCTTGGCCTGCGGGGGTGAAATCGTCACATAGTACACGACGCTACTTGAAACGAGGGGCAAAAAGGATTCAACTTGAAGATTGTCCAGTACAAGGATCTTCAGGATGTTCGGATTTCTCCTCACCCCTCTGATGACAACGCTAAGCCCACATTTTGATCTGAGCAA
>JAJDUZ010000052.1 GCA_022826385.1 Silicimonas sp.
TTGCTCAGATCAAAATGTGGGCTTAGCGTTGTCATCAGAGGGGTGAGGAGAAATCCGAACATCCTGAAGATCCTTGTACTGGACAATCTTCAAGTTGAATCCTTTTTGCCCCTCGTTTCAAGTAGCGTCGTGTACTATGAACCCCGCCACCAGAAATCGTACAAGCCCCTGTTAAATTTGACTCTTTTCCCTTCATCTCTTCAAAAATACGCAAATCCCCACGGCCCGACTGGACGCGCCGCCGGGGATGGGTCACAACCATCCCACTTGCGGGGAGTGCGGCCTATGAAAATCGCCACGTTCAACATCAACGGCATCAAGGCGCGGATCGACGCCCTGACCTACTGGCTCACCGAAAGCCAGCCCGATGTCGCGGTCCTGCAAGAGATCAAATCCGTTGATGACGCCTTCCCGCGCGAACATTTCGAAGACATGGGCTATATCGTCGAAACCCATGGCCAGAAGAGCTTCAACGGCGTGGCGATCCTGTCGAAACTTCCCTTGGAAGACGTCACCCGCGGCCTGCCGGGCGATCCGGAAGACGAACAGGCGCGCTGGATCGAGGCAACCGTGATGGGCGACCGCCCGGTGCGGGTCTGCGGGCTTTATCTGCCCAACGGCAACCCGGCCCCGGGGCCGAAATACGACTACAAGCTTGCCTGGATGGAGCGCCTGAAGGCCCGCGCCGCCGACCTGCTGGCCGGCGAAGACCCGGCCGTGATGTGCGGCGACTACAATATCATCCCGCAGGACGAAGACGCCGCGCGCCCCGACGCCTGGCGCGAGGACGCCCTGGCCCGCCCCGAAAGCCGGGCCGCGTTCCGTCAGATCCTGAACCTCGGGTTTACCGAAGCCTTCCGCGCCACCACCACCGCACCCGGCCATTACTCGTTCTGGGACTATCAGCGCGGCGCCTATGACCGCAACGATGGCATCCGCATCGACCACCACCTTCTGACCCCGCAAGCCGCTGATTTGCTGACGAATTGCTGGATCGAGGCCGAGGTTCGGGGGCGCGAAAAACCGTCGGATCACGTGCCGGTCTGGATCGAGCTTGCGGCCTAACAGCCTGAAGATTTCCGTGACGGCTTAAAGCTTGCTTAGGGTCACTCCCGTAACCAGCCCTTATGAGACGTCAAAGGGCCCTGGAGCGGATAAGCGAAGCCCTTACTCCGCAAGGATGGGTGGCATGGGGCGCGCGGGCGCTCCTGCTGTGTGATCTGTCGTTGATCGCCCTGATCGGCGTCAGAGCAGGCACACATGTCACAGAGACCCCCGGCGCCGAAATACTGGTTTTCGCTGTTGCGCTCATTGTGCCACTTGGATTGCTGCTGTGGGCACTTGGTCGGACGTCGGACTTGCTCAGGACCATGACCGAAGACGCCATGACCGACGCGCTGACCGGCCTGATGAACCGGCGCGGCTTCCGGAAGGCTCTGGACGGTGCCGAACAGGGCGCAATCCTGGTGATCGACATCGATCACTTCAAGCAAGTCAACGACCGCTACGGCCATGCCGCCGGTGACGAGGTTTTGAAAGCCATGTCGGGACATTTGAGGCGCAATATCCGCGAAACCGACCTTCTGGCGCGCCTCGGGGGCGAGGAATTTGCGCTGTACTTGTTCGATTGCGACAGCTTCGAGGTTGACCAGATCGGAGAGCGGCTGTGCCGCGGCTTTGTGACCTTCAACAAACGCATGAAGGTCCCGATCAAGGTCACCATGTCCATCGGCGCCGCCTACTCTACCATGGCCGAGGATGTGGATCGTCTGATCCAGAATGCGGACGAGGCGTTGTATCAGGCCAAACGCAGCGGTCGGGCGCGATTGACCTTCTGGCAGCCGCCGCTGGCATCTCGGCTGTGAGGATCGGCTAACGTGCCGCAAACACACCGCAAGACCATGTTAAGACCCAAGAGCTGGCGTCTCGCCATCATGACGCCGCTCCGTTTCTGCTTTTTGCCGTTTTGCCTTCTGGCTGCCTTGCAGCCGGCGTTCTCTGAAGGAGTATTGCAACCTGCAATTGGCATGTTCACGGTGACACTCCCGCGGGATGGGCAAGCAGTGCCTCTCTCTCAAGGAACAACGGTGATGTTCCTGATGCAGTCGGGGCTTGAAGTACCAGAGGAATCGGGTCGACAAGGCCTCGTGCTTGGCACGAGCCACGGTGCCATTGCATTGGAAGTGTCCCAAGATGTCGCTCTCTGGCTTGGCACCCTCCGCGAGGAACGTATCATCCTCCTGCGAAAAACGCGTGATCCAGACCCTGAACTTCTTGCTGCCAGACAAGAGGCCACCAAAAACAGCGTCCCGATCTACCTCGCGCCAGAGATGCGCAAAGTCAGTGTCTCTCTCAGCCCGCCGCCCTCTGACATCGCCTCATGGCAACCAGGCGAAACGTTGATCCTTCCGGAAGCGGGTTGGCGCAGATACTGGCGTCAAGTTGACGGGACCTTTGTGGAAGAGAGGCGACGGAAAACCGTCAACGCGGTCTTCGTTGACGCAAAGCCATCACGCCGGAACAGCGTGACACTGACGCTGCTGGTCGATCCGGACCACGCCGTCGACGTGATATCGACCAGCATGAGGGACGGAATAACGGTGATCCGGCAGGTCACTCGGCCAGCAGCCAAACCGCTGAAGCGCAACAGGTGCTACGTGAAGCGGCGGCAAGGCGCCGAAATCGTCAACGTCGAAATCCCTTGCCGCAAGTAAGACCGCCCTTGCCTGTCATGCAGCCGCAGGCCTTGTTACCACTTGGCCTGCGCATCCTCGTATGTCGCCGTCGCAGCGTCGAGCGAGACGACAGACTGGCCGCGCGCGATCCAACCGGCGCCGCGCGGATTGCCCATCATGCCTTCCGAGACATCGGCCACGCCTTCGATCCCGGCTTGCCGCAGCATCTGCACGACATGGGCCGTGCGCCCGCCCGTAGCGCAGATCAGCGCAATCTTGTCGGGCGAGACCTGGTCGAGGATGGCGCGGAAGCGCTCGCCGAAATCCGGTTCATGCATCGAAACCGGCCACGCGCCTTCGGCGACGCCGGTGTCCTGCCACTCGCCGCGCGAGCGGATGTCGATCAGAACGATCTCGCCGGATTGCAGCTTTGCCTCGGCCTCGGGGGCCGACAGGATGGGGGTGTCTGACAGCGCGGCCATGGTTAGAGCGAACCAGCCGAGGATGGCGCAGGCAAGGCTGCGGCCAAGGCGTCTGTGGCGAAATGTAACGTCGGAAAGTGACATGAACCAACTCGCATCTTCATCCTTACTTCAGACAATCCAAACCACACTAGGGGTGGGAGGACGGTGGCGCATTTTTGTGTTAACGAATCTTACCAAACCCTTACTCGGCGGCAACTTTCTTGATCCCCAGCATCTCGGCCAGATAGTGCCCGGTGTGGCTGGCCGCGACGGTTGCGACCTCCTCGGGCGTGCCCGTGGCCACGACCTGACCGCCGCCATCTCCGCCTTCGGGGCCGATATCGATGATGTGGTCGGCGGTCTTGATGACATCGAGGTTGTGCTCGATCACCACGACCGAGTTCCCCTGCTCGACCAATTCGTGCAGCACCTCTAGCAGTTTTCGAACATCTTCGAAGTGCAAACCGGTGGTTGGCTCGTCCAGAATATACAAAGTGCGACCCGTGGCGCGTTTCGACAGCTCTTTCGACAGCTTCACGCGCTGCGCTTCACCGCCCGACAGCGTTGTCGCCTGCTGGCCGACCTTGATATAGCCAAGCCCGACGCGCATCAGCGCATCCATCTTCTCGCGGATCGAGGGCACGGCCTTGAAGAAGTCCTGCGCGTCTTCCACCGTCATATCAAGGACATCGGCGATGCTCTTGCCCTTGAATTTGATCTCGAGCGTCTCGCGATTGTACCGCTGGCCTTTGCACGTCTCGCAGGTGACATAGACGTCCGGCAGGAAGTGCATCTCGATCTTGATGACACCGTCGCCCTGACAGGCTTCGCAGCGCCCGCCCTTGACATTGAAGCTGAACCGCCCGGGCTTGTAGCCCCGCGCCTTGGCTTCCGGCAGACCCGCGAACCAGTCGCGGATCGGCGTGAAGGCGCCGGTATAGGTCGCCGGGTTCGAGCGCGGCGTCCGGCCAATCGGGCGCTGGTCGATGTCGATGACCTTGTCCAGATGCTCGAGCCCCTTGATTGTCTCGCAGGGCGCGGGCGTCTGGCGCGCGCCGTTCAGGCGCATGGACGCGGTCTTGAACAACGTCTCGATCGTCAGCGTCGACTTGCCGCCGCCCGAAACGCCCGAGACACAGACGAACTTGCCCAAGGGGAAATCGACGGTCACATCCTGCAGGTTGTTGCCGCTGGCCTTGACGACCGTCAGTTTCTTCTTGTTGCCCTTGCGGCGCTCGGTCGGTACGGCAATCTCGCGCCGCCCGGCAAGATAGTCGCCGGTGACACTGCCCTTGGTCTTCATGATCTGCGCCGTCGTGCCCTTGGCGACGACCTTGCCGCCATGCACACCGGCACCGGGGCCGATGTCGAAGACGTAATCGGCTTCGCGGATCGCTTCTTCGTCATGTTCGACGACGATCACGGTGTTGCCTTGGTCGCGCAGGTTCTTCAGCGTCGTCAGCAAGCGGTCATTGTCGCGCTGGTGCAATCCGATCGACGGCTCGTCCAGCACATAGAGCACGCCTTGCAGCCCCGAGCCGATCTGGCTGGCCAGACGGATCCGCTGGCTCTCGCCACCCGACAACGTGCCCGCATTGCGCGACAATGTCAGGTATTCCAGTCCGACATTGTTCAGGAAGCCCAGCCGTTCGCGAATTTCCTTCAGGATCGCGTGGGCAATCTCGTTCTTCTGCTGCGACAGGTGGTTCGGTGCATCCTCGACCCAGGCCAGTGCCTCGCGGATCGACATTCGGACCACGTGGCCAACATGCAAAAGCTGGTCACCCGAGCCGATCTTGACCGCCAGCGCCTCGGGCCGCAGCCGGTGACCTTCGCAGGTGCCGCAGGGCCGATTGTTCTGGAACCGTTCGAGGTCTTCGCGGATCCAGCTTGAATCGGTCGATTTATAGCGCCGTTCCAGGTTCGGGATGATGCCTTCAAACGGCTTCGCGACGTTATAGACGCGCCCGCCCTCGTCGAAGCGGAAGGTCACCTCGTCATCGCCCGAGCCATAGAGGATCGCCTGCTGCACATGCGCCGGCAGGTCCTTCCACGGGGCCTTCTTGTCGAACTCGTAATGCTTGGCCAGCGCGTCGATCACTTGCACGTAATAGGGCGACTTGCCCTTCCGCCAGTTGGCCAGCGCCCCGGTTTCGGTCGGCACCAGCGGACGCGTCTGATCGGGCACGACAAGACGGTCGTCGAAGAACAACTCGACCCCAAGCCCGTCGCAGTCGGGGCACGCGCCGAAAGGCGCGTTGAAGCTGAAGAGGCGTGGCTCGATCTCGGGAATAGTGAAACCGCTGACCGGACAAGCGAAGTTTTCGCTGAAGGTGATGCGCTCGGGGTCCTGATCCTCGGGCACGGCGGTTTCAAGGATCGCGATGCCATCGGCAAGGTCCAGCGCGGTGCGGAACGAATCCGCCAGCCGGGTCTCGATATCCTCGCGCACCACGATCCGGTCGACCACGACGTCAATGTCATGGCGGTATTTCTTGTCCAGCGTCGGCGGTTCCTCGAGTTCATAGAACTGGCCATCGACCTTGACCCGCTGGAAGCCCTGCTTGCGAAGTTCCAGAAACTCTTTCCGGTATTCACCCTTCCGGTCGCGCACGATGGGGGCCAGAAGATAGGCGCGCGTCCCCTCCTCCAGCGTCATCACGCGGTCGACCATATCCTGCACCTGCTGCGCTTCGATGGGCAGACCGGTGGCAGGGCTATAGGGCGTGCCAGCACGGGCAAAGAGCAGGCGCATATAGTCATAGATCTCGGTCACCGTGCCGACAGTTGAACGCGGGTTCTTCGAGGTGGTCTTCTGCTCGATCGAAATCGCGGGCGACAGGCCGCTGATGTGATCGACATCCGGCTTTTCCATCATGTCGAGGAACTGGCGCGCATAGGCCGAGAGCGACTCGACATAGCGCCGCTGCCCTTCGGCATAGATCGTGTCGAAGGCAAGCGACGACTTGCCCGAGCCCGACAGGCCGGTGATCACCACCAGCTTGTCGCGCGGAATGTCGACGTCGATGTTCTTCAGATTGTGCTCGCGCGCACCGCGCACTTCGATGTTCTTGAGTTCCGGCATGGGTCCACCTGTCTCGGGCCTTTGAGACATAGCGGGCAAACCCGAAACCTCAATGGCGCAAAAAGAACATTACCAGAACATTAAGCCGTCGTCACGCGGATTGCGCAATCTTTCTGTGGATAACCCGGACGGCGATGAAACCGATGGCGGAAATCACCGCGGCCGCCCCCAAAAGACCCGGCAGGCCATACCAGACCACCGCGGCCATCAGCGGCAGCGAACAGGCGGTCCCGACATTGCCAAGTTGCGCGATGGCCCCGTTGGCGCGCGCCTGATCCGCCGCCCTGTCGTTCAACGCAGGCACATTGGCGAAAGAGGCCCCGGGCACGACGCCCATCACGACAAAAAGCAGGAAGATCGTCCCGGTCTGCAAGGCCCCCGTGGTCAGCAGCGCCAGCGCGGCGAACAGAATGGTTTGCGCGAAGCCCGCAAGCAACAAGCGCTCGGGCGGGATGCGACGCGCCAGCCAGCCTGCGCCAAGCGTGCCGATCAGGGCAAGAAGCGGCAGAATTGGCGCGCTCCATGCGCCGACGAAGCGCGGCACGAAGGTCAGTAGGCCAAGGAACATGAGTGTGTGCCAGAAGAACCCCAAGGCCGGGGCAACCATGCGGGCCGAGCTATAGATCGCGATATGTCGCGCGATCACGCCCCCTTCGATGGCCCCGCGTTCGATCCCCCGCGGCAAGAGCGGCCAAAGGGCGGTCAGCAACACCAGCCCGAAAACACCATGCGCCAGGAACACCGCACCCGGCCCTGAGAGCAGCGGGATCACGGCGGCCGAGGCGGCAAAGCCCACACCGAAAAAGGTGCCCCAAAGCCCCATGGCCACCGGCACATCCTTGGGGCGGGCCACGGCCGCCATCAACGTGGGTGCGGCGACGACGATACCAAGATGGCTGAGCCCTTCGACCACGCGCAGCCCCATGAAGGCCGTGAAGGGCACCAGCAAGCTTTGCAGCAGCGACAGGCTTGAGGCCACCGCCAAGGCGACCAGCATCACCCGGCGCGCGCCGAATTGCGCGACGATCATGCCCGAGGTGACGCCCAGCAGAATGCCCGCAATCGACAGCGCCGAGACGACCAGCGGCAGTGGCGCACCGGGATAGATCGCGGCTAGGGGTTCCAGTGTCAGGGCAATTTTCGAGAACTGCGCGGCTGCAAAAAGCCCCGCGAGGAAAAGTAACCCGATCAGGCGCCAATCTGTCCGCATGGGGGATGTCTCTGCCTGTCGGCGGGCCGCGTCAAGCACCGGCTCAGGTATTGAAGGCGGTCGCCAGATCGTTGGCCAGCCGGTCGCCGATCACGGCGGCCACCTGATGATGCGTCAGGTCCGGCGTCACCCGGAAAGCGTCGCCCCATGCGTCGCGTGCTGCAGCCTCGTCGCCCTTGGTCAGGGCGATCGCGGCAAGGACGACGCGCGAGAGATGCGTCCGGTCGTCGGCGGCGACCGCGCGCTCGGCCTCGACCATCGCGCGGTCAAGATCGCCCGCGGCCATGCAGCCGATCCCCAGCATTGACCCCCAGACGGCAAGCCGCCCGTCATTCGGGCTGATACGGATCGCCCGCGTCAGCATCTCGACCGCCTCGTCCAGGCGTTTGTCGATGATCCTCGCCGTGCCGAGGGCGGCCAGCGATTGCGCGTTGTTCGGGTCCAGCGACACGCCGCGCTCCAGCACCGCCTTGCCACGCAGCACCTGCCCCGCATCGACCAGCGCGCAGCCGGCAAGGCCAAGGATGTTCGGCGTGTTGGGCGCGAGCTCGATGGCCTTTTCGGCATGGGCGATGGCCTCCTGCCGGCGTGCTTCGTCCGGCTCGACCAATCCGATCCGCTGCCCCAGCGCCATCACAAGGCTGAGCGCGGCGCGGGCATAGCCCAGCTCCGGATCGGCTTTAACGGCTTCGCGCAGCAAGGTTTCCGCCTCGCGGAAGGCCGCCGTGTTCCAGCCCTTGAGGGACATCGTGCCTAGGGCCTGCATGGTCAGCGCCCGCGGCTCCGAGTGTGCGGGCGACATGGTGAGTGCTGTGTGAATGGCGCCGACGATCTGCGGCTCGAGCCGCAACAGCACCTGTTCGACCACCCCTTCCTCGTCCAGCCCATCGGTGGCGCAAGTATGGCTCCAGAGCGTGGCCGAGGTTTCAACCTCGAACAGAACGCAATCCAGCGCACCCTCGTGCCCTGTCACCTCCAACGCATAGCCGCGTCCGATCGTGCGGGCCATATCCTCGGGCGAGGCATCGACAAGGCGGCGCGCAACGGTTGGCGCGATCACGGTCAGGAACGGCACCCCCGCCATCGCGGTCGATATGCGGCGCTGCAACCGGTCGCCGTTCAGCCCATCGGGCAAATCCCGTGGTGGCAGCACGGCGAAGGACGGTTGCACGAAGACCTTGGCGGCGACCGCCTCTGGCCGCTCGGGGCGGGACGGCGGCGAAGCGTCAGGCAGTTCCATCCGGAATCCGCGCCCGCGCACGGTCTTGATCCGGCTTGTCGCGACATCCGTCTCGCCCATCGCGCGGCGGGCCGACTTGATCGCGCTGGAAAGCGCCGCGTCTGAGACGATGCGCCCGTCCCAGACGGCTTCGATCATCTCGTCCTTGGTCACCAGACGGTTCGCGTTCTGGGCAAGGTAGCGGATCAGGTCGAACACTTTCGGCTCGACCGCGACCGCCGCCCCCGACTTGCGCAATTCATAGCGCTCCAGATCAATCTCGATGTCGTCAAAGGTCATCCGCACCCCCACAAGGCCAAGTTTACCGACAGTTTCGGCAAACTCCAAGAATTCCCCAGACAATCCTCAAACAACCCTCAAGCTTGGGGGCGCGCTGCGCCTTAGACCAGCCTCACACCGAATGACGGTGGAACTGAGGACAAAGGAGAAAGATATGCCTCTGGTTGATATCCAAGTGATCGAAGGGGTCTTCGATGATGAAACGAAAGCCCGGATGATCGAAGACGTGACCAACACCATGGTCGCAATCGAAGGTGAAGCGATGCGCGGTGTGACATGGGTCCGCGTGCAGGAACTGGCCCAAGGCGCCTGGGGCATCGGCGGTCAGGCTCTGACCGCAGCCGATGTGAAGGCCATCGCGGCGGGAGGGGTGTGACATGGCGTTTCTTCCCGACATCCTGCCTGCCGATCCGCGCGATCCCGAAAGCGTGTCCTATCGCATGCGGCCGCTGCGCTATGGCCTGATCGGCCGGATCTTCATGGGCCTCGAGGTCGCCCGTGAACGTCGCGAACTGGCCCGGCTGGACGACACGATTCTGCGTGACATCGGCCTGACCCGCGACGAGGCGATGCGCGAAGCCAAGCGCAGTTTCTGGGACATCGGCGGCACCGGTGCACGGCATTTGCAGGCCGACGCCAAGACGCTCTTTTCGCGCCCCGGCCTGCTGTGAGGACGGACCCGATGACCGAGAGCAAGCACATGCAACCCGCGTCAGGATACCTTTTCCTGGCGCTCCCCGACCGCCGCGTCTTCAAGCGGCACACAACCACGAAAGGACGCTGAGATGACACATAACTTCCCGAACACCCGGACCCCGGCCACGCTGGACTATCTGCGCAAGGTCGCGCCGCGCCGGCTTGGCAATCTGGATTGGTGGCGTGAAAGGATGGGGCGTTGAACGACAGGCAACCCGAACCGGTCTGGTTCGGGTTGCGCTCGTTTTAATGGTTTTTGCGTGTGAGGCCCGCTTGCCTCAGATGTGGATCACCCGATCAAAGGCATCCAGCACGCTTTCGTGCATCATCTCGGACAGGGTCGGATGCGGGAAGACGGTTTCCATCAGGTCTTCTTCCGTGGTCTCCAACTGGCGGCCAACCACATAGCCTTGAATCAACTCGGTCACTTCGGCGCCAACCATATGCGCGCCCAGAAGTTCACCGGTCTTTTCATCAAACACGGTTTTCACCATGCCTTCCGGTTCGCCCAAGGCAATCGCCTTGCCGTTGCCGATGAACGGGAAGCGCCCGACCTTGACTTTGTAGCCAAGCTCTTTCGCCTTTGCCTCGGTATAGCCGACCGAGGCGACCTGCGGGTGGCAATAGGTGCAGCCCGCGATGCTTTCCGGCTTGACCGGATGCACGTTGTTCTTGCCCGCGATCAGTTCCGCGACCATCACGCCTTCGTGGCTGGCCTTGTGCGCAAGCCACGGTGCGCCCGCGATGTCGCCAATGGCGTAGAGCCCTTCGACACCAGTGCGGCAGTATTCATCTGTGACGACATGGGTGCGGTCGATCTTGACGCCCAGCGCTTCCAGCCCCAGCCCCTCGACGTTGCCGACGATGCCGACGGCCGAGATCACCGTGTCGAATTCCTGCTTTTCGACCTTGCCGCCCACTTCGATATGCGCGGTCACCTTGTCCTTGGCCCGGTCAAGCTGCTTGACCATCGCCTTTTCCATGATCTTCATGCCCTGCTTGACGAAGGACTTCTTGGCAAAAGCACTAATCTCGGCGTCTTCGACAGGCAGCACGCGGTCCATCACTTCGACGACGGTCGTGTCGGCCCCCAGAGTGTTATAGAAGCTGGCAAATTCGATCCCGATCGCGCCCGAGCCGATGACCAGCAGTTTTCTCGGCATATGCGGCGGCTGCAGCGCGTGCTTATAGGTCCAGACCCGTTCGCCATCGGCTTCGAGCCCCGGCAATTCGCGCGCCCGCGCACCGGTGGCGAGGATGATCGACTTGGCGGCCAACTCCTCGACCCCCTTGTCGGTTTTCACGCTGACCTTGCCCTTGGCGGGCAGCGTGGCCGCGCCCATGACGACATCGACCTTGTTCTTCTTCATCAGGTGACCGACGCCCGAGTTCAGCTGCTTGGCCACCCCGCGCGAGCGTTTGACCACGGCGTCAAGGTCGTAACCGATGCCTTCGGCCTTGAGGCCGAACTCTTTCGCGCGGTGCATCAGGTGGAAGACTTCAGAAGAGCGCAACATCGCCTTCGTCGGAATACAGCCCCAGTTCAGGCAGATACCGCCCATATGCTCGCGCTCGACAATGGCGGTCTTGAGCCCCAGCTGACTGGCGCGTATCGCGGCGACATAGCCACCGGGGCCGGCTCCGATTACGATGACATCATACGATTTTGCGGCCATGGTCTCCTCCGGGCGAAGATTGTTTGACGTTAAACTATCTTGCACACACTGCCCCAAAAGTCACCTGAGCACCATTGCCGCAGGGGGAAAGCCGCTATGCAAGTACCGGGATACGGAAAGACTGTTTTTACCAATCACCTCTAGAACCGGCGCAGAACCGAGCAGCGTAAGGTTGGCACATGGGCGCACTTGCAACGCCGTTTTCCGGGGATGGCCGCCATTATCTGGAACAGGAACTGGACGAACTGGTCCAGCAGAAGAAGATCTGGCAATTCTTGCGGGGCGGTTCACTGGATGGTGTCTGGTACTGGGATCTGGAAGAGCCTGACAACGAATGGATGAGCCCGGAATTCTGGGCCCTGCTCGGGATCGACCATCGGAGCAGGCGCCATGACCCATCGGAATGGCAGGACCTCATTCACCCGGATGATCTGCAAACCGCGACCGAGAACTTCGTCGCGCATTGCGATGACCCGAAGCATCCTTACGACCAGATCGTGCGCTATCGGCATGCCGACGGCTCGACGGTTTGGGTGCGCTGTCGTGGCCTGGCTATTCGGTCGCGCGACGGCACGCCGATCCGAATGCTTGGCACGCATAACGACGTCACCGCGCTGAAGCTGGCCGAAGAACGCGCGCTGCACGACCGCGGGGTCGCGGCGCACGCGAACGAAGAGCTGCAGGCTTTTGCCTATTCCACCTCGCACGATCTGAAATCGCCCGCCAACACAATCCGGATGTTGTTGCAGGAGATGCGCCACGCATTGAATTCTGGTGACTTCGAGGACATCGAATTCCTGCTGGGCAAGGCCGAGACAACAAATGAAGCCATGCGCACGCTGGTCGACAAGTTGCTGGAATACACCCGGATGATTGGCACAGAAAGTCAGCACGAGGCAGTTGACCTCGACGCCTTGCTTGCCGAGGTCGTGCAAAATCTTGAAGCCGACATCACGGCCTCGGGCGCTCAGGTGTCTATTGGACCTCTGGGGTCGGTCAGCGGGGTTGCGTGGCAACTTGGGCAGATGTTCCAAAACCTGATCGCCAACGCGATCAAGTTCCAGAGCGCAGGCGGTTCGCCTTCTATCCAGATAGCAGCGACACAAGCCCCGGCCGGACGTGTGAAGGTTGAAGTCACCGACAACGGGATTGGCGTCGCGCCGGAAGACCGGAAACGCATTTTCGAGCTTTTTTCGAAACTGCACCGCCCCTCAGCCTATCAGGGGTCAGGCGTCGGCCTTGCCTTGTGCAATCGTGTGGCACGCGCCCATGGATCCACCATCGACGTCAGGGCGTCCGAAAGCGGGGGAACGGTGTTCTCGCTGTCCCTGCCCCGTGTTCAAACCAAACCCAAAGAGCAATAAGAATGTCAGCCCAAACCCAAACCAACTCCGTCCCAATGATCCCACGCCTTGCCATTATCGATGATGCCGAGTTCGACCAGATGCTCTACAAGCGACTGATCGATCGCACCGGTCTGGTTGGCGAGACTTTGGCATTCCTCAGCGCCGAAGAAGCTTTGGACTATTTCGAAAGCCCCGACTCCGCGCCCGTCGATGTTATCCTGCTGGACATCAACATGCCCGGGCTGTCCGGTTTCGATTTCCTTGAAAGGGCAAGCACGTCGACGGGCTGTCAATTCACCGACGTGATCGTCGTCATGCTGACCACATCACTTGATCCGTCGGATGTCGAGCGGGCGAAGAAATACGATCTGGTACGGGACTATATCAACAAGCCGCTAGAGACCCAGCATCTGCAGCAGATATCCGAATTGCTGATCGGGTTGCATTCCGAACAGGCGTAACGCCCGACGCGCTACGCGGTTTCTGCCGCCTTTACCGCGCGCACGACAGCGCCGTACCCACCGTCATCCAGAAACTTCTGTTCTTCGTACCGTGTCACACGACCAAGCGCGGCATTCCGTGTCGGAAAACGGCCATAGCGCCGGATGATCTCGCGATGCGCGCAAGCATGCGGCAGGTTCAAATCGCCCGTCTCGGGCATCCTTGTCTTGAACAGCCGAACCGCTCGGTCCTGATCTTCAAGATGTTCTGAATGCATCAGCGGCATGTAAAAAAACTGGCGCGCCGGTTCGTCGATCCGCATATCCCAGCCTTTCGAGATCGCCGCCTTCGCCGCTGCCTTGGCGATGCCGTCCGTGGCAAACGCCGTGGCGCTGTCACGAAACATGTTGCGCGAAAACTGGTCCGTCAGAATGATATAGGCCAGCGACCCGCTGGGATAGGTCAGCCAAAGCGACAGCGCGCCATCAACCGCCCGTTTGTGAAGTCCTTCGAAGCGCTCGCGGATCTCGTCGTCCAACGCGTCGCCGCCCGCATACCAGCCATCGGGCCCGACCTTGTCCAACCAAAACCCCAGAACCTCCTCGGGTCCAAGCATTGCCGCCACAACCGAGTGTTTCATATCGATACTCCACGCGCCTGTGGGGAAGCGTTACAATACCTTCACATACGGTCAAGCGAAGTTTCCACATCGCCCGTTTCTTCACTCTCGGTGTCGGCATTTTCAGCATAGTACTCGGACGCCACCTCGACCGCGACCGGCGTCGCCGATGGCGAGATCGGCGCATAGGCAGTGGCGTCGTAATCCTCCTCGCCCGCATAGAGCGACACACGCTGTGTCATCCGCCAGGCCACGTAAGCCCCAAGCACCAGCATTACGCACATCAAATAGACCCAGAACCCCGACGCACCGATGCTGCTCATCGCCCAACCAGTCAGGATCGGGCCAACAATGGCCCCAAGCCCGTTGACGAAAATCAGACCGCCCGACGCGGCTGCCATGTCCTCGGCATCGAGGTAGTCGTTCATGTACGCGATCAGAAGCGCGTAAAGCGGGTTCGAAAATCCGCCCATCAGGAAACCTGCGACCAGCACAAGCTCGAACACTCCGCCAAAGAGGAACCCGATCAGCGCCGCCGTCAAACCGCCCACGGCCGTCCCGAAGATCAGGATCCGGCGGTCCATGCGGTCCGACATCCAGCCGATCGGATATTGCAGCAGCAACCCGCCTAGGAAGATCGCCGACACAAAAAGCGAGATCTGCGCCACGCTGAACCCGGCCTCGGTGCCATAGATCGACGCCATCCCGAATTGCGTGGCAAAGACAGCGCCCATCAGGAACATGCCGACCACCGACGTGGGCGAGGTCACGTAAAGCTCGCGAAAGCTCATCGCCTTGGTCGTGTCAAAGGCCGGGGTTGGCGTGACCGACAGCAGGATCGGCGCGAAAGACAGCGACACCAGAACCGATGGGATGACGAACAGGATGAACCCTGCCGGATCGCCAAAGTTCAAAAGCGCCTGGCTCGCCACGATCCCGCCCATCTGGACGATCATGTAAAGCGACAGCGCCTTGCCGCGGTTCTCGTTCGAGGATGCGGCGTTCAGCCAGCTTTCTGCGGTCACGTAGACACCCGAGAACGAGAAACCGAAGATCACCCGCAACAGGACCCAGGCCCAGGGCTCGGTGATCGCGGGGTAGAGGATCAGAACCGCCGACACGAAGGAACCCAGCGCCGCGAAGACGCGCACATGCCCGACCCGGCGGATCATCTCGGGCGCCATGCGCGAACCAAAGAGGAACCCGACGAAATAGGCCGAGGTGATGATCGACAGTTCGGCTGTCGAGAACGCCTCGATCGAACCGCGGATACCGATCAACGAGCCTTGCAGCCCGTTGCCGACCATCAACAACAGAACGCCCAGCAACAGCGCCCAAGACCGTCCCAGAACTTCAACCATGGCTCGAACCTTCGACCAAGAACGCGCTCATCTCAATAGAGAGCGCCCCAATCAGAGAATAGCGTATTCCACGACCGGCACGGTCGGGGAATGCAATATCGTGGCGCCGCTTTAGCAGACGCAGAGCGGTGCACATGCTTGTCTGCGACATGGCCCATGTCGGTTTTCAGCCGGGCAGCAAAAGCGAGGCATCGCCATAGGAAAAGAAGCGATAGTCTTCGGCAATGGCATGGGCATAGACCTCGCGAATGCGATCTGCGCCAAGGAAGGCCGACACCAGCATCATCAGCGTGGATTTCGGCAAGTGAAAGTTGGTCATCAGCGCGTCGCAGGCCTTGAAGCGGTAGCCCGGCGTGATGAAGATGTCGGTCGCCCCGGACCATGCCGCCAGCCGTCCATTGTCGGCTGCGGCCGTTTCCAGAAGCCGCATCGCTGTTGTCCCCACCGGCACGATCCGTCCGCCTGCGGCGCGCGTCGCATTAATCTCGGCGGCCGAAGCGGCGGTGATCTCGCCCCGTTCCGCATGCATCTTGTGGTCGCGCACATCGTCGACCTTGACCGGCAGGAAGGTCCCCGCCCCGACATGCAGCGTGACAAAACTGCGGGCGATGCCGCGCGCGTCCAAGGCCGCCAGAAGGGCGTCGTCGAAGTGAAGGCTTGCCGTCGGTGCAGCTACCGCGCCGGTGTTCCGGGCCCAGACGGTCTGGTAGTCCTCGCGGTCTTGCGCATCCGCCGCGCGCCGTCCTTCGATATAGGGGGGCAGTGGCATCGCCCCGGCCTTGGCCAAGGCCGCATCGAACGCGTCGCCCTCAAGATTGAAGCGCAACAGACCCTGTCCTTCGGCCCGCCCCTCGACGACCGCCGTCAATCCGGCGGCGAATGTGACCCTCTCGCCGTCCTTCACTTTCTTCAAGGGCTTCAGAAGCGCGGTCCAAGCGCCATCCGGTTGCGGCTCCAGCAGCGTGACCTCGATCCGCGCTTCGGCTTCGCCCCGGCGGCGAACGCCGCTCAGCCGGGCCGGGATGACCCGCGTGTCGTTCAGGACCAACCGGTCGCCCGGTTGCAGGAAGTCCGGCAGATCAATGGCATGGGCGTCCGTCAGGCGGTCGGCGGTGGCCACCAGCAGACGCGACGAGGACCGCGGACGCGCGGGGCGCGTTGCGATCAGCCGTTCCGGCAGGTCGAAGTCGAAATCCGAAAGTTTCATGGCCCGCGCTTCTACACATTTCAGAGGGCGGTGAAAGACCCCTAGCCGTCGGGCGGCGCGCTGCGGAAGATTTGGCGAAACGCGCCGGGCGTCAGGATCGACAAAGGATTGACCCGCACGCTTGGGTCCGAGGCCGGGCCCGCCATGCGATAGTTGAACCCGAAGAGCCCCTCGCCCCGGCGAGAGAACAGCGCGCCGATCCCGTTCAGGAAATAGACCGGCGACACAACGCCCTGAAAATCCATCTTCTTGCCGCGCAGATCGTAAAGCCCATCTGCCGAAATGCCGATCGACGGGCCGACGGCAGCGGCCTGGGTCAGCCGCAACTGGCGTGCATTCATGCGGAAGCGACCATCGACGGTTTCGAACCGGATGCCCGGCCCGCCCAATTGGTCCAGAAGCCCGACGACGCTGATCGCATCCAGCAGGTCGGCCATGGCGGGCGCATCGCGCAACCGAATGTCCTCGATCAGAAACTCGCCGTCGAACGTCCCGCTGGGCGCCCCGGCAACGGGCGTCAGAACCAGGTCCAGCGACCCGTCACGCGCGTTGGGGGTCAACCCGGCATCCCGCAGCACACCCGCCGCGTTGGTGGAGGAAATCCGGATCGCGGTGCCAGCATTGGCCGGTGTCAATGACCCCTGAATGAGTGTGCCGCCGTTGATCCGCCCCTCGAAACTGCCCGCAAGGCCGCGGGCGCCGGGCGTGATCCGGCCCCGGAAAGGCTGGAAGGCGATCCCGTCCGATACAATGAGACGATCCAGTCTCAGGTTGATCGGGCCTCCCCCATCGCCCGCAGTGCCTTCACCACCAAGTTCAAGCGCGCGCAGATCAAGCGTCCCGTCGGTGACCGAGACCACGGGCGCACCGCCGTCCGGCGACGGCGTCACCTCGACCTCGCCGTTCAACCAGCGCCCCAACTCAAGCCCGCGCAGCCGGGCTTTCTGAAGGCTGCCCGAGGCGGCAATTTCGAGATCGCCCTCGAAGCTCAGATCCTCGGTCTGGAGCGAAAGGGCCTCGATCTCGGGCGCCTCCCCAAGTCGCGCCGCCACATTCAGCCGCCCGCGCTCGTCTATCGGTTTGCGCCACCCGATGGCATCAAGCCCCATCGCAAGCCCGTATAGGTCCGAGGACAGGGCCAGTTCCGGCGCCACCTCTGGATCGGCTGGCAGATCAAGTGTGTAGTCCGCCTGCCCCTCGCCCCGCAGGAAGCCCTCGGGCAATGGCAGGTCGAACGCGGCCACGGTGTCAGGAGACAGGGTGACGCGCCCGGTGATCTGCCCGCCTTGCGCGGCGGCGTCGCCCAAGGGCTGGCGCCAATTGGCGGTCAGCGGCACCCCGTCGAGGCGCGCGGGCCCCGAGATCGCAACGGCCTCGGGTGTCGCGGTCAAGGCAAGGTTGGGCGAGGTCAGCACGCGGTCCGGCACCAAGGCCTCGGACGATACGTTGTCCAAAGTCGCGTTGACGAAATAGTCGACCTCTTCGGCGCGAATGCCGTCCTTCAAAGGCAACGTGATCCGGGCCCGCCCCCGCACACCGGCCGAGGCGATATCAACCGGTCGCTTGGCACGCTCCATCAGGCGCAACGGCGGATTGTTGAGAACCCCCAACACATCGTCGAGCCGACCGTCGGCCACCACCCGGATCTCGCCCATCGAGGGCTTTGGCCGCGTGTCCAGCACGGTGAACTCGGACCCGGTGGCGTCGATCGGTTGGCCTGATCCGGTTTCGATTTGCCCCGAAGACAGCACCAGCGAAAAGCGGTGATCATGCATGGCAGCGCGCCCGGCCGCTTGTGTCAGCCGGGGCATATCCGGCAGGAACCGGACGTTGCCTCCGTCGAACTCGAAGCTCAGCGCCACGTCCGGCTCGTCCCCGCTGTTGAAGCGGATGCCCAGCGCAGGCTTGCGCAAAACCCCCGATGACAGGTTGCGTGACACCCAGCCACGGGTCACAGGCGACACCCGGCGCGGCCAGAATTGCAGAACCCGCTCGGTCGATATGATGGGGGTCTTTGCGTCAATCGCAACATGCCAGCCCGCGTCGCCCGCCGAGATCCGCCCGGTGGCGTCGATCGGCACCCCATTGTTGTCGACCATCACCTGCCCCAGATCGATCTGGAACGGGTTGAGACGGACACGCAGATCGGCACGCACGTCATCCAGCATGACCGGCCCGTCAAACGTATCGCCACCGGCATATTGCAGGTCCTCGATCCGGAACTGGCTGAGATAGGCCCCCGGCCACGCGCCCTCGAACTCGGCCAGATAGGTGTGCCCGGTCGCCACCCCGCTGCCCGCCTCGGAGCGGACGCTGATCTCCGAGAAATCGATCCGCTGGCGCACCGGATCGAAAGTAAAATACGCTTTGGCCGCATCGAAGGCGACCGGCGGCGTTGCGGCGTCGGGCTGCAAAGCGCCTTCGGAAATATCGAGCGTGCCCGCGAAACTGGCCAGTGTCCCGGTTTCATCAAGTTCCGTCCGGACCGCGCCCGAAATGGGGGCATCCAGCACGCCAAGCCACGACAGCACCGGAGATTGTGACGCGATGTCGGCGGCGGCCATGTTCTCGACCGTGACCCCAAGCTGGACATGTTCCGTCGCCCGGCTGCGGGTTAGTGACAATTGCAGGCCAGCGATATCATCCGTTCCGTTGAACACGTCTGACGTGACCGAAAGCGACAACCCCTGAGCGGTTCTGCGCAACGTGGCGGACGCGTTCGTCGCCTGCCAGATGCGCCCGCTGCGGGCGTCTTCCAAAGTCAGAACCACGCCGCCGGCGACCACTTCCTGCAGGCTCGCAACCGCACCTTCGGTCATGGCGTGATCGATCCGGGCCAAGGCATCTGTGACCGATTGCTCCTCGCCGCCGAGGCCTGCGCCGGAGGCCACGGTGAACCGTCCCGCCGCCGTCCGCCGGATGGTGATCTGCGCGCCGGTCAGGAAGATCTTCTCGGCGGCAAACTCGCGGCGCAGGATACGTTCAAGCGAAAGCTCGGCCCCGAGCCAGTTCAACTGCACCACAGCCCCGCCCGATTGATCGGCCAGACGGATGTCATTCATCAGAAGTTGCGGCACGCCCTTGCGGTCTATGCCAAGCTCCATCGAGCCGAGTTGCAGCGGCGCGCCCTCAAGGCGCTGGTTCAACGCCTCTTCGATCTTGGACTTGACCATATCGGGCACTGGCAAGGTGCGCCCCGAAAGCGAAAGCGACAGCACGAAAAACACGAGGCACGCCACCGCGACGCTGAAGACCGCGGCAAATCGGAAGCCACGCCGCTTGCGCCTGGCCTTGGGTCTTTTGGGCGGTGCGTCGTCCGGGCTTTCGCTGGCCACGTCCGGGGCTTTCTTTTCCATGACACAGTCCTACAACATGGGCTGAATCCTTGTCACCACTGGAGACCTTCAAATGAGCCTGATCGGCCAAGCTGCGCCCGACTTCACCCTGCCCCGCGACGGCGGCGATACCATCACACTGTCGGCGCTGAAGCCGAAAAACGTGGTGCTCTATTTCTATCCCAAAGACGACACGCCCGGCTGCACCAAGGAAGCCATCGGCTTTACCGAGGCGCTGGCCGAATTCGAGGCGGCTGACACGCTGGTCATCGGTGTCTCGAAAGACCCGGTCGCCAAGCATGACAAGTTCGTCGCGAAACACGAGCTTGGCGTGATGCTGGTTTCGGACGAAGACAGCGATGTCTGCGAACGCTTTGGCGTCTGGGTCGAGAAGAGCATGTACGGGAAAAAGTACATGGGGATCGAACGCGCGACCTTCCTGATCGACGGGACGGGAACCGTTGTTCAGGAATGGCGCAAGGTGAAGGTGCCGGGCCATGTCGAGGCGGTGCTTGACGCGGTGAAGGCGCTTTGAGATCAGGAATTGCGCTGGCTTCGCCATCGCGCTGAGCGAGGGGGTTTCACCCCCTCGCGCTCCCCCAGGATATTTGAGGGCCAATGGAAACACTGACCGAAATGGCCGTCGCCGTGCTGCAAACGGCCGATGGCCGGGAGAAGACAGCGCTGAGCCGAAAGCTGGCCGCATCATGGTTTGCTGCGCGCGAGGCCGGGACCGACATTCCTGTTGGCGAGGCGACCCCGCCTTTGCGGCCCGCGCGGCCTGAACGCCCCGAATTGCTTGACCCGCGCGACGTGCCGAAGCGCAAGCCCGGCTCGCCCGAAGGGCGGATCGCGCTATTGCATGCGGTGGCGCATATCGAATTGAACGCGGTCGATCTGCACTGGGATCTGATTGCGCGGTTCGGCCATGTTCGGATGCCACCCGGCTTCTATGACGATTGGGTCAAGGCGGCGGACGAGGAATCGAAGCATTTCAATCTGGTCAGCGATTGTCTCGAAGCGCTTGGCAGCCATTACGGCGCCCTGCCCGCCCATGCTGGCATGTGGCGCGCCGCCGAGGACACGGCAAATGACCTTCTGGGCCGGCTGGCCGTCGTGCCGATGGTGC
This sequence comes from Silicimonas sp., assembly GCA_022826385.1. Taxonomy (GTDB): domain Bacteria; phylum Pseudomonadota; class Alphaproteobacteria; order Rhodobacterales; family Rhodobacteraceae; genus JAJDOD01. Next base: position 20,764 of record JAJDUZ010000052.1, read on the forward strand.
TGGAAGCGCGCGGGCTTGATGTGACCCCCGGCATGATCGAGATCTTTCGCAAGGCCGGTGCAACCGAAGCCGTGGCGGCCTTGGAGACGATCTATGCCGAAGAAGTCGGGCACGTGGCCTATGGCTCGAAATGGTTCCATTTCCTGTGCGGGCGCGACAACCGTGATCCGAAGCCCGTTTTCCATGATCTGGTGCGCCGCTATTTCCATGGCCCCCTGAAACCGCCCTTCAACGAGGAAAAGCGGGCCGAGGCTGGTTTGCCCCCCGATTTCTATTGGCCGCTGAGCGCCACTGGGTGACGCGCGCGGTTGACGCGTGGTCGCGAATTCCTGGCGGCGTGGCAGAGGTTTATCTCGGCGAAAAACCGCTCATTGAGCGGCTTCCCCCGCCATCAAGGTCAGCAAACTTGCCTCAGTTTTCCCGGGAAGTTAACACTCTTGCTGCAGATCGGGACAGGATTTGCGGACGGCTTGGACTCACGGGGAACGGGACAGACCCTTGACGCGATCATTGTTTGCCAGAGCTCACTCGGCAATTGAACGGACTTTTCCGGAGCAGCGCCTGTTCCTGAGATCCGATACCGAAACACGGTTCATCCGGCTTTCCCCGGTCACCCAGTTTGTCGGCGTCACTGGCAGCGCGATGCTGCTGGGTTGGACGATCGTGTCCTCGGCGATCCTGTTGATGCACTCGCTTGGTGCAGGCGACCTGCGCGAGCAGGCCTTGCGCGAACAGGCCATCTATGAAGCCCGGCTGAACGAATTGGCCTCCGAGCGTGATGCCCGCGCGACCGAGGCGGCAGCGGCGCAGGAACGGTTTGCAGTAGCCTTGGCTGAAGTGTCCGCGATGCAGTCCCGCCTTCTGGAATCCGAAGATCGTCGCAAGGAGCTGGAAACCGGCATCGACGTGATCGCGGGCACCTTGCGGGACGCGATGAAAGAGCGCGACATGGCCCGGGACGAAGCCGAAACGCTGTTGGCCGAACTTGCGGAAACCACGGCCGAACAGCCCGATGTGACCCGTCTGGAAGATCTCGAGGCGACATTGGGCTTCATGACTGCGGCACTTGGCAATCTGGCCGAAACGCGTGACGAGATGTCCGCCTTCGTCGACGAGGCCGAGCAGCACCTGGACCGGGTCGCCTTGGAGGAAAAGCTGGAAGGCCAGCGGAACGAGCGTATTTTCACCCAGATCGAAGACGCGGTGACCACCTCGCTGAAGCCGATTGACGACATGTTCAGCCAGGTCGGGCTGCCGACGGACAGTATCCTTGAACAGGTCCGGCGCAGCTATTCGGGCCGTGGTGGCCCTTTGACACCGATCGTCTTCTCGACCAGTGGCGACGCAGAGCCTGATCCGCTGACGACGCGGGCGAACGACGTTTTGAGCCAGCTCGACCGTTTGAACCTTTACCGCATCGCGGCCGAGAAACTGCCCTTCGGGTTTCCGGTGCGCGGCTCCTATCGGTCGACCAGCGGTTTCGGGCCGCGTTGGGGTCGCATGCACGAAGGCCATGATTGGGCCGGTCCGACCGGCACGCCGATCCATGCAACGGCGGACGGTGTTGTGTCCTTTGCCGGCAGACAGGGCGGATATGGTAACCTTATCAAGATAAAGCATGATTTCGGGTATGAGACCCGGTATGCACATCTGTCACGATTTCGCGTCAAGGTGGGTGATAGGGTCTCGCGCGGCGACCGGATCGGTGATATGGGAAACACGGGGCGATCCACCGGCACACACCTTCACTACGAGATTCGTCGTGGGGGAAGCGCCATCAACCCGATGAAATACATCAAGGCAGCGAGAGATGTTTTCTAAAAGCAAAATAAACGAGCCGGGCCCGAAGAACGGGTCCGAGGCACAGAAGGCAGATAAAAAGGACGAAAAGGCCCCCACCATGAGCGATACAAGCACGCCAGGCACCCCGAAAGCTAAACCGCCCGCATCCGTCCTGTCGGCTGATCTTCAGATCACCGGCAACATCAAGACGACAGGCGACGTGAACATCGAAGGCAATGTCGAGGGCGACATCCGCGCGCATCTTCTGACCGTCGGCGAAGGCGCCACGGTGAAGGGCGAGTGCATGGCAGATGACGTGGTGGTCAATGGTCGTGTGATCGGCAAGGTGCGCGGCCTCAAGGTGCGTCTGACCTCGACCGCACGGGTCGAAGGCGACATCATCCACAAGACCATCGCGATTGAATCCGGTGCGCATTTCGAAGGCTCGGTCCAGCGGCAGGAAGACCCGCTGAACGCGAAAGCCGGGATTGCCGCCGCTCCGAAGCCGGCAGCGGCGACAGGCAGCTAAGCCACAGCGCATCAAAACGTGTCAAAGGGCGTCGCGTTGCGGCGCCCTTTCGTTTTTGTGAACATCAGTCACGTTTCCGCGTGCAGCGCGCTTTCCGGTCGCCTTGATCCGATCCCGCTGCTAGCGACGAGAGCAACATCTCGACCACGGAAGGCTCTCGCACATGTTCGGCATCCTCGTTTCGCTCATTTTTCTGGGCGTCATCGTCCTCTCGTTCGTTGTCGTACCGAAGCGGGCCTTGGTCGAGGGGTTCTTTGACGGCAAGATGGGCGCGGCGCAGCCGGGGCTCTGGACGCTGGTCCTCAGCCAGGTGACCACGTGGATCTTTGCCCGGTCGCTGATGAACGCTGCGATCCTTGGCTATTTTTACGGCTTTCCCGGAACCCTCGCCTATGCCGCCTATTACCTGTCGTTCCTGACGGGCGGCTACATCATCGGCCAATTGCGGCGCGAGGATGCGGGTTCGGTGCAAAGCTGGCTCGGGGCGCGTTTCGGGCGCACCGGACAAGGCACCTATAACGTGGTGATCGCACTCCGACTGTTGAGCGAGGTCTTCGCCAACCTGATCGTGGTCGGGCTGATCTTCGACGCCGTCCTGCCCGAGACGATGGGGGCCGGAACCGCCGCCATCGTGATCGTCGCGCTTTTGGGGCTGGTCTATTCGGCATGGGGCGGTCTGAGCGCCGCCCTGCGCACGGACGTGCTGCAAATGGCCGTGTTCCTTGTTGTCTTCGCGATTGCCTTTGTCTTCATGGTTACCGGCCCGGACTTCTCGCTGGCCGAGATCGTGACCGCCGAGGGCACAGCAGGTCAGCGACAAGGCTGGATCCTGCTGTTGGTCGCCTTCCTGCAGGTCTTCTCCTACCCCGCCCATGACCCGGTGATGATGGACCGAGGCTTCATTGCCGACAAACGCACCACGCGCGCCTCTTTCCTTCACGCATTCTGGATCTCAACCCTTTGCATCATCGGCTTCGGCTTCTTCGGCATTCAGGCGGCGCTGCAAGAGCAAGCCTATGAAGGCCAGTTGCTGACCACATGGGCCAACATGTTCCCGGCCTGGGTCTATGCGGCCTTGCTGGTGTCGCTTCTGGTCTCGGCCCTCTCGACACTGGATTCGGCGCTCAGCTCGGCAGCGCGGCTCTGCGTGGTCGAACTGCGACTTGCGCCCCGCAGCCTGAACGGCGGCCGTGCCGTCATGCTGGTCTTCATGGCGCTTGGCGGCGCGCTGACCCTCTGGGGGAACGCAACGCTGTTTGATGCCGTCGCTGTCAGCGGCACTGCGTCCATGTTCCTGACCCCGGTCATGCTGGCCGTCTTCGTCTTTGGCGCGACCGTGCCGCTCTGGTCTTACCTCGTCAGCTATGCGGCTGCGATGCTGGGGGCCTTCGCCTATTTCGCCCGCGACTGGCCCAGCTTCGCGGCCCTTTTGCCCGACGCCCATAAATACGACCAGCTTCTGGTGATCTGCATTGCGGTTCTGGCGGTGGGCGGGCTGGCCGTGGCCATTGGCGCCCGGCGCGTTCCAGCGGCGACACAAGGCTAGGCCCGGTCGCCCCCGGTTACGTCAAAGGATGATAAAGCGCGCGGCGATAGATGTGCCACGTCGCGTGCCCCAAAACCGGCAGCACAAGGAAGAGGCCAAGAAACGCGGGCAGCATCCCGATAAACAGTGACACCGCGATGATCAGCGCCGACAGCCCCAGCGTCGCCTTGTTGGCGTTCACCGTCTTCAGGCTGAGCAGCATGGCCGAGACAAAATCGATCTCTTTATCGACCAGCAAGGGCAGCGACACCGCCGTCAGCCCATAGGTCAGGAAGGCTACCACGCCGCCAACGGCGACTTGCGCCGCCAGCATCAGGCGCCCGTCATCCGTGGCCATGAACGCCTCGAGCGAGGTGTTGCCCACGGACGAAACCCCAAGGAAAAGCGCCACCATCATGTGTGCGAAAAAGCTCCAGAACAGGAAGATCAGCGCCAGCACCACACCGATCCACGGCAATTGCCGCCGCCGTTCCGACCAGATCACGCCAAGGATGGCAGTCCGGTCCAGTGGCTCGTCGGCTTCCAACCGTCGGCTGACCTCGTAAAACCCGACCGCCGCAAAGGGCGCAACCAGCGGAAAGCCCAGCGCCAAGGCCAGTGTCCAAAGGAACGTCCCTGCCCCGACAACGGTCAGCCCGATGCCGAGAATGGCGTAAAACGCTGCGAAAAAGATGCCATAGCCCGGCGCGCGGCGGAAATCCCAAAGCCCGTACTTCAGCGACGTCCAGATCTCGTGGAAGGTGACCTGGGCGATCTCGGGTTTCGGAGACGCCTCGACCGTAGTTGCCGTCATGGCCCAATCTTGCGCCCTTCCCGGCTTGAAAGCAACTCTGCTTGAAGGTGCCGGGGTGCGTTGGTATCAGCTTGGAACCTGTAATTGTGGAGTTTCCCCATGCGTGCCGAGGCCGAAAACCTGGTGGCTCAGATCGAGAAATCGCTGAACCTGCTCGCCCAGCGCATGGACTGGGAGACCGCCCCGCATCGTTTGGAGGAATTCAACGCGATGGTCGAGGATCCGAACCTCTGGGACGATCCCGAGAAGGCGCAAAAGCTGATGCGCGACCGCCAGATGCTGGTGGATGCCGTCGACCGCTATACCGGCATGAAGCAGGAAATGTCCGACAACGTCGAGCTGATCGAGCTGGGCGAAATGGAAGACGACGACGAGGTGGTGAAAGAGGCCGAAGCGGCGCTGAAGGCGCTGGCCGAACGCGCGGGCAAGGCCGAGATCGAAGCGCTTCTGGACGGCGAGGCCGACGGCAACGACACCTTCCTTGAAATCAACGCGGGCGCCGGCGGCACCGAAAGCTGCGACTGGGCCAGCATGTTGGCGCGCATGTATGTTCGCTGGGCCGAAAGCAAAGGCTACAAGGTTGAATTGCAATCGGAATCCGCAGGTGACGAAGCCGGGATCAAATCGGCCGCCTACAAGATCAGCGGGCCCAACGCCTATGGCTGGCTGAAATCGGAATCAGGCGTGCACCGGCTGGTCCGGATCAGCCCCTATGACAGCTCGGCGCGGCGGCATACCTCGTTCAGCTCGGTCTGGGTCTATCCGGTGGTCGACGACAATATCGAGATCGAGGTGAACCCTTCGGACATCCGGATCGACACCTATCGCTCGTCCGGTGCCGGTGGCCAGCACGTCAACACGACCGACTCGGCGGTGCGGATCACGCATATTCCCACGAATATCGTCGTCACCAGCTCGGAAAAATCCCAGCACCAGAACCGCGACATCGCCATGAAGGCCCTGAAATCAAGGCTTTATCAGATGGAACTCGACAAGCGGAACGAGGCCATCAACGAAGCCCACGAAAACAAGGGCGACGCGGGCTGGGGCAACCAGATCCGGTCCTATGTCCTGCAGCCCTACCAGATGGTGAAAGACCTGCGGACCAATTTCGAGACCTCGGACACGTCAGGTGTTCTGGATGGTGATCTCGACGGCCTGATGGCCGCCACGCTGGCGCTTGGAAAGGCCGGCGCAAAGCGCGGTGACACGTCCCCGGAGGACGCATAAACCACCCTTCCCTTGACTTCTGTCCGTCAGCCCTAAGTGACTATTGATAACGTCAGCGAAAGTTGACAGAATAGAAGATAGCCTGGTCACCAAGTAAGTGCCCGTTACAGCGGGACTTGGGCGTCATTTACAGGGCAGCTGACCGACGTCAGTTGTCGAACCGGAATGACCGACGCAGCGCTGAACCACCGGATATCCACGGCGCGCGCGGCAGATAGGAGGGACCATGACGCAGGTCATCACTCGGTATTTCGACAGTGCGGATGCAGGGCGCAGGGCCAAGAAGGACCTGATCTTCATCAACGACTTCCCGCCCCGCATCATCGACTTCTATGACACCGCCGAAGACGCAGCCGCAGGCCTTGCCGACAACGGTGTTGGGGCCGAGACGGTTTCGGCCTATACGGACAAGCTGGCCTCGGGCGGGGCCGTGATCCTTGTCCGCGCAGGCTTCCGGCCTTTGGGCGTGGCGCGCACGACCCGCGAAGCGCTTGACGCATGGGGCGCGGCGGACATGGGCGACGTCGTGGAAGAGGTCCGGATCAAGGACGACACGACGCCGCGCAGCGTTTACACCGATCACCGCCTGATGCTGACCCGGACACGCGAGCCGGGCGACACGAATTACTATATGGCGAACTGGCCGATCCCGCTGATCAGCCGCAAGAAGCCCAACACCTTCATGCTGACCGCGCCGCACGCCCGGATGGCCGACAAGATCCTGCCGCTGGTGGTGAAAGGCAAACCCTTCACCTTCAAGCTCTTCGACGAGCACGCCTATATGGCGAACTTCCCGATCGGGCATATCAGCAAGCGCAAACCCTTCGACGGGTTTGCCTTCTCGCGCCATGCGCGGATGGCAAACTTCCCGATTGGGCTGATCAGCCGACGCAAGCCGAACACGCGGTCGATCATCGCCCGGCACGCAAGGATGGCAAACTGGCCGGTCCCGCACCTGATCAATGGCGAGCAAGGCAAAAACGCCCTGATGCCGGGCGCGCCGCGCATGGCAAACTTCCCCATCGGATTGCTGTCGAAACGTCGGCCCTATGACGGCTTCGCCTTCCCGCGCCACTCGCGGATGGCCAAGTTCCCGATCGGCCTGATCTCGAAGCGGAAGCCGTTTACCGGCTCGATCTTCCCCCGGCACGCAAGGATGGCGAACTTCATCCTGCCGCTGGTGGTCCGGTCGGGCTCGCGCGCGCGCGGGTATTTCGGGCTGCCGACCCTCTCGGCACACTGACCGCAGTGACATGAAGCAGAACGCCGCCGGGCTGGCTCCGGCGGCGTTTGTTCTTTACGCTCCCGGGCAACAAGGGAGAACACCGACATGTCGAACTGGGAGGTCTTCGCGATCCGTTATGCGGATCAGCAGAACCGCACGCGCGCCCGCGCCTTCCTGATGGATGACAACCACAACGCGCCCCACCCGATCGACTTCTATGTCTGGCTGCTCCGCCGCGGCGACGAGGTGATTCTTGTCGATACCGGGTTCGACGGCCCCGAGGCCAAGGCCCGCGGCTTCGACCTGCGCCAGGAGGTCGGCTCTGCCCTTGCGCCATTCGGCCTGAAGCCCGAAGACATCACCAAGCTGATCGTCACGCATCTGCATTTCGACCATGCGGGCGGGTTGCACCTGTTCCCGAACGCCATGCTCTATATGCAGGCCGCCGAGATGGCTTATGCCACCGGCCCCTGCATGTGCCACGACACGCTGCGCGCACCGTTTACCGGCGCCCATGTCTGCGAAGCGGTGATGCGGCTATATGCCGGGAAACTGGTCTTCTTCGATGGCGACGCCGAAGTCGCCGACGGCGTGACCGTGCACGCGATTGGCGGGCACTCGAAGGGCCTGCAGGCCGTGCGCGTCCGGACCGAGGCCGGGTGGCTGGTCCTCGCGTCGGACGCCGCGCATTTCTATGAGAACTTCCAGCGCCGCGTGCCCTTCCCGCTAGTGGTCGATGTCGACGACATGCTGACGGGCTTCGACACGCTCTATGCGCTGGCCTCGGAGGAAAGCCTGATCATCCCCGGCCACGACCCATTGGTTCGCAGCTATTTCCCGAACGACATCGCGCCCGAGATCACCCGGCTTGACCGCGGACGCACCTAGCGAGACGCCTGAAGGAAACCCAGGATCGTCTCGGTCAGTTCCACGTGGACGTCGCCCCGCGTGCGGTCAAAGGGATCGGTGCAGATTTCCTCGCTCTTGCGAGACAGAAGCCCGATCACGACACGTCCGGCCGTCGAGCATTCCGCAAGGAAACTGAAATGCCAGCTTTGCGGAACCGCGTGATAGGTAAACGCTGCTGACATCCCCTCCCAGTCATCGACACGAACGGCCGAGCTCAACGTGCCGGGATCGCCAAGATTGACCAACAGCACAGGCCGGTCGATCTGCGTCAGGCTCTCGGCACGGGTCGCGCGCGGCAAGGCCGGGTCCACCGCAATGAACCGCTCAGGGCGCGGATCAGCGTGCGAGGCGTTATAGCGGGTCTCGTCAATCGTCGTCAGGTCAAGCCCGCCCCGCTCCATCCACTGGCAGTCCACGGCGTCGTCGAAGCTGGCGCAATACTCAATGAAGGCAGCCTTGGTAACCTCGACGCCCGCCAGCGCCAACGCGGTATGCCCCCCGATGGAGAACCCGAGGACGGATACGTCCCCCATGTCAGGAACAATCCCCTGCGGCGGGCTCTCGGCCAGCCAGTCGAGCACGGCGGCCACATCCTGCGGACGCTCCCAGATGCGAACGGTGTCTTCGGGCCGGCTGTCCTGAGACATCGTCCCCGGATGGTTGGCCGCCAGCACAAGATACCCCTTCCGCGCCAGTTCCGTGGCCAGCCAGCCCAGCCGATACGCATTGCCGCCCGAGCCATGGACCAGAACGATCACGGGACGTGCGCCCGCGATCATCGGCGCATCGGGTCTGGCGTGAAACCCATAGAACAAAAGGTTCTGCCCGATCAGTTCCGGGGCGCTCACGGCCTCGGTCGGGTACCAGAGATGAACGGACAGGTCGGTGTCGCGATGCGGAACCGGGACCGAGGCGACATGATACCCCGGGGCGTCTGGCGCAGCAGCGCGTTCGGATGGCCCAAGCGACAGAAGTGTGCCCAAGGCAATCGCTGCAAACAGCAAAAACAGCAGCACCCCATAGATGAATGTCTTCACTAGTAGAGACCGCCCGAGGATATCTCGTTCGATGTGGCCCGCCGCGGGATGACCACAACCTCGCCGGTTCCGGTCTCAACCTGTTGAGCCCTTTGGCCTAGCTCTGCATCGGTAAACATCGGCAGGTTGGCCCCCATGGCGAAGCCACCGTCGAAGGCCACCCCGAAGACCGGTTCCTCGCCTTCGCGGAAATACTCGGCCACGACGAAATCGCCCGAGGCATCGTCCGGCAGGCGGGCCCCGTTGAAGCGATTGATCTTGATGAACTTCCCCCCCGGCGGAATGGTGAACTGTCCACCGCCATACTTCTCGACCGCCTTGGCCATGAATTTCTGGAAGACCGGTCCACACATGCCGCCGCCCGACGCTTTGGGGCCCAGCGACTTGGGCTGGTCATAGCCGATATAGCAGCCCGCCGCGATGGTGGAGGTGAAGCCGACAAACCAGACGTCGCGTGCGTCGTTCGTCGTGCCGGTCTTGCCCGCAGCGGGCACCGGCAGGTTCACGGTCTTTGACGCCGTGCCACGGTCGACAACGCCCCGCATCATCGAGGTCAGCTGATAAGCAGTGATCGGGTTCATCACCCGCTTGCGGTTCGACGTGACACGCGGCAACAGCCCCGGCAAAACCTCGCGGGTCTGCGCTTCGTCAAAGCTGCGCTGGTCATGGCGATAGACCGTAGACCCCCAGCGGTCCTGCACGCGGTCGATCAGGGTCGGCTCGACGCGCTCGCCCCCATTGGCGAACATGGAATAGGCCGAGACCATCCGGTAAAGCGATGTCTCCTGACTTCCCAGTGAGTTGGCCAGGAACGGGTCCATCCGGTCATAGGCGCCGAACCGCTCGGCATAGCCTGCGACCGTGTACATGCCGACCTCTTCCGCCAGTCGCACGGTCATCAGGTTGCGCGAGTTCTCGATTCCCGTCCGCAGCGGCGTCGGACCATAGAACTGGTTCGATGCGTTCTTCGGGCGCCAGACCTCGCCGCCGCCGATATCTACTTCAATCGGGGCGTCGATGATGATCGTCGCCGGCGTGAACCCGCTGTCCAAAGCCGCTGCATAGACGAACGGCTTGAACGACGAGCCCGGCTGACGCCGGCCCTGGGTGGCGCGATTGAAGTTCGACACCTGATAGGAAAAGCCGCCCTGCATCGCCAGCACACGGCCGGTGTTCACGTCCATCGCCATGAACCCGCCCTGCACACCGGGCACCTGCCGCAGCGAAAAAACCGGATCGTCGATGTCGCCGCCCTCGTAGCGGACATGGATCACGTCACCGACGCTGAGAATGTCACCGGCCACATTGGCCCCACGCACCCAGTCGAGATCCGCAGGGGTGATCCAATGACCATCAACACCGTCGGCCCAGTCCTCGACCCCGATCCGGGCCGAGCTGTCGCCGACCTGCAAAACCACGGCGGCGTGCCAGCCATCGACGTCACGGGCCAACTTCGGTGTGTTCAAAAGCGCTTTCCGCCATGCGGCAACGCCATCGACCGTGCCTTCCAGTTGCTCGACCGGGATCGTCGCCGCAGCACCGCGCCATTCGCCTTGGGCGCGGTCATATTCTTCCAGTGCCTCGCGCAAGGCCAAGGCCGCAACCGCCTGCATTTCGGCATCGATGGTGGCGCGCACCGTCAGACCGGCGGCTTCGAACGCGTCGGCGCCAAACTCGCGCCGCACCTGTCGGCCGATTTCCTCGCTGAAATAGTCGCGGTCCGGCAGCGCCGTGCGGAACCCTTCCACATCGCCCGCCTGCACCGTCAGCAATGGGGAAACGCGGGCGGTCTCATAGCTCTTGTCGTCGATGTAACCGTTCTGGAACATCTCGCGCAGAACGAAATTGCGCCGCGTCAACGCACGCTCTTCCTGCCGCACCGGATGGTATTGCGAGGGCGCTTTCGGAAGCACTGCCAGATAGGCTGCTTCTTCGACCGTCAGTTCAGACAATTGTTTGTTGAAGTATGTCTGCGCCGCCGCCGCGACCCCGTAGGCGTTCTGGCCCAGGAAAATCTCGTTCAGATAGATCTCCAGAATTTTCTCGCGCCCGATCGTGTTGACCATCCGGTTGGCCAGAATGACTTCCTTGATCTTCCGCTCGACCGCGCGCTCGCCGCCGACGATCAGGTTCTTGGCCGTCTGCTGCGGAATGGTCGACGCGCCGCGCACCGTCTGGCCGCGCGATTCGACCGCTTCGTAAAGCGCTGCCGCAATGGCCCGCAGGTCGAAGCCGGCATGTTCATAGAAGTTCTTGTCTTCCGCCGAGATGAAGGCGTCTTTCACAACATCCGGAATTTCGTCGAACGGGATATAAATACGGCGCTCGGTCCCGGCGAATTCGTCGATGATTGTGCCTTGGGGCGAATAGATCCGCGTGACTGTCGGCGGCTGATAGTTTTCAAGGTAAGCAACGTCCGGCAAGTCTCTGCCGTACACATAAAAAATCGCCCCGACCCCGATGGCCGCCATGATCGCGCCAAGGGTGGCCATGGTGAAGATCGCACCGAAAAACGAAAGAATGAACCGGGTCACTGGCCTGCTCGCTGAGATTTGCCCTGACTATATGGGCTTCCTCTGCGACGGTCAAAAGAGGCTGTGACGTCGCGGGGGAAAGTGGCGGGCTGGCGCCTGCCGTGGCTCACTGCACCAGGTCTTCCTGCGCCCAGAGGATCAGGCCATCGCGGATCGCATGCGCGGCGGCGGTCTGCCAATCTTCCGAGGTCAGACGCTCCAGATCCTCTTCTGTCGACAGGAACCCAAGCTCGATCAGCAAGGACGGGATGTCGGCCGCCTTGAGCACCGCGAAGGACCCGTTACGCTCGGGGCGCGAATTGACCACCAGGTCGGCCCCTAGAAACGCTTGCAGCAGCGAGGCCGACAAGGCCTCGGTCCGGGGCACAACGTTCTGGCGCGCCAGATCAAGAAGCGCCACCGTCACGTCTTCGCCCGCGTCGGTCAGGTCCATACCGGTCAGTTGGTCGTCCGGCCCATGCCGTTCCTGCAGGCGCTGGTTGGCCGCCGCCTGCGCCTCGCGCGAGAGCCGATAGAGCACGATCCCCGACGCCGCCCCCGGCACCGCAAGCGCTTCGGCATGAAGCGACAGGAAAACATCTGCACCCGCCTCGCGCGCCCGCGACAACCGCGCGTCCAGCGACAGAAGGCGATCATCGTTCCGGGTCAACACCACGTCGAACTGTCCGCTTGCCAGAAGCACGTCACGCAATCGCTGGGCAAAGCCCAACACAAGGTCAGCTTCGCGCAAGTCGCCGCTTTCGGCGCCCGGGTCAGTGCCGCCATGGCCGGGATCGATCGCGATGACGGGCCGTTTGCTTTCATGTGCTGCCGTGTCCACCGCGACTTGGACATCGGATTGCCACGCCTCGGCGGTGATCGGCGTCAGTCGCACCTGCAAGGACGCCGTGCCGTCTTCCGCCGCCGTCATCTCGGCCGAGAGCACGCCCAAGGGTTCGCGTAGGATGGCGTGAAGTTCCGAAGATGTCGGTCCGGTCTCGACGATATGAAGGCCAAGGATCGATGTCGATTTCAGCTCGGGTCGCTCGGTCCAATTCATGTCGGTCAATTCAAGCACAAAGCGCGGTGGTCCATCGGCCAGCCAGAGCCGCCATCCCACCGGTCGTGTCAGATCGATCTCAAGAGAAACGCCACCGCCATCGTCCTGAACCACGGCTCCGCCACCGGTGAGCCCCGCAGGGGGTGCTTCTTCCGCGCTGGCAACCGTTGCCAGCATCGTCGCAAAAGCGACGAGCAGTCCGAAGATCAGACGATCCATATTCCCATGACCCCATTCGCCAACACACTATCCCGACGGCTGGAATTCGCCAAATGGCAAGGTGGCTTACCGGGGTAATCTTAACGTTGCGCACGCTGTTCCATGAAACGGGTCAGTCTGGCAAGCCCTTCCTTGATATCCTCGGTCGCACGCGCATAGGAAAACCGGATCATTCCGCCCCCCCGCGCCTTGTCGAAATCGAGGCCGGGCGTCACGGCAACGCCCGCTTTTTCAAGGATTTCAGCGGCGAACGCACGACTGTCATCGGTTAACTCGGACACGTCGGCATAGATGTAAAACGCCCCATCGGGCGGTGCGATGCAGGTGAACCCGGCCTTAGCAAGACCGTCCAGCATCAAAGCGCGGTTCACCCGATAGACATCTACATTGGCGTTCAACTCGTCCCCGCAGTCCATCGCGGCCAAGGCCGCCACCTGCGCCACATGCGGCGCACAGATGAACATGTTTTGCGCCAGCCGCTCGATGCGGCGCACATGGTCGTCGGGCACCACCATCCAGCCGACGCGCCACCCGGTCATCGAGTGGTATTTCGAGAATGAATTGATCACATAGACATCGTCTGAAATCTCCAGCGCGCTGACGGCGGGTCGTTCGTATTCAACCCCGTGATAAATCTCGTCCGAAACGAACGCCGCCCCGCGGGCCGCCGACGCCTCGATCAGCGCCGACAGCGCCGGTTTGTCAAGCATCGTGCCGGACGGGTTTGCGGGCGAGGCGACAATCAGACCTTGTATGTCGTCCGGTAAGTTCTCGGGCACCGGCTGATAGCGGTCCTCGATCCGGGTCTCGATATCGACGGGTGTTAGGCTGAGCGCCGTGAGGATCTGGCGATAGGACGGATAGCCCGGCGCGCCCAGCGCCACCCGGTCGCCCGCATCGAAAAGCGCGGTGAAGGCCAGCAGAAACGCACCTGACGACCCACTGGTCACGATGATCCGCTCGGGCGAAATCGTCAGACCGTGCCGATCCGCGTACCATCTTGCGATCCGCGCCCTGAGCTCTGGCAGGCCCAGCGCCACGGTATAGCCCAGCGCCCCGGCTTCCATCGCCTTGGCAACTGCGCGCCGCGCCCCCTCGGGCGCGGGCGTGCCGGGCTGCCCGACCTCCATATGGATGATGTGACGCCCGGCGGCTTCGGCCTGCGCCGCGGCTTCCATCACGTCCATCACGATGAACGGGTCGACATTGGATCGGTTGGAGTGGCGCATCGGGGATAGGGTCCTGAAAACAAGTCCCTCCGTCCTGCCAAGGCCAGCCCGGCGCGTCAATGGACACGTCCTCGTGAGGTGGTTGCGATTGCCCCGTGATCTGCCATTCTGTCGACCGACTTATTGGAGACACGCCATGATCCGCGCGCTATCTGCCGCCTGCCTCTTTGCCCTTGCGCCGCTTGGCGCTTCCGCCTTCGACATCGACGCCATGACGGATGCGGAACGCGAGAGCTTTCGCGCCGAAATCCGCACTTATCTTCTGGAGAACCCCGAAGTTCTGATGGAAGCCATCGCTGTTCTGGAAGAACGCCGTGCCGCCGAAGCGCAAGCACAGGAAGGGCAGTTGCTGGAGGATTATCGCGCCCAGATTTTTGACGACGGGTTCAGCTGGGTCGGCGGCAACCCTGACGGCGATGTGACCATCGTTGAATTCCTCGACTATCGCTGCGGCTTCTGCAAACGCGCCCATCCCGAGGTGCAGGCGCTGCTGGCAAGCGATGGCAACATTCGCTTGGTCGTCAAGGAGTTTCCCATTCTAGGGCCCGAAAGCGAACTGGCGTCACGCTTCGCCCTTGCGACCAAGATCGTCGAAGGCGACGAGATGTATGCCGCCGTCCATGACGAACTGATGGAGATGCAGGGCCAGGTCAACCAAGGCGCCTTGGGCCGTGTCGCGCGCAGCGCTGGCATCACGGATGTGCAGGCGGTTCTGGCCGAAATGGACAGCGATACCGTGTCCGAGATGATCGCCGCCAATCGCGCCTTGGGACAAGCGCTGCAGATCAACGGCACGCCAAGCTTCATCATGGGCGACAATTTCGTGCGCGGCTATGTCGAGCTTGAGCAGATGCAGGCGATTGTCGAAGGCATTCGCGCCGAGCAAGGGTAAGCCCCCATGCGGTCCTTCGACGATATCCGGAAGATCGCAGAAGGCCGCCACGGCGACACGCTGGCCGAAAAGATCGGTGCCGGTCCGAAGTCCGCCGCCGCGCTTGCGGCGATCCCGGATGACCGTTGGCTCGCGACCTTCACCAAGTCGATTTTCCAATCCGGCTTCAACTGGAAGGTCATCGAGGCCAAGTGGGACGGTTTCGAGGACGCCTTCCGTGGCTTCGACATCGCCGCTTGTGCCTTCATGCCCGACGAGTGGTTCGAAGAGCTTTGCACCGACACCCGCATCGTTCGCTATCCCGCCAAGATTCGGTCCGTTCAAGAGAACGCCCAGTTCATTCAGAGCCTGCAGGACCAGGGCGGCGCGGGCACGGTGATCGGGCATTGGCCGGGCGAAGACTATATCGATCTGCTGGAGATGCTGAAGAAAGATGCGACCCGACTTGGCGGCGTCACCGGCCAATATGCGCTGCGGTTCATGGGCCGCGACGGGTTCATCCTGTCGCGCGACGTGGTGGCGCGCCTGGTGGCCGAAGGGGTGATCGACAAGGCGCCGACGTCCAAGAAGGCGCTGCGGGCCGTGCAGGATGCGATCAACACATGGCGGGATCAGTCGGGCGCTTCGCTGATCGAGATCAGCCGCGTGCTGGCGCTGTCGATCTGAGCAGGCGCGAGGGACGCGCGCGATCTTAAACGCAGTTTAGCATTTTCGCCGCAAAACTCGGGGAACGGACGTCCAAGCTCGCGAAAAATTAGATGAAAATTAGCCGACTCACCCAGAGAATAGAGGGTGGGAGGGAGGGGGAAACGCTTTGGGGCGTTAACCTTGGTAAACGCCCCTACTCGGCCGCTTCCTGCGCCGCGTCGATCTCGGCCGCCTTGGCTTCGACCTGCTCGACAATGTGATCGACCATTTCGTCATTCGACATCTTGTGGCTCTGCTTGCCCGCCAGATAGACCATCCCCGAGCCAGCGCCGCCGCCGGTAAATCCGACATCCGTCATCAGCGCTTCCCCCGGCCCGTTCACGACGCAGCCGATGATCGACAGGCTCATCGGTGTCTTGATGTGCTCCAGCCGTTTTTCCAGAACCTCGACCGTCTTAATCACGTCGAAGCCCTGCCGCGCACAGGAGGGGCAACTGATGATGTTCACGCCGCGATGCCGAAGGCCCAGCGACTTCAGAATCTCGTACCCGACCCTCACCTCTTCCACCGGATCGGCCGACAGGCTGACGCGGATCGTGTCGCCGATCCCCATCCACAAGAGGTTGCCCAGACCGATGGCCGATTTGATCGTCCCCGAGACAAGCCCCCCCGCCTCGGTGATGCCAAGGTGGATCGGCGCATCTGTCGCGTCCGCCAACGCCTGATAGGCGGCGGCAGCAAGGAACACGTCGGACGCCTTGCAGCTGATCTTGAATTCGTGAAAGTCGTTGTCTTCCAATATCTTGATATGGTCGAGCCCGCTTTCCACCATCGCCTCGGGACACGGCTCACCATATTTCTCAAGCAGGTGCTTTTCCAAGGAACCGGCATTCACCCCGATCCGGATCGAGCAATTGTGGTCGCGCGCCGCCTTGATGACTTCGCGCACCCGCTTTTCGTCACCGATATTGCCAGGATTGATCCGCAGGCAGGCCGCGCCCGCCTCGGCCGCCTCGATGCCGCGCTGATAGTGGAAGTGGATGTCGGCCACGATCGGCACCGGGCTTTCGCGCACGATCTCTTTCAGCGCCGCCGAACTGTCCTTGTCGGGCACCGAGATGCGCACGATATCCGCCCCCGCCTCGGCGGCGGCCTGCACTTGCGCGATGGTGCCCTTGATGTCGGTCGTGACCGTGTTGGTCATCGTCTGGACCGAGATCGGGGCATCCCCCCCGACGGGCACATTGCCCACGTGGATCTGACGGGATTTGCGGCGATAGATATTGCGCCAGGGGCGCACGTGGTTCAGCGACATGGGTGTCTCGATTGCTGCGTCTTGTCCGAAACATATTCGGGCAAAGGCGCGGCGTCCATGGGCGGTTACTGGTTGGCCGACGCGTCCGCGACCGAGATGAAGCGCGCAAGGTCGCTGTCATCCTGCGGATTGGCCACCTCATAGGTGTCAACGACCGCTTCAGCATCCAGAACGATGCCCTTGACCACCGACGGCCCCGATCCAACCGGGCCATAGGTTTCCTCGCCAACAGCGAAATAGAGAGAGTTCGCATTGCCCGCACGCAAGGTGGGCGGCTCTTCGGTGACCGGCACATCGAACCGTTCGCCGGCGTCGAGGATCTTCTCGAAGATCACGGTGCCATCAGCGCCCCGCACGCGCACCCACGAGGGACGCACGGCGAAAAGCGACACGGTCGGGTCAGCCTCGGCAATGACCTGCACCGGCGGTGCCGGAGGTCCGATGGCGTCAAGCGCGGCCTGCATTGGGTCAAGCTCATCCACACCCGGTGTCGAGAAGGGCAGATTGTCGGGGCGCGGCGCACGCGCGCCGATGAAGCCTTCGGTCCGGCTGGGCGCCAAGGCGCCCACGGTGTCGGGATCAATCGACGCAATCGGCCCGTCCCGCGCAATCAAGATGGGAACGTCCAACGCTTCCGGGCGCGACAGGCGGCCGAAACCTTCCACGCTTGGCGTGTTCAACGCCAGTTGATCGCCGGTGCCCGGTTCGGGGCGCATTGCGTCGGCAAGCGGGTCGAGTTCCGCCAAAACCTCGGGCGTCTGATCAACCGGGGTCAGGCGCACTTTCTGCACCTCCTGCAAGACCGCCCAGCCGCCGTAGCCGATACCCGCCAACAGCGCCATCAGAACGACCACCGAGGCGATCGCGCGCGGCTCGACCCGCGACAGGGCCGCCTCGCCCTTGGGCAGATAACTGACTGACGGTTCGGTGAACGGGTCGCGCAGATGAGCGGGTTTTTGCGCAGTCGATGTCTTTACGCCCGGCGCGCGGTCGGACCGACGTCGCGCCTCGGGCGACATGCCATGCGCGACCTCGAAATTGCCTTCCTCGCAGAACGTCTTGAAGGCCCATTCCGGGTCCAGCCCAAGATAGCGCGCATAGGACCGCACATAGCCTGCGACGAAGCCCGGCGTGTCGAAGGCCGAGGGGTCAGTGTTCTCGATCGCCGAGATGTAGGTGGCCTTGATTTTAAGCTCGCGCTGCACGTCCAGCAGCGATTTGCCCATCGTGGCACGTTCGCCACGCATGATGTCCCCAAGAGACAGCTCGAAGTCGTCAAACCCTTTCAGGGTTTGGCGATCCTCGTCGGGATCCGGCGTCTCAGGACGGCCGATCATATATCCTGCCCCTTGGCACTCATTTCGTTCCCCAAGTCAGGGCAGCAGAATCGGCCCTGAGCGTCGCTGGTTAACGTTTAACATACCGCTAACCTTCGGTCACGATTGAGTTTAAGCGGAAAGATCGGCGCGATTTAGTGCACAATGGGACCATAGTGCGTCCATTGCCTTAACGAGATAATCAATCTCGTGCGGCCCGTGCACCGGCGACGGCGTGAAGCGCAACCGCTCGGTCCCGCGGGGGACGGTCGGGAAGTTGATCGGCTGGACATAGATGCCGTGATCTTCCAGCAGCATGTCCGACAGCAGTTTCGTGTGCTTCGGATCGCCAACGATGACCGGCACGATGTGGCTGCCATGGTCGATCAGCGGCAGGCCCAAGGCCTTGAACCGCGTTTTCAGGATCTTCGCCTGCGTCTGATGCTGCTCGCGACGCAACTGGTCCGTCTTCAACAGCCGGACCGACGTCGCGGCACCGGCCGCAACCGCAGGAGGCAGCGACGTGGTAAAGATGAAGCCCGGCGCATAAGACCTTATCGCGTCACACATTTTCTCGGACGCGGCGATATAGCCGCCCATCACGCCATAGGCCTTGGCCAGCGTGCCGTTGATGATGTCGACCCGGTGCGCGATCCGGTCGCGTTCGGAAACACCGCCGCCGCGCGTGCCGTACATGCCGACCGCATGCACCTCGTCCAGATAGGTGAGCGCGCCAAATTCCTCAGCCAGGTCGCAAATCGCTTCGATCGGGCCAAAATCGCCATCCATCGAATAGATCGATTCAAATGCGATCAGCTTCGGCGCGGCTGGATCGTCGGCCTCGAGCAGTTCGCGCAGATGCGCGACGTCATTGTGACGGAACACGCGCTTGGCCCCGCCATTGCGGCGAATCCCCTCGATCATCGAGGCGTGGTTCAGTTCGTCGGAATAGATAATCAGGCCGGGGAACAGCTTTGGCAGCGTCGACAGGGTTGCGTCATTGGCAATATAGGCCGAGGTGAACAGCAGCGCCCCTTCCTTGCCATGCAGGTCCGCCAATTCAGCTTCCAGAGCCTTGTGATACAGGGTTGTGCCGCTGATGTTGCGCGTGCCGCCCGACCCGGCGCCGGTGGCGTCGACCGCATCGTGCATCGCCGCCAGCACCTCGGGGTGTTGGCCCATGCCAAGATAGTCGTTGCCGCACCAGACTGTCACCGGCTGCTCGGTCCCGTCGGGACGGCGCCAGACAGCGTGCGGGAACTGACCCTGGGTGCGGACAATATCAATAAACGTGCGATACCGGCCTTCGTCGCGAAGTTGCTGCAAAGCCGTGTCCAAAGCCGTCGAATAGTCCACTCACTCACCCTCTCGAGTCATTTTGACCGTATTAGATCGTTTCTAAGACTTTCTAAAGTGTGTATCGCGTCGCAGGCTTTGACATAGAACAAATTGCCGCGGTTCACCGTGCAATCACACCGCGTTACGTCCAAAACTTGAGCGGTCCGGGTCTGGACGTCGCGTCCTTGGCTGCTACGGTCCGACCGAACACCGGAGGCCCCCATGACACTCGATACCGTCCTGACCCGCATCGACGACGACCTTGACGCCGCACTTGATCGCCTGATGACGCTTTTGCGCATCCCGTCCATCTCGACCGACCCGGCCTATAAGGACGACTGCCAGAAGGCGGCCGATTGGTTGGTGGCCGATCTGGCGGCTTTGGGTGTAAAGGCCGAAGCACGGCCGACACCCGGTCATCCGATGGTGGTGGGCCATGTGGGCGACGGCGCGCCGCACGTCCTGTTCTATGGCCATTACGACGTGCAACCGGTTGATCCGCTTGAGCTTTGGACCCGCGACCCGTTCGACCCGGCGATCGAGGACACGGCAAATGGCAAAGTCATCCGCGGCCGTGGCACTGCCGATGACAAGGGGCAACTGATGACCTTTGTCGAGGCCTGCCGCGCGTGGAAAGCCGTCCACGGCGATTGGCCCTGCAAGATCACCTTCCTGTTCGAAGGCGAAGAGGAATCCGGTTCGCCCTCGCTGATCCCGTTCCTGAAGGGAAATGCCGATGAACTGAGCCAGCCTGATATCGCGCTGATCTGCGACACGTCGATGTTCAACCGCCAGACCCCGGCGATCACAACCATGCTGCGCGGCCTTCTGGGCGAAGAAATCACGATCACCGGCCCCGACAAGGATTTGCACTCGGGCTATTTCGGCGGCGCGGCGATGAACCCGATCCGGGCCCTCTCGCGTATCATCGCAGCGCTTCACGATGAAAACGGACGGGTCACCGTGCCGGGCTTCTATGACGGCGTGGCCGAGTTGCCGGACGCGATCAAGGCGCAATGGGAGGCGCTTGGCTTCGACGCGGACGCGTTCCTTGGCGATGTCGGACTGAACACGCCGGCTGGCGAGGCCGGGCGCAGCGTGCTGGAGCAGGTCTGGGCGCGCCCCACCTGCGAGGTGAACGGCATCACCGGCGGCTATACCGGCGACGGCTTCAAGACCGTGCTGCCGTCCAAAGCCTCGGCCAAGATCAGCTTCCGGTTGGTCGGACAACAGGACCCACACGCCATCCGCAAGAGCTTCCGCGCGATGGTGCAGGATCTGCTCCCCCCCGATTGCAAGGTCGAGTTCCATGAACACGGCGCCTCGCCCGCCAGCGTCATGGCGACCGACAACCCGGCGTTCGAAGCGGCCCGTCAGGCGCTGTCCGACGAATGGCCCAACGACGCCGCCTTCCTTGGCAGCGGCGGGTCGATCCCGATCGCGGGGTATTTCAAGGATTACCTTGGGCTGGATTCGATGCTGATCGGCTTCGGGCTGGAAGACGACCAGTTGCATTCGCCGAACGAGAAATACGACCTTGCGAGCTTTCACAAGGGCATCCGCAGTTGGGCGCGGGTGCTGGACGCGATCAGATAGCACCCGTCTCGTCGTGCCCTTGAACCGGCTCGATCAGACCGCCCCGTGACTGCGCAAGTGTTCGGCCAATAGAGCGGCCACGATCCGGGGGTTCTGATCCACGAAGAAATGCCCCCCTGGCACCGCGTCCGCGCGCATATGTGACAGCCGGTCCTGCCAAACCGCCTGCACATCGAAATGCCGGGCCATCACACCGCTCTCGCCCCACAACACCAGAGCCGGCAGGTCCAGCACCCGCCCCGCATCCGCCGCGTCATGCTGCAGATCGATGCCGACCGCGGCGCGATAGTCATGGCACATCGCGGCAATGACCTCGGGGCGTCGCCACGCCGCGCGATAGGCGTCAATGGCCGGGAAGTCGTCCACCCTCGCCCCGCCCCAGCCGGTCAGGCAGGCTTCGAAGAAAGGGTCGGGATCCGCACCGATCATGCGTTCGGGGAACGGCGCGGGTTGCGCCAGAAAGCTCCAGTGGAAATACGCCTTGCCGACGGGATAGTCCCACGCCGCAACCAGCGCATCAGTCGGCAGAATATCCATCACCGTCAGGCTCGTCACACGCTTGGGATGGTCCAACGCCATCCGATAGGCCACCCGCGCCCCCCGGTCGTGCCCCACAAGATGGAACCGCTCGTGCCCCAAGGCCGACATCAAGGCAAACTGGTCGCCGCCCATAGCCCGGAAACTATAGGCTTCGGAGGCCTCGCCAGCCTCTGGCGTCCATGACGCGCCATAGCCGCGCAAGTCCGACGCGATGCATTCGAAGTCGGGCAAGCACCGGATCACCGGCCCCCAAAGCGC
This sequence comes from Silicimonas sp., assembly GCA_022826385.1. Classification (GTDB taxonomy): domain Bacteria; phylum Pseudomonadota; class Alphaproteobacteria; order Rhodobacterales; family Rhodobacteraceae; genus JAJDOD01. Next base: position 42,739 of record JAJDUZ010000052.1, read on the forward strand.
CGAGGTTTGCGGAAACCCGTGCAGGAACAGAACCGGAGGCCCCTCGCCCGCAGTACTGAACGCAATATGTGTCAGGGGATCGAACGTCATGCCCGGCACTCAACCAGCCAACAGCCGACAAGACAATGCGCCCGGCTTATATCTCGGCGTCTGGCTCGGGCTCGGTCGCGCGGAAGATCTCGGTCAGAACCGCGATCGACAGCATGAAAGCGATCCACATGAAGATCAGATCCAAGGCCAGTTCCAACCACCACGGCAAGCCCGCAAAGCCCAGAAAACTCCAGACGAATGTTGCCAGTGTATAGAGCACCGCAATGTGAATGATCTGTCCCCGAACCGCATACGTCCGGCCAATCGAGTTTTTCGACGTCTGGCCAAGCGCGAGGGACACCAACCACGGCGACAGACGCATCAGAATATAGGCAAACCCGAAGGTTGCCAAAGCGTTTATAGCGACATGAAAGGGCCCGCGCACCCACGCCTCGGAGAAGCTGCCGATGCTGACATTCAAGCTTTCGCCCACGATCACGCTGGCGATTAGCGCGGGCACCAACATCAGCAGCAAGGCTCCGATTGAAATCAGGATCGATACGCAGGCATAGAAGAACGTCCGCTTTACCAAACCATCCCGGTTCGTGCTGTTCAGGCTGAACCGATGCCAGTTTACGGCCACCAAGAAACCCGAGAACACAAGCGCTGCGACGCCGGCAAACAGAAGTGCGATGGCACCGCCAGAGACCGAGACGGATCCGCCGCCCTGTTGCATGATCGACTGAACGGTCGGATAGTTCACCCCAACCGCAAAAACCAAAGCGATCAGAAACGGCGGAAGGCTGATCCGAAGGGCGTCGCGAAGGTGTCGGAACACTTGGTCGAATGAGGCGTCAATCAATTGGTTTGATAGCATAGGATCAAAATAGCGCGTTTGGGGAAAAGTGGCGCGGTTGACGGGGCTCGAACCCGCGACCCCCGGCGTGACAGGCCGGTACTCTAACCAACTGAGCTACAACCGCGCGTGAGGCCGGGATGTACCGTCAGGCCAAAGGGGCGTCAAGCATCAAATGCATCATCCAGAGGAAGTTCTCGCGCAAATTTCGGCGCGCGCCCGCTGGACTTGAAACTCGACAGATGGGCGATCAGCGCATCGAACACCAGCCGCACCCGCGGGTTGGTCTTCAACTCGCGCGGCGCCACCAGCCAGACCGGAAACTCGAAATGCACCGCTTCCGGCAAAACCGGGATCATACCGTCGGCCAAAGCCCCGATATCGGCCCCGTTCAAACCGATCCCGATGCCCGCGCAGGCCATCTCCCAATGCACCAGATGGTTCTCCGAGGACGCCACGAAGTTGGCTTCCGTCACCGGCACCTGCCGCTTGCGCAACTCTTCCACAACGCCCGAGGTCGAGGCAAATCCGACAAACGGCGCGTGCCGCAGGTCTTCGACGGTGCGAAACGGCCCGTGCTTGCGGATCAGATCAGCGGTCGCGAAGAGCCCGCCGGTTTCCTCGAACAGCCGCCGTGCAATCATGTCGGGGTCTTTCGGATCAGTGTTGCGGATCGCGATATCCGCTTCGCGCTGGCGCAGATCGCTCAGCGCGTTGGTCGCCACGATTTCGATGACGATGCCGGGATGACTTTCGTGCAAGGCGGCCACGAAGGACGGCATGACCTTGGCGCCATACATCTCGGTCGCCGAGATGCGCACCACGCCTTCCAGCGATTTCGACTGGCCGGATGCCGCCAGCGAGATAGCCGTGGCCGCCTCGCCCATCCGGCGCACATGCGCCGCGATTTCGCGGGCCGCCGGTGTGGGCAACAGGTTTCGGCCCGAACGCTCGAAGAGCACGATGCCCAGTTCCTCTTCCAGCGCCGCGACCTGCCGGCCCAGCGTCGGCTGTGTCTGGTTCAACGCCCGCGCCGCCGCCGACAACGAGCCTTCCTCGACGGTTGCCAGCAGCGCCCGCGCCTGATTCCAGTCAAAGTTGATCGCCGCCCAATTCATGCAAATATGTATGCCAGAGACACGAAATTCCGGAATTAACCCGCAAAGACGTATGTGCGAAAGGTCCCGCCATGACAAGGAGAAACAAGATGACAGACGCTGCATTCTGGGACCGGATTGCCCCGAAATACGCCAAGCAACCCATATCGAACACGGAAGCCTACGAAGAAAGCCTTGCCCGCACGAAGACCTATCTCGGCGCCGACACCACCGCGCTTGAATTGGGCTGCGGCACCGGCTCGACCGCGCTGCGCCTTGCGCCGGGCACCAAGCGCTTTGTCGGCGCCGATATCTCGCCCGGCATGATCGACATCGCCAAGGGCAAGGTCACCGACGCGGACGGCCCCGAGTTTCGCGTGGGCGGCGTCGATGATGCCGTTTTCGGCGGCGAGAGCTTCAACACCGTTCTGGCCCATAACCTGCTGCACCTGCTGCCGGATCTGGACGCAGGGCTTGCCGCGATCCACCGGAACCTGCCCGAGAACGGGCTCTTCATCTCGAAGACGCCCTGCATTGGCGGCAGATGGTATCTGCGCCCGATCATCGCGATCATGCAGGCCGTCGGCAAAGCGCCCTTCGTCAACTTCCTGACGGTCGAGCAGGTCGACGCACGCATCGCCGCCGCCGGGTTCCGGATCGTTGAAACCGGGCTTTATCCCCCCTCAACGCCAAGCCGTTACGTGGTGGCGCGGAAGGTTTGACCGCGCCCCACACTCACTTCGGCGGCAAGGGAATGAACTCGGCATCGTCGCCGGGGGGCAGTTGGAAGCGCGGGTTCTCGGCCCAGTCGCCCCGCGCCCAGGCTTCCTTAGCCTCTTCGATGCGTTCCTTGGACGAGGCGACGAAGTTCCACCAGATGTAACGCGGCCCTTCCAGCGTCTCGCCCCCCAGCAACATCACCCGCGCCCCTTGCGCCCCCGCCGTCATCGAGATGCGGTCGCCGGGGCGGAACACCATCATGCGACCGGCTTCGAAGGTCTCGCCCGCGATTTCGACCGCGCCTTCGACGACGTAAGCGCCGCGATCCTCGTGATCGTCGGGCAAAGGCAGCTTGGCACCGGGCTGCAGAACCGCATCGGCATAGAACATCTCGGACGCGGTCTCGACCGGCGCCCGCTCGCCATAGGCATTGCCAAGGATCAGGCGCACTTCCTTCCCCTCGCCTTCCATGAACGGCAGGGCCGATGCCGGGGCGTGCTGGAACTCGGGCGCGCGGTCCTCGTGATCCTTCGGCAGCGCCACCCAGGTCTGGATGCCAAAGAACGGCATGGGATCGACCTGCGTTTCGTCGTCGATCCGTTCGGAATGGGTGATGCCGTGACCGGCCACCATCCAGTTGACAGCACCGGGCTCGATCCAGCTGTCGGTGCCCAGACTGTCGCGGTGGTGCATCCGGCCACGATAGAGATAACTGATCGTCGCCAGACCGATATGCGGATGCGGTCGCACGTCCAGCCCCTTGGTCGGCAGGAACTCGGCCGGTCCCATCTGGTCAAAGAAGATGAACGGCCCCACCATCTGCCGCTTGGGCGCAGGCAGGGCACGGCGCACCTCGAACCCGCCAAGGTCGCGGGCACGGGGAATAATCACATGTTCGATCGACCGGGCGTCATCGCCGGTCGGGCAGTCGGGATCGAGGGCGGGGTTCCAGTTCATGTCAGCCTCCTGTGGGTCGGATGCCCAAGAGGTAGCGCATTGCAGAAAGCAACAATACGCCCGCCAGCACGCAGGTTATGTGCGAATTTGCAGAAGCGCGGAGTATTCGCCTGCTCACGCACAGCGCCCGTACGACGCGCGTCGGTTCTTCTTCGAAAAGGTCGGCGGTGGTGGGCGATGAGAGACTCGAACTCCCGACATCTTCGGTGTAAACGAAGCGCTCTACCAACTGAGCTAATCGCCCGCCGCGTGTCGTTTAACGGCTCGCACCGGCAGGGGCAAGTGGCTTAGGCCCGCTCGTCGGCCTCGCCCGTCCAGCGTCGCGGTCCGGCCCCGTTTTCGCCAAGCACGTCCTCCGGGTTGTAAAGCGGGCAATTGTCCAGCGAGAGGCAGCCGCAGCCGATGCAGAAGCCCATCTGGTCGCGCAAACGCTGCAAAAGCTCGATCTTCTCGTCCAGCATGTCGGCCCATGGGCTGGCCGCCGCGGCCCAGTCGTCCTTGCCCACGGCCTTGTCGCGCGGCACGCCGTCCAGCACGGCTTTCACCTCTTTCAGCGACACCCCCACCGTCAAAGCGACACGGACGATGGCGATCCGGCGCAATTCGCGCCGGTCATAGCGCCGATGATTGGCCGGGGTCCGCCAGCTTTCGATCAGCCCTTCCGCCTCGTAATAGTGCAGCGTCGACACCGGCACCCCGGCCCGTGCCGCCATCTCTCCCACGCTCAGATCGTTCGGTCGCATGACGGTCCTCCAGAAAACGCTTTATCTCAAGTGAACTTGAGGTCGTAGCGTGAAACACAATGGAACCCGAATCAAGGAGCAAACGAATGGCAAATCCCCTGCTGACACTGGCCACAAGGCTGGAGCGCATCGCCGCCGAACGCCGCGCCCGGCGCGCGCGCGAACTGGTGCAGTCCGACCCCCACCTTGCCCGCGACATCGGCCTGCCCTATCGCCCCCGCGAACCGCGGAGGGTCGAGCCATGGTAATGCTGCGCCTGAAACGGCTGATGCCACCCCGAAACCGCGACAGCCGGCTCTCCCGCTCGGTCCAATCCGAGATCGCCAGCATGGCGCGCGCCGACGCATTGGAGGCATTCGTGAAGGAGAGATGCAGGAAAAACCCGGCCAAGTGCTGAAGCGCGTTCACCGCACCCAGAAGCCCAGTCCTTGCCCCTATGGGCTGGGTGCATTCATAGCACAGTCGATGCAACAGGTTCGCGGTCTTGGACGTGTTTCGGGACCGGTTCACTGGAAGGAACACGAAATGCACAGCCGGCCGGGGTAAGATGCTGGGATTGGCGGTGTGCCGGACTTTGATGTCGGAAGTTGCCAACCACAGGGTGTGAGTTTTGCCGCAATGACCGGTTTGAGCCGTTGGCGGAGATCGGATACCGAGAAATCCAGGGCACGGAGTCAAGGGGCGTCAGCCCCGCCGTGCCATCGCCGGACCGGCCCGCGGTCTGGCGATTTGTCCGCCAAAGGCGCTTAGCTCAAGCAGAAAATGTGTCTTGGCGACCATAAAGTGCTTCGCTCGACTGTCTGATCGCCAGCCCCCGGTCCGCCGACGGCACGGCTTTCTATGGATGACGGCTAGGAGCCCCTTGTGACACCATCTTCGGTGCGAAATCTACTTTCTGGTGACAGCTGTATTGACGTGCAGGGGCTCGCCATCAGCAGAAAATGTAACTCCTACCGAAACACCGTGAGCGAGCAATCGGTCTAGGAACCCAACCCGAATTGGCCCGCGTATAGGAGCACCGGCGCTTATCAAAATGCCTTCACCTTCACGTTTGTATATCCGCATAGCGCTTGATGGCTTTTCAATTATGATCGCTTTGAAACCATTCGAGTTGAACCAATCAAGCATTTGTTCGTGATTGTTTAGTTCTGAGGCTAACAGGAAAACACAAACGTTCACTTTCTCCAGTGTGTTCAGGCGGTTCCAGCGCATAAGCGAAGTAGCGTAGCGTGGCTGGTTTTCGGAATCAGTAACGCAATCATCCACATGTTGGAATTCAGCAAGAGCGGCCTCGTATCGAAGAAGGTTGCGTTCACTCAAATGTTCGGCTTGTTGGCTGAGTGGCCGCCCGAAAACAAGGAACTCTGGTGCAGTATTCTCTCCTGCGGAGCCATACGAAGGCAATAGAAAGGCACCCATCAGCACAAAAATGATTGCCTGTACTTTTTTCTTCATGCCTCTGGGCTTGGGCCGGAAGAGCCCAGTTTTCAAGTTAATGAGTGTCCGCTTCGTCCGCAAAGCCGCCAACGCCCTTTCCGGATCGCAAGTACAAGGCTTCGGCAGCCTCCTGTTTCGAAAAGCACGTTGGCACTGAATGGCGCGCTTCTCCATTTTTGCTAGCCCATCGACTATAGATGACAGAGAAAGAAGTATAGGCCTAAAAAGTAGAGAGCGTGCCACGGCGGAAACGAAAAAGAAGCTATCTTAAGTGGGCACTATTTCTTGCCTGCTGGGTCGTGTTTTGGGCTGTGATAATCGGATACGCACCATTCTTCGCGGCCCTCGAACCATAGCTTATCTTTCAAGACTAGACCGTGGAAGACAGCTTCGTCCCGCACGGTGGTCATCAAGATGGCCAAACCTGCAGGACAAAGCAGTTTTTGGCCCTCTTCAGGTCGTGAAGTGTGAGACACCCCTGCAGAAACCGCGTTACGACGTTGGAAAAAATGGTGGGTGATAAGAGATTTGAACTCCTGACATCTTCGATGTGAACGAAGCGCTCTACCACTGAGCTAATCACCCGCCAGAACGGTCTCTTAACGCCAGAGCGGCGAGGACGCAAGATGTCTCAGGCTGAAGGAATGTCGAAGCCAGTCGGGGCCAGTTCGAACCCCTCGAAGCGGAAGGCGGGCGACACGGTGCAGCCGACCAGCGTCCAGTCGCCGGTTGTCGTCGCACTTTGCCAGTGTTGCGCGGGCACGATGACCTGCGGCGTCTCTCCTGCCGTCAAATCGGGGCCCAGGGCGTGCGCGACGGCGGGACCGGCCTCGGTCTCGGCCAGCCGCAGGGTCAGCGGGGCACCGGCATAGAAATGCCAGATCTCGGTGGCGTCGACGCGGTGCCAATGGCTGCGCTCGCCGGCCTGCAACAGGAAATAGATGCAGGTCCCGCTTGGGCGCGGGCCGTCTTCCGCAATCCAGGTCTGGCGAAACCATCCCCCTTCCGGGTGTGGCGCCAGACCGAGATGTTCGATGATCTCGGCGCCCGTCATACCTTGTCCGCCAAATCGTTGAAGTCCCGCGCCACGATGTCCCATGGGCCCGTGGGCGCAAGATCGGTGCTTTGCGTCGGACCATGCTCGGTCAGGCGCGGCACGAACGCCGTTTTCAACCCCGCCGCCGCCGCCGCCGCCAGATCGTCGTTATGCGCGGCCACCATCGTGACCTCTGCAGGCGCCAGTCCAAGCGCCTCGACCGAGCAGCGATAGACCGCCTCTTTCGGTTTGTAGTCGCGGCCAATATCGGCGCCCAATATCGCGTCCCAAGGCAACCCGCCCCAGCGGGCAAGCCGCGCCATCATGCCGACCGACCCGTTCGAGCAGGTGGCAATCAACCCATGCGCGCGCAACGCGGTAAGCCCCGGCACGACATCGGGCCACGGGTCCAGACGCTCCCACGTGCGGTTCAGGGCTGCGCGGTCAGGCACGTCGACGCCGAAGCGGTCCAGCACCAGATCAAGGTTCTCGCGATGCAGGATGTCCAGCGGCACATATCCCCGGCCGCCATCGCGTACCCGCGACATCGCCGGTTGATACTCGCCCCGCCACGCGTCCGCAAAAGCCAGCGCATCGACATCCGGCAAAACGGCCGCGACATCGCGCGCGACCGAGCCTCGCCAGTCGACGCAGGTGCCGAACACATCAAAGATAAACGCCCGTTGCATGGGCGCAGTCTGACCAGATTGACCGGCCAGCGCTAGGGGCGAGTTGCGAGCGTCTGCACGGCGTCCCAAAGCCCGCGCTCTTCTTCGAACGGGGCTGTCGAAAGAACCCTTCCCGTGTGGTCAAGGCAGAAGCGAACCGGCGACATATGCGTGCCGACCGCCTGCATCACGGTTTCCTCTTCATCCCAGAGCAGGGTCATCGGCAAGCCGAAACGCCGCGCCAGCCCCTCGGCATGGTGGCGGTGGTTGGCATCCAGCGCGTAATCCGAGGACACGATGACATGCACATCGGCCATCCGCCCCGCGCAGGCCTGATGCAGCAGCGACAAGCGCTCGATGTCGAGATTGGCGTAATAGTTCGACCGGTATCCGCCAAGGACCAGCACCACAAGGATCTGATCCGGCTCCATCGCCGCCAGTGTCGAGCGCAGCGCCAGCGTGCGCCCATGCGTCGGCCATTCCCCGATCGGGTCATGGTTCGGCAGAACGTAGTCGACCGGGAAGCGGGCGCCAGCCGGGACACGTTCATAGGGCTGCGGCGCCTCGCCCTTGAGGCGCTTATAGGTGCTTTGCAGGAACGGATGCTCGGGCTTGCTGGCCAGCGCCGCACTGATGTGGTCCACCGCATCGGCCCGCCGCCCCTGTGCTTCGGCCACCATCATCAGGGTGACGTGGTGGATGGCATGGGTGTTCCCGGAATAAGACGCCTGCGCCAGACGCTGTCGTGCCTCGGTCGCGGCCGTGCAGGCCGCCACAGCGTCACTGAAGCGGCGCGATGCGGCATAGCCAAGACCCAAAAACCCCAGCATTTCATAGTCATCCGACGGCGGCACGATCTCGGCCCCCTTGGTCTTGCCCAGACCCAGCATCTCCAGAAAGCCCTGCGGCCCCGACAGCCCGCGACGCACGTCGTCGACCAGATCGGCAAAGAGCCCAAGATCGCCTTCGCCGAAACGTTCGACCAGCAACTGGCGGTCGGGGCGCGCCGCCCGCACGTCCCTCCGGAAGGCGGCATCGACCGGCGGCACGATATAGGCGCCGAACGGAAACGCGCGCCCCCGCCATTCCCAGACGCGCCCGCCTTCATCGGCAAAGGTCAGATCCGGATGGCTGCAAGTGCGCGCCTCAAAGAGGCTGGCTTGCGTCGGTGTCGTCCCCGCGATGGCCAGAAGCCGCCAGTCCGGCGTGATCCCCGCCGCCTCGGCCGGGCTCGCCGGAAAGACGGCCGGGATCGCCCAACCGCCTGCACCATGAGACACCGTCTCGTTCAGGGGAACCAACGCATCGCTCATGGCGCGAGACTCGCAGAAGGCAGGTGCCGCTCAAGCGAAACAGCGCCCCCTGCCCAGAATGGCCCGGGAAACGTTGCCGTTGAGACTCACCGCGGCCTAATCGCTCTGGGCCTGCAGGCAGCGCTTAGCGCAGGATCGACTTGCCCGCGTAAACCGCTGTTTCGTCCAGCGTTTCTTCGATCCGGATCAGTTGATTATACTTCGCCAACCGGTCCGACCGCGCCAACGAGCCGGTCTTGATCTGACCGCAATTCGTGGCCACGGCAAGATCGGCGATGGTGGCATCCTCGGTCTCGCCCGAGCGGTGGCTCATCACCGCCGTCATCCGGGCCCGATGCGCCATGTCGACCGCCATCAGCGTCTCCGAAAGCGTCCCGATCTGGTTCACCTTGACCAGCAGCGAGTTCCCCGCCTTGTCGGCAATGCCGCGCGACAAACGTTCGGGATTGGTCACGAAAAGATCGTCGCCCACAAGCTGCACCTTGTCCCCAAGAGCGGCAGTCAGGGCGACCCAGCCGTCCCAGTCATCCTCGGCACAGCCATCCTCGATCGAGAGGATCGGATAGTCGTTCACCAGCGCTTCCAGATAGGCGACGTTTTCATCCGACGAGAGCGTTTTGCCTTCGCCCGCCATCACATAGGCGCCGTCCTTGTAGTATTCGGTCGAGGCACAATCGAGCGCCAGCATAATATCCTCGGCCGGCGCATAACCCGCCTTCTCGACGGCCTTCAGGATGAAGTCCAGCGCATCACGCGTCGATGACAGGTTCGGGGCAAAACCACCCTCGTCCCCGATCCCGGTGGAAAGGCCCGCGGCCGAAAGCTCTTTCTTCAGCGTGTGGAACACCTCGCTCCCCATGCGCACCGCTTCGCGGATGTTCTCGGCGCTGACCGGCATGATCATGAATTCCTGAATGTCGATCGGGTTATCGGCGTGCTCGCCCCCGTTGATGATGTTCATCATCGGCACCGGCAGCACCCGCGCCGACGTGCCACCGACATAGCGATAGAGCGGCTGCGAGGTGAAATCCGCCGCCGCTTTGGCATTGGCCAGCGACACGCCCAGAATAGCATTCGCGCCCAACCGGCCCTTGTTCGGCGTGCCGTCCAGTTCGATCATTGCGGCATCGATGGCTTCCTGCTCGGTCGCATCGAACCCCACAAGGTTGTCGGCCAACTCGCCGTTCACCGCTTCGACCGCCTCGAGGACACCCTTGCCCATATAGCGGCCCTTGTCGCCGTCGCGCTTCTCGACCGCCTCATGCGCGCCCGTCGACGCGCCCGAAGGCACCGCCGCCCGGCCCATCGTGCCGTCTTCCAGCGTAACATCGACCTCGACGGTCGGATTGCCGCGGCTGTCAAGGATTTCGCGGGCGTGGATATCGATGATCGTGCTCATGTTAGCGCTCCCATGGCTGGCGTTACGGCTGCTATAGCAAAGCCTTCCGCAAAGGCAACTGTGTCAGGCCACCGCTTTCACGCGCATTTCGCGCCAATAGGAATAAAGCCCCGCCCCCACGATCAGCGCGGCCCCCACCCAGATCGTCGCTCCCGGCACCTCGCCAAAGAACACATAGGCCAGACCAAGCCCGAACACGATCCGGGTATAGCGCAAAGGCGCCACGACCGAGGCCTCGCCGGTGCGCATGGCAATCGTAATCAGCGCCATCCCCAGCGAAGTCAGACCGACCAGCAGCACCATCCAGAGCCACGCCTGCCCCGGCACCGGCGACCAGCCGCCCTCATAGGCCACAAGCCCGACGCTATAGAAGATAATCACAACCATGGCCCAGCTGACGGCAAAACTGGTCGACACGCCGGGCGGCAGCACCCGGCTGGCCAGATCGCGCATCGTCAGGCCAAGGATCGCCGGAATGGTCCAGAGAAGCCCGGCATTCAGCCCCGACACGCCGGGGCCAAGAATGACCACCACGCCGACAAAGCCCACGATCACCGCCGTCCAGCGCCGCCAGCCCACCGGTTCGGCAAGGAACAGCGCGGCCCCCAGCACCACGACCAGAGGCTGCACCTGCATCACCGCCGTTACCGTCCCCAGCCCGGCGGCCCTGAGCGCCTCGGTCAGGCCGAACCACGCAAAAAGCTCCCCGACCGAGCGCACGATCACCGCCCGGTGGAACACATGGCGCGAGAAAAACGCCTCGCCCGCGCGCTTCATCAAGGGCAGGAACACGAACAGGCTGCCGATCGAGACGACCAGCAGCAACTGTCCCGTTGTTACGAACCGCCCCGCCACCTTCACCGCCGCATCGACGCAGGTGAAGGTCAGCATCGCGGCAATCATATATAGGATGGCCTTGGCGTTGTTGGTCACACGCTCAACGCTCGACCGTGACTGTCTTCATCACGTCAGGCTGGCCGATCACGGCCCCGTTCGGGCCCTGCCCCAGCTTGATCGCGTCGACGATCTCCATGCCTTCGATCACGCGCCCGATGACAGTGTATTGCCCGTTCAGGAAATAGCCTTCGGCAAACATGATGAAGAACTGGCTGTTGGCACTGTTCGGATCCTGTGCGCGCGCCATGCCGACAATGCCCCGGTCATAGGGCACGTCCGAAAACTCGGCTGCCAGGTTTGGCCGGCTCGAGCCGCCCCGCCCCGCCATCCGCATGTCGCCGCCCATCTTGCCGAACTCGACATCGCCGGTCTGCGCCATGAAGCCCTCGATGACCCGGTGAAAGACGACACCGTCATAGGCGCCCTCTTCGGCAAGCCCGGTGATCTGCGCCACATGACCCGGAGCCACATCTTCCAGCATGTCGATAACGATCCGGCCATTGGCCTCGCCCTCGACCTCGATGATCAGGTTCGGCCCCGGCCCGTCGGCCTCCTGCGCCAAAGCGGGCGACGCCAGCAGCGCGCCGATCAGAAGAAACTTACGCATCGGACGCCACCTTCACGCTGTGCATCCGGTCGGGGTTCATCGGCGGCTCGCCCCGCGCAATGGCGTCGACATGCTCCATCCCCGAAATCACCCGGCCATAGACCGTGTACTGGCCGTTCAGGAAATGGTTGTCCTTGAAGTTGATGAAGAACTGGCTGTTCGCGCTGTTCGGGTTCTGGCTCCGCGCCGCACCCAGGGTGCCGCGGTCATGCGGGATCTTGGAAAACTCGGCCTGCACATCCGGCAGGCTCGAACCGCCGGTGCCAGCCCGACGCAGATCGAACCCGTCGACGAAATCGCCATGCTCGACATCGCCGGTTTGCGCCATGAAGCCGTCGATCACCCGGTGAAAGACGACATTGTCATATTCGCCCGCCCGCGCCAGTTCCTTCATCCGGGCCGTGTGCAAGGGCGCCACATCCGGCAGCAACTGGATGGCCACGGTGCCGTCCTTCAATTCGATCAGAATGGTGTTCTCGGGATCTTCATAGTCGGCCATCTTCGGGCGTCCTCCATCTGCATTGTTGCGCGAGACCCTAGTCCGCCCGCCCCGGAAGGAAAACCCAAAGCCTCTCCATCGGCCCAGAAATATCCCGGGGTCTGGGGCAGAGCCCCAGCGGATCGCCGCGCATCGCGCGGCGAAACCCCGCCTTGACCTTCGGCGCTGCAACCGGCAACTGACGCCTGAGCCAACACGGAGCTGCCCCATGGCCTGGAAAACCCTCGACGACCTCGACCTTGACGGCAAAGCGGTCCTTGTCCGCGTCGACCTGAACGTGCCTGTCGACAACGGCACGGTCACCGACACGACCCGGATCGAGCGGATCAAGCCCACGATCGAAGACATCCTCGCCAAGGGCGGCAAGCCGATCCTGATGGCGCATTTCGGGCGCCCCAAGGGCCAGCCCAACCCCGAGTATTCGCTGGCCCAGATCAAGGACACGGTCGAAACCGTGCTGGGCCACAAGGTGGTCTTCGCCGAGAATTGCATCGGCGGCCCGGCCAAGCAGGCAGTGGCCGCGATGGGCGCGGGCGACATCGTGCTGCTGGAAAACACCCGCTTCCACGCGGGCGAGGAACAGAATGACGGCATCTTCGCGGCCTCGCTGGCCGCACTTGGCGAAGCTTTCGTGAACGACGCCTTCTCGGCCGCGCACCGCGCCCATGCCTCGACCGAAGCGCTGGCGCGCCTTCTGCCCTCCGCCGCCGGGCGCCTGATGGAAGCCGAGCTGACCGCGCTTGAAGCCGCACTCACCCAGCCCGAGCGACCCGTGGTGGCCGTCGTCGGCGGCGCCAAGGTCTCGACCAAGCTCGATCTTCTGGGCAACCTCGTCCGCAAGGTGAACACGCTGGTGATCGGGGGCGGCATGGCCAACACCTTCCTCGCCGCCAAGGGCATCGAAGTGGGCAAATCGCTGGCTGAACATGACATGGCCGACACCGCGCGCGAGATCATGGCCAAGGCCGAGGAAGCCGCCTGCGACATCCTCCTGCCCGTCGATGTCGTCGCCGCGACCGAGTTTGCCGCCCATGCCGACAACGTGACGGTGCCCGCCGATCAGTGCCCGGCCGACCGGATGATCCTCGACGCTGGCCCCGAAACGGTGGCCAAGGTGGCCGACGCCTTCGCGCAGGCCCGCACGGTGATCTGGAACGGCCCGCTGGGCGCCTTCGAGATCGAGCCGTTCGACGCCGCCACCAAAGCAGCGGCGCAGAAGGCCGCCGAACTGACGGCGGCCGGCAGCCTTGTCACCGTTGCAGGCGGCGGCGATACGGTCGCGGCCCTGAACAAGGCGGGTGCGGCGGAAAGCTTTACTTATATCTCGACCGCTGGTGGTGCATTCCTTGAATGGATGGAAGGCAAGACCCTGCCCGGTGTGGCCGCGCTCGATCAGGGCTGAGCCGCGAAAATCGCATTTTCGCACGCAAAATCCGTGTCGGATTTTGCCCGCTGTTGCGGACATCCGGCAGTCTCAAGGGAATCCCGCGCTGTTACCGCTACCTGCGTTGACAGCGCGGCACGGCTCCCGCAAACCGCGCGCAACATTTCCTGAACGAGGGTTCCCATGTCACAAGTTGCTCAGCAGACCGAACAGATGCGCACTGGCAAAGGCTTTATCGCCGCGCTCGACCAATCCGGCGGCTCGACACCGAAGGCGCTTGGCCTTTACGGGATCGGCGAAGACCGGTTCTCGAACGAGGCCGAGATGTTCGACCTGATCCACGCGATGCGCGCCCGGATCGTCAACGCGCCCGCTTTCACCGGCGACAAGGTGATCGGCGCGATCCTGTTCGAGATGACGATGGACCGCGACTTCAACGGCACCCCGGCGGCGGCCTATCTTTGGGAGAACCGCGGCGTGGTTCCGTTCCTGAAATGTGACAAGGGCCTCGAAGACGAAGCCGATGGCGTGCAGGTGATGAAGGATATGGGCGACCTCGACGGTCTTCTGGCCCGCGCCAAGTCGCTGGGCGTCTTCGGCACCAAGATGCGCTCGGTCATTCATGCAGCGAACGAAACCGGGATCGCCCGCAACGTCGCTCAGCAGTTCGAAATCGGCCGCCAGATCCTCGGCCATGGGCTGGTTCCGATCCTTGAGCCGGAGGTGAACATTACCATTGCCGACAAGGCCGAGGCCGAAGCGATCATGCGAGACGAACTCATCAAGGGGCTCGACGCGCTGGACACGCCCGTCATGCTGAAGCTCTCGCTGCCGTCCGAGGCCAACTTCTTCGCCCCGCTCATCAACCACCCGAACTGCCTGCGCGTTGTCGCGCTCTCGGGCGGGTATGCGCGCGACGAAGCCAACGACCTGCTGTCGCAGAACACCGGCATGATCGCCAGCTTCAGCCGCGCGCTGACCGAAGGTCTGAACGACGCGCAATCGGATGACGCGTTCAACGCCACCATCGCGGCGACGATCGACAGCATCTATCAGGCCTCGATCACCTGAGGCGTCATGAAGGGCTATCGCTATATCACCGGCCCCGATGACAGCGCGTTCTGCAACCGCATCACGCGCCTTCTGAACCATGGCTGGGACCTTGCCGGTCCCGCCACCCTCACCTTCGATCCGGTGTCGGGACGGGTGATCTGCGGCCAGCCGATGGTCAAGGACAACCCCGACATCGCCTATGACCCGGACCTGCCGCTGGACGAGCTCTGAGCCGCTCGGCAGAAAATCGCCACGGGGGGATTCACACGCGAATCACTTTGTGTCATGGTCGCCGAAGCACTCCGTCAGAGGGTGCAGTGTAGGCAGAGCAAGAAGACCCCCGTGACCCGACCCGCCATTGGCATAGTCGTCTATTTCACCGCGATGTTCGCGTTGGGCGTCTATTTCATGTTCGCCAGCGTACAGGGCGATTTCGGGCTGTTTCGGCGGGTCCAGATCGAAGCCGAGGTCACCACCCTGACCGCCGAGCGGGACCGCCTGACCGAAGAAGTCGCGATGCTGGAAAACAAGACCCGGCGCTTGTCCGACACGTATCTTGATCTTGATCTTCTGGATGCGCAGGCGCGCGATATCCTTGGCCTGATCCGGCCCGACGAGATCGTGCTGCACTGACATTTTAGCGATTGCCAGAATGACCGCTATGTGGACGAAGCGGACGTTTGACACTCGGTTACGAATGACCGCTTTGTGCGCCGCTTGTGAAAATCAATTGCCCTTGCGCGCGGCTTCTCGGTCCCAGTTGTCGAGACGTTTTTGTGCGAAACCGCAAACGACCAAAGTCTCTGACTTTGACAAACGCTCAAGTGCCTGTCTCGCGTCGACTGTCCCAATATCAGCGAGAGCCCAAGTGCACTTTCTAGCAAGGGCATGGCCTTCGTCCCATTCAAGGTAATTCGGATTGCTTGCAGCTCTTCGTTCCAGTGCTTCAACTGCACATGCGCATTTCAAGTCTTGGATAGCTGAAGCAACATCTTCGTGGCGGAAGTGCCAGCCCTCGATGAGCACGTCAGCAAGCAATTCGCACAGTCCTTCGCAATGCTGTATTGGAAAGCATGCATTCAAGGCTTCTTCAAAGCTATCTGGGTCTTTTTGTTGCACAGCCTTTTGCAAAACGATGAAATTATCGCTCATGTCACTCGTCATCGCTTTCACCTTGTAGTTCTCAAAAGCGGACATTCCCGCATCGTGCAGCAACGGTCAACATGGGCTCATTGCTGACATCCATAGAAAGCCGTGCCGTCGGCGGACCGGGGGCTGGCGATCAGACCGTCGAACGCGGCACTTTTTGGTGGCCAACACACATTTTCTGCCCGAGCTACGCGCCTTGGGCTGACAAATCGCCAGACCGCGGGCGGGTCCGGCGATGGCACGGCGGGGCTGACGCCCCTTGGCTCCGTACCTTGGATTTCGCGGCATCCGATGTCCGCCAAGGGCTAAGAGCCGACGCCCGTTGTTTTCTGTTGTGCTCCGCAAAATCCATCACAAGCCGCACAGAGCACAACCGTCGAAAACTCCAGTTCTTTACATCTTCTCTAACGTGACTTCAGCCGCCATCGTCACACTTGCACGCGGCGCATAGCGGGTTTGACGCGCCGCGACGACTTATCACGTGCAATGTGAGCGACGCTGCGTTAAGAGATAGTTTAACGCTGAACTACTTTTCTGGACCGAGGGAGGAGTGACCCCATGGCCGCCAAACGCGCCACGAAAGCCTCACGCAAATCAAACGCGTCGAAGGAAGACCTGCTCAAGTACTACAAGGATATGCTGCTGATCCGCCGGTTCGAAGAAAAGGCGGGCCAGCTTTACGGCATGGGCCTCATCGGCGGGTTCTGCCACCTCTATATCGGACAGGAAGCGGTCGTCGTCGGGCTCGAAGCCAACACCGAAGACGGCGACAAGCGCATCACCACCTATCGCGACCACGGCCACATGCTGGCCTGCGGGATGGACCCGAAAGGCGTCATGGCCGAGCTGACAGGCCGCGAAGGCGGACTTTCCAAGGGCAAGGGCGGCTCGATGCACATGTTCTCGAAAGAGGCGCATTTCTACGGCGGCCACGGCATCGTCGGCGCCAACGTGCCACTGGGTGCAGGCCTCGCCTTCGCCGACAAGTATCTGGGCAATGACCGCGTGACCTTCACCTATTTCGGTGACGGTGCCGCCAACCAGGGCCAGGTCTACGAGACCTATAACATGGCCCAGCTTTGGGAACTGCCGGTCGTCTTCGTGATCGAGAACAACAAATACGCCATGGGCACCAGCGTTCAGCGCGCCACCAAGTCGCCCAGCCTCTGGGAACGCGGCGCAGCTTACGGGATCGCCGGCGAAGAGGTCGACGGCATGGACGTGCTGGCGGTTAAAGAAGCCGGGGCACGCGCGATTGAACACTGCCGCGCGGGCAAAGGCCCTTACATCCTCGAAGTCATGACCTATCGCTATCGCGGCCACTCGATGTCGGACCCGGCCAAGTACCGGACCCGCGACGAGGTGCAGAAGATGCGCGAGGAACGCGACGCCATCGAACAGGTCCGCAAACGCCTGCTCGACACCGGCGCCACCGAGGACGAACTCAAGGCAATCGATAAAGAGATCAAGGACGTCGTGAACGAGGCGGCCGAGTTCTCGAAAGAAAGCCCCGAGCCCGCGCTGAGCGAGCTCTGGACCGACATCACAGTAGAAGCTTAACCGGGGGAGACTGGACAGATGGCTACCGAAATTCTCATGCCCGCCCTTTCACCCACGATGGAGGAAGGCACACTGGCCAAATGGCTCGTCAAGGAAGGCGACACCGTGTCGTCGGGCGACATCATGGCCGAGATCGAAACCGACAAGGCGACGATGGAATTCGAAGCGGTCGATGAAGGCATCATCGGCAAGATCCTCGTGGCCGAGGGCGCCGAAGGCGTCAAGGTGAACACGCCGATCGCGGTGCTGGTCGAAGACGGCGAAAGCGCCGACGACATCGCTGCCCCGGCCGCTGCGCCCGCCGCGGCCCCAGCGGAGGCAGCGCCCGCCGCCGCCGAAACCGCCACCGCTCCTGCCGCGGTGGCCAGCGTCGACCGCACGCCGGACTATCCGGAAGGCACCGAAATGGTCTCGACCACCGTCCGCGAAGCATTGCGCGACGCCATGGCCGAGGAAATGCGCGCCGACGAAACCGTCATGTTGATGGGCGAGGAAGTCGCCGAGTACCAAGGCGCCTACAAGGTCTCGCAAGGCCTGCTTGATGAATTCGGCGCCCGCCGCGTCGTCGACACGCCCATCACCGAGCACGGCTTTGCCGGCATCGGCGTTGGCGCAAGCTGGGGTGGTCTGAAACCCATCGTCGAGTTCATGACATGGAACTTCGCGATGCAGGCCATCGACCACATCATCAACTCGGCGGCGAAGACGCTTTACATGTCGGGTGGTCAGATGGGCAGCCCAATCGTCTTCCGTGGCCCGAACGGCGCCGCGGCCCGCGTGGCCGCGCAGCACAGCCAGGACTATGCGGCATGGTATGCCAGCGTCCCGGGTCTCCGCGTTGTTCAGCCGTATTCGGCAGCCGACGCGAAAGGCTTGCTGAAACAGGCGATCCGCGACCCGAACCCGGTCGTCTTCCTCGAAAACGAGGTCCTCTATGGCCAGTCCTTCGACGTGCCGAAGCTGGACGATTTCACCATCCCCTTCGGCAAGGCCCGTGTCTGGCGCGAAGGCTCGGACGTGACGCTGGTCTCGTGGGGCATTGGTATGAAGTATGCGCTTGGCGCCGCCGATGAGCTGGCCAAGGAAGGGATTTCAGCCGAGGTCATCGACCTGCGCACGCTGCGCCCGATCGACATGCCCACGGTTATCGAAAGCGTGAAGAAGACCAACCGTTGCGTCACCATCGAAGAAGCCTGGCCCGTGGCCTCGATGTCCGATTTCATCGGCTCGGAAATCATGCGCGAAGCCTTCGATTACCTCGACGCGCCCGTGCTGAAATGCACCGGCAAGGACGTGCCCATGCCCTATGCGGCCAACCTCGAGAAACTGGCGTTGACGTCGGTGAAAGAGGTCATCGACGCCGTCAAAGCCGTGACCTACCGCTAAGGAGAGACCGAGATGCCCACTGAAATCCTCATGCCCGCGCTCTCTCCGACGATGGAGGAAGGGACGCTGGCCAAATGGCTGGTCAAGGAAGGCGACACGGTCTCGTCCGGCGACCTTCTGGCCGAGATCGAAACCGACAAGGCAACGATGGAGTTCGAAGCCGTCGATGAAGGCGTGATCGGCAAGATCATGGTCGCCGAAGGCACCGAAGGTGTGAAGGTCAATGTGCCGATCGCCGTGTTGCTGGAAGACGGCGAAAGCGCCGACGACATCAGCAGCGCACCAGCCGCCGCGCCTGCACCGGAAGCGGCGCCCACCCCTGACGCGGCCACCGAGGCGGCGCCCGCCGCCGAGACGGCCGCCCCCGCCCCTGCCGCACCGAGCCATGACGGGACCCGTGTCTTCGCGTCACCGCTGGCGCGCCGCATTGCCGCCGACAAAGGTCTCGACCTGAGCCAGATCAAGGGCTCGGGCCCGAAAGGCCGGATCGTCAAGGCCGATGTCGAGAACGCAGTACCGGGCGCCAAGCCCGCCGCAGCCCCGGCCGCCGCCGCAGCAGCAGCACCAGCCGCCGCTGCCGCGCCAACCGGCCCCTCGACCGATCAGGTCACCGCCATGTTCGCGGATCGCGACTATGAAGAGGTCAGCCTCGACGGGATGCGCAAGACCATTGCGGCGCGTCTGGGCGAAGCCAAACAGACCATTCCGCATTTCTACCTGCGCCGCGACATCGAACTGGATGCGCTTCTTGCTTTCCGCTCGACGCTCAACAAGCAACTGGAAGGCCGCGGCGTGAAGCTGTCGGTCAACGACTTCATCATCAAGGCCTGCGCCTTGGCCCTGCAAGCCGTGCCGGACGCCAACGCGGTCTGGGCCGGGGATCGTATCCTCAAGCTCAAGCCGTCTGACGTGGCCGTTGCCGTCGCCATCGAAGGCGGGCTGTTCACGCCGGTTCTGAAAGACGCCGACATGAAATCGCTCAGCGCCCTTTCTGCCGAGATGAAAGACCTCGCCGGTCGCGCCCGCGACCGCAAGCTGGCACCGCATGAATATCAGGGCGGCAGCTTCGCGATCTCGAACCTTGGCATGTTCGGCATCGACAATTTCGACGCCGTCATCAACCCGCCGCATGGCTCGATCCTTGCCGTGGGCGCTGGCGTCAAGAAACCGGTCGTGAAAGACGACGGAACGCTGGGCGTGGCCACCGTGATGAGCGTGACGCTCAGCGTCGACCACCGGGTGATCGACGGTGCTCTTGGCGCCGAGTTCCTGACTGCTATAAAGGAGAACCTCGAGAACCCGATCGGAATGCTTGCATGAGACCGCTTTACCTCCTTCCCGTCCTGGCCCTTCTTGCAGCCTGCAACGATGGGCCGTCGGGGGCCGAGACCTATACCTGCCCGAACGGGCCGGACCTCAGGATCGGTTATTCCGAGGAAGGCGCGCTGATCCTCTTCCCAAGTGGCCGCACCGAACTGGTGCCGCCCACGGAAACGGTCGATCTTTATGCAAAGCCGGGGATCGTGTGGGATGCACGCCAGTTCCGCTCGGCCCGCCTGACGGATGGCAACGCAAGCTATGCTTGCGACCAGATGGCCGGGTAGGACCGGATGTCTGACGAGACCTACCTCCTGACCGCCGAGGACATCGCCGCGATGGAGGGGCTCGCCAAGACCCACTTCCTGAACCCCAACGCCCAGCGGATCAACAAGTCGCTGGGCGACGCGACCGGCCTGACCGGCCTCGGCATTCACCTGATCGAGGTCGAACCGGGCCGCGACACGACCGAAACCCACGTGCACTATCACGAGGACGAGGCGGTGTTCGTTCTCTCCGGCACGGCCACGGCACAGATCGGAGAGGAAAGCGTCAAGATCGGGCCCGGTGATTTCATCGGCTATCGCAAGGGCGGCCAGCCCCACAACATCCGCAACACGGGCTCAGAGACGTTTCGGTGTCTGGTGATCGGGCAACGGCTTGACCAGGACGTCGCCGACTATACCGAGCAAAGCAAGCGCATCTACCGAAACGCGGGCATGGCATGGGATCTGGTCGAT
Organism: Silicimonas sp.; assembly: GCA_022826385.1. Classification (GTDB taxonomy): domain Bacteria; phylum Pseudomonadota; class Alphaproteobacteria; order Rhodobacterales; family Rhodobacteraceae; genus JAJDOD01. The sequence continues at coordinate 63,587 of JAJDUZ010000052.1, forward strand.
CACGACGCCCTGACGCATCCGCAGGCCGGCGCGAAAAAATGACACCTTAACGGTATCCACACTTTTTGTGCCTACAGGCCAATAGACTGGCCTGTCGCCGTGCAAGGAGGATACCGATGCGTAACGAAACCTATGTGCTCTCTGCCGACGAGATCGGACAGAAGTCGGGCAAGGAAAAGACGCATTTCCTGAATGACCACGCCCGCCGGTCCGAAAAAGGTTTGGGGAAAGCAACCGGCCTGAACGAGATTGATTTCTGCATTGTCGAGGTCGCGCCGGGCGACGAGTCCACCGAACACCACAAGCACTACCACGAGGAAGAGTGTCTTTACATTCTTGAAGGTCAGGGCACAGCCCGGATCGGCGCTGACAGTTTCGACGTCGGCCCCGGCGACTTCGTCGGTTTCCGCGCAGGCGGATTGGCCCACAGTCTGAAGAACACCGGCTCGCGCCCCCTGCGCTGCATCACGGTCAGCCAGCGCAAGGATCACGACGTGTCGGACTATCCTCGGATGGGCAAACGTCTGTTCCGCAACCGCGATCTGACATGGAACATGGTGGACGTGACGGTGATCGACCGGCCGTTCGGCGCCAAGACCTGACCGGTCCCAGCGCCGCGCCAAGTCACATCTGGTTGCTGGGGGTGGACCGCGAAATCGCGATCTCTTCCTCGGTCATCTCTTCAGCGATGCCGTCGAACAGCGGGGTCGACAAATAGCGCTCGCCCGTGTCCGGCAACATGCAAAGGATCACCGACCCTTCCGGCGCGGTCTCGGCCACCTGCATCGAAATGGCAAAGGTCGACCCGCCTGAAATCCCGGTGAAAATCCCTTCCTCCGCCGCAAGCCGCTTGGACCAAGCGATGCCATCCGGCCCGGCTACCGGCAGCAGTTCATCATAGAACCCCTTGTCCAGCCCCTCCTGCAGAACATGCGGAATGATATCGGGCGTCCACCCTTGGATCGGATGCGGCTCCCAAGCCGGGTGACCGGACGACGGCGTATTGTCCGGGTTCCGCTCCTGCGGCGTGCCCGACCCAACCAGCGCCGCATTCGCAGGCTCGGTCAGGATGATCTTGGTGTCCGGCCGCTCTTTCCGCAGCACCCGCCCAACGCCCGAAAACGTGCCGCCCGTGCCATAGCCCGTCACGAAGTAATCCAGCCGCTCGCCCGCGAAATCCCCGATGATCTCGCGCGCCGTCGTGTTCTCGTGAATGTCGGCATTGGCCGATGTCTCGAACTGCGCCGCGTTGAACCAGCCATGTTCTTCGACCAGCTCGCGCAGCTTCACCATCATCCCGTAAGCCTTCTCGGCCCGCGGCGTCAGCACAACCTTGGCGCCCAGAAACCGCATCAGCTTCCGGCGCTCGACCGAGAAACTGTCGGCCATAACACAAACCAGCGGATAGCCCTTGGCCGCGCACACCATCGCCAATCCGATGCCAGTATTGCCCGAGGTCGCCTCGACCACCGTCTGACCGGGTTTCAGCGCGCCCGACCGCTCGGCCGCCTCGATGATATTCAACGCAAGCCGGTCCTTCACCGACCCAAGCGGATTAAATGCTTCAAATTTCACATAAACGGTCACGTGCTCGGGCGCGATCCGGTTGATCTTGACCACCGGCGTATCGCCCACCGTGTCCAGAATGCTGTCGAACCGACCCCGACCTTCTGTCTGACGAATGCTCATCACTCAGCTCCCCATTGCGTGCCAGGGCACCCTAACAGGTTCCGCGAAAAAAGCAGCGCTTCATAGAAAAAAGGAGGTCGTTCCGTCCCGGCTCAGGCGCCGGGCACGCCGTTCAGGATCTGGTCCATCGACAGGGACGGTTGATCGCAGCCCGCCTCGCCCACGATCTTTGCGGGCACACCGGCGACCGTCTTGCAGGGCGGCACTTCGTCCAGCACCACCGAACCGGCGGCGACGCGGCTGCAATTCCCGACCTTGATATTGCCCAGAACCTTCGCACCCGCGCCGATCAGAACACCGTCCCCGATCTTCGGATGACGATCGTCATCCTCCTTCCCGGTCCCGCCCAAAGTGACCGAGTGCAGCATCGACACGTTGTCCCCGACAACCGCCGTTTCACCGATCACGATCGAATGGGCATGGTCAATCATCAGACCACGGCCGATCCGGGCATTCGGATGAATATCGATCCCGAACACCTCGCTGACACGCGCTTGAATGAAGTAAGCCAGGTCCTTCCGACCCTGCTTCCACAGCCAATGCCCCACGCGATACGCCTGCACCGCCTGATAGCCCTTGAAGTAAAGCAAAGGCTGCAACAGCGAATGGCAAGCCGGATCACGCTCGTAAACCGCAACGATATCCGCCCGCGCCGCCTCGGCCAAACCCGGTTCGGCGGCATAGGCTTCTTCGCACAATTCGCGCAACAATTGCCCCGACATCTCGGCCGAAGACAGCTTCGACGCGATGCGATACGACAGCGCGTTTTCCAGAGATTTATGATGCAAAACAGACGCATGCGCCATTCCGCCGATCAGCGGTTCGGCCGCCACGGCGGCGCGCGCATCGTCCTGAATACGTTGCCAGACCGGGTCCAGCGGTGTTGGGCGGGGTTGCTGTTGTGCCATCTGGCGCTCCTTGCAATCTGTCAGCCTTTTAGAACAGATAGGAGCGTCAAACCAATGAAAAACCCTGACACCGGCTATTCACGATGCTGAAAGATGACGAAATCGCAGCATGTCGCGCAGCCCTCTTGGCAGAACGCGATGGATTGGCCGCCGAAGATATGGCCTCCGCCGACAACCGGGCGACAGTGACACTCGACCAGCAATCCGTTGGCCGCCTCAGCCGGATGGACGCCCTCCAACAGCAAGCGATGGCACAGGCCACCGCCCGTCGCCGCCAAGGGCGCGAGGCCCGCATCGCCGCCGCCCTCGCCCGGATCGACGAGGGCGAGTTCGGCTTCTGTCAGGACTGCGGCGAGGAGATCGGCCTGAAACGCCTCACCCTCGACCCTACCTTGCCCACCTGCGTGAGCTGCGCCCAAGGCTAGGCCCGCGGCAACGTCAATTCGGCCAGATGCACCGCCAGCCGCACCGTGCCCGAGCCATCAAAAACACCACCCAGCGCCGTCAGCACCAGATCGGTATCGGCGTAATAGGTCAGCGGCTGCCCGGTCAGCCCCCGCATCCACGAGCCTGCGACAACCCCGATCCCGCTGCCATAGCGGTCGGCGGCCCCGGCCACGCCCAGCTCCAGCCCGGTCGCCCCGCCAACATCGGCAAGCACACGGCCTGTCACGCCGTAAACAACTGTATTCGCTGGAATAACCGACGACACCACCGACGACACCCCGGCTTGCACGGCATGATCCACCTCAACCGTCCGATGCACGAACCCGGCCCCGTTTGGTGACAGCGCCCCTGCCCCTTCGACCCAGTCCGCACCGTCAAATTGCACCCTCGCGCCATCGGCCCAGCCCTGCCACCCGGCTTGGGGCGCCAGAAACACCCAGCCGCCATTGGCAAACACCGCCAATTTCCCATCCTGGCCGCTCCAGTCGCCGGACGCCCCAACGCCAACACCATGGGCCTCACCCTCGCTGGGGGAACCCGGCGGCACCGTCCCGCCGACCGAGGCAAGCGACAACTGCACCAACGCGTCCAGCCGCGTCAGGCTCTCGTTCACGGTGACATGTTTCTGCGCTTGCGCCGCCGCCACCAGCGGCAATCCAAGTTTTGCTGTATCAGTCATCGATGGTGATCCTCGCTTCGTGTCCGGGACCGTAAAGGTCCGATATCTGGGCAATTTCCACGTCGAACGCGCCGTTTACCCCATCAGCCAAGCGCGCAGCGGCGTCGTAGGTCCAACGGGCGGTGCCAACCGTCTCTTCGCGCACCAGAAGCCTGCCCGCGCGCACCCGCACGCGATAGGCCTCATAGCTTTCGCCCAACGGCACCTCGGCCATGTCCCACGTGTCGCCACCGATCCGCGTGCGCCGTATCCACGTCAGCGCATGCCCCCCCGCACCGTCAGACGCAGACCGCAGATGCACCGGCGCAAACGGCTTCAGGCCCAGCGCCGACACCGCATGGGTCAGCTCGACATAGGTCTCGTCGTCCACCGGGCGCGCAGCCGGCCCGACCCGATAGCGCCGCGTGATCCCGCGCAGGCTCTCGGCCACGGGCACCTGCACCGGTGCTGTGTCCAACACGATCACGGTCGAACCGGCAGGCCAGACCGCCTGCATATGCCCATCCGTGCCCTGCTGACCGCGCAGCAGATGGCCAAGCTGCCACGTGTCTTCGCCCGTCAGCACCGCGTCGCGGAACTAGAACAACTCCCACAAGCCCGACCCGTCGCTGATCGCAGCCACATTGCCACCACCGTAGAAGGCCAAGTCGTCGACCGACCCCAGCGTTCCACCGCTCAACTGCACCGAAACGCCAGCCCCCCGCTGCGGCAAACCCGGTTGCGCTGCGCCGAGGTCATCCAACGTCACGCCCATCACCGCGCTTTGGCTCAGCGCAGTCTCATAGGTCCAGCTGGCCCCATCAAGCGAAGAATAGACCGCCACCGACCCAGGCCAGGTCTCGCCACTGGCGGCCTGCCATGGGGCGTCCGGCAATTCGGCACCCGTCATCAACGGCAACTCGAACATCTCGGCCCAAACCGGCAGTGGCACACTGACCGTCGGAACCGAATTGACGCCCTCGTCCGCCAGATAGCTGTGATAGACACCGCGCTCGACCCGCACCGCCTCCATCTGCTTCATGCCGCCGTCTTCGACCCGGTCGATCCGGAAACTGTCGCCCCCGATCTCGACCACATCACCCGCTCCAAGCCCCGACGACATCGGCACCGCGAAGGCGGCCCGATCCCGCGCCACCCGCGCTTCGGCCAACCAGCGTTCGACAACGCCCCGTGCCTCACCCTGCGTCAGCGCCAAGGGCATCTCGCTTTGCGAGACCGAAGTGGTCGCCTCGTCCGGGAATATCCCCTCGGTGCTGCGCGTCTCATAGTCGCCATCCGCCTCGACGAATGTCAGCCGCACACGGCCCGCCGTCTCGGCTTCGGGCGCACGCGTCAGAGACAGGACCCCGTCGCTTTCACCACGCGCCATGTCCGCCTCGACCAGACTGGACGTTGCCCGGCCATCGCGGTTTCGGAAGACCAAGTTACCGTCCCGCTCGATCGCATCGATGCCAAAGGTCAGCAGCAGGGGCTGCAAGGCGGCGCGCGCGGTCTCGCTGCCATCCAGCGCATAACCGCGCACCAATCCGCGCACATCACTGACATCCACGGCACTGCACCCGGCGCGCTCGCAAATCTCGGCAATCAGCCCGTCCAGCGACCGCGACGACGCACGCCCATTCAGCCAATGCCCGCGCGCATAGTTGTCGGCGTCGGTCCATGTCTCGGTATCGGCCGGGAAGAACGGATAGGGCCGCGCATCCCAGGCCCAGACATACATCCGGTCAGTTGGCACCATCGACGTGCCATACAGGGACGACACCGGATTGTTCTCCGCATCGCCCCAGAACTCGGCCATCGCACGCAGATATTGCATCTGGATCAGGTCGTCGCGCGCCCCGCTGGAATACTTCGGCAACGAAGACTCAGACGACTTCGGATCAAGAAACTTGTTCGGCTCGTTCGTCGCGTTGTCGACGGCAGCACAGCCCAGCTCATCCACCCAGGCGGCATCGAACTGAGGTCCGCGCAACGCCTCGAAATCATGCGCCGAGAACACTTTGGCCTCGGCCCCGTTCGGCCAAATCAACTGGCGACGGTCGGCAATCCATTTCGGCCGCCGGTCTTCAGGCGTGCAGGCCAGAATGCCGCTTTCGCCCTGAACCATCACATCCCGCGCCTGGTCATAGGTCTCGCCAACCAGCGCCACCCGCTGACATCGACCGGCATCCAACGGCCCCGACCCTTCGACCTGCGTCCGCACCCATTCCGCACCCGCGCGCGTCTTGCCAGCCCCCCGACCGCCCATCACCACCCAGGTTTTCCAATCCCCCTCGGGCGGCATCTGATGCGGCAGCGCCCAGAACTCGAACAGGAAGGGCAGACCCCGGATCTCTTCATCCGTCAGACTCTTCAGAAAGCTCTCCTGAACCGAGCGAGGCGCGGATGCGATCAAGTTTGCCCCCGATTGAACACCGGAGGTCGTCGAAATCGAGAGGGGCGTTTGCAACCCGCTTCGCAGCGAAGAGAATTCGATCTTCATGCTTTATCATTTCCTCGTTCAAACGATGGCGCGCCGATCCGAAGGCAACCAATGCTTTCGACAACTCCGACGAGGGCAATGTCTCGTCTGCTTCCATGCGCGCCTGCAAAAGGTCGAGCGCCCTCAGCAAGTCCTCAAGGGTCTTCTCACTTCGGCTCAACAAATGTCGCGACGGTTCGGTGCCCGCGATCGCGGACGGATCCTCGGCCATAAGACGCTCCAAACAGGATTTTCGAAAAGGAAACGCGGCAGCGGATGGTCCCGCGCCGCGCTGTCACGTCTCCTAGCTTGCCTGAAGGTATACGTCAGACCGTTCGGGAAGTCAATGCCTAAGTTATTGATTAGATTGACAAATAGCGTTCGCCGCAGTTAACATCAGGTTAATCGCGGCACATAGCCCAGCGTTTTAAGGCCTATTCCCGCGCCGCCTCCAATGCGCGATAGGCGGCAACGTTCCGGTTATGCTCGTCCAGCGTCACCGCAAAGTTATGCCCATCCCGCGGATCCAGCGTTTTCGCCACGAAAAAGATGAACTCGGACTCTGCCGGGTTCAGCGCCGCCTCGATCGACGCCCGCCCCGGATTTGCAATCGGCGTTGGCGGCAAACCATCGATGACATAGGTGTTCCACGGGGTCGGTGCCCGCAATTCGCTCCGCCGCAAGCCACGCCCCAGAACGCCTTTGCCTTCGGTCACGCCATAAATCACCGTCGGGTCGGTCTGCAGCTTGATGCCCCGCTTCAACCGGTTGGTGAACACGCTCGACACCAAGGGGCGCTCCTCGCCCAAGGCGGTCTCTTTCTCGATGATCGAGGCCAGGATCAACGCCTCTTCCGGTGTCTCCACGGCAGCCTCCTCCGAACGTGCGGCCCACGCCTCGGCCAACCACTCTTCCTGCTGGGCGGCCATCAGACGCACGATCTCGGCCCGGTCAGCCCCCGGCGTGATCGCAAACTCACGCGGCGCAAGCGACCCTTCGTCCGGCACCTCATCAATGCTCCCCGACAGAAGGTCGGTCGCATTCAGCCCCTGCACCACCTGCCAACTGGTCACGCCCTCGACGACGACCAGGCGATACTGCGTCGCCACATCGGCCAGCGCCGCGCTATAGGCCTCGGGCACCTCGCCCTCGGCCGCAGGGTCAAACTCGGCGGTGATCGCGTATTCCTGCGTCTCGGGGTTCAACTCGCGGACGCGCTTCTCCTGCCCGTTGACCGCGATGATATAGAGAACTTCGGTCCCGCAGGTCGACCGCCCGTCCCCGGTGATCGCTTCGACGATCCCCGACATCGAGGTCCCCGGTTCGATCAGGAAAGACCCCGCCTTCAACTGAGGCGAACGGCCCGAGTAATCAGCGCCCAACCGATAGATCGTCGCATTCGAGATCGCGCCCTTCTCGGCCAGATCATCCGCCACGCGGGTCATCGAGCCGCCACTGGGCACCTGCAGGCAGATCGCCTGCTCCAACGGACCCTCGGCCACGTATTGCGACTGCCCCCAACCGATCAGCGCCGCAACGCAGACCAGCGCCACCACCAGCAGGGTCAGCATGTTCGACGCGATGTTACGCCACATCAGCGGTCCACCCGTCCCATCACCAGCGACGCATTGGTGCCGCCGAAACCGAAGCTGTTCGACAGCGCCACGCCGATCTCCCGTTCGCGCTTGGCGTTCGGGGCAAGGTCAAGCATCGGCTCGACCGCCGGGTTGTCCAGATTGATCGTCGGCGGCGCCACCTGATCGCGCAGCGCCAGAATGCAGAAGATCGCCTCGACGGCGCCCGCCGCCCCCAACAAGTGACCGATCGACGATTTGGTCGAGGTCATGGTCGCGCCCTTGGCCGCCTCGCCCATCACACGCTCGACCGCGCCAAGCTCGATCGTATCCGCCATGGTCGATGTCCCATGCGCGTTGATGTAATCCACATCCGCGCCCGTCAGCCCGGCCGACCGCAACGCGTTCCGCATCGCCCGCTCGCCGCCTTCGCCGTCTTCGGACGGCGCCGTGATGTGATAGGCATCGCCCGACAGACCATAGCCCAGCACCTCGGCATAAATCTTCGCGCCCCGCGCTTTGGCGTGCTCGTATTCCTCCAGCACCACCACGCCAGCGCCTTCGCCCATGACGAACCCGTCACGATCCGCATCATAGGGCCGCGACGCCTTCTGAGGCTCTTCGCCTCGTTTCGTGGACAACGCCTTGCACGCATTGAACCCGGCAATGCCGATCTCGCAAATCGGGCTCTCGGCCCCACCGGCCACCATCACGTCGGCGTCGCCCAGCATGATCAACCGCGCGGCATCGCCAATCGCATGCGCGCCGGTCGAACACGCGGTTACAACCGAATGGTTCGGCCCCTTGAAGCCAAACCGAATGCTCACCTGACCGGACACCAGATTGATAAGGGCCGCCGGAATGAAGAACGGCGACACCCGGCGCGGCCCGCGCTCCTTCAAGAGAACGGCGGTGTCCGCAATCGTCTGCAACCCGCCAATGCCCGAGCCGATCATGACGCCCGTCCGCTCAAGGCTTTCCGTATCGGTCGGCGCCCACCCGGCATCCTTCACCGCCTGTTCGGCAGCGGCCATCCCATAGAGGATGAATTCATCGACCTTGCGCTGCTCCTTGGGCTCCATCCAGTCATCGGGATTGAACGTCCCATCCGAACCATCGCCGCGCGGCACCTCGCAAGCATAGGTCGTCGCAAGATGGCTTGCATCGAACCGGGTGATCGTTCCCGCAGCCGACTGGCCGCTCAACAAGCGTGACCAAGTGGCGTCAACCCCCGACGCCAATGGCGAGACCATTCCAAGACCTGTAACGACAACGCGACGCATGCCCCTGCTCCTCTCGTTTCTTAGCCGCAAGACATACACGCGCGGTGTCGGGCGTGCAATCTGACGCACCACTTGGATCGATTAACGAAAGCGAAATTCGGCCTGAGTAGACGTCTCGGCAGAAAGACATGAACAACAAGACCTCGCATGACACTTCTACGTGCCCTCGTCATGGTTTGCCTCGCGTTCAAAGTTCACCCGGCCACGGCACGCTGCGCCGACGCGGTCATGCTGGGCGGGTTGCACGATGCGTACAACGCGACCTTGCGCGGAACCCACGACGTGCGTCAGCGTGCCGCCATGGCCTTGCTGGTCTTCGTCGGCGGACAGAACGGCAAAAGCCTGTCGCGCCAACTGGCGCGCGACCACATTCTGGCGCCACAAGACCAGTTGGAAACCATCCTGTCACAGGCCCAGGTGCTGGCGCATGACGTGCTCAACAACAATCTGGTTACGATTGACACCTACTTGCATGGTCGCAACGTGAACTGGCTTGCCTCGCTCTATCTGTCGTCAGGGTGTCAGAACAGCAGTTCGACAACCAGCCAGAGCGTGCGCGCCGCCAGTTACGAAAACGCCAAGCAACAAGCCCAATACGAAACGAAGTCAAATCTCCTGCAGGACAAGACATCCCAAATCGCCATGGTGGGGATCAGTATCCTCCTCTTCGCTCTCACCGTCGGGATCTATCGGTTCACGCAGTCTTTCGCCATGCGGCGGCGCATGGTCGAACGTCTGCCACGGTTTCCGATCGCGCTCTCGCTCGACCTCACCTTTACCGATCGTGACGGCAATATGCAGCAGGCGTCCGGCAAAATTGTCGACATTTCGCAAGGGGGCGTGAAACTCAGCTGGCCCGATCCCCCACCGGCCAAAACACTGGTCACCGTCAAATTGCTGGCCACCCAGCGGCTGGGGCAAGTGAGCTGGTCGAACAATCACTTCGCGGGCGTGATGTTCGAGACCCGTCTGACACGTCCCGAGCTCAAATCCCTGATGGAAACCCATCCGCCCACGTGACAAACGAAAACGGCGCCCCGAAGGGCGCCGTTTCACAAGAAGCTCTGACGATGTGTCAGGCCGCGTCCTTGATAAATTTAACGGCATCGCCGAACGTCTGGATCGTCTCGGCGGCGTCATCCGGAATCTCGATCCCGAACTCTTCTTCGAAAGCCATCACCAGTTCCACGGTGTCCAGGCTGTCTGCGCCAAGGTCATCGATGAAAGAGGCGTTTTCCGTGACTTTGCCTTCTTCAACGCCAAGATGCTCGACGACGATCTTCTTCGTCCGATCTTCGATGTCGCTCATGTCAATTCCTCATGTTCTCTTCGGGCACCATCCCGACAATTCTACCGCCAAATACCTGACGGTGACCGCTCAAGGCGGGGATGAGGCGCCGCGTATACCATCGCGCTTTGAAACGCAAATGCTATTCGGCAACGCCTCGGCGACTACAACATGGCCATTCCACCATTGATATGCAACGTCGCGCCCGTCACGTAACCGGCCTCGTCGCTGGCCAAGTAAAGCACGGCAGCGGCAATCTCGGACGGCTCCCCCATCCGGCCAGCTGGCACTTGCGCCAATATCCCGGCCTTCTGGTCGTCTGTCAGCTTGTCGGTCATCGCCGTGGTGATGAACCCCGGCGCCACGGCATTCACCGTGATCCCCCGGCTCGCCACCTCATAGGCCAGCGACTTCGACATCCCCACCAAACCGGCCTTCGACGCGGCATAATTGGCCTGACCGGGATTGCCCGTCGCACCGACGATAGACGACACGTTGACGATCCGACCCCAGCGCGCCTTCATCATGCCGCGAATGACGCCTTTCGACAAAATCATTGCAGAACGAAGGTTTACGTTCAAAACCTCATCCCATTCCTCGACCGACATCCGCATGAACAGGTTGTCTCGCGTGATCCCGGCATTGTTGACCAGAATGTCCACGCCGCCCATCGCCTCGGCCGCCTGCTTCGGCAAAGCTTCGACGGCCTCCGCATCACCAAGGTTGCACGGCAACACATGGACGCGCTCGCCCAACTCGGCCGCCAACGCCTCGAGAGGGTCGACGCGCGTCCCCGACAACCCGACCGTTGCCCCTGCCGCGTGCAAGGCGCGCGCGATGTCCGCGCCAATCCCGCCAGACGCGCCGGTCACCAAGGCCGATTTTCCGCTCAGATCGAACATGACCTCTCCTTCATCTCTTCAAAAATACGCAAATTCAGCCCTGCAGGGCCGCCGCGGCCTCAGGGACATCGCTCGCCGTGCCCACAGCGCGCGTCTCGGCCTCCTTCGCAATCCGCCGGATCATACCCGACAAGGCCTTGCCCGCGCCAAGCTCCCAGAACGCATCAACGCCTTGGCCCGCCATCCACTCGACCGAAGACCGCCACCGGACCCGGCCCGCAACCTGCTCGACCAGCAAACGCCGGATCTGGTCCGGATCGCTGACAGCTTCGGCAACAACATTGGCCACCACCGGCACCGAGGGCGCAGCAATCGCAACGTCCTGCAACGCTTCGGCCATTGCATCGGCCGCGGGTTGCATCATCGCGCAGTGAAACGGGGCCGAAACCGGCAATGGCAGAGCCCGCTTGGCGCCCCGCTCCTTGGCCATGGCGACCACACGGTCAATCGCGGATTTCGATCCAGAAACAACGGTTTGCGCCGGATCGTTCTCGTTCGCGACCTCGCAAACCTCACCCTCGGCAGCATCCGCCGCCAAGGCTTCGACCGCAGCGATGTCCAGCCCGAGGACGGCGGCCATCGCGCCTTCCCCCACGGGAACCGCGCTTTGCATCGCCTGCCCGCGCAACCGCAGAAGCCGCGCCGTATCCGCCAACCCGATCGCGCCCACGGCACACAGCGCCGAGTACTCGCCCAGCGAATGCCCCGCCACGAAGGACGCCGCCGAGACCGAAACCCCTTCCGCCTCCAACGCCCGAACCGCGGCCAGCGATGTCGCCATCAAGGCCGGTTGCGCGTTCTGGGTCAGCGTCAGCTCGTCGGCCTCGCCCTCCCAGATCAGGCCCGAGAGCTTTTCGCCCAGCGCCTCGTCCACTTCGTCGAATACCGCCTGCGCCGCTGGATAGGCCTCGGCCAGATCACGGCCCATGCCGATGGTTTGCGCCCCTTGCCCGGGGAACACGAAAGCCAAGCTCATGGGGTCCCTCCCTTGTTTTTCTGCTCTTCGGACCGCCCTATCAGGCCGTAACGTCAACCACAACGCGGCCGCGCACCTGACCTTTCAGGATATCGGCGCCCAGTTTCGGCAGATCGCCCAGCCCCGCTTCGACGATCATCGCCTCCAGCTTGTCCATCGGCAGGTCGCTGGCGATCCGCTCCCACGCGCGCAGACGGTTGTCATAGGGCTGCATCACGCTGTCGATGCCCAACAGGTTCACGCCCCGCAGCAGGAACGGAATGACCGTCGCCGGCAGGCCAGCACCGCCAGCCAGACCGACAGCGGCAACCGACGCACCGTATTTCATCTGGCCCAGCACCCGCGCCAGCATCGCACCGCCAACGGCGTCGACACAACCGGCCCAAGTCTCGGCTTCCAGCGGCCGCTTCACGATCTCGGCCAGCTCTTCGCGCGCCACGACCTTGGTCGCGCCCAGCCCCGTCAGATAGTCCGCCGTCTCGGGCCGACCGGTGACACCGGCGACCTCGTAACCCAGATTGGCCAGAATAGCCGTCGCGACCGAGCCAACGCCACCCGCCGCACCGGTGACCAGAACGTCGCCCGCGCCGGGTGTCAGCCCGTGATCTTCCAGCGCCATCACCGCCAACATCGCGGTGAACCCGGCGGTCCCTACGGCCATCGCCTGGCGCGTGGTCAAACCCGAGGGCAACGGCACCAGCCAATCGGCATTCACCCGCACCTTCTCGGCATAGCCGCCCCAATGCACTTCACCGACACGCCACCCGGTCAGAACAACCTTGTCGCCGGGCTTGTAGCGATCATCGTCTGAGGTCTCGACCGTGCCGGCAAAATCGATGCCCGGCACATGCGGATAATTCCGCACCAGTCCGCCGCCCGGCCCGATGCACAGACCGTCCTTGTAGTTTACGGTCGAATACTCGACCGCAACCGTCACGTTGCCCTCGGGCAAACGGCTTTCCTCAATCTGCTGAACCTCGGCCGAGGTCTGCCCCTGCTCTTCCTTCTCGACAACAAGTGCCCGGATCATGCCGCTTCTCCCTTTAGGCTGCCCCGCCAGAGGTAAACCGCGTTTCGCACGAAGAAAAGGCCGTTAACCGCCCCGCGCCACCATTCTTGAATGAAACCGTCGCGTCGCTTATATCTGGACCGTTCCTTCGGGAACTATGGACATAAACGCGCTCGTAATAAGCGGATCGGACCCGGGGGCGGTACCCGGCGGCTCCACCAAATTCCTTCGTTTGAGGATCATGGGGCCGAAACAGGATCGACGGACGTCTAAAGGGGATTGCTTTGTCTCGGCTGGAAGCCACCGTTATCGGCGCACATAAGCTAGTTGCAAACGACAACAAAGCTCCGGTTGCACTCGCTGCGTAAGCAGTGCGTAACGCCGAAATCTAAGCCCTTGCGCCTAGCCGCGTAAGGCGGGGCCCGCCGGAGCCTGGCAACAGAATCCGGCAACCTTCCCCCTGTTCGGCGCTACTCAAGACCAGACTTGTCAAACCCATCGCTCCGTGTGAGACAGGTGGCCACGGGGCCGCGACCGCCCCTTCAGGCTCAGGCCCAAGGTTCGCATCCTTTGAACTCGTTGCGAGAGGATGCACCATGCCTGCACCGACCCAGATTACTGTCCCAGACCTTTTGCGCGCGCTCGGCACGCCAGATGCCCCGCACATCATCGACGTCTGCATCGACGCCGACTTCGCCGAGGATCCCTTCCTTATCCCCGGATCGGTCCGACACCCTCACACGGACCTTGCCGGTTTGCGCGAGAGCCTGCGGGGACAGCCCGCCATCATCATCTGTCAGAAAGGCCTTAAGCTGAGCCAAGGCGTCGCCGCATGGCTGAGGGCCGAGGGGCTGAACGCTCGATATCTGGCCGGCGGCATGTTCGCGTGGCGCGAGGCGCCCGACGCCCCCCGCGTTCCCGCGTCAGCATTGCCCCCGCGCGTGGACGACGCCAGGCTTTGGGTCACGGCACAGCAGCCGGATGTCGACCGATTGGCCAGCCTTTGGCTGATCCGCCGGTTTCTGGACCGTGACGCGCGATACCTTTTCGTAGATCAGGCCGAGGTGCAGGACATCGCCGACCGCTTCGGCGCGGTGTCGTTTGAAACTTTTGCGACACCCCTTGCGGCGACCGGCGCGTGCGTCACCTTCGACGACATGTTGGCGCGATTCCATCTGTCCCTTCCCGCTCTGCGCGACGTCTCGGTCAAACTGGCCGAGCCGACCCTTCGGGCGATCTGCGACGGTTTGCGCCACGGCGCCAAATGCGACCTAAGCCACATGGACGCCATGCTGCCCGTCTTCGACGCGCTCTATGCCAACGCCTCTGCCACCCATGAAGGGCGCGCCGCATGACCGAGTTGTTCCGCACCTTTGGCCGCATCGGCCTTTTGTCTTTCGGCGGACCGGCTGCCCAGATCGCGTTGATGCACCGCGTGCTGGTCGACGAGAAAGCGTGGCTGTCCGAAACCGAGTTCCTGAACGCGCTTTCGTTCTCGATGCTTTTGCCCGGACCGGAAGCGATGCAGCTTGCCACCTATGCCGGGTGGCGGCGCGCCGGGGTGACGGGCGGGTTGGTCGCGGGCGGCCTCTTCGTGTTGCCGGGTGCCTTGGTGATGTTTGTCCTCGCCAGCATCTATGCGTTTCTCGGCAACGTGCCCTTGGTCGAGGCGATGTTCCTTGGCGTGCAAGCCACCGTTGTCGCAATCGTTTTGGAGGCGCTTCTGAAGGTCTCGAAGAAGGCACTCAAGCGCCCATCTGACTGGGCGATTGCCGGGCTGTCCTTCCTTGCGATCTTCGCGCTGGCCTTGCCGTTTCCGCTGATCATCGCGGTCGCGGCGATCTGGGGCGCGCTTCGGGCGGCAAGCATCGACCAGACGATCGAGCACGCCGCCCCCGCCGCGATATCGCTTGGCCGAACGCTAGGCACCGCTGCGCTCTGGCTGGCGATCTGGTTCGCGCCCATCGCCCTGCTCTTCGCCGTCAACGCCACGCTGCTACAAGAGATCGCGCTCTTTTTCTCGCGCCTCGCCGTCGTCACCTTCGGCGGCGCCTATGCTGTGCTGGCTTACATGACCCAGACCATCGTGACCGAGTTCGGCTGGATCACCACTAAAGAGATGATGGACGGCCTTGGTCTGGCCGAGACCACGCCCGGCCCCCTTATCCTTGTGACCCAGTTCGTGGGCTTCCTTGCCGGGTTCCGGGAGAGCGGCTTCGGTCTGGCACTGCTGGCGGCAACGGTTACGCTTTGGGTGACCTTCGTGCCGTGCTTCCTCTGGATCTTCGTCGGCGCCCCGTATGTCGAGCGGCTCTTGCACATGCCTCGCCTGTCGGGCGCGCTTGCGGCCATCACCGCGGCCGTCGTGGGGGTTATCCTGAACCTGTCCTTATGGTTCAGCGCACATGTCATGTTCACGCGGATCGAAACCGTGGCCCTTGGCCCGTTCCGGCTGATCCAGCCGGACCTTCAGTCGCTCAACCTGCTGGCCGTGGGAATCGCCCTTGTCGCCGCCCTGCTGATCCTTGTTCTGCGCTTCGGCATTGGGCGCACGCTGCTGGTCGGTGCGGCAATGGGCATGATTTCGCTTCTTGGGCCACCGTGATAGCGCTGAACCCGCCTTTTCTTCCCGCGTGAATCCCCTATGGTAAAGGCAACGGACAGGACATCGCCCGCATGAGCACCACCATCGATTATGGCAACCTGATGCACCGCGCCATGCGTGGCCTCATTCAGAATGTTCTGACCGATGTCGCCAAGGACGGCTTACCGGGCCAGCACCATTTCTTCATCACGTTCGACACGATGCACCCCGATGTCGAAATCGCGGACTGGTTGTCGGATCGCTATCCGGAAGAAATGACCATCGTAATGCAGCACTGGTTCGAGAACCTTGATGTGACCGATGAAGGCTTCTCGGTCACGCTGAACTTCGGCGACGCGCCCGAGGCGCTTTACGTGCCTTACGAGGCCATTCGCACCTTCGTCGACCCCTCGGTCGAGTTCGGCCTGCGGTTCGAAACGCAGGACGAAGAAGACGACGAACCGACACCGACCCCGGTCGAAGACGACGACGACGCACCTGCCGAAGAAAGCAACGGAAACGCCGAGGTTGTCAGCCTCGACAAGTTCCGGAAGTAAACACCGCACAAGCTGTGAGACCTGCGTGAAAGCCTTGTTTTCAAGGGTGACCGGTCGAATTCTGCCAACTAAGCCAGACACATCACGTTGTACTGGTGTGTAGGAATGATCGACGGCAATACCCTTCAAATCTCGGCAGCCGAGGCGCTTGGACTATCCGGCGCAATTCTCTATTCAATCGGGTATCTGCTGGCGGCCTATGACCGCTTGCCCAGCCAGTCGCCGGTCTATTATGCCACCAAGCTGGCCGCAGCCAGCCTTGTGCTGATCAGCTTATGGCAGGACTTCAATCTCGCCTCGGCCGTCATTCAGGTGTTCTTCATCGCGGTTTCGCTGATCGGCATCCTGCGCCATTTCAGCCCCCGAAGTCGCAGCCGCGCCTATGACATCTCGCGGCAGGCACCGGGCGGCGCGGCGCCCGGGTCTGCGGGGGTCACACTGACAGGCAACCGCCTGCCGGGCACTCTCAGAGCGCCACACCCCTACGCCCGGCCAGATCGGTGAAGTACTGCCACGCCACACGGCCCGAGCGCGAGCCGCGCGTGGCCTGCCATTCGATAGCTTCGGCCCAAAGCGTCTCGTCGTCGATCTCGACGCCATAGGCTTGGCAATAGCCCCGGATCATATCCAGATATTCGTCCTGCGTGCAGGGATGGAAACCCAGCCAGAGCCCGAACCGGTCTGACAGCGACACCTTTTCCTCGACCGCTTCCGAGGGGTTGATCGCAGATTGACGTTCATTCTCGATCATGTCGCGCGGCATCAGGTGGCGGCGGTTCGACGTGGCATAGAAGATCACGTTGTCGGGCCGCCCCTCGATCCCGCCATCCAGCACCGCTTTCAGCGACTTGTAATGCTGATCGTCATGGCTGAACGAAAGGTCATCGCAGAACAGCAGGAACCGCGCATCAGAAGCGCGCAACAGGTTCAGAAGCCGCCCGACCGAGGGCAGATCCTCGCGCTGGATTTCCACGATCTTGACGTTGAGCCCCTCGGCCAGCACCGCAGCATGGGCCGCTTTCACAAGGCTCGACTTGCCCATGCCCCGCGCGCCCCACAAAAGCGCGTTGTTCGCGGGCAGGCCACGGGCAAATTGGCGGGTGTTTTCCAGCAGCGTGTTCCGCGACCGGTCAATGCCGACCAGCAGGTCAATCTCGACCCGGTTTACCTTGCCCACCGGCTCGAGCCGGTCGGGGCTCACATGCCAGACAAACGCATCCGCCTCGTCGTAGTCGGGGGCTGCCAGAGGGGCCGGTGCCATCCGCTCGAGCGCCTCGGCAATGCGTTCCATCGGGTCGTTGATCACGGTTTTGGGTCCGCCTCGGCTTCGGCTTCACCCTCGTCATCCTCGAACTCGGAATAGAGGTCTTCGTCCTCGCCCAGAATGCCCTCTTCGCGCAACTGCTTGACGCGCTTGCGCTCGACCATGGCGACAAGCCAGATCGAAATCTCGTAAAGGCCATAAACCGCGGTGAAGAGGATCAACTGCGTCACCACGTCGGGCGGCGTCACCAGCGCGGCCAGCACAAGGATGCCGACCATCGCGTATTTCCGGACCGAGCCCAGACCACGCGCCGACACCAGCCCCGCCTTGCCCATCAGCGTCAAAAGCACTGGCAGTTGGAAACACAGGCCAAAGGCAAGGATGAAAGTCAGCGAAATCGACAGCGATTCATTGACCTTACCGAAGAACGTGATCTTCAGCCCGTCATCGGTCTCGGGCACGATCGCGGCACCGTCTGGCAGTTCCGCCGCGCCGGACAACAGGTTGGCGAAGATCGAGCTGACATCCGCGAAGCCAAGGAAGAACGACATCGCCAGCGGGGTGACGATGAAATGGGCAAAGCTTGCGCCCAAAAGGAACATCACCGGCGAGGCGATCAGGAACGGCAGGAACGCGTTCTTTTCCGACCGGTAAAGCCCCGGCGCCACGAAGCGCCACAGCTGATAGCCGATGAACGGAAAGGCCAGCGCGAACCCGAAGACCATCGAGATGCGGAACAGCGTAAACAGGTATTCCTGCGGGCTGGTATATTGCAGCGTGGGCGACGGGTCGCCCAGAACACGCAGCGTCTCTTCGATCGGCTGCAGCATGAATTGCAGCACGTGTTCCGCGATGAAGTCGCCTTCGATGGGAATGAAGAACACGGTAATGCCGATTGCGAACGCGATGACCGACCGGATCAGCCTTGTGCGCAATTCGCGCAGATGCTCGATCAGCGGGGCCGAGCTGTCCTCGATCTCATCCGATTGGCTCATGTGGCATCCTTCGGCGCCTCGGCGGCGTCTTTGGCGGCCTCGGCCGCTTCGGCAGCGGCCTTCTCGGCGGCAATCCGTTCGTTGGTCTTCTGGGCCGAGTATTCGTGGATCTTCCGCGCCGCTTCCGCCCGCTCCTCGCTGAGCTTCGCGGTCTCGGGGCCGATCCCTTTCGCGCTGTCCGACGGTTTGGTCGGATCCCACTTCTCGAACTTGTCAGCCGCCTCGGTGATCTTGTCGAGGCCCATCTTCGACGGGTTCGTCGCCTGTTTCAGCGTCTTGGCCGCGTCCTTGACGCCGGCCTCGTCGGCCGCTTCTTCCATCGCGCGCGAGAACTCGCGGGCCATCTTGCGGACCTTCCCCGTAAACCGCCCCATCTGGCGGAATACGCTGGGCAGGTCGTCGCCCAGAAAGACGAGCGCGACCACACCGATCAACAGAAGTTCGCCGAAGCCGAAGTCAAACATGACAGACGGGCCTTACCTTGATCAGACCTTGTCTTTCTCGTCTTCCGGCGTCACGTCGCGCGCAACGTCAGACGCTTCCGCTTCGATCTCTTTCTTGCCGTCGTCGACGCCTTTCTTGAAGGCGGTGATGCCCTTGCCAACCTCGCCCATCAGCGACGAGATCTTGCCGCGTCCGAACAGGACAAGCACGACGATTGCGATCAACAGAAGGCCGGGAAGGCCGATGTTACCAATGCCCATGGCGTGGTCTCCGTTTCAAAATCCGAGCTTGTGTTTACGGGGCCTGCCGCGCCGCGGAAAGAGGGAAATGCCGCAACACCGTCAGGAGGCTTGATTTTAAGGGTGCAGGAACACAACTGACAGGTTAGTGTCAGTTAGGGTGCAGTACGACGGAAGGACCAAAACCCGAATCGGAGATGATCCCATGAAATACACCCTTCCCTTTGTCGCAGCCCTTGCCTTGGCCCCCGCCGACCTTGCCCGCGCCGGAGCAGACACGCCGGTGCTGGAAATCGTCAGCTTCCGCGTCGTCCAAGGCACTGATACCGCTGACTTTCTAAACGCCGCCCGCGCGACCGAGGCGATGCTGCGCGACCGCGGTGCGCTGGTCCGCCGCTTCCTGACCGTGGATGATAACGGCCTTTGGACCGACGTGATCGAGTGGACCTCGATGGACGAAGCGCTGGCTGCCGCCGAAGCGGTGATGCAGCACCCCGATTTCGCCCCCTTCGGTTCGATGATCGATGGCAGCACGGTGCAGATGCGGCACGCGCCGATCCTCTGGCGGATGGAGTAGAGCCTTGCGCCGGACCGACCGCCTGTTCGAACTGATCCAGCTTTTGCGCGACGGGCGTTTGCACCGTGGCAAGGATCTGGCCGAAACGCTGGGTGTGTCGGTCCGCACGCTCTATCGCGACATGGACACGATCATCGCCTCGGGCATTCCGGTCGAAGGCGAGCGCGGGTTGGGGTACATGATGACCGCGCCGATCACCCTGCCCCCGCTGAACCTGACACTGACCGAGTTGGAGGCACTGCATCTGGGCCTGTCGGTGGTCACGAAAGCCGCCGACGAGGAATTGCAACGCGCCGCCGAAACCCTGTCGGCCAAGGTCGATGCCGTTCTGCCCGAAGACCGCTCGGCCCCGGCCTCGGGCTGGGGGTTCGCGGTCTATCCCTTTGCCGAGGCCGCGCGAGGGTTCGTCCACATGGCCCCTTTGCGCGCCGCGATCCGGTCGCGCCGCAAGATCGACATCACCTATGCCGCGCCCGAGAGCCCCGAGACCACGCGCCGCGTGCGCCCCTTGCAGATGGAATATTGGGGACGCGTCTGGACGCTGACCGGCTGGTGCGAGTTGCGCGATGATTTCCGCGTCTTCCGCGTCGATCGCATCCAGACGCTGGATATCGGGTTCGACACGTTCGAAGAAGAACCGGGCAAGACGCTGGCCGATTACCTCGACAGCCTTGGCTCAGAACCCGAAATTGACGCTCCAGGTTGAGCCGATCACCCCCATCAGGATCGGCGCGACAATGGCCGTCATCGTCTTCAGCGCCTCGATATAGCTGATGCGCGAAAGCGCCTTGTCTTCCTTCAGGGTCGGATGCTTGGGCACCTCGTCCCAGAGGGTTTCGAAACGCCCCGCAAGCACAAGATAAACCGGCAAATAAACCGAGAGGATCAGCAGGCTGAACGTCACGCCACGATAAAGCGAGAAAGCGTTCACAAGGCCAAGGAACTCCTCCCGCGCCGCGGCCTCGGCGATTAGTGTCGCTGGCCACGACATCCACGCCTGAACCCAAAGCATCCCGGCCGTCAGCAGCACCCCCGCACAATAGAGATACCGCGTCGCCACCCGACGCGCGGCACGAAGTGCGGCCGCCTGATCTTCAAGCGAAGCCTGCATGTCGGGCCGATGCGCAAGGGCCAGCGTGATCCCTGCCAACGTGCAGGCCCCTGCCAGCGACACCAAGTGGTTCGAGTAATCGACCAGTTGCACCATCGCCTCGAACCCGGTGCCGCTGGTGCAGGTCGCCCGGTCCGGCAGGCACGCGCCTGTCTTTGCAACACCCAAAGCAGCCCGAAACAGGTCTTCGCCCAGAAGCTGGTATGTCTCGAAGCTTTTCATCTCTTCCGGTTCGATCACGGAAAAGATCAGCGTCACCGCCACCACCAGAACCAGTGCGACCGCCACTTTGACCTGTGACCAGCCCGCGAAGTGACGGCGGACATCCCACACGAAGATCGCCGTGACCGCGATGGCGATGGTGGCGAAAAAGACAAAGGCGGCCAGCGTGTTATAGCGCGCAGCCAACTCGATCCGAACGGGCTCCCCGATCAGTTTGGTCGGGACCCGAACGCCGTGATCGCCCATGAACCCAAGGATCAGTTCCGACCCGGTCAGAACCAGAAGCGGCAGGGCCAGAAGGCCAAGCGCCCAGGCCGAGATTTGTTGTGTGTTCAAAGCCATCGTCTGAAATGCACATCTATTCAATGTGTTTCAGGCTAGCGTTCCGATGTCAGGTGCCGCAACCGGCTCTCACGGTTCTTTCACGGGAAGAACGAAGCAGCGTCCGCGGCGGATCATCAGCCAAAGCGCTGTTCCGGGCTTTGGCAGGAAGACCGAAGGCACCGTGGCTTTCAGGATCGAGCCGTCATAGTCCATCTTGAACTCGACAAGGCTCTCGTGCCCCATGAAGCGCGCCCGCATCACCACGCCCCGCGCTGGCACGCCGTCTTCGGGGGTCGGGTTCGGGCCGCGGCCGCCCCGGTCGAAATCGATGCGGATGTGCTGCGGGCGAATGATGATCTCAACCTCTGCCCCGTCGGGCACGCCGGGCGCCAGAAACTCACCGAACGGTGTCGAGGTCAAAGCGCCCTGAACCTTGGCGCGGATCACGTTGATATCGCTGAAGAAAGCTGCAGCCAAACGATCGACGGGCGAGTTATAGAGGTTGTAAGGCGCCCCCTGCTGCACGATCTGCCCGTCGCGCATCAGCGCAATCTGGTCGGCCATGCGCATTGCCTCTTCCGGCTCGTGCGTGACCAGAACGACAGCGGTGCCTTCCTCTTTGAGGATGTCCAGCGTCTCGTCCCGGATACCGTCGCGCAAGCGGTTGTCGAGGCCCGAGAACGGCTCGTCCATCAGCATCACGCGCGGCTTCGGCGCAAGCGAACGCGCCAGCGCCACGCGCTGCTGCTCGCCGCCCGAAAGTTCGTGAGGCATCGCGGTTTCGAACCCGGCCAGATGCACCCGGTCCAGGGTCTCGGCCACGCGCGCGGCCTTCTCGGCCTTCGACCCGGTCAGGCCAAAGGCCACGTTCTGCGTCACGGTCAAATGCGGGAACAGGGCAAAGTCCTGGAAAATCAAGCCGATGCGCCGGTCTTCAGGGGGCAGATGCACCCCCGGCCCCGACAGCACCCGACCATCCAGCGAGACGGTGCCGGATTGTGGTTGCTCGACCCCGGCGATCAGGCGAAGCGTGGTGGACTTGCCGCAGCCCGACGGCCCCAGAAGGCAGGTCACCTGCCCCGAGCGCACATGCATCGACACGCCCGAGACGATGTCCCGACCCTGCAGCGATGTGCCCAGCCCTTCGACCAGAAGACCGTCCGTGTCCGCGCTCACCTTCGTCCCCGCGTTCAATTCCGACTGTTCCACTCGGAAACCGTCCCGAGGTATCAACGCGGCGCGTCCCGCGCAAGCCCGCGCGGGCGGTTAAAGCGTCGCGTTCACCGCGCCACCATCCAGCAGGATGTTCTGGCCGACGATGAAGCCTGCATGCTGCGAGCAAAGGAAAGCACAGGTCTGGCCGAACTCTTCCGCCGTGCCATAGCGGCGCGCGGGGATGGTCTGTTCGCGGTTGTGCTTGGCTTCCTCGATGCTGATCCCGCCCGCTTCCGCCGCGCCGGTGTCCAGCCCGATGGCGCGATCCGTGGCGTGGATGCCCGGCAGCAGGTTGTTGATGGTCACACCCGAAGGCGCCACCTGCCGCGACGTGCCTGCGACATAGCCGGTCAACCCGGCCCGGGCCGAGTTCGACAGCCCCAGCACCGGGATCGGCGACTTGACCGATTGCGAGGTGATGTTCACCACGCGGCCCCAGCCCCGCTCCATCATGCCGGGCAGCACCGCTTTCATCAGTGCGATCGGCGTCAGCATGTTGGCGTCCAGCGCCTTGATGAAATCGTCGCGCTCCCAATCGCTCCACATGCCCGGCGGTGGGCCGCCTGCATTATTGACGAGAATGTCGAGATCACCCGCCGCCTCGAGCACTGCCGCGCGGCCTTCATCTGTGGTGATGTCGGCGGCGACCGTGGTGACGCTGACCTGATAGCGCGACCGGATCTCATCGGCGGTTGCGTCCAGTGCCTCGGCCCCGCGTGCGTTCAGAACAAGATCAACACCGGCTTCCGCCAGCGCCAGCGCACAGCCTTTGCCCAGACCTTTCGATGATGCGCAGACGAGGCCGCGCTTGCCCTTGATGCCCAAATCCATGATCGTCCTCCCTGTTACACGTCAGGTAGCATCAGGGGAGAGATGGATGCCAGCCGAAACAGACGCGACACAAGCACTTGACCTGATCGAGAAGGACGCGTTCTCGCCCGGTGCCCACTGGGAGGCCGCACATGAGATCGTGCAGGCCCGCGAAGGCGAACCGGTTTTTGACGCCATCCACGCAATGCTGCATCGGATCGAAGGCGATACCGGCAACGCGGCCTATTGGGACCGACGTGCCGGCACCGATTTTGGCAAGCACGGACCGGAGGACGAACTAGCCGCCCTCCGCGATTTCGTCAGCCGCTAGGCCACTAGCCCATCGGCATCATGAAGAACGTCTCGCGCACGATCTTGCCGTTCTGAACGTCATAAAGCCCGACTTCCTTGCCCTGCCAACGCTGGCCGTTGGATTTGTCGGTGCAATCCATGTTGTAGATCATGCTGAACTGGTCGCCATTGACGAACGGACCTTCCATGCTGAAGTCGTGGACTTCCATCGCGTTGTCCCACCAGTCATGCTTTCCCTTGATCGCATCGACGCCGGTGGTGACCGGATCCATTCCCGGGGGCGACATCGGCTCGACCGAGACGGCGTCGGCGGCGTAAAGCTCGTCCAGTCCCTGCCGTTCGGTCTGGTTCGAAATATGTTCACAAAGCTTCTGAGCAATTTCCTGAGTAGTCATGGGGTTCTCCCTGGGCAGCTGTGAATAACATCTGCTCGAAAATTGTTCTTGTTATGTTCTCATCATACGGATTTGGGCGCGCAGCGCAACAACTATCCCCTCGCACATGAGAGCAAGGCGCATTATATGCCCGCCCATGTTGGACCGTGCTTCGAATATCCCCGACCTGCCGCCCGAGATCGCGAAGCGGCGGACCTTTGCCATCATCTCGCACCCGGATGCGGGCAAGACGACACTGACCGAGAAGTTCCTGCTTTACGGCGGCGCCATCCAGATGGCGGGCCAGGTGCGGGCCAAAGGCGAGGCACGGCGCACGCGCTCGGACTTCATGGCGATGGAAAAGGATCGCGGCATTTCGGTCAGCGCCTCGGCCATGTCGTTCGACTATCGCGACTTCCGCTTCAACCTTGTCGACACGCCAGGCCACAGCGATTTCTCGGAAGACACTTATCGGACCCTTACCGCCGTTGACGCCGCGATCATGGTGATCGATGGCGCCAAGGGCGTGGAAAGCCAGACTCAGAAACTGTTCGAAGTCTGCCGCTTGCGCGACCTGCCGATCTTGACCTTTTGCAACAAGATGGACCGCGAAAGCCGCGAAACCTTCGAGATTATTGACGAAATCCAAGAAAACCTTGCGATTGACGTGACTCCGGCGTCGTGGCCCATCGGCATGGGGCGCGACTTCCTTGGATCGTACGACATGCTGAACGATCGGCTGGAACTGATGGAGCGTGCCGACCGCAACAAGGTCGCGGAATCGATCAAGATCGACGGGCTCGACGACCCGAAACTCGACGAGCTGATCCCCGAAGCCCTTCTGGCGCAACTGCGCGAAGAGATCGAGATGGCCCGCGAGTTGCTGCCCGCGTTCGATCATCAGGCGTTTCTGGACGGCACGCTGACACCGATCTGGTTCGGCAGCGCCATCAACTCGTTCGGCGTCAAGGAACTGATGGACGGGATCGGCGACTATGGCCCCCTGCCCCAGCCGCAATCGGCTGAACCGCGCCAGGTCAGCCCGGACGAAAAGAAGGTCGCGGGCTTCGTCTTCAAGGTGCAAGCCAACATGGACCCCAAGCACCGCGACCGGGTCGCTTTCGTGCGCCTTGCCTCGGGCCATTTCCAGCGCGGCATGAAACTGCATCACGTGCGCTCGAAGAAGCCCATGGCGATCTCGAACCCGGTCCTGTTTCTTGCCAGTGACCGCGAACTGGCGGAAGAGGCTTGGGCCGGCGACATCATCGGCATTCCGAACCACGGGCAATTGCGCATCGGCGACACGCTGACCGAGGGTGAAGCCCTGCGCGTGACAGGCATCCCCAGCTTTGCCCCCGAACTGCTGCAAGGCGTGCGCGCGGGCGACCCGTTGAAGGCCAAGCATCTGGACAAGGCGCTGATGCAGTTCGCCGAGGAAGGCGCCGCCAAGGTCTTCAAACCGTCCATCGGCTCGGGCTTCATCGTGGGCGTGGTCGGACAGCTGCAATTCGAAGTGTTGGCCAGCCGGATCGAGCTGGAATACGGCCTGCCCGTGCGTTTCGAAGCGTCGCAATTCACCAGCGCACGGTGGGTCACCGGCCCACAGGACAAACTGGACGCGTTCGTCAACGCCAACAAGCAGCACATCGCCCATGACAATGACGGCGACGTCGTTTTCCTGACGCGTCTGCAATGGGACATCGACCGGATCGAGCGTGACTATCCCGAGCTGCACCTGTCGGCGACGAAGGAAATGCAGGTCGCCTGAGCCAGAATCCGACTCACTGGCGCGTGCTCTTCTCTCGCGATCAGCCAGCCTCGCGCGGAAGGCGGTTGCCGCCGAACGGGCTTCTTGCACGCGTCATCTGACAATTCGCAGCCGCCTGCAAAAACAAGCGCCATGTGCCTTGTCTCTCGGCGGCGTTTCAAAGGCAGGCCTCCCATAGCGCCCAGAAGCAGCGTCACTTAACGCGCGTCAATAATTCCAACATCTTAGCATGTGCATAACTTTCACGCCGCACGCAGCGCCGACCATCTGCGGCATGGAAACCCACCGGGACAGATTTGGAAAACCCTGCAAAACCCTGCCCTCAAGCCTCACAATTCCGCAGTCAGTGGTTTCTGTCCTCAATGCTGCCACAATCAATGAAATAACGGGAAACAATCCCCCCGAAATTCAAGAACTGTTTACCAATTGTCCAAGCGCATTGACGCTGGCCCAAGATTCTACTACCTGAACGCTACTGCGGCAGCTTGTGGATAAGCTTGTGGTCATACGGACCCGCCGCTCAGCCGACGGGCCGTGATACTGGTCCGTAAACCATGGACCGATATGACAAAGTTTACCGATCTGGCTCTTTCGCCAAAAGTTCTGAAAGCCGTTGAAGCGGCTGGTTACGAAACACCGACGCCGATTCAGGCTGGCGCCATCCCGCCCGCCCTGGAAGGCCGTGATGTGCTGGGGATCGCCCAGACCGGCACCGGCAAGACCGCGA
Source organism: Silicimonas sp. (assembly GCA_022826385.1). Classification (GTDB taxonomy): domain Bacteria; phylum Pseudomonadota; class Alphaproteobacteria; order Rhodobacterales; family Rhodobacteraceae; genus JAJDOD01. The sequence continues at coordinate 90,326 of JAJDUZ010000052.1, forward strand.
GTTTCACGCTGCCGATGATTTCGATGCTGGCGCGCGGGCGCGCCCGGGCGCGGATGCCGCGCAGCCTTGTGCTGTGCCCGACCCGCGAACTGGCCGCGCAGGTGGCCGAGAACTTCGACATCTATGCCCAAAACGTGAAACTGACGAAGGCGCTGTTGATTGGCGGCGTCAGTTTCAAGGAACAGGACGCGCTGATCGACCGCGGTGTCGACGTGCTGATCGCGACGCCGGGCCGCCTGCTCGACCATTTCGAGCGCGGCAAGCTGCTGCTGACCGGCGTGCAGATCATGGTCGTCGACGAAGCCGACCGGATGCTGGATATGGGGTTCATTCCCGATATCGAACGCATCTTCTCGCTGACGCCCTTCACCCGCCAGACGCTGTTCTTCAGCGCCACGATGGCGCCCGAGATCGAGCGGATCACCAACACGTTCCTGTCGAACCCCGAGCGGATCGAAGTGGCGCGGCAGGCTACGGCCTCCGAGACGATTACGCAGGAAGTGGTGCTGATCAAACCCTCGCGCCGCGACCGTGCGGCGAAAGAAAAGCGCGATGTTCTGCGCGGGATCATCGAGCGCGAAGGCGAAGCCTGCAGCAACGCGATTGTCTTCTGTAATCGCAAGGTCGATGTCGATATCGTTGCCAAGTCTTTGAAGAAGCACGGTTATAACGCCGCGGCCATTCACGGCGATCTCGACCAGTCGCAGCGCATGAAAACGCTCGACGCGTTCCGCGATGGCGAACTGCGCTTCCTCGTCGCCTCGGATGTGGCCGCCCGCGGCCTGGACATTCCCAGCGTGAGCCACGTGTTCAACTATGACGTCCCTTCGCATTCCGAAGACTACGTGCACCGCATCGGCCGCACCGGTCGTGCCGGTCGCGAAGGCAAGGCGGTCATGATCTCGGCCCCGGTTGATGACAAGAACCTCGCCGCGATCGAAAAGCTGATCGACAAGGAAATCCCGCGCGCCGAGAACCCTGTGGCCAACGCGGCGCCGAAGCCCGAGGCGGACACGGAAGAGAAGCCGAAGCGCGGTCGTGGACGCGGCAAGAAAGCTGATGCCGCGCCCGAGACCAAGGCAGAACCCGTCGTGGCCAAGGAAGAAGCCAAGGTGGCCGAGAAACCCGCGCGCCGTGGTCGGAACCGCGACGGTGGCGGAAACAAGACTGTCGGCATGGGCGACCATATGCCCAGCTTCATCGCGATGAGCTTCGAAGAGCGCAAAGCCAGCTAACGCGACCGACCGGCAGCCCTGCGACGGAAGCACGCGACCCGGCGAACGTCTTTCCAGTCTTATGCCTACCTTAACCTTCCCACCCTATCGACAAGGGTGGGTGGCGGTGGCTTTTGTTTTCCGTGGAAACTTTAACAGATCAGGTTTCTGCTTGATCCATGTTGAGGATCAGACCGGGTAAATCGGCAAAATCGCTGAAACGCTCGGCATGTGGCAGGTCTTCGACCGGCGACAAACGAATGCCTTCGGTAAACAGGATGAACGGCACGCCCGCATTCGCTGCCGTAGCCGCATCCGTCTCGCTGTCGCCCACATAGACGCAGTCGGAAACGCCCAGACGTTCCATCGCATGACGCACGGGCGCAGGATCGGGCTTTCGGACGGCAAGATCATCTCCGGCGACGACCACGTCAAAGAAGCGCCCCAGGTCAGCACTTTCCAACGTCGGCAGCAGCGGGCCCCGCGGCTTGTTCGTGACCAATCCCATCGGGACGCGATGCGACTGAAGCGCCGCCAGTGCCTCGGCCACGTGGGGAAAGGTCTTTGTCTGCAAGGCCGCCTGCTTATAGGCGGCGATGAAAGCCGTCATCACCTCGGCACGGTCGGATGGCTGCAAATCGGTCGCGGCAATCAGGCGGTCGACGAAGACCTGCTCGCCCAGCCCGACAAAACCGGCCACCACGTCACGCGCCAGCCCCGGCAGTTCAAACCCGTCCAGCACCGCATTCGCCGCGGCCTGCACATCCGGCAGGCTGTCGATCAGCGTGCCGTCCAGATCGAACAGAACCGCGACCATCAGCTGAGACGGCTGATCACAACGGTCACTTCCGGCTTCTTGCCAATCTCGTCATCCGACGTGCGCCGCACGGTCTTTCGGATGTCGTCTTCCAGATCGTCATCATCGCTGCGGGTGTTGCGCGAGGCGCGCCCGATCATCTGGCTCAGGTCTTCCTCCAGCACATCTGACAGCGCAGCGCCCGAGGTGCCGATCTCGGGCAGGCCCATCAGATCGACCCATGGTTCGCCGACCATCTCGTCGTCTTCCAGCGCGACCGAGACAATCACATGCCCGTTCATCGCCATGCGCAGCCGGTCGCGCACGATGCCGTCCAGCGCGCCGTACTTGACCTTGCCGTCCAGATAGATCCGGCCCGCCTCGATATATTCAACGATATCAGGGGCATCCCCCGTCAGATCAACCATCGAGCCGTTGACGGCCACGACCGATCCCATGCCTTTCGCCTTTGCAAGCTTGGCGTGTTCCCGCAAATGCCGGTGTTCGCCGTGCATCGGGATCACCATGCGCGGCTTCAGAATGTCGTGCATTCGTTCAAGGTCCGGACGGTTCGCATGGCCCGACACGTGATAGAGGTTCGAGCTGTCATCCACCACGTCCACGCCCTTTTCCGACAGCGCGTTGACGATCCGGATCACGCCTTTCTCGTTCCCCGGAATGGTCTTCGAGGAAAAGAGGAACGTGTCGCCTTCGGCCAGCTCCAGCCCCAAATACTTGCCGCGCGACAGGCCGGCACTCGCCGCCCGCCGCTCGCCCTGGCTGCCGGTCACCAGCAGCATCAGGTTCTGGCGCGGGATGTCCTCGGCCTCTTCCGGCGAGATCGTCTTGGGAAAGTCGGTGACGACGCCCGTCAGCACCGCCGCTTCGATCATCCGGCGCATCGCACGGCCCAGCAAACAGACCGAGCGTCCGGCCTCGACGCCCGCGTCGGCCAGTGTCTTCACCCGTGCCACGTTCGACGCGAAGGTCGTCGCCACGAACATGCCCGGCGCGCTTTCCACCAGTTTGACGATCTCGGGCCCCACCGTCGCTTCCGAACGGCCTGCCACCGGCTGCATCACGTTGGTGCTGTCGCAGACCAGCGCGTGCACGCCGTCCTTGCCGATTCCGCGCCAGAACCCTTCGTCAAAGGCCTCGCCCACCAAGGGGGTTTCGTCCAGCTTGAAGTCGCCCGTATGCACGACCCGGCCAGCGGGCGTGTCGATGATCAGGGCCGAGCTTTCCGGGATCGAATGGCTGATCGGTGCAAAGCCCACCTTGAACGGACCGGCCTCGATCTGCTCGGGCCACGCGGGCACGATGTTGACGCTTTCCGGGTCGTGGCCCTTTTCCTCGACCTTGCGGCGCGCGTGGTGGCCGGTAAACGCGCGGGCATAGATCGGCGCGTTCAACTGGTCAAAAAGATGCCCGACCGCACCGACATGGTCCTCGTGGGCATGGGTGATGAAGATGCCTTCGATCCGGTCGGCGCGTTCCGCCAGCCACGCGATATCGGCCATGATCAGGTCCACACCGGGCGAACTGTCCATGTCGGGAAAGGTCACGCCCAGATCAGCCAGGATCAGCCGTTCTTTTCCGGGCGCCCCCCAGCCATAGACATAGGTGTTCATCCCGATCTCCCCCGCCCCGCCTAGGGGCAGGTAGATCAAACGCTCGTTACTCATTTGTTTTCCTTATTGTATTTATGGATCACCGTCAGGCCATGCATGGTCAGATCATCATCGATGTGATCGAACGCGATGTCGCCTTGCGCGAAGAGCGGCGCAAGCCCGCCCGTCGCGATGACAGTGAGTCGTTTTCCGTATTCTGCCTGGATGCGCGCGACGATCCCTTCGATCAATCCGCTATAACCCCAGAACACGCCCGACTGGATCGCACCCACGGTGTTGGTGCCGATCACCTTGTCGGGCTGCGAGATATCGACATGCGGCAGCGCTGCGGCACCGGCCGCCAAAGCCTCCAGCGACAGGTTCACGCCGGGCGAGATCACGCCCCCCACATAGGCCCCGTCCTCGGCCACCACATCGAAGTTGGTCGCGGTGCCGAAATCGACAACCACGGCATCCCCGCCATAGCGGTCGAAGGCCGCAGCGGCATTGGCCAGACGATCCGGGCCCGGGCGCACGCCATCGTCGACCCGATACGGGACGGGCAGCAGACATTCCGGCTTGCCCACGACCAGCGGGCGACAGTTGAAATAGCGGTCGCAGAGGACCCGCAGATTGAACACGACGCGCGGCACGGTGGACGAGATGACAACCTCGTCGATCACCACCTCTTCCAGCTTCTCGGCCCGCATCAGGGTCGTCAGCCAGACGAAATACTGATCGGCCGTCCGCTGATGCTCGGTCGAGGCGCGCCACGTTCCGACAAAGGCGCTGCCGTCCCAGATCGAGAAGACGGTATTGGTGTTTCCGGTATCGATGCAGAGAAGCATGGTGTCCTTCAGAAATAGACGTCGGCGGCTGGTATCCGAACCTGCCCTTTTGCGGTTTGAAGCACAAGCTGGCCCGCTTCGTCGACGGTCTCGAAGGTGCCGGTGAACTCTTCTCGGGTTGTGCGCGCCGTGATGACCTCGCCAATGCGGGCGGCGCGACGCAGCCAGTTCTTGCGGATGGGCGCAAAACCCAGCTCGGAAAAGAGCTTCTCTTGCGTTGCCATGTTCGAGGCCAGAAGCGACAGGAATTCGTCCGGGTCCGCCGGATCGCCGCCGACCTCTTCCAGCCCGACCGGGCGAAACGGGACATCTCCCAACCCAGTTGGCGCGTCGATCAGGTTGACGCCGATCCCGATGGCCAGCCAGTCCAGCTTGGTCGCCGTGCCCATGCTTTCCAGCAGGATGCCCGCCACCTTGCCGCCGTCCAGCAGCACATCGTTCGGCCATTTGAGCCAGAGACGGTCGCGATCAACCTTGAGCGCCAACGCTTCGTAAACAGCGTTGGCCGCGAAAAAGGACCGCAGCGCACCGTCTGCCGCCGTGCCTTCGGGACGATAGACAAAGGTGGCTGCGAAATGGCCCATGGGCGCGCTCCATGCCCTTCCCCGGCGTCCGCGACCTGCCGTCTGGTGCCGGGCCATGATCCATGTCGGACGGGCAAGGTCGGGCGCAATCCGCGCGGCCTCGGCCATGGTGCTGTCGAGCTCGTCGAAGATCAGGCGGTCGGTGCGGTCCGGCCAGGGCAATGGGGCTGTCATGGCAGAATTCGACGCGAATTCGTCGCCAATGTCCAACGCCGACATCGGGGGGCCGGAAAATGAGTCATTTTCCGGAGCATTTTCCGTGACGGAAAATGCCCCCTAGTTGACAAGGGTCGCTGCCGCTGCAGCCGCCGCCCCTTCGACGCCGAAGAGGTTGACCACGCCCAGCACCATCGCCGCCGCACTGGCGACAAGGAACCCCCAGAGGATGCCCGAACCGCCCTTGTCGAGCTCGCTTTCCTCGGCCCCGAAATACATCAGGTAGACGATGCGCAGGTAGTAGAACGCGCCGATCACCGAGGCGATCACGCCCAGCACCGCCAGCCATACAAGGCCCGCGTCAACAGCCGCCAGAAGCACCGCGTATTTACCGAAGAAGCCCACCAGCGGGGGCACGCCGGCCAGCGAGAACAACAGCACCAGCATCGCCAGCGCCTTCATCGGTTCGCGCTTCGAATAGAGCGACAGGGCCGAGATCTCGACCACCGGGGCGCCGTCCTTCTGCATCGACAGGATGAAGGCGAAGGTGCCGATGTTCATCGTGACGTAGATCGCCATATAGATCAGCATGCTTTCGACGCCCTGCGCCGTGCCCGAGGCCAGCCCCATCAGGGCGTAGCCCATATGGGCGATCGACGAATAGGCCATCAGGCGCTTGATGTTGGTCTGCCCGATCGCCGCGATGGCCCCAAGGAACATTGAGGCCACGGAGAGGACCGCAAGGATCTGCTGCCAATCGCTGACCACACCGCCGAACGCGTCATGCACGACACGGGCGAAAAGCCCCATTGCGGCCACCTTGGGGGCCGTGGCAAAGAACGCAGTAACGGGCGTCGGCGACCCTTCATAGACGTCCGGGGTCCACATGTGGAACGGCGCCGCGCTGATCTTGAAGGCAAGGCCCGCCGCAATGAAGGCCAGACCAAAGAGCAGGCCAATCGGCGTCTCGCCCTGTGCCGCTTCGATGATGCCTGCGAACAGCGTGGTGCCGGCAAAGCCATAGACCAATGATGCGCCGTAAAGCAGCAAGCCCGACGACAACGCGCCCAGCACGAAATACTTCAGACCCGCTTCCGTCGACTTGACGCTGTCGCGCCGCAGCGCAGCCACGACATAGAGCGACAGCGATTGCAGTTCGAGCCCCATATAAAGCGCGATCAAGTCACCGGCCGAGACCATGACCATCATGCCGACCGCGGCCAGCACGACCAGCAGCGGATACTCGAAGCGCAGCAAGTCGCGGCGCGCCATGTAGCCTTCGCTCATCAACAGAACGGCAGCAGCCGACAAAAGGATCGTCACCTTGGCGAAACGGGCAAACCCGTCATCGATGAACATGCCGCCAAAGGCACGCGCCGTGCCCGCCCCTTGGAACCCGATCCAGGCGCCCACGGCCACCAGCACGGCCGCCGTTATCCAGACGAACAGCGAGGCCAGCTTGTCCTTGCCGCCATAGGCGCCGACCAGCAGCATGACCATGGCAAAGATGCTGAGGAAGATCTCAGGCAGGATGATGGAAAGGTCAGCGGACATCATTGTCCTCCTGCATCTGCGACGGCGTTGGTCGCGTTGAACTCGGCCACGGCGGTCTCGTAACCGCTGAGCAGATCACCGACCGAGGGGCCGATGACATCGGTAATCAGGCTGGGGTAGACGCCCAGAAGGATCGTCATGATGACCAGCGGCGCGAAGATCCAGCGCTCGCGGCGGGTCATGTCGGTGATCGACTTTAGGCTTTCCTTGATCAGGTCCCCCATCACCACCCGGCGATAGAGCCAAAGCGCATAAGCGGCCGACAGGATCACACCGGTTGCAGCCACCGCAGCGACCCAGGTGTTGGCCTGGAACATGCCCATCAGCGTCAGGAATTCACCGACAAAACCGGACGTGCCCGGCAGGCCGACATTGGCCATGGTGAACAGCATGAACACGGCGGCATAGGCCGGCATCCGGTTCACAAGGCCGCCATAGGCATCGATCTCGCGGGTGTGCATCCGGTCATAGATCACGCCGACACAGAGGAAGAGCGCGCCCGAGATGAAGCCGTGGCTGATCATCTGGAAGATCGCCCCGTCCACGCCTTGCTGGTTCGCCGCGAAAATCCCCGCCGTCACATAGCCCATATGCGCGACCGAGGAATACGCGATCAGCTTCTTCATATCCTCCTGCATGAGGGCCACCAGCGAGGTGTAAACGATCGCGATCGCGCTCAGCCACAGAACGAAGTCCGCGAGCAAGTCCGAAGCCACCGGGAACATCGGCAGGTTGAAGCGCAGGAACCCGTAGCCCCCAAGCTTCAGCAGGATCGCCGCCAGCACCACCGAGCCCGCCGTCGGTGCCTGGACGTGCGCATCCGGCAACCACGTGTGGACCGGCCACATCGGCATCTTCACCGCGAAGCTTGCAAAGAAGGCCAGCCACAGCACGGTTTGCAACCCGCCAAGGATATGGACGCCAAAGACCTCCATCGTGTCCGAGCCGAAGTTGTGGTTCAGCAGCGCGGTGATGTCGGTTGTGCCCGCGTCGACATACATCGCCACCATCGCGACCAGCATCAGGACCGAGCCGAAGAACGTATAGAGGAAGAACTTGAACGACGCATAGATGCGGTTCGCGCCACCCCAGATGCCGATGATCAGGAACATCGGGATCAGGCCGCCCTCGAAGAAGAGATAGAACAGCACAAGATCCAGCGCGCAGAAGACGCCCAACATCAGCGTTTCCAGCACGAGGAACGCGATCATGTACTCCTTGACCCGGTGGGTCACGTCCCAGCAAGCCAGAATGGTGATCGGCATCAGGAAGGTCGTCAGCATGACGAACAGAACCGAGATACCGTCGACCCCCAGCTTATAGGTCAGGCCAAGAATCCACTCGCCCTGTTCCACGAACTGGAAGCCGGTGTCGTCTGGGTCGAAGCCCGCCAGCAGGAAGAGCGAGGCCAGAAGCGAGGCCAGCGTCGCGGCAAGGGCCACGTATTTCGCGTTGTTCTGCGCGGCTTCATCGTCGCCCCGCAGGAACAGCCCAAGGATCGCCGCCGCGATCAGCGGGATGAAGATGATGATGGACAGAAGGTTATCAAGAAGCATCTCAGTTGCCCCCCGCCAGCGTCATCCAGGTCACCAGCACCAGAATGCCCAGCACCATCGCGAACGCGTAAGTGAAGATATAGCCCGACTGCGCCCGCCCGGCGAGCCGCGTGAAGAACGGCACGATCCCCATGGCAAGGCCGTTCAGGCCACCGTCGATCGTCGCGCCATCGCCCTTCTTCCACAGGAAATTGCCAAGCCACTTGGCCGGGTTCACGAACAGGAAGTCGTAAATCTCGTCCACGTACCACTTGTTCAGAAGGAAGTTGTAAAGATAGGGCTGGCTTTCGGCCAGGCGTCCCGGCAGGTCGGGCCTGCGGATATAGAACTGATAGGCCGTCAGGAAGCCCAACAGCATCGCGATGAACGGGCTGAGCTTCACCCATTTCGGCACGTAATGCGCATCATGCAGCACGTGATTGTCGTCAGCGATGTAAAGCGCGCCCTGCCCCGGTTCGGTGTGACGCTCGTGGCCGTCGTCTTTCTTCTCCTCACCGGCCGCATGGGCCGCACCCAGCATCAGGGGCTGCACCGGGTCGATATAAACCGCGTGTTCTTCCGGCTTGGCAATGCCGAAGAACTTGTCGACGCTCTCCTGGCTGCCGAAGAACGGCTTGTACCACACCATACCGGCAAAGATCGCGCCCACGGCCAACACGCCCAGCGGCGCCACCATGACCATCGGGCTTTCATGCGCATGCTCATGCGTGTGATGATCGCCGCGCGGCTCGCCATAGAAGGTCAGGAACATCAGCCGCCAGCTATAGAAGCTGGTGAAGCAGGCCGCGAGGACCAGCCCCCAGAACGCCACCAGCGACGCGTCGGTTCCGGCGGCAAAGGCGCTCTCGATGATGGCGTCTTTCGAGACGAAGCCCGCGAAGCCCACCGGGAAGCCGATGTAAAGCAGCGGAATGCCGACGCCGGTGATCGCCAGCGTGCCGATCATCATCGCCCAGAACGTATAGGGCAGCTTGGTCCGCAACCCGCCATAGTTCCGCATGTCCTGCTCGTGATGCATCCCGTGAATGACCGAGCCCGCGCCAAGGAACAGCATCGCTTTGAAGAACGCGTGCGTCAGCAGGTGGAACATCGCTACGCTGTAAACGCCGACGCCCGCAGCGACGAACATGTATCCCAGCTGCGAACAGGTCGAATAGGCAATCACGCGCTTGATGTCGTTCTGCACCAGCCCCACGGTCGCCGCGAAGAAAGCAGTGATCAGGCCGACCCAGACGATCATGCTTTGCACCCATTCGGCATATTCCATCAGCGGCGACATGCGGCAGACAAGGAAGACGCCCGCCGTCACCATCGTTGCCGCATGGATCAGCGCCGACACCGGCGTCGGGCCTTCCATCGCGTCCGGCAGCCATGTGTGCAGGATGAACTGCGCCGACTTGCCCATCGCCCCGATAAAGAGAAGGAAGCAAATCAGCTCAAGCGCTGGCCACGAGGTCCAGAGGAAGCTGATCTCATCCTCGGCCAGCGTCGGGGCCATGGCGAAGATGTCGTCAAAATTGATGCTGTCGACCTTCAGGAAGATCGCGAAGATGCCCAGCGCCAGACCGAAGTCACCGACCCGGTTGACCACGAAAGCCTTGATCGCCGCCGCATTAGCGCTTGGCTTGCGGAAATAGAACCCGATCAGCAGGTACGAGGCGAGGCCCACGCCCTCCCAGCCGAAGAACAGCTGGACCAGGTTGTCCGCCGTCACCAGCATCAGCATCGCGAAGGTGAAGAACGACAGATAGGCGAAGAAGCGCGGGCGATAGCTCTCGGCCTCTTCGTTGAAATTGTCGTCATGCGCCATGTAGCCGAAGGAATAGAGATGCACCAAGGCCGAGACCGTGGTGATCACGATCAGCATGATCGCCGTCAGCCGGTCCATCCGGATCGCCCAGTCGGTGCTCAGGCTGCCGCTTTCGATCCATGTCAGCACCGGCACGGTATAGGCGCCGCCCTCGTGCACGAACGGATCGAAGGTCAGGAAGATGATCCAGCTCAGGAACGCGGCAAGGAACAAGAAGCCCGTCGCCGTCCATTGCGCGGCTTTCTCACCGATGATCCGCCAGCCGAAGCCACAGATCAGCGCACCAACAAGTGGGGCAAAGAGGATGATCTTTTCCATCAGACGCGCGCCTTCTTCATCTCTTTAAAAATACGCAAATCCTTACCCCTTCATCACATTGATGTCTTCGACATCGATGGTGCCACGGTTGCGGAAGAAACAGACAAGGATCGCCAGACCGATCGCCGCTTCAGCCGCTGCGACCGTCAGCACGAATAGCGTGAAAATCTGCCCCGTCAGGTCCTGCAGATAGGCCGAGAACGCGACAAGGTTGATGTTCACCGCCAGCAGCATCAGTTCGATGCTCATCAGCAGGATGATCACGTTCTTCCGGTTCAGGAAGATCCCGAAAATACCGATGACGAACAGTGTCGCCGCCACGATCAGGTAATGTTCCAGTCCGATCATTCTTGCACCTCGTATGGGGTCTTGTCCCCCCGGAGTTCGGGATAGGCGGCGGCACAGGCGCAAGGCTCTGTGTCGCGGGTCGCCACTTTGATATCTTTGCCTTTGGGATGGATCGCGTCGCGCAACCGCTCGAAACTGAAGAGCGCGGGCGCGGCCCGAAGCTCGGTCTCGATGATGCCGCGCACGGCGTCGGTCCGATCAAAAGGCGCACGTTCCGACATGCGTTCTTCCCGGACACGGGTCCGCAGGAATTCGCCCGTTTTACAGTCGGCCACGGTGATGTCGGTGAAGACACCTTCCTGGCTCCACCAGTCGACCCAAGCCACGCGGCCCGCGCCAAGGTCGCGATGCGCCGCCACGCCGCCATGGCTGATATGCGTCACACGCTCGCATTCGGCCAATGTCAGGGCCGACGCGGGGGCGGCCAGCATGGCCAATATGGTGGCAAGACGGATCAACAGGACGCCTCCCCCAGCGGGCAGACGGTGACAGCGGCGGGAGCGGTCAGCGAACCGGCCCCCGGCCCCAGCGCCGGCTCGTCCAGCACGCGCGCGCCGACGCCACCCGCAAAGGCAAGCCCCACGATTATGACGACGATACGCGTCACAGGCCCTGCCCCGGCTTGACGTCTTTCAGTTCCATCGCGGTTGCCGGATCGCGGTACATCTGGGCCAGCACGTTCTGACGCTTGACGTCCGAGCGATGCCGCAGCGTCAGCACGATGGCACCGACCATGGCGACCAGCAGGATCAGGCCCGAAAGCTGGAAGAGCAGGAAGTATTCGTCATAAAGGACGCGCCCGATCGCATCGGTGTTGTGATCGCCGCCACCGGCCACCGCGTCGGGCTGGGCCGCGACCTCAATCCCCTCGGCGGTCGTCCAGACGCCGAATGCCATGGCAAGCTGCATCAGGATCACCACGCCGATCAGCAGAGCCAAGGGCATGTAACGCGCAAGTTCGCCTTTCAATTCAGCGAAATCAACGTCCAGCATCATCACCACGAACAAGAACAGCACCGCGACCGCGCCGACATAGACGATGACCAGAAGCATCGCCACGAACTCGGCCCCCAGCAGCACGAAGAGCCCGGCCGCCGACAGGAACGCCAGGATCAGCCACAGGACCGAGTGCACAGGGTTCCGGCTGATCACGGTAAAAAGCCCGCCCGCAATGCAGGAGATGGCAAAGAGGTAAAAGGCCAGCACAATCGGTGTCATTCCGTGTCCTCGTCATCTGTCGCGGCGTCCATGACGCCGCTTGCCAGTTCCATCGCCTTCGACATGGCCGGCACACCGCCGAACACGCCCATCATGGCGATGGTTTCTGCAATTTCCTGTTTCGTCGCCCCGGCTTCCAGCGCGTGGCGCACGGTCAGCCGGATTTGCGCCTCGGCCTGAGCGCCAAGGATCGTGAGACCCGCAAGCGTCAGAAGAAGCTTGGTTTTCGCGTCCAGCCCCTCGGGGTTGAACGTCTTGCCCATGACCGTTTCCATCATGTCACGCGGCATCGTCGGCATCAGTGCTTCGAAGCCTTTGGGCGTGAAATGGGTCAGCGCCGGGTTGATCGCCTTGACCCATTCCTGGCTCATCGCCAGCATCGCTTCGAACGGGTTGTCGTCTGTCATTGCGACCCCCGTGTGATGCGTTTGGCCAGTTGGATCATGCCCTCGCGCATTTCCTGACGCATGACTTCGATGTCGGCTTCAAGTCCGCTGATGGCGTTCCGAATGTCGATCAACTGGTCTTGCAGGGAAACATCAGCCGCCGTTTCGGCGGGTGCAGCGCGCGGTTCCTCGACGGATTCCGTCGTTGTTGCGGCACCATTCACGCGGGTGCGCAGATCGGTCAGCGACGCAATCCACGCCTCGTGATTGCCGGGATCGGAGTCTTTCCAAAGCGTCGCAAGCTCGGAGCCGCCGGTGATCGCCATGATCGCGCTGTCACACTTTTCGATCAGGGCTTCGGCCGCGTCGGCATCTGCCTCCGGCGCGCCCTGAAAGGCCTGATGCGCCTCGGCCGAGCCACGACCCAGGGCAAACGCCACAGCTTCGATCGCCGCGATGGCGCGGGCGGCGATGCCGGCGCTGAGCGCACCGTTGCTGAAATCGCCCAACGCCACGTCAAGCGTGCTGCCGGCAACAGGCAGACCCATCTCGCGATAGGCCTGGCACCATTCTTTGGCGTCGTCGTTCTCGAAGCTATGTACACCCCAGGTTCCCATCAGCGATACGGTGCATCCATTTCAAGGTTGCGGGCAATCTCGGCCTCCCAGCGTTCGCCGTTCGCAAGGAGCTTGTCCTTGTCGTAAAACAGTTCTTCGCGGGTTTCGGTCGAGAATTCGAAGTTCGGGCCTTCAACGATCGCATCCACCGGGCAGGCTTCCTGGCAGAAGCCGCAATAGATGCATTTCGTCATGTCGATGTCATAGCGCGTGGTCCGGCGCGAGCCGTCCTCGCGGGGCTCGGCATCGATGGTGATCGCTTGTGCCGGGCAGATCGCTTCGCAGAGCTTGCAGGCGATGCAACGCTCTTCCCCGTTGGGATAGCGGCGCAACGCGTGTTCGCCGCGGAAGCGCGGGCTCAGCGGCCCTTTTTCGTGCGGATAGTTCACCGTCGCCTTGGGCGAGAAGAAATAGCGCAGGCCAAGGCCCAGCCCTTTGAACATGTCCATAAGCAGGAAGTATTTGCCCGCGCGGTTCCAGTCGATCTGCGTCATCGTCAGAATTTCCCTGAATTCGCCCATTCCGCCTGTGGCGGAACCGGTTCCGAGTTGTCCCAATGTTCAACGATCAGCCCGTCTTCCAGCCGGAAGAGGTCCACCTGGCACAGGTCCTGATCGCCCCAGCGTGCCTTGTTCAGCGTCGCCACGAAATTTCCCTCGCCCACCAGCATGAAAACCTCCTGATAGGTCAGCTTGCGGTCGGGGTCGGCCAAGAGCGTGCGGAAATGCTCCAGCCCGTCACCCACTTGGGCGTTGTGCTGGAGGTATTGGTCTTCGTTGATGAAATCGCCCAGCCGATCCGCCTGACCTTCGATCAGGCAGGTTTGCATGAAGGCGGCAACATGGGCCTTGTTGGCTTCGGTCCGGTCAAGGTCGGTGACCTCGGTCGGGCCGTCGATCATCGTGCGTCCGCTGGTGTTCGCGGGCGCCATGGCGGCGATCACGTCCCAATGTTCGACGATCTTGCCGTCGGCGTCGCTGTCGAAGAAGTCGGTCGTCACCCACTCCATCTCGCCGTCGTTCAGGCTTTGAAAGGCGTGGATGAACACGTTCGGCCCGTCCTGCAGGCTGCGCACGACGTCGATATGCCGCTTGGGGTTGCGGGCGATGAAGTCGTCGAAGAAGGCGACGAAGCCCTCTTGTCCGTCGCCGACACCGGTCGAATGCTGGGTGTAGCGGTCACCGGTATGCGCGGCGACGGCTTCGCGCGGATGGCCGTCACGGATGCCCACCATGTACAGCGCTTCGGCATTCTCGCGAGGAGTCAGGCTCATTGGCTGGCCTCCTCGGCGGCGGCGACATGCGCCTCGCGCAGGGCGACAATCTCGCTCTCGCGGTTCTGGGCCTTGTCGTGGTCGCTCCACTTGCGGACGTAATCGGTTTGCAGGGCACGGGTGTACCGGTGTGCGCCTGCGCCCTTCCGCACTTCGTACCAGAGGTAAACCCGCTGGTTCGGCACCTTGCCGCGCACGCGGGGGCGCACCCCGGCTTCGGCTGGATCGGGGATCGGCATTTCCTTGTCGCGCGGCATTTCGGGCAGCATCACGCAATCCAGCACATCGTAGCCGCAGCCGTGCTTCCAATAGCCGTAAACCAGTTCGGGCCCGAATTGGTAAAACCCGTGGGCGAACCAGTTATTGGCGGGCGCGCAGCTGGCCAGCACGCCGCCATCGGCCAGAAGAACGTTCAGATTGTCCATGCAGCGGGCGACGTCGAAGATGTGCTCGGTCGTGCCCCCGTCATAGATCAGGTCGAACTGGCCTTCATGCGCGGCGTCGACGGGATCGTTCAGATCATGCGTGATCTCGGCGCCCTCGTAATCCGAGAGGTCCATCGACACCACGGTTTCGGCGCCAAGCGCCTTGAAGAACGCCTCGGCATAGCCGTCGGTCTGCTCGACCTCGGCAAAGGACTGGCCGAAGCCCGCATCGCTCAGCTGCCGGTCCAGCGCGCCGCGATGTTTGTCTTTCACTTGCAGCTTGTTCCGACCCAGCATCAAGACACGCCGACCCATCCCATGCGCCTTGGCATGGGCGATCAGTTTCTTGGCTGCCGAGTAGTCAACGCCCAAGATCAGCCTCCCATGGCCCAACGCGCATAGGCGCCACCGAAGAATTCGAACTTGGCGGCAAAGGCGACCCAAACAACCCAGGCCAGCGACAGGGGCAGGAACACCTTCCAGCCCAGCCGCATCAGCTGGTCATAGCGATAGCGCGGCACCACCGCCTTCACCATCGCGAAGAGGAAGAAGAAGAACGCCATCTTCGCAACCATCCAGAGCGGGCTGTCCGGAATGAACGGGATCGGCGACAGCCAGCCGCCAAAGAACAGCAGGCTGATCAGCGCGCACATCAGGAAGATCGCGATGTATTCACCGGCCATGAACAGCAGGAAGGGCGTCGAGGAATATTCCACCTGATAGCCCGCCACCAGTTCCGATTCCGCTTCCGGCAGGTCGAAGGGCGGGCGGTTGGTTTCCGCCAGCGTGCTGATGAAGAACAGGAAGACCATCGGCAGATGCGGCAGCCAATACCAGCTGAACAGGCCATAGCCGCCATCCTGCGCCGCAACGATCTGGCCGAAGTTCAGCGAGCCGGTCGAGATGATGACGCCGATAATGATCAGGCCGATCGACACCTCGTACGAGATCATCTGCGCCGCCGAGCGCAGTGAGCCAAGGAACGGGTATTTCGAGTTCGACGCCCAGCCGCCCATGATCACGCCGTAGACCTCAAGCGAGGAGACGGCGAAGACGAACAGGATGGCCACGTTGATATTGGCCAGAACCCAGATCGTGTCCTGACCGGCATAGAACGGGATCACCGACCACGCGAGCAGCGCCAGAACGAAGGAAATAAGGGGTGCCAGAATGAAAACAGCCCGGTCCGCACCGGCCGGGATGACGTTTTCCTTGACGATGTATTTGAGCGCATCGGCCACGGTTTGAAGAAGGCCCCAAGGCCCCACCACGTTCGGGCCCCGGCGCATCTGGACCGCGGCCCAGATTTTTCGGTCGCCATAGACAAGGAACAGCAGCGAGATCATCACGAAGGCAACCACCAGAAGGGTTTGCGCCGCAACAAGGACCACGATGCCAAGCGGTGTCGTCAGAAAGTCAGCCATCTATCGCGCGACGCTCCCTCCTAGAGTTCCATATTTGCCGACAACGACAAGGCAGCCTTCGCGCAAGCGAATGCCTTCGGGAGTGCCGGCGAATTCGATTTGGAGCGACATGCGCTAACCTCTTGTTCCCTTTTGTCGGGCGAGGATTTTGCCCTGCGCCCCCTTAGCAGCCTATGGCCCGGATTTTCCAGACCAAATGCCGCGTCGTTAACCACTTTTCCTACTCGGCAGCGAGCTTGCCCGCCTGCCGGTTCCGCGCCGCCGATTGCAACTCGGCCATCAGGCTGGAGGCGCGAAGAATAGGGTTCGTCAGATAATGGGCGGTTACCGTCTCGGTGAACTCGCCCGAGCCGTCGCCCGACGCCTCGACCGGTGCCCAATCGTTCTGCGGCACGGTGTCGATGTCTTTCAGGTGCGGGACAGCCTCGACCAGATGCTTGCGCAAGGCGGCAAGGCTGTCGAATGGCAGTGTCGCGCCCATCTCGGCCGACAAGGCACGCAGGATCGCCCAGTTTTCCTTGGCCTCGCCCGGCGGGAAGCTGGCGCGCATCGCCAGTTGCGGACGCCCTTCGGTATTGACGAAGAGACCGTTTTCCTCGGTCCAGGCGGCGGCGGGCAGGATGATGTCGGCGCGATGCGCGCCCCGGTCACCATGGCTGCCCTGATAGATCACCGTCGGTCCTTCGGGGATGTCGACCTCGTCCGCGCCAAGGTTATAGACGACGCTTGCGCCCTCCAGCGCGCCTTCGACGCCGCCGGCATTCACCGCACCCACGTCCAGCGCACCGACGCGGCTGGCGGCCGTGTGCAGCACCAGGAACTTCGACTGCGTTGCTTCGGCATAGCGCATGGCATCTGCCAGAGCGCCTTTGCCACCAGAGCCCGTCAAGGCGCCCTGCCCGATGATGACCAGCGTTTCTTTGCCATGCGCCTTCTCGGGCGACATGTCGAAGAGCTTGCGCAACCCATCGCGGCCCGTGCCGAGATGCGTATAGTCATAGGTCAGATCAACCGGTTGCCCGACCAGCCCGATATTGGCGCCCCGCGCCCAGGCCTTGCGGATGCGCGCGTTCAACACCGGCGCTTCGGCGCGCGGGTTGGTGCCGATCAGCATGATCGCTTCGGCGTTCTCGATGTCCTCGACCGACGCCGTTCCGACATAGGCCGAACGGTTGCCCGCGGGCAGCTTCGCGCCGTCCAGACGACACTCGACCGCGCCATCCTCGCCAACAAGTTCCTTCAGCGCATAAACGGCTTCCACCGGCGCCAGATCACCGATCAGACCAGCGACTTTGCCGCTTTTCATCGCCTCGGCCGCCTTGGCCAGCGCCTCGCCCCAATCGGCGGGGCGCAGTTTGCCATTCTCGCGGATATACGGCTTGTCCAACCGCTGACGACGCAGGCCGTCCCATGCAAAGCGCGACTTGTCGGAAAGCCATTCCTCGTTCACGCCGTCATGGTTGCGCGGCATGATCCGCATCACTTCGCGCCCCTTGGTGTCGACGCGAATGTTCGAGCCAAGCGCATCCATCACATCGATGGTTTCGGTCTTGGTCAGTTCCCACGGACGCGCGGTAAAGGCGTAAGGCTTCGAGGTCAGCGCCCCCACGGGGCAAAGATCGACGATGTTGCCCTGCATCTCGCTGTCCAGCGTCTGGCCCAGATAAGACGTGATCTCGGCATCCTCGCCGCGTCCGGTCTGGCCAAGCTCGGGCATGCCCGCAACCTCGGTGATGAAGCGCACACAGCGCGTGCAGGAAATGCAGCGCGTCATTGCCGTGCCGACAAGCGGGCCAAGGTCCATGTTGTCGACCGCCCGCTTCGGCTCGCGGAAGCGGCTGAAATCCACGCCATAGGCCATCGCCTGGTCTTGCAGGTCGCACTCGCCGCCCTGATCGCAGATCGGGCAATCCAGCGGGTGGTTGATGAGCAGGAACTCCATCACCCCTTCGCGCGCCTTCTTCACCATCGGCGAGTTGGTCTTCACGACCGGCGGCTGGCCTTCGGGACCGGGGCGCAAGTCGCGCACCTGCATCGCGCAGGAGGCCGCAGGCTTCGGCGGGCCGCCAACGACTTCGACAAGGCACATCCGGCAGTTCCCGGCAATCGAGAGCCGCTCGTGATAGCAAAATCTTGGAATTTCGATCCCGACTTGTTCACAGGCCTGGATCAGCGTCAGAGCCGGATCAACCTCAACCTCGACATCGTCGATAATGAGCTTCCGCAGGTCGGACATGGGCAACGGTCCTCATGGCTTCCTTTGCCGCGAGGACCGAAGCGATTACTTCGACTTCAGAAGGCGTCCCGCAGCGCTGCCCTTGGCTATTTCTTCACGGCCCACAGTGCAATAGCCTTCCGGTGTTTGTGGTGTCGCACCGCGTTTAGCCAAATCTGCACGAATTTTCGACCGCAGCTTCTCTTTTTCCGCCTTATTATCCTGAAGTTCATCAATATCTTCAGAGGTATAGCCAGCCTTCAAGGCGTAACGTTCCAGCGAACGAAGATATCCGATTGCCCGAAAAATTCGCGGTTCGATGCTGTCGCAGCGCTTTCGGATCTCGTCCGCGAATCCGATCACATAGAATCCGTTCAGCACGCGGGTGTCCTCGTGCAACGGTTGCAGCGCCGCGGCAGGTGCCGCGAGGCCGATGAAAACCAGTGTTGAAAGCGTCCTGAACATCAAAATTCTGCTCTCTCATTTGCCGGTCGGCCACGGGACCCGCTCCCCGTCCGACCGGTTCGGAAGATATAGGCACAGCCCCCGAACTTCGGGAGGCAAAATTGCGAAATTTCAAAGAAGATAGCGGAAAGTTGCCCGACATTCGGCACAAGCCACTCATAAGAAACAACTTTTCAGAGTTCACGTATTGTTAGAACTGTTACCGTCGCCGTTCCCGCAGCGGATGCACGCCGCGACTGGCTTTCCGAAGAAAAGACAGCACCATCACGACGCCCGCAGCCCCCAGAAGCACCAGTGGCGCCCAACCCCAGACGGGAATCAGGTCGGCCTGCAACGCACGGACAGCACCCCAGGCCGGGACGCCAATGATGGCCCCGGTCAAAACGGCGGCAAAGACACTGAGGAAACCGTCCCAGAGGCGGATCATGCGACACTCATCCCGTCAGCGCGCCACGCAGCGGCCTTGAAAGATCATGTCCTGTCCGTCGCGCGTGAACGCCCAATCCTGGGTCGCAGGATCGATGCGCCACAAGGTGTCAGAGCCCCCGAAGGTCTGCAGACAATAGCGGGTCGCGGCAAAACGCACGCTCTCGCGCACATCCGGCACGGAAACGCCCCCCGCGCGCACGCGGATCGTGATGTCGCGCCGGTCGCCGCCCTTGGTCAGACTTGTACGATAAGGAAGGGTTCGGTCCGATTGCCCACCGCCGCCGAACACACGCTCGCGCACCGATCCACACCCGGCCACCATCAGCAAGATGGACCCAAGAATGATCCAGCGATTCAACGACATGCGCCCTCTCCCTACTTCCGCGGCACGCTACACGCTGCGCCGTTCGGGATCAACAAAGCATCAACCCGTCTTCGCCTGTTCCAAAATATCCCGGGGGATGTCACCGCAGGGGACGGGGGGCAGAGCCCCCGTTTACTCGGCCGCGATCGTTGCGCCGCGCTTGTGTTTGATGCGGTCCTCGATCTCGTCCCGGAAATGCCGGATCAGACCCTGGATCGGCCAGGCCGCGGCATCGCCAAGGGCACAGATCGTGTGACCTTCAACCTGCTTGGTGACGTCCAGAAGCATGTCGATTTCCTCGACCTCGGCCTCGCCTTTCACCAGCCGGTCCATGACCCGCATCATCCAACCCGTGCCTTCGCGGCAGGGCGTGCACTGGCCGCAGCTTTCATGCTTATAGAACTTGGATAGCCGCCAGATCGCCTTGATGATGTCGGTCGAGTTGTCCATCACGATGACGGCTGCCGTGCCAAGGCCCGACTGCTGCTCGCGCAGCCAGTCGAAATCCATGATGCACTCGTCTTTCATGATCTTGCCCGGCAGACAGGGCACCGAGTTGCCGCCCGGAATCACCGCTTTCAGGTTCGACCAGCCGCCGCGAATGCCGCCACAATGGCGGTCGATCAGTTCCTCGAAGGAAATCGACATCGCTTCTTCGACGACGCACGGGTTGTTCACGTGACCGCTGATCGCGAACAGCTTGGTGCCCGCGTTGTTCGGACGGCCGAAGCTGGCGAACCAGTCGGGGCCACGGCGCAGGATCGTCGGCACGACGGCAATCGATTCCACGTTGTTCACCGTGGTCGGGCAACCATAGAGACCCGCCCCCGCCGGGAACGGCGGCTTCATCCGGGGCATGCCCTTCTTGCCTTCAAGGCTTTCCAGCAGGGCGGTTTCCTCGCCACAGATATAGGCGCCGGCGCCGTGATGCAGGTAAAGGTCGAAATCCCAGCCCGAACCGGCGGCATTCTTGCCCAGAAGACCCGCGTCATAGGCCTCGTCGATGGCGATCTGCAGAGCTTCGCGCTCGCGGATATATTCGCCGCGCAGGTAGATATAACAGGCGTTCGCGTTCATCGCGAAACTGGCGATCAGGCAGCCTTCGACCAGCGTATGCGGGTCGTGGCGCATGATCTCGCGGTCTTTGCAAGTGCCGGGTTCGCTTTCATCGGCGTTGACCACAAGGTAAGCCGGGCGACCGTCGCTTTCTTTGGGCATGAACGACCATTTGAGCCCCGTCGGGAAGCCTGCCCCGCCCCGGCCACGCAAGCCGCTGGCCTTCATCTGGTCGACGATCCAGTCGCGACCTTTCTTGATGATTTCCGCAGTGCCATCCCAGTGACCGCGCGCCTTGGCGCCGGCCAGTGTCCGGTCGTGCATGCCATAGAGATTCGTAAAGATACGATCCTTGTCGTCCAGCATCACATCGTTCCCATTTCGACGGTGTCACTCAAGGCAGCGGGCGCCTCAACTCTTGTCCAGTTCGCGGCGTTTCCGCCAGAGTTGCCTTGTCACGAAAATCGCCCAGAGGAAACCCGCGAGTGCGAAAAGATCGAACAAAAACACGTATTCATCGGGCAACCCCAGTTCGCCGCCGATCCATTGAGCGGCCATCCACAGAAGCATCGTTCCGGCGATCACAATAGAGATCAGCCGCCCCATCCGGGCCAGTTCTTTTTCGCGTTCGTCTCGTTCGTCCATTGCCGTTCCACAATTCAGACGTAAGAGGTCATCCCAAGACCGCTTTTCTTCGCAACTGCCCCTCAATGGTCCATTTGGTCTGGACCATCAAGGTTAACGGGGCCTTAATACCCGATCTCAATAGACGTCGCCATCCTCGACGCGCTTCGAGAATTCGGTTTCGCCGCCCGAGGCGAGAACCCCTGCCTGTTCGACCCATTTGTCGCGCGTCACGCGGCCCTTGATGCCTTCAAGGTTCGCATCAACCCACGCCACTTCGTCGGAAGACCACGCAGCCACCTGATCAAAATGCCAGAACCCAAGGCTGTTGCAAAGCTTTTCCAGCTTGGGGCCAATGCCCTTGATCTGCTTGAGATCGTCAGCCTTGCCGTCGCGCGGCGCATCGAGGCCAGCCGGGCGTGTGCCTTCTTCGGTGCCTTCCAGTTTGCCGTCGCCATCGTAATCGGGGATGCCATGATCTGCAGCAGGCGTTGCCGCTGCGGCGGCGGCTTCCGCTGCGGCGCTTTCTTCCGCCGCCTTAGCGCGGGCGGCTTCCGCAGCTTCTGCTTCCGCTTTCACCCGTGCAGCCTCAGCTTCGGCGGCTTCGGCTTCGGCAGCGGCTTTCGCCGCAGCTTCGGCTTCTGCGGCTTCTTGACGGGCGCGCATGGTCTCGGCTGCGGCCTCTTCTTCGGCCTTCAGCCGCGCCACTTCGGCCTGCGCCGCAGCTTGCTGTTCGCTTGCCGCGGTGTCTGCCGCTGCGGCGGCAACGGGGGCTGCCGCTGCGGGGGGCGCAGTGTCTGACGATGTATCGGCTGGGGCTCGTGCCGCGGCAGGCAGGGCCTGCTCGCTTGGGGTGCCGAAGCCAAGGAACAGGACGATCCCGGCCAACAGGGCCACCAGCAAGGCCAAGAACAACGAAGCGATCACCCGGTAATCGGCGATGAACATAAACAGCATGAACGCGACGACAAAGATCGCTCCTGCCAGAACCACCGCCAAGGCGAACGAATTAAGAGTGTGCTTCTGCGACATATTTTAGAGCCTCCCGAGTGCTTGTCACAGACTCTGCACACCGGAAGCTGTCAATCAAGGGGAACTATTCAGGCGGCGCGTCATCAATAGACGTCGCCACCATCCACCTTTTTCGAGAATTCCGTCGTTCCGCCCGCCGCAAGGGTCTTGGCCTGCTCGACCCAGTTGTCGCGCGTCACGCGGCCCTTGAAGCCTTCAAGGTTGTCGTCAACCCAAGCGATTTCCGCCGATGTCCACGCTGCCACCTGATCGAAATGATAGAACCCCATCGAGTTCAGAAGCTTCTCAAGCTTCGGTCCAACGCCTTTGATCTTCTTCAGATCGTCGGCCTGGCCGCCACGGGCTTCGGTCAGCCCTTTCGGCTTCGCGGCCTCGGTCGGTTCGGCGGGTTCCACTGGCGCGGGCTCCGGCGCTTTCGGGGCCTCGACCGGTTTCGGCGCTTCGGCCGCCGGTGCGGGTTTGGGGGCTTCGGCCACGGGGGCCGCCGCAGGCGCCGTGCGGGCTCCACCACCCAACCAAGGCGTGACAAGCGGCACTTCGGTGCCGTCGATGCGCTTCACCGTGTCGCCGATATCTACGGCAAGCTGCGCGCTGGCATTATATTGGGGCCGACCGGCTTCGTATTCGGTCAGGCTTGTCAGCCCTGCTTTCGGTTCAGCCGCATAACGCCCGTTCTGTGGACCCGGCACCGGCACTTTGCCCGCCGCCAGCTCGTCGATCATCTCGGCAAACCGCTCGGCGGTCAGGTCTTCGTAATAGTCCTTGCCGATCTGGGCCATCGGTGCGTTGGCGCAGGCGCCCAGACACTCAACCTCTTCCCAAGTGAACTTGCCGTCCGCCGACAGGGTGTGCGGCTTGTCAGCAATCTTTTCCTTGCAAACCGCGATCAGGTCTTCGGCCCCGCAAATCATGCACGAGGTCGTGCCGCAAACCTGAATATTTGCAATAGACCCCGTGGGATGCAGCTGGAACATGAAATAGAAGCTTGCCACTTCCAGCACCCGGATAAAGGCCATATCCAGCATTGCCGCGACATGTTCGATGATCGGGCGCGTCACCCAGCCTTCCTGCTCCTGCGCCCGCCAAAGAAGCGGGATCACGGCGCTGGCCTGACGGCCTTCCGGATACTTGGTGATCTGAGCCTCGGCCCAGGCCTGGTTGGCGGGCGTGAAGGCGAAGGCCTCGGGTTGTTCAGGGTGTAGGCGGCGTAGCATTCGGTTCCCTCAGGTCTCGGGCGCAGATCCCGTTAGATCTGCGAATATGGTCGAACAGACGTCCTCAACGGTCCACTTCACCGAACACGATGTCCATCGTGCCGATGATCGCCGAGACGTCGGCCAGCTGGTGGCCCTTGGCGACGTGATCCATCGCCTGCAGATGCGGATAGCCCGGCGCGCGCAGCTTGGCGCGGTAGGGCTTGTTGGTGCCATCGGCCACAAGGTAGACGCCGAACTCGCCCTTCGGCGCTTCAACGGCGGCATAGACCTCGCCCGCGGGGACGTGGAAGCCCTCGGTGTAAAGCTTGAAGTGGTGGATCAGCGCTTCCATAGAGCGCTTCATCTCGCCCCGTTTGGGCGGCGTGACCTTATTGTCGTCAGCCGCCACGGGACCGTCCAGCGTCTCCAGCCGGTCGAGCGCCTGGTCGATGATGTGCAGGCTCTGGCGCATTTCCTCGACGCGCACGAGATAGCGGTCATAGCAGTCGCCGTTCCGGCCGACGGGAATGTCGAAGTCATAATCCTCGTAGCCGTCGTAGGGCTGCGCCTTGCGCAGGTCCCAGGCGAGGCCGGAGGCGCGCAGCATCGGCCCCGAGAAGCCCCAGTCCAGCGCGTCCTTCGCTGCGACGACGCCGATATCGACCGAGCGCTGCTTGAAGATGCGGTTCTCGGTCAGCAGCGTCTCGATATCGTCGATCACTTTCGGAAATGCCGCGCGCCAGTCCCGTATGTCGCCGATCAGGCCGGCCGGCAGGTCCCGGTGCACGCCGCCGGGCCGGAAATAGGCCGCGTGGAGCCGCGCGCCGCACACCCGCTCGTAGAAGCCCATCAGCTTCTCGCGCTCTTCGAAGGCCCACAGGAAGGGCGTCAGCGCACCAACATCCATGGCGTAGGCCGGAACGTTCAGAAGATGATTGAGCACCCGGCCGATTTCGGCATAGAGCACGCGGATCGCCTGACCGCGCGGCGGCGCACCGATGCCGAGCAGCTTTTCCGTTGCGAGCGCGAAGGCGTGTTCCTGGTTCATCGGCGCGACATAGTCGAGCCGGTCGAAATAGGGCACGGCCTGTAGATAGGTCTTGTGCTCGATCAGCTTCTCGGTGCCGCGGTGCAGCAGACCGATATGGGGATCGGCCCGCTCGACGATCTCGCCGTCCATCTCCAGCACCAGGCGCAGCACGCCGTGGGCCGCCGGA
>JAJDUZ010000056.1 GCA_022826385.1 Silicimonas sp.
TCAGGTTCGAGAGATCCATTGCGGCCTCTGATTCGATTTCGGTCAGAAAACGTCATAGACGGTTGACAGAAGAATGTCCAGCCGGTTCAGAAAACCCAATGTAGAAACAGACGATCATGCACAGAAAAAATTCGCCGTGTCATAAGCTTCATCCAAAACCAACTGCGGCCTCACCGCATGGTTCCCGTGGAAATCATGGCATCCCAAGCAGGTCTCCCATCGATCATCTGCAATCAACGTGGCATGGGGGACGTCGATCGGATCGGACTTGAGGGTCAGATCCTCGTGGCAGGCGACGCAAAACGTGGGCTCGACGAAAGCGCGTTCTTCCGTGTGCTCTGTGTGGCATCCGAGGCAACTGTTCGCCTGAACGCTTGCCAAAGCTTCCACGAAGCGTGGCTCGTTGAAGCGATAGATCGGATGACGTTCGTTTGGCCGTTCATGGCAATCGAGGCAGACGCCAGAGGTTACAGCCGCATAACCAAAGTCCACCGGACCCTGACGCAGTCCCAGGACATAACGCACGTTGGCTTGGGCTTGCTGCCGTATCGTGCCGGGACTTTCCTTGTGACACCCGGAACAGCTGATATCAGCATGGCCATGCTGAATGGGTCCCGCAGACACAACCTCTTTCACATTTGGAACAGTGAGCACCACGGCGCCGAGCGCAGCGACAGGCATCATTACGAACAATGCGAGCCATCGAAGCTGTCTTGGTTTCAATGGATTTAGTAATAGTTTCAAAGCGAAATGAGCCCCAGCTTTAGTTTGCGCCATACTCATTCGGAGACAACTCGGGAATTGCGCGCTGACCATCACGCTATAAAGATTGCAACTTTCGGTCCAGACTGTTTCCGCATTAGAAACAGTTTTGATGCAACTTGCTTGCTTAAGGTTGACTTCAAAAAAAGTGTTACACCTTTGGGCAGAATATACTGCAAAAATGCCGTAACATTTCAAAAACAGTTTTTCTCTTACGCAGCAATACGTCGCTGAAAATTTCATTTATAACAGAATCTTAATAGACAACTCGAAACTTGGATATCTATATATTTAGCTGATGCATATTCTGACCAGCACACCCCCCAAATGCACCTCGCCATTATTTTTCTTTTGCGAACAGTTAGCGATGCGACCTTAAGCCCTGCAAATTAGCTATCTCGTAATTGCATTTTTGCAGCTCACACTTTTTTGGTAATCGACTTGCTTTCTCAGCCCTCAGAATGAAAAGCGCGCTTCCCAGCTTTGCCAAGGTGACAGCATGTAGGTTTGTTTGAACATCGTGCAGTTTGGGCTGGACGCAGCCGACTTTCCCGTCTCGTGCTTCTGCAAGTTGCGGGCCGGCAGCCCACCTTGAGACAGATGCGGCGAAGGTGGGACTTGATAGGGTCCATCCGACGGTGACAAGCCAACCTGAGTTTTCACTTCGTACAAAAATTATGCGGAAAGCAGCGAATTTTGGCCCAGCAAGCAAGAGCCGTGCGTGAGGCGGCTGAGACACTTGACCAAGCGCAGTTCGCTTACTCAAGGTTTTCTGGACGAAAGCGCATTAGGCGCGAAACAGACATTTGAAGCTTCCATACGGCTCGACTGAGCACAGCGAACGACTACCGACGACTTTGCGGACGCCCCATTAATTGCCCGAGAGGCCCGAAGCCTCGGCTGTCCGCATCAATACGAAAACTGAACACCCCCGGTGAAGCATCCTTTCTAGGCGGAAGCGCGGTTTATCAATTTGTTGATCAATGACGACCGAAAAAACGCTCCTTAAGGCCCGATCTCTTGCCCGACAGGGCGCGGTGTCTCAGGCGCACGCGCTTTATTCCTCGGTCTTGGAAAAATTCCCGAACAACAAGCGCGCGTTGCATGGCCTGAAGTCTCTTTCCAAAGTTAGCGCGCCCGAGGTTCCGGCGCGTCTCCTCAAAGGGATCGTCGACCTTTATCACCGCGGTCAAATGCGCGACGTGATCGAGGCATCAGACAGGTCCCTCACCGCCTATCCCGATCATATCGGACTGTTGAAACTTCGTGCCGCAGGGTTGGCCGCGCTTGGACAGGCGGCCGAAGCCATCGGTGCCTATACCAAAATCGTCGAGCTTGATCCTTCTGACGCCGACGCGTTCGGCAATCGCGGCAACGCAGAGAAAGCAGCAGGTCAGTACGAAAACGCGTTGCAGAGCTTCTCAAAGGTTCTCGAGCTTCGGAAAGGTGACGCAAGCGCTCTGAACAATATTGGCACCATCCATGTCGAACGGGGACAGCTCAAGGAAGCTCAAGACGCCTTCGAAATGGCTCTGGCCTCGTCACCGCAATACGGACCTGCCCTCGCCAATCTAGGAAATTTGCACAAGATAAAAGGTGACATGGCGGAAGCCACCAAGTTCCTGACCGCTGCGACCAAGGACGGTCAGGCCAGCGCGGAAGTGTATTGGAACCTGGCCGCAGTGAGGACGTTCGAAGTCGGCGCGTTGGAAATCGAACGCATGAAAAAGGCGCTCGAACAGGAAAACCTGACGGATCGAGAACAACTGCTGATCGGGTTTTCTCTTGGCAAGGCCTATGACGATATCGGCGACATCGAACATGCGTTTCGTCACCTTTCGGAAGCAAACCGCCTGCAAAAGTCGCGGCTCGGCTATCGCGTCGAGGATGACAACCGTCGTCTCGCGGCACAAAAGGCCGCGTTTCCGAAAACGGCGGTGGATTTTGGTTTGGCCGGCGCGGACACCCCAGCCGACGCGCCGACACCCATCTTCATTGTCGGCATGCCAAGATCCGGAACCAGTCTGATCGAGCAAATGCTATCGGCGCATTCCGAGATTCATGGCGGCGGCGAGATCGAGCTTTTGAACGAACGGTTGTCGCGTCTCGATTGGCAAAGCGTTGACGCGTTCGCTTCTGCCGGCGTTCAGGTGCGAAACACGTATCTTGAACATCTCCGTGCCGCAGGGTCCGATACCTTTTACATAACGGACAAGCTTCCAGTGAACTTCTGCTGGGTCGGCGCGATCTTCTCGATCTTCCCACACGCGAAGATCGTGCACGTCGTGCGTGATGCCCGCGCGACATGCTGGTCCAACTTCAAACACTACTATTCTGGCGACGGGAACGGTTTCGCCTATGACCTCGGCGATGTGGCGAGCTATTATTTGGCATACACCGACCTTATGCGGCACTGGGAACAGCTTTTCGGGGATCGGATCTTTCGTGTCGACTATGACGGGCTCACGGAAGACCCCGAACCGACCACGCGAGAACTTCTGGGTTTTCTTGATCTTGAATGGCAAGAGGCATGCCTTGCTCCGGAACGCAACACCCGCGCGGTCTACACATCATCCGCGACTCAAATCCGACGTCGGATTTACCGAAACAGTTCTGGCGACTGGAAGAAGTTTGCCGATTTGATCGGGCCCGCGTTCGACGCTCTTCCCTGAAACTCCGGTCTCGGTGCGCGCAACTTTGGTAAACACATGCGCAGCATACTGGTCAGGCAGCGCTTACCGGGACGGGCTACTTGCCTGCCCCAAACGTGTTTAGGATCAATTGCTTATACAGGCGAATCTGGCGCGGCAGGATCAAGGCGTCGTCCACGACCCTGCCAAAGATGATGGCGCCATCGATCACCGCCGAGAGCATGTCAGCCAACTCTTGAAGAGCCACGTCGTACTTGGGCGGATGAACCCGGGCGATTTCTTCGAGCTGCCCCAGTAGTGTCGATCTCCATTGAAGCAATACGCGTGCCGCAGCTTGCCTGACGTTATCGCCCAACAGCCGGTCTTGATAGCAAATTGCGGTTGTCAGGCACCCGGGATGGCCGCCGTCCATGCTCTCCATTTCTCCGGCAATCAGTTCCAGAAACGCCAGAAGTCTGAACAAGGGATCGTCGCTTACCCTCGCCGCTTTTCCAAGCAGCCCGTCGAACCATTCCCGGTCAATTTCCAGATTGCGGACAAGTATTGCTTCGACCAGCTGATCCTTGTCCCTGAAGTGATAAAAGAACCCGTTCTTGGATATGTCGACTTCGGCGATCAGTTCGTCGATGGTCGTGCCCGAAACGCCCTTGTGCAAAATCGCTCGTTGGGCGGCATCCAGGATATCCTCCCTCTTGGACTTGGTGACTGAGGTCTGTTTCAACATGAGGGTCGGCCCGCAATCCAACATTAACAGCGATAGTATTGCGCCTTCTCGGCACAAATGGCTACTGCACCGTCGGTGAACTAGACAGCCTTCATCTTGTTGAAGACGATCCTGCCAAAAGGGCATTGGTGAAAGGACGGCAAGATGCAGCTCCCACAACTCAATGGAAAATTGATGACATGCGGCGGCGGCTTCGAGACATGGCTTCAATATGTCGACGGCTTCACGCTCCGCCATTTTTGCGCGTTCGAGTTGATTGACGACCCGCGTGGACTGTCTTGTCTCAAGGACTACCACCGTAAGCTCGTCGAGGGTGCCGTTGAAAACGGGTTCGGGGTGATCAACGAGGGTCTGCACTATCGCGCAAGCCGGGATTGGGGCGAACTCATCGGGTTCTCGCGTGAAGGTCTGGAAGACATCAACATTCGCGGAATCGAGTTCTATCGGGAGTTCGCCAAGGAGTATGACAGCCCGGACACTCCGATGATTGTCGGGGGGGTGGTTGGCCCGCGCGGGGACGCGTATAACGTGGGCCGGACACCGGATGCCGCAGAAGCGGAAGACTATCATTCAGAGCAAATTCAAACGTTCAAGAAAGCGGGCGCCGGTGTCGTCACGGCTGTGACCTTCTCGAGTGTCGAAGAGGTGATTGGCATTGCGCGGGCTGCCAAATCCATCGACATCCCCGTGATCATTTCATTCTTCGTCGCCCCCGGGGGGAAACTCAAAGGGGGCGAGACGATCGAAGACGCCATCACGGCTGTTGATGCGGCCACCGAGAGTGCTCCAGCCTACTACATGATCAACTGTACCCATCCGACCGAGTTCGTGCCCGGATTGACGCAAGGAGATTGGTCGCAACGTCTTGGTGGCTTCATGCCAAACGCGGTCGCCATGGAGACGCTTGACCTCTGTAAACTTGGACATCTGGAAGACGGCGATCCGGAGGAACTTGGGGGACAAATGGCGGACCTCGCCCGGCGCTTCCCGCACATCAACGTCTGGGGCGGGTGCTGCGGGACCGATGGCCGCCACATCGCCGAGATCGCACGGCAGGTTGGCGAAGTGCGGGGAAGAGTGGCGGCGGAATAGAGCTTTTGCGCGTATCGCCCAACGCGAGCGGGTTGCGGTCCAGATCCGAGGCTAAAGTCTATAAGCTTCGTCGCGGAACCGCAGACCGGCAGCTTCCGGCACTCTGGTGTGTTGACGCTTCGAACATAGGGCGCGACAGCACGGAAAACCCGTGCTGTCGCATTTTGGTCCATTGGTCGGATCAGAACTTCAGTTCATAGCCCCCAAAGAGGCTGGCAGACCCTTCCGGCGCGAACTTGGCCGAACCGCTGACGGTGCCGACACTCAACCGGCGCTCGATGCTGCCAGTCAGGGCGCCGCGGTCATAACCATCGCCAAATTCCGCATCAATCGAGACCGAGTAAATCAGCCCGGTGGCGTCGCCCGTACTGGACAGATCGATCGATCCGCCAACTCCGCAGGCACCGCCAAGGCCTTCGATCGACTGATAGCAGGACACCCGAGGGGTTACGCCCACGCGTGCTACGCCGTCATTGACGTCCCATTCGGTTGCGACCTCGGCAAAGAAGCGTCCACCCGACAGCGATGACAATTCAAGCGCTTCGCTAATCGGCGCGCCGTTCAAGGCGGTGACGTCAACGTCGCTCTCGGGCGAGTAGACGTAGTCGATGCCGACCCGTGGGGCCACGGTTTTGTCACCGAACTCAAGCTCGCCCGACAGGGCAGCACCAGCAAAGGCAGCGTAGTAGGTGTAGTCACCCGTCGCGGTGATCGGCCCCGAGGTTGCATCGAAGGCAAGTTCGAAATCGTGCAGGCCTGCGGCTGCGCCAAGATAGTAGTCCACCATCAAGCTGCCCTTGATCCGCTCGGCACCATAGATGCCACCGTTAACGCCCAGACCTTCGATCTCGCCTTCGGCAGTACCCGTGATGTCGCTCTTGCTGACATAGAGGCCCGCGAAGTAGCCGCGCAGGCTGTTCTCGTCGATCACACGATCCCGGCGATAAGACAGGTTCAGCATCGTCTGCGAGAGCCCCTCGTCAGTTTCGAGATAGCTGATCGAACCCTCGACAACCCGGCGCACATCGTTCCAGCAGTCATGCGTGTCACGCAGGTACTGACCGTTCACCGACGCGCCCGCGCCGTTGGCCGAGGCGTCCAGCGACCGCACATGCTGATCCTGTTCGCAATCGCCCAGCGCAACGCCGGCCCCAAGCGGCAGGAATTCCACACGGCGGTTCAAGGCCTTGCCAGCCGCCGTTGCATTGCTAGCGATCGGGCGGCTTTCGCCGTAACCGCGTGCAACGTAGCCGGTCGTGTCCACATCCCGCGCCTGCAGGGCCCGCAGCACGGCGTTCACACGACGTTGGCTGAGGTCGAGGTTGTAGGCGTCCGACGCATCACTGTCGGTATGGCCTGCAATTTCAAACGCCGTCCCGGCGCAGCCGCGCAGAACTTCCGCGATGGCATCCAGAACGCGCCCGCTTTGCGACTTGATGATCGCCTTGTCGGTGTCGAACAGGATGTTCTCACGGTCGAGGATGGCGTTCACACCCGCAAGACAGGCGTTGCCGTCATTGCCACGGTTGCGCAAACGGCGACCGGCATCGGCGGCGTACCCGCTCATCTGCTGGCCAAGTTGCGAAACCGTCGCGGCGCGGTCTTCTTCCAGAACTGCCACCAACTCGGGCGCGATCTCGTCAAGCAAGCTTGCGCTTCCCACGACGACTGTCGCAACGGCAGTCGCACAATTCGTCGGGTTGGCCGCATCGCAGATCTCGTAGGAATACGAATAGGTTCCCGGTGTGGTGTTGGGGGCGACCGTGATCGTGCCATCCGCATTCATCGTGATCGATCCGGCGGTCGGCGCAGGCGCCGCGCCCGGTGTCAACGTCACAAGAGCCGGGTCAGTGATCGTGGACCCGTTCAACTGGTCGTTGTTCAGAACCGAGGCCGTTGTGCCCCCGGCAACCGGATCGCTTGTCGACAGGGCGTCGGCGGCAGCCGAGATCGTCGGGGCGGCGGCAAAGGCAATCGTCGCCTCGTTAGAAACGGCACCGCTGACGTCGCTGACTGTATAAGCGGCCGGTGTCGGTGTCCCTGTGAAGCCGGACTCGGGCGTGAAGGTCACAAGGCCCGCGTTGTCGACAGTCCAGACGCCTTCGCCAGTGACAGTCAGTGTCTTGCCATCGGGAGCCAGAGTTGCGCCGGACGGGGCACCAGTGCCCGTGAAGACAACCGAGGTCGCGTCAAGCGGGGCTCCGCCTGTGTCGTTCGCGATAACGTTGACCGAGACCGGGCCGGACACGGGTGTCGTGACAACATCGTTGGTGGCGATCGGTCCATCGACATAGCTGACAGTCACCGTCGCAGGGGCCGACATGTTGCCGCTGTTGTCTGCGACCGTATAGGGCGCGGGCGTCGGATCCCCCACAAGGGCAGCGTCCGGTGTGAACGTGATCTGACCGCTTGCATGGACCTGCCAGACACCTTCGTTCGGCACGGTCAGTGTCTTGCCATCCACGGCCAGCGTCGAGCCCGCGGGCGCACCGACGCCTGTCAGGACAACAGACGTCGCATCCAGAGTGCCGTCAGGGTCGCTGTCGTTGAGAAGCGGGTTGTGCGTGACGGCTGCGATCACCGTGCTATAGGCATCGTCATCGGCGGTTACCGGACCGTCGCCGTATTCAATCGAAACGCTGGCCGGGTTCGACGTGGCACCGTTGGTACCTTCAACCGTGTACTCTATTGGTGTCGGGTCGCCCGTAAAGCTTGCGATCGGGTCAAACTCCAGCGCGCCCGTCGCGTCGCTATAGGACCACGTGCCCTGGGTCGGTACGGTGAAGCCGACAATATCACCACTTCCATCCGTCACGATGCTCGTTGCCGTGCCGGGAGCCACAAGACTGACCGTCGCGGCTTGTGCGGCCCCCTGAACCGTGGGGGCACCGTCATTGTCGAGAATGTCGATCGTGACAGTTGCTCCGATGACCGGTTCGGTTTCGGTGTCATCCACCGCGACAATCGGAATGATGGCCGTTGTGACCTGATCGCCCGAAACGGCATCGTCACCGTCCGAGACATCATCGAATTCCGTTCCGTCCAAGGTCTCCATCGCCAGATCGGCCTGGTTATCGACAACGCCCCCCGCGTCGATATCAGCCTGTTGGATGACGTAATCGGCCCGGAATACGAGTGTCTGGCCCGGAGCAACATCGGTGGCGGTACCATTCCCGCTGTCGAGGTCGGCAGCGCCGCTGAAAACGGCGGGAAAGGGCGGCGTGCCCGTGCCCGTGAAGCCCGGCCCCTCGGTGACTGACACGTTATACGCGGTCACGGTCCCGGAGTTGCGAACGGTGTAGGTGTAGCGAATGAGATCTCCGGCCTCGGCTGCATCCGCCTCGCCCACATTGGACGTGATGATTTCAGCCGCCTTCGTGAACTCGACCTCGGGCGGCAGGCAGACCAGTGGCGCCATTTCGATATTGTCGACACCAACGTCATTGCCGGCCGCGCCGCTTGGCTGCGAATTGAACAGGACAAGGTTCAACGCGGTTGTCGTCGCCGGCAACGCAACAACGTCGACACTGGCCGTACGCCAGTTACCATCGTTGACGACACCGAAGGATGCACTGGTTCTGGAAGCCAATTGTGCGCTTGTCCCACTGTCTTCGAGGATCAGCGTGAAATTCGGAACGTCCGAGCAACCGATACAGGTGCCGGCAAGGTCGGTCGAGAACCGGAAACCGCCAAGTGTCGCACCGGTCGGCATAGTCGGAGGAACAAGGGAAATACTGTTCTGGCGATAGAACTCGCCCTGCCAGCTTGGCGGGGATTCGTTCTTGCCGCGCATGTTGACGCCAAGATAGCGCCCGTTGGTGTCGCCATCGCCATCAACATTGCCAGCGGTGCGCATGTAGGTGCCGCTCAGGTCCAACGACCGCCCGACGGCATAGAAATCGTCGCCAATGGCGCCGGATGCCGTGAACGCATGGTTGAGAACATTGGGGTCCGAACTCCGCCCCGTGCCGGTGCCAAAATCTTCGGAATAGACCGTTGGGAAGCTTTGCATCTCGCTGACGAGACAAGCCTGGGCAATCGCCTCGAGCGGCAGGGAAGCAATCGACAAGGTAAAGATTGCACCACGAATTTTAACAATTTTACTCATTACACACTCACTAAACTTATGAACTCGCAGGGAGTTTCACGGACGTTCGGTAATCACAGCGAAACGTTGGTTACAGGGGAAAAGGGGCAGAATTGTATCAATTCGTCGTCTTTTCAGCGCTCAATTGGCGTCGTATCTTTGGATTATTCGAGCTTTTTCAGGCACATATCTCTTCTGCGCACCTGGTTCGCCCAACAGGGTAAAAACGGGGCTGCCGACGCTGGAACAGCCCCCGCGATCACTCGTTACTCAACACACTCGTCCCAAGACACTTGTTACGTGACACGAACACACAACACGGCCTGTTTTCAGACCTTTGACAGGGGTGCCTTCACTTTGCGCTTGGCAGCCAGGTGAAGCGCCGCGACACACGACACGGCAAGAAAGTGGATCGTTAGCTCAAACATCGTACTCTCCAATCACCCCCGGAAGCCGACACATTAACCAAACCGCCCCCCCCAATCGACATCTCGAAAGGATAGGATCGGCGCTCTTTGGTATTTGTCGCTATACGGTTCGGTGTGTCGTTCAGGACGTAGTAAGGAACGAGGCCGCCATTTCACCGATCATCAGGGACGCGGCATTGGTGTTGGCGGCCGGCATGGTCGGCATGATCGACGCGTCCGCCACCCGCAGGTTCCGCACCCCGTGCACCCGGAGTTGGGGGTCGACGACCGACCGGGGGTTACTGTCAGGCCCCATGCTGCAGGTTCCGATCATGTGGAAGGTGGTCGTGCCGCGTTCGATGGCGGTGGCCAGCAGGTCTTCATCAGAGGTGACCGCCTCGCCCGGATAAATCTCGCCCCCGAAATAGGGTTGCATCGGCGCGGTCCGCATGAGCTGGCGGACAAGCCGCAACCCGGCCAAAAGCACGCGGCGATCCTCGGGCGCGCTGAGGTAGTTCGGCGAAATCATCGGCTTGTTGAACGGGTCTAAGGACCGCGCCAGAACCGTGCCGGTGCTTTCCGGGCGTTGTTGCCACGCAGCCAGCGTCATGCCGGGTTCGTCGTCGAGCTGGCTCTGGTTCCCCTCCTTATAGCTTGCGGGCATGAAGGTGATCTGCAGGTCACTTTCGTCCAGAACCGGGTCGGACTTCGCAAAGGCATAGCAGACGGTCGAGGGCAAGCTCAGGACCGAGGGTTTGCCCAGTAGCCACTTGAGAACTTCCTGACCAAAGGCAAGGCCATGCGTTCTCTCGTTGAAGGTGCCCGTGCCTTTGACCCGGGCAGTGAAGCGGGGCGTGTAGTGATCGCGCAGGTTCTGCCCGACACCGGGCAAGGCATGGGTAACGGGCACACCGATCGAGGTCAGATGGTCGGGGTCGCCGATACCTGACAGTTGCAGAAGCTGCGGCGAGTTGATGACGCCGCCACACAGGATCACCTCGCCCCGCGCGCGGATGGTCCGGGTCTGCCCACCCCGCTTGATCCGGACCCCGGTCGCTGTGGCGCCGTCCAGCAAGACCTCGGTCACATGCGCGCCGGTGAGCACGTGCAGGTTCGGGTTCTTCAGGTTGGGCTTGAGGAACGCCGTTGCCGCGCTTTGGCGACGGCCCGACGCGATGGTTCGTTGCGCGTAAGCCGTCCCGAATTGCGAGCCGCTGTTGTAGTCCGGGTTCCGCGGGATGCCGAGGCTTTCAGCCCCCGCAAAGAATGCCTCGCACAAGGGATGCGACCAGTCGCTGGGCGTGACTTTCAGCGGACCGCCCTTGCCGCGCTTCTCGTCCTTCGTCGGTCCAAGCCAGTCTTCAAGGTCGCGGAACCGGGGCAGGACGCTGTCATAGTCCCAGCCCGGGTTTCCCAACTGCGCCCAGTGGTCGAAGTCCGAGGCTGCACCGCGGTTGAAGACATTGCCGTTGATCGAGGACGACCCGCCTAGTGTCTTGCCCCGCGGCACGGGAATGCGGCGCCCCCCGGTCCACTCGGACGGTTCGGCTTCATAGGCCCAGTTGAACCGGGTGTTCCGCATCAGCTTCATCCAGCCCACGGGGATATGGATCATCGGGTGCCAATCACGCGGCCCGGCTTCGATCAGGCACACCGTGTGGCGGTTGGTCTCGGCCAGGCGGGCCGCCAGCACACACCCGGCCGAGCCTGCGCCGACGATCACGTAGTCAAAGTCTTCCATGCTGCCAAACTCGAACGGTGATCGCCCCGGCGTCAACGACTTTCCGCCGGCTGGTGTGGTGGATGATGTCTGCTAGGATTGCTCCAAGTGAACGGAGGGGTCGTCGTGAAGCCATTTGAAGCGAAGTCTGTCCTGATCACCGGGGCCGGTGGCGGTCTGGGCCGCCAGCTTGCAATCGATTTTGCCCGTGAAGGCGGGCAGGTCGTGCTGAACTATGCCAGTTCCGAAAGTGCCGCCGAAGCGACGGTGGCCGAGATCGAGGACGCTGGGGGCGCTGCCTTGGCGGTCAAGGCCGATATCAGCAATGCGCGCGACGTGCACCGCATGGTGGACATGGCGGTCGAGCGGTTTGGCGGGATCGATGTGCTTGTGAACAACGCGGGGCTCAGCCGGGATGCGCCGTTTCTGGAGATTACCGAAGCGGACTGGGATCAGGTGGTGGCCGTCAATCTGAAAGGACCGTTTCTGGTGTCGCAAGCCGTGGGACGGCTGATGGTGGCCGCAGGCGGCGGGCGCATCGTAAACATCTCGGCCACGACCGCGGTTGTCGCGCGTGCGGGGAACGCCAATTATTGCGCGTCGAAAGCCGGGTTGAACATGTTGACGCAATCCATGGCGTTGGAACTTGGGCCTTCCGTCACGGTCAATTGCGTCGCCCTTGGCTTTGTCGACAGTCCGTTGGTCCGCGAATTGTTCACGGCAGAGGATATTGCCGCAGCTGAAACCAGCGTGCCGGTCAAGCGGATGACAAGCTATGCCGAAACGTCGGATTTCGTGCGCATGCTTGCCTCGGACACGGCCGGTTTCGTGACCGGGCAGACCATTCCGTTTGATGGCGGGCGGGTCATGCGCTGACCCGCCCTGCCCGCTTCACTCGGCGGCCATCGGCAGATTTGGCAGCGCGTGGATGTCCGCGCTGTCTTCCGCAACCCGCTTTCGACGTCTGTGGATCAGCGCGAAGGCCGGGGGCGTAAAGTAGAACGACACCACCGTCGACAGCAGGACGCCCCCCGCAATGGCCACCGCGAAGGGGGGCCAGAAGGCGCCACCCCCGACGATCAGTGGCAGGAAACCTCCGAACGTGGTGATGGTCGTCGACACGATATGGCGGCTGGACTGGCCCACGACCCGCGCCATGGCGTCGGTGTCGCCGGCACTTGCGGCCTCGTCCTGTTGCAGACCGGTCAGGATGATGATCGCCGCGTTGATCGAGACCCCGATCGAGCCGATCACACCGATGATCGCGTTGATCCCGAAGGGGAACTGCATGATCGCCAGCGACAGCATCGACAGGCCCGCCGACAGGATGCAGACGACAAGCGCCACGATGGTCAGCCGGAACGAATTGAAGGTCAGTGCAATCGTGGCCACCGTCAGCGTGACGATCAGGCCGACCGAGGCCATAAGATTGCCCACCGTGTTCGACCGGGCGTCGCTGTCACCGCCAAGGGCGATGGCATAGCCGCTGGGCACCTCGAAGCCGCGTGCATCAAGCGTTGCGAGCACCTGTTGCAGCGCTTCCTCGGGCAGCACGTCGGGCACAAGGAACGCCTGCACGGTGTTCTCGCGAATGCCGTCCGAACGGATGATGACGCTTTCCGACGGTTCGATGACCGGGGTTGCAATCTCGGAAAGCGGCACGGCGGGGAACGCGCCGGTGGCCGAGACCGAGGCCGCGCCCGGCAACAGGATCGGCATGTCCGAGATCGATTGCAGGTCGGTGCGCAGGCCATCGCTCATCCGAACGCGGACCGGCAATTGTTCAGTGCCTTCGACCAGCGACCCACCCGTCAGACCGACCAGCGCGGTGTTCAACTGGCTGGCGACATCCGCCACATCCAGACCAAGCAATCGGGCCTTCACCTCGTCAATCTCGAAGCGGACCTGCGGCGCCCCCCCGTTCACGCTGGCACGGGCCTGCGTCACCAGATCAAGGTCGGCCATGATCGCGCGGACTTCGTCGCCAAGGGCACGCAGCGTTGCAATGTCCTGCCCTTTGATCGTGATCTCGACCGGCGCGTCGACCGGCGGGCCTTGGACAAGGCCGCGGACGATGACTTGCGCGTGCGGGAAGCTGTTGTCGAACCGGGCCTGCAGTTCGGTGACCAGCCGGGCGGCGGCCTCGTTGGTTTCGGTGGTGACCATGGCTTGTGCAAAGCCCGGTTCCTGCGAACGGTTGCCGACAATGTTATAGTAAAACGCCGGGCCCGAGCGACCGATGGTCCAATAGACACTGCGGGTTTCGGCATCAGCACGCAGGATCGCATCCATCTCGGCCACCGTTTCAGCAGTATCCGTGATGGCGCTGCCAGCGGGCAGGTCGACCTCGATATAGAACTGGTTGCGCTCGACACCGGGGAAAAACTGCGCCGTCAGAGTCGGGAAAGCCGCAAAGCCAAGCACCGGCAGGATCAGCGCGATGGACATCGCCCGGATCGGGTTCCGAACGGCGAGCCGGATCGACGCTTCGAACATGCGACCCAGAACCGGCATCGAGATACCACGGCTGAGGAAACTGCCCCGCTCGGCGGTCGGCAAGACCCATCCGGCGATGGCGGGCGTGACCGTCAGGGCCACGACCAATGACCAGATCAGCATTAGCACAACAGCAATCGCGATGGCGCCCACGAAGTCGCCTGCGGGACCGGGCAACAGGATCATCGGTGTGAAGGCAAGGGCCGTCGTCACGGTCGAGGCCAGAAGCGGTGCCGCCAGGCGCCGCACCGCGTCGCCCACGGCATCGATCCGCGTCATGCCATCGCCCAGACGGCGGCGCACCTCGTCAGTCATCACGATGGCGGCGTCGACCAGCAGGCCCAGTGCCACGATCAAACCGGTGACCGACATCTGGTGGATGGGCAGACCGATGAAATTCATCGTCGCCAGCGTCGCCAGCGAAACCACCGGCAAAACCAGCGCAACGATGGCCGCAGCCCGCAGGCCCAGCGTGACGAAGAGGACGGCCACGACAAGCGCGACACCGATTGCCATATTGGTGCCGACCTCGCTCAGCCGGTCGAGCGTATAAGTGCTTTGGTCAAAAAGCAGCGTTTCCTCGATCCCCAATGGGATCAGGTCGGCTCCTGCTGCAAGCTCGTCCCGCAGGAAGCCCATCCAGCGGTCGATCTGCACGCCATCCTGCGCCAGAACGCCGACCAGAATGGCAGGCGACCCGTTGGCAATCGCATATTCCTCGGCCGGGGCGCGGGGGCCACGGTCGATCGTGGCGATATCGCCCAGCGAGACCGTGCTGCCATTGGCCCCTTCGCGCAGCACCACTTGCCGCAACCGGTCGAGTGTCTCGATTTCTCCGGTAACGCCAATGGTCAGATCGACGGCACCGGTCAGGCGGCCTGCTTGCACCTTGCCGTCCGCTTCGGTGATCCGGCCCGAGATCTCGGCCGCCGTCAGGCCAAGTGCCGCCGCTTTGACCGGATCGACGCTGATAAGCACTTCCTCCTCGGGCGTGCCGAAATACTCGACGGCACGGGTGTTCGGGATCGAGCGCAGCCGGTCGCCCAGCGCCTCGGCATGGCGCGAGAGAAGGGTCAGCGGCATGGCGACTTCGCTGGATGTGACCGAGATGACGGCGGAATAGGCCGAAATGCCCTCGGCATTGAAATCGGGGGCGAGAACGCCTGTGGGGAAGGTCCGGCGGGCGTCTTCGACAGCGTCACGGGCCTCGGACCAGACCTGTTCGATGGTCGCCTCGTCCAGCGTTTCGATCAGTTCAATCGAAACGACCGAGACGCCTGACCGCGAGACCGAGGACACTGTGTCGATCTCGGCGATGGTGCGCAGTTCCTCTTCAATCTCGGCGGTCACAAGCGCTTCCACGCGCTCGGGATCGGCGCCGGGGAATTGGGTGGTCACGGTTGCGAAAAGGTTGGTGATCGTCGGGTCCTCCTGCCGACCAAGTGACAGGAAAGACGACAGACCGGCCGAGATCAGGACAAGCAGGATCAGGGCAACAAGGCGGGGTTGGCTGAAGGTCAGGGTTTCCATCTGGCTCACTCCGCGCTGGCGGTGAAAACGGTTTGGCCGACGGTGACGCGCTGCGGGCCTTCACCGATCAGGCGGGTGCCGTCCGGAAAGGCGGCGCGCACGAAGACGCGGTCGCTCTCAGCATGAAGCACTTCGACCGGGGCGGCGCGCACAGTGTCTTCGGCATCAACGGCGAGGACGGTCCACTGGCCACGCGCGCCTTCCTTGAGGCTGGTGACCGGCAGCCAGAGGCCGGGGGCATCGACATCATTCGCGACGCGCAGGATCGCGGTCTGTCCAAACGCGGGCGGGGTGTCTGTTTCGATGGTGAAAAGCGCCGTCCGCGTGCGCGTCACGGGATCGATATCGGGGCGGAGCGCGTCCAGCTTGGCAGGATGCTGGTGGCCTGCGATCTCGATCCGGGCTGACTGAAGGTGGCTTTCGTCAAGATCGAGCGGCACACCGACGCGCACTTGCGGTGCCCCCGACGCGACCAGACCGATCACGGCCTGTCCTGGCGAAAGCGTTTCGCCACCATCAACGTTGCGGGCTGTGACGCGACCAGCGAAAGGGGCGGTCAACACGGACTTTTCGATGCGGATATCGACATTCGCAAGGCCCGCGTCGATCTCGGCAATTCGCCCGATCAGCTGGTTCCGGTCCGAAAGCGCACCGTCAAGATTGGCCTGCGTGGCAAATCCCCGGCGCTTCAGTTCCTCGCTGCGTTCCAACGTTTGCTCGGCAAAGGTCAGCTGCGCTTCGGCGGCGTCGCGCGAGGCCACAAGCTGTGTTCGTTCCGCCAGAAGAAGCGACGTGTCCTGTCGGGCGATCACTTGCCCGGCGTCTATGACCTCGCCTTCTTCAACGTTGATCTCGTCCAGAAGCCCTGCCAGTTCAAAGGACACTGAAACGGTCCGCTCTGCTTCGACCTGCCCGACGAAAGCGCGTTGCACCGTGTACCCCGGCTGCATCTGGACCGGCGTTGTCATCACCGGGATCGGATCAGCGACATCGGGGCTTGGCGCGGCTTCGGCCCGGCGGGCCAATTCCGACGCGCCGAACTGCACGGCAACGCCCGCGCCAGCGATCACTGCAAGGGTGAAACTCGTCCGTCCGACAAGGCGAAGCCCCTGCCCGATGCGGGTGCCAAATGATTTCCGTTCCGTCACGTCAGTCGTCCGAGCCATTGCTTCATCCTCGCAAAGTTAGCATCTCTTACATATGTTAGAAGTTCTCACTTTGACAAGTCTTACGTTATCTGCGAGGGATTGGATCATGGGACAGGAGCAAAAAATTGCGTCCGCGCCGACCACGGCCACAGATGACAAGCCGCTGAAGAAATCCGGCTATCATCACGGCGACCTGCGCGCTGGTTTGATCGAGGCGACGCGCCGTCTGGTCGAAGAAAAAGGGCCGGACGGGTTCTCGGTTTCAGACGCCTGCCGACTGGCGGGCGTGTCGACAGCCGCGCCTTACAAGCACTTCAAAGACAAGACAGAAATGCTGGTCGCGATGGTGCTGGAAGGGATGCAACGCCACCGGGCAAAGATGCTGGCGTCGCTGGAGGGTCTGCCAGAAGGCTCGCCCGATCGCGTCACCGCTTTGGGGCGCGAATACGTGACCTTCGCGCTTGAGGAAAACGGCATCTTCCGGCTCAAGTTCGGCGGCTTCTCGGACCGCTTGGATGACCCGCGTCTGCAAGCCGCCGGCGAGGAGACCTTTGGCATCGTCCTGCGCGAGGTCGCCGCCTGCATCGGCGAATCGGACGTGACCCCGGAGGTGCGCCGACGCGGTTTCATGCTGTGGAGTTTCGTGCACGGGCTTTCGTTCCTCTTGCTGGACAAGAAGCTCTCGGACATGAGCGGCGGGGTCGAGTTGGACAACCTTCTGTCAGATATCGCCCGGCGGGTGCTGCAGGACTAGGTGTCGTCCTGCGGCCCGTAATTCGCGAAGGCGGCTGCAACGTCCTCGATCTCGGAACCGCTGAGCAGAACCGGCGCCCCTGCCCCACCGGCCAGCAGATAGACGCGCGCCAGCATCTCGAGCTCCAGCATCCGCCACAGCGCCTTTTCCAATGTCTCGCCCGCCGTCACGGCGCCGTGGTTCGCCAAGAGGCAGCCGGTTCGTCTCTCCATGGCCCGCGCGGTGTCCTGGGCAAGCCGGGGCGAGCCGAACAAGGCGTAATCCACCAAGGGCACATCCGTTCCGCCGAATGCGGCCACCATGTAGTGGCAGGCGGGGATCGGGCGTCGCTGAATGGAAACCGCTGTGGCGTGTGGCGGATGCGCGTGGACAACGGCCACCATATCGGGCCGCGCGGCCAGCACCGATTGATGAAAGCGCCATTCCGAGGTGGGCTTCAACCCGCCCTGCCCGTCCGGGTCGCCCTCCTGCGGGATGACTTGCAACATGTCTGGCGTCAGAGCGTCATAAGCAATGCCCGACGGCGTCACGAGGAGACCCTCGTTTAGCCGCACCGAGATATTGCCAGCAGTGGCGTGGACCAGTCCCTTGGCCTCCATCCAAAGACAGGCATCGATGATGCGCTGCCGGGTCGCTTCGGTGTCATCCAGCGTCAGCATGCGCGCCCCCTGCCTGGTCGGGAAAGAGCGTGGCCAACCCTTCGGCACTTGCCGCGCAAACCCCGCGCTCGGTGATCAGCCCGGTCACAAGACGGCTGGGCGTCACGTCGAAGGCCGGGTTCCCGGTGCCGGTGCCTTGGGGCGTGACCTGGACCAGCCCAATCGTTCCGTCCTCGGTGGTGCCTTGAATGTGGCTCACCTCGCGCGGGTCGCGTTCCTCGATCGGGATGGATGCTACGCCATCCGAGACGGTCCAATCAATGGTGGGTGACGGCAGCGCGACATAGAACGGGACGCCATTGTCCCATGCTGCCAGCGCTTTCAGATAAGTGCCGATCTTGTTGCAGACATCGCCTGTCCGCGTCGTCCGGTCAGTGCCGGTGATCACCATATCGACCAGACCATGCTGCATCAGGTGCCCGCCTGCGTTGTCGGTGACATAGCTGTGCGGCACGCCGTGGCTGCCAAGCTCCCACGCTGTCAGCGCGCCTTGGTTGCGCGGCCGGGTTTCATCGACCCAGACATGCAGCGGAATACCGGCGTCATGTGCGTGATAGATCGGGCTGGTCGCCGTGCCCCAGTCGACCGTGGCCAGCCACCCGGCGTTGCAATGGGTCAGCAGGCGCACCGGTTCGCCCGGTGCTTTCGTCGCCGCGATCTCACGGATCAGGTCCAGACCGTGCAGGCCAATCTGGCGGTTGATCTCGACATCTTCGTCCGCAATGGCATGGGCCAGTTCAAGTGCTGCTCGCGCGCGGTCACTCGGGCCCATCGGCAGCAACACCGCCCGGCATCGATCCAGCGCCCAGCGCAGGTTCACCGCCGTCGGGCGTGTTGCATAGAGGTGATCATAGGCCGCTTGCACATTGGCATTGGACGGATCATCGGCCATGGCGCGTGCCATGCCATAGGCTGCGGTTGCCCCGATCAAGGGCGCGCCACGCACCCGCATCTCGGCAATGGCGGCGGCGAAGTCGGCCATGGTTTCAACCGGTTGCGTGACGAATTGATAGGGCAAAGCGCGTTGATCGATGATCTCGAGCACGGCAACTTCGGCATTCCACCACAGTGATCGATAATGTGTGCCGTCGACTTTCATTCCGTCGCCTCCCTGCCAGAGCCTTTGCCGTATCAGGCTTTGGTCGTGGTTAACAAATGGCGAACCGGGCGAGCGGTCAAGCTGCGGGTTGCATGCTAGGGTTGCGACGTACGGGCTGGTTTCCGGCCGATCATTGCCCAATGTCCTGAAACCACTTTACCGAACCTTAACCGATCGCACGGTATAATAGGGGTGGGCGGACGGTGGTTTTGTCTTCCGACGTTTTTCGATTCGCGTTTTCTCCGGACGGGTCGAATCCGATACCCGTCCTCGCGAACTTCGCCTAGAACAAAGCCATGAAACTCTCGCACTGGTCCGCCCTCAAACGCGATGCGCTTCGCACCGCACTGGCCGATGTTCCGACGCCAAGCACCGACGCCGCGCAACCGCTGGCCCTTCTCGAAAGGTGCCCGAGCGCCGGTGAAACGCCGTTACGCGATGTCCCTGCGTTGGCGGACCGCCTGACGGCCGGCCATGTCCACGTGAAGGATGAACGGGGCCGCATGGGGCTTGGCAGCTTCAAGGCGCTTGGCGCGGCTTATGTCATCGCCTCGGACGCGGCGGCCGGCTCGGTCGCGGGCCAGACATATGTCACCGCCAGCGCTGGCAATCACGGGCTCTCGGTCGCGGCCGGGTGTCAGGCCTTTGGCGCAACCGCCGTCATCTATCTGGCCGAAACCGTGCCGGACGCCTTTGCCGACCGGTTGCGGGCCATCGGTGCCACCGTGTGCCGCGAGGGCGCGATCTATGAGGAGAGTATGGCGGCAGCAGCCAAAGCTGCGGACGAAAACGGGTGGGTGTTGTTGTCGGACAGTTCGTGGGAGGGCTATGTCGAGCGGCCGCACAAGCTGATGGAGGGCTATCTTGTCCTGATGGCCGAAGCCGTGCGCCAGATGCCGGAACCGCCCACCCATATCTTCCTGCAAGCCGGTGTCGGCGGCCTGGCCGGTGCCGCGGCGGCCTATGCGCGCCATGCCTGGGGCGCCGATCCGCGGATCGTTGTCGTCGAGCCCGAAGCGGCCCCTGCGATTTTTGCCGCCCTCCACGCGGGCG
This sequence comes from Silicimonas sp., assembly GCA_022826385.1. Taxonomy (GTDB): domain Bacteria; phylum Pseudomonadota; class Alphaproteobacteria; order Rhodobacterales; family Rhodobacteraceae; genus JAJDOD01. The sequence continues at coordinate 20,183 of JAJDUZ010000056.1, forward strand.
CATTTGTCACGACGGAAGGCCCCAGCTCGGCCATGGGTCGGCTGGATTGCAAGGAAGCCTCGTTGATTGCGCTGGCGGGACTGGCGCGGGATGCCGACGACTTTCTGCTGATCTCCGAGACCGAAGGGGCCGACGGCGCGGCGCTCGCCGCCGAGGCCGGGCTGCCCTCGACCCCGTCCGGCGCCGCCGGACTGGCCGGTGCCCTTGCGGCGAAGGACGCGCTTGGGATCGAGGGCACCTCGCGCGTGCTGATCATCCTCAGCGAAGGCCCCGAAACATGAGGGGCTTCCCGCGGGACGAATTCGAATCCCGCGTCGCGCGGGCGCAGGCGCTGATGGACGCGCAAGGGCTCGAGGCGCTGCTGCTGACGACCGAGCCCGAGATCCGCTATTACACCGGGTTCCTCACCCGGTTTTGGGAGAGCCCGACGCGTCCGTGGTTCCTTGTCCTTCCAGCCACCGGCGCCCCGATTGCGGTCATTCCCTCGATTGGCGCGCATTTGATGGGACAGACATGGGTCGAAGACATCCGAACGTGGGCCGCACCGGACTACGAGGATGACGGCATCAGCCTGCTGGCCGACACGCTGATCGAGGTGACCCGCGACGATGGCTGGGTCGGGTTGGCCGACCAGATGGAAAGCCATGTGCGGATGCCGCGTGCCGCCTTGAAGCAATTGGAAAAGCGGCTGGGCTCGCGGGCGCTGGTCAGTGACGGCGGCGTGACCCGCGATCTGCGGCTGGTGAAGTCCGACGCCGAGATCGCCAAGATACGCACCGCCATCGACGTGGCCGCACGCGCCTTTGACCGTGTGCCCGAGATTGCCGCCGCGGGCGTGCCGTTGGAAAAGGTCTTTCGCGACTTCCAGCGCCTCTGTCTTGAAGAAGGGGCCGACTGGGTGCCCTATCTTGCGGGGGCTGCCGGACAGAACGGCTATCACGACGTGATCTCGCCTGCGACCGAGGCGCCGCTTCAATCCGGAGATGTGCTGATGCTGGACACAGGCCTGATCGTCGACGGCTACTTTTGCGACTATGACCGGAATTTCAGCCTTGGGCCCCCGAACCCCGTCGTTCAATCCGCCCACGCCCGCCTGATCGAGGCGACCGCCGCCGGGTTCGAGGCAGCCAAGCCTGGGGCCGTGATCTCGGACCTCTTTCACGCGATGGCAGGCGTCATCGGTGCCGAGGGGTCGGCCGGGCGATTGGGGCACGGATTAGGTCTGCAACTGACGGAGTGGCCGTCGATCATCGCGGCGGATCACACCGTGCTGCAGCCCGGCATGGTGCTGACACTGGAACCGGCGGTCGAGACGACGGACGGGAAGCTGATGGTGCACGAAGAAAACATCGTCATCCGCGAGGACGGGGCCGAATGGCTGACCACGCCCGAGCCCGATGCGATCCGGGTGATCTCGTGACGCCCGCGCTCTCGCCCGACCGCGAACCGCAATTCGGCCTGATCGTCTTGCAGGCCGATGAAACCCTTGAACGCGACATGGTCCGGCTGATGCCCGAGCAGGCTTCCTGCCTCGTCTCCCGCGTGCCCTCCGCCGAGGACCTGACCCGCGACAGCCTGCGCGCGATGGAAGCCCATCTGACGGCGGCCGCAGCCCTGCTGCCACGCGGTGCGGTGTTTCGGGGCGTGGCCTATGGCTGCACATCAGGCACGGCCGAGATCGGAGCCGCCCGGATCGACGCGCTGGTGCGTGCGGGTGTCGATACGCCCGCCGTGACGCAACCGGTCTCGGCTCTTGTCGCCGCATGTGCGCATCTGGGTGTCAGCAAGCTTGGCCTTGTCAGCCCCTACGTCGCCAATGTCTCGGATCGTTTGAAGATCGTGCTGCACGAGGCGGGCATCGAAACGCCGAAGACGCTCAGTTTCGACGAGCCCCGAGAAGAGAACGTTGCACGGATCGAAGGCAGCACACTGACCGCCGCCGCAACCGACGTTGGCCGAGGCGGTGACTGCGATGCCGTCTTCCTGTCGTGTACGAATTTGCGCACCCTCGACGTGATCGATCGCATCGAAGATGACATCGGCAAGCCGGTGCTGTCATCGAACCAGGTTCTGGCGTGGCACCTGTGCCAAATCGCCGGTGTCCCCGCCAATCCAAAGGCGCCAGGCCTGCTTTTCGCGAACGGGTGACGTTAGGAAATTCATTTTAATATCAGCACTCTATCTTTCTACTAATTATTTAGTTTGACAGATCAGCGATTCGGCGCCTACCGTTTCGGCAGTTGGCGCAAGCTGGCTCATACAATTTTTGGGAGGACACCAAGATGCGCAAGTATCTGTTCTCCGCGACCGCGGTGATTGCCGTGATCGCGGGGTCTGGGACTGCTTTTGCCGATGCGGCTGCAGCTCAGAAATGGATTGATCAGGAATTCCAGCCATCCACGCTGTCGAAAGACGAGCAAATGGCCGAGATGGAGTGGTTCATCCAGGCCGCCGCTCCGTACTCGGGCATGGAAATCAACGTGCTGTCGGAAGGTATTCCGACGCATGGCTATGAATCCGAAGTTCTGACGAAAGCCTTCGAAGAGATCACCGGGATCAAGGTGAACCACCAGATCCTTGGCGAGGGCGAAGTGGTTCAGGCGGTGCAGACGCAGATGCAAACGCAGCGGAACCTGTACGACGGTTACGTCAACGACAGCGATTTGATCGGCACGCATTCGCGGCTGCAGCTGGCCTATAACCTGACCGAGATGATGGCGGGTGACTGGTCCGCCACAACCAGCCCGACGCTGGATCTGGACGACTTCATGGGCATCCAGTTCACGACCGGTCCCGATGGCAACCTTTACCAGTTGCCGGACCAGCAGTTCGCGAACCTGTACTGGTTCCGCAAGGACTGGTTCGACCGGGAAGACCTGCAAGCGGCGTTCAAGGAAAAGTACGGCTATGATCTGGGCGTCCCGGTCAACTGGTCGGCTTACGAAGACATCGCCGAGTTCTTCAGCGAAGACGTCAAGGAAATCGACGGTGTCGCGATCTATGGCCACATGGATTATGGCAAGCGCGCGCCTGACCTTGGCTGGCGGATGACCGATGCGTGGCTTTCGATGGCCGGTGCCGGTTCTGTCGGTGAGCCGAACGGTGTGCCGATTGACGAATGGGGCATCCGGATGGAAGCCGGTTCGTGTAACCCGGCGGGCGCTTCGGTGTCTCGCGGAGGTGCCGCGAACGGCCCGGCAGCTGTCTACGCGATCCGCAAATGGGACGAATGGCTGCGGAACTATGCCCCTCCGGGCGCGGCGTCGTTCGACTTCTATCAGTCGCTGCCCGCGCTAAGCCAAGGCAACGTGGCCCAGCAGATCTTCTGGTACACTGCCTTTACCGCCGACATGGTGAAGCCGCAGTCGGAGGGCAACAACACCGTTGATGCCGATGGCAACCCGCTCTGGCGGATGGCGCCGTCGCCGCATGGCCCCTATTGGGAAGAAGGCCAGAAGGTCGGCTATCAGGATGTGGGCTCGTGGACGTTCCTCAAGTCGACACCTTCGGACCGCGCACAGGCCGCATGGCTCTATGCACAGTTCGTGACGTCGAAGACGGTGGATGTGAAGAAGTCCCATGTGGGTCTGACCTTCATCCGTGACAGCTCGGTCAACCACGAAAGCTTCACCGAACGCGCACCGAAGCTGGGTGGTCTTGTCGAGTTCTATCGCTCGCCGGATCGCGTGGCATGGTCGCCGACTGGCATCAACGTGCCGGATTATCCGAAGCTGGCCCAGATCTGGTGGCAGCAGATCGGTGACGTGAACTCGGGCGCCTTCACGCCCCAGGAAGCGATGGACCGTCTGGCCGAGGAGATGGACATCACCATGGCCCGGATGCAGGCGGCTGACGAAGGCGCCAACGTCTATGGCGGCTGCGGCCCGCGCCTGAACGAGGAGAAAGACCCCTCGGAATGGCTCGGCAAGGGTGGCGCCAAGGCCAAACTGGACAACGAAAAGCCGCAGGGCGAGACCGTCAACTATGACGATCTGGTCGCGCGCTGGAGCCAGTAAAGCAAACGCCGGCCCCCTCCTCCCATGATGTGACGGGGGCCGGTTCCGGGCCGAAGCTTCTTACCTCGAGCTTCGGCCTGTCTTACGGGGACGGGCAAAACAGATGACGATCGAGTTGAAAGAGGCCAGCAAGACGGTGCGGGGCATTTCCCACATCAAGCCGACCTCGCTGGTTCTGGAACCGGGCCATTTCAACGTGCTTCTCGGCCAGACAGGGGCGGGCAAGACCTCGCTGATCAAGCTGATGGCCGGGCTGGATCCATTGGCGTCGGGCCAGATCTTCATGGACGGTCAAGACGTCTCGAAGCTGAACACGCAGAAGCGCAACATCAGCCTCGTCCACCAGTTCTTCGTGAATTACCCGCATATGACGGTCTTCGACAACATCGCCTCCCCTTTGCGGGTTGCAGGCATGGCAAAGTCCGAGATCGACGACCGCGTGCAAGAGGCCGCCGACATCCTGCAGCTTGGCCCGATGCTGAAGCGTCGCCCGCAGGAATTGTCGGGGGGTCAACAGCAGCGCACGGCGCTGGCCCGCGCGATTGCCAAGGAAAGCCGCGCTGTCTTTCTGGACGAACCGCTAGCCAATCTTGACTACAAGTTGCGCGAGGAATTGCGCGAGCAACTGCCCGAGCTGTTCGCCGTGCGCGGTGCGGTGGTTGTCTATGCCACATCCGAACCGGAAGAGGCGCTGCTGCTTGGCGGCTATACCGGGCTGATGGATGACGGGGTGGTCACGCAGTTCGGAAAGACCGCCGAAATTTACCGAAAGCCCGCAACTCTGACGGCGGCGCGGGTGTTTTCCGACCCGCCCATCAACGCGGCGACGATCAACAAGACGGGAACAGAAGCGCAACTGTCGACCGGTGTGCGCTGGACGATGCAGGGCGAAGCTGCGGCGCTGCCCGATGGGGATTACACCATGGCCATTCGCCCGCATCACGTCTTGCCGACGCAAGGCAGCGCCGAGGATATCGCGCTGAACGGCATCGTGCAGGTGACCGAATTGTCGGGGTCGGAATCCAGCGCGCATTTCCAGATGGGCGATGACGGCTGGGTGTCGCTGTCGCACGGCGTGCATCCCTATACGGTCGGCGAAGATCACCAGTTCTTCATGGATGTCAGCCGCGCCTTCTATTTCGCGCCGGACGGGAGGCTTGTGGCATGACCCTGCGCGCCTCGCATCATCGCGTCGGAGCCTTCTGATGGCCAAGATCACTCTATCCAACCTGAAGCATTCCTATTTGCCGAACCCGTCCGGGCCGGACGACTATGCCTTGAAGGAAATCGATCTCGATTGGCAGGATGGCGGTGCTTATGCACTGCTGGGCCCATCGGGCTGCGGGAAGTCGACGCTTCTGAACATCATCTCGGGGCTTCTGCACCCTTCTGAAGGGCGCATTCTCTTTGACGACAAAGACGTCACCGACCTCCCACCCGATCGGCGCAACATTGCGCAGGTGTTCCAGTTCCCGGTGATCTACGACACGATGACGGTGCGCGAAAACCTTGCCTTCCCCTTGCGCAACCGCGGGGTGGCCGAGGCCAAGATTGCCGAACGCGTCGCCGAGATCGCAGGCATGCTGGAAGTGGAAGAGATGCTGGACACCCGTGCCGCGCATCTGTCGCCCGACAACAAGCAGAAGATCTCGATGGGGCGCGGTCTTGTCCGCGATGACGTGAATGTCGTGATGTTCGACGAACCGCTGACCGTGATTGACCCGCATCTGAAGTGGAAGCTGCGCTCGAAGCTGAAAGAACTGCATCAGCGGGTCAGGGCAACGATGATCTATGTCACCCATGACCAGACCGAGGCGCTGACCTTTGCCGATCAGGTCGTCGTCATGCAGGAAGGCGAGATCGTGCAGATCGGCACCCCGGTCGAGCTCTTCGAACGGCCGCAGCACACATTCGTCGGGCATTTCATCGGCTCGCCCGGCATGAACATCCTGCCCGCAACCGTGCAGGATGGGCGCGTGCAGTTCCATGGTCAGGATATCGCCGTTGAAGGTGCGGTGACCGGCGATGGCGGCACGACTGAACTGGGCGTGCGGCCTGAATTCGTCACGCTGTCTGATACCGGCATTCCGGCGCGCGTGCGCAAGGTCGCGGATGTCGGACGCCACGCGGTTATCGAAGCCATGGTGGGCGACACCGCCGTCAAGGCCGTGGTCGATCACGCCGAAGTCGAACAGGGCGCCGAAGTGCATCTGGCCTTCGCCACCCACCAGACCCGGCTCTATCGCGATGGCTGGCTGTCGACGGAGGCTGCGCGATGACGTGCTTCAACAACCTTCCGGGGCGCAACCGCATGCAGAGGCAAAGCCATGAGAACTGAAAACCAGAAAGCGTGGTTCTTCGTCCTGCCCGTGCTGTTGCTCGTGGCGTTCAACGCGCTGATCCCGATCATGACCGTGGTCAACTACTCGGTGCAGGAGACGTTCGGGAACAATGTCTTCTTCTGGCAGGGTCTCGACTGGTTCCAACAGATCCTGACCTCGGAGCGATTTCATGCGGCGCTTGGGCGGCAGTTCCTGTTCACCTTCCTGATCCTGATCATCGAAGTGCCGCTTGGGATCATCGTGGCCCTGTCGATGCCGCGCAAAGGGGTCTGGGTGCCGGTCTGCCTTGTGTTGATGGCGCTGCCGATGCTGATCCCTTGGAACGTCGTCGGCTCGATGTGGAACATCTTCGCGCTGCCAAATATCGGGCTTCTGGGTTACTTCATGAACGATGTGCTGGGCGTGAACTATGACATGACCCAGCAGCCGTTTTCGGCCTGGGTCACCATTGTCGTCATGGATGTCTGGCACTGGACCTCACTGGTTGTTCTGCTGTCCTATGCCGGTCTGGTCTCGATCCCGGACGCTTACTATCAAGCAGCCAAGATTGATGGCGCGAGCCCGTGGAAGGTTTTCCGCTATATCCAGTTGCCCAAGATGAAGACGGTGCTGACCATCGCGATCCTTCTGCGGTTCATGGACAGCTTCAACATCTATACCGAGCCCTTCGTGCTGACCGGCGGTGGCCCCGGCAACTCGACAACGCTTCTGTCGATCGACCTTGTGAAAATCGCGCTTGGCCAGTTCGATCTTGGGCCTGCGGCGGCGATGAGCCTCATTTACTTCGCCATCACGCTGCTGGTCTCGTGGCTCTTCTATACGCTGATGACAAAGGATGACGCGCAATGAGAAAACGGTCTCTCATCCCCATCCTCTATATCGCCTTCCTGATGTTGCCGATTTACTGGCTGGTGGCGATGAGCTTCAAGACAACGGGCGAGATCCTGTCGGGCTTCTCGCTGTTCCCGCAGACTTTCACGCTGGACAATTACCGCGTCATCTTCACTGATCCGACGTGGTACTGGGGCTATATCAACTCGATCATCTATGTCTCGCTGAACACGGTGATCTCGATCGCCGTCGCCCTGCCTGCCGCTTACGCCTTCTCGCGCTATCGGTTCCTTGGCGACAAGCAGTTGTTCTTCTGGCTGCTGACGAACCGAATGGCACCCGCGGCGGTCTTCGCGCTGCCGTTCTTCCAGCTTTATTCCTCGGTCGGTCTCTTTGACACGCATCTGGCTGTGGCGCTGGCGCATTGCCTGTTCAACATCCCGCTGGCGGTCTGGATCCTTGAAGGGTTCATGCGCGGCGTGCCGAAAGAACTGGACGAAACGGCCTATGTCGACGGCTATTCGTTCCCGCGCTTCTTCGTCACCATCTTCATCCCCAACATCAAGGCCGGGGTCGGTGTCGCAGCATTCTTCTGCTTCATGTTTTCGTGGGTCGAGATGCTGCTGGCGAAGACACTGACCGCCGTCGAAGCCAAGCCGATTGCCGCGACGATGACCCGGACGGCCTCGTCCGCCGGGTACGAGTTGGGGCTGCTGGCGGCGGCAGGCACGTTGACGATCATACCCGGCGCGATCGTGATCTATTTCGTCCGAAACTATATCGCCAAGGGCTTTGCCCTGGGGAGGGTGTGATGCGCGGTCTGTTGATCTCGGCACTTGGCCTTGCCGCATCGCCTGCCTTCGCCCAAGGCTGGGGCAATGTCGCGAAAAAGGAAGAGGAAACCGGCTTCTCCTGGACAGCGCCGCTTTGGCCATCGTTCTGGATGGCGTGGACACCGGCGACCTTCGCGCTCTTCTGCGGCATCTTCGGGGCCATTGCGATCATCGGGCTGATGGAGGGCTTCAAGTATCGCGACGGGCTGGAGCGAAAAGGCATCCTTGGTTTGACAACAACGCTGGGTGATCGCCTTTTCATCACGCTGCTTGGAACCGCCTATATCTTCCTCGCGTGGCTCGGATTGATGGGGCAACCCTTGTGGTGGCCACTGGCGATCAGCATCGTCTGGGGCATTTTCGTTTTCAGGAAAGTGTGAGATTTCGCTTTGGGATTCGAAACGCATGAGATTTACTCAGTTTGTGTACTGAGTGAGCGATTGCCCGGGATGGGACAGCAATGAAAAAGAAAAAGAGCGAACTGCTGACCGAAGTCGAGTTGGAGTTCATGACTGAACTCTGGGCACTGGAGGAGGGAACCGTGCGCGACGTGCTGCAGCGACTGCCGGACGACCGGGCCCTTGCATATACTTCGGCCGCAACCATCCTGCGCATACTCGAAGCGAAAGAATTCGTGACCAGCCGCAAGGCGGGGAAGAGCCATATCTATACCCCCACGATCTCGAAAGACGCGTATCAGACCCGTTCACTCAAGGACCTGTCGGTCAAGCTTTTCGACGACACACCGGCCTCGCTTGTTGCCGCGCTGGTGAAAGACGAAGACCTGTCCGACGAAGCATTGGGGCAAATCCGAGCGCTTGTGGATCGGAGGTTGAAAAATGATAGCGGGTGAAGCGCTGCTCGATACGTTCATCAATGCCAACATTCTGTTTTGCGTCGCTTTTGTACTTTGGTACGTGGTGCGCGAGGTGATGAGCCGGACGGGGCTCAAACACGCATACGGCACGCAATTGCGCCTTCTGAACACCATCTTCCTGGTGATCGTGGCCGCGCCTTTCATCGCGCTGGCCTTCACCACGCTGCAAAGTTCGGGCGTGGCCAAGGGCGTTTCGCTCAACCTTTCGGACATGGTTGTGGCTTATTACCTGAACGGCGGGTTCGAGATGAAAGCCTCGGAGTTCGAAGGGCTGGTACTGGCGCGCGACACGTTCATGCTAAACGTTCTGAATGGCGCTGGTTTCCTGGCCCAAGCCGCCATCATCGCCTTCGTGGTGGGCTTTGCCCTTGGCATGGTGCGGCTGGTCTATTCGATGTTCTGTCTCTATCGGATCGTCGCGAGCAGCTATGGGTGGCGGGCGTTCGGGCGTGTCCACATCAGGCTGTCGGACCGGACGCTTGTGCCGTTTTCAACCCGGGGACTGCGTAACTACTACGTGGTGATTCCCTCGCACATGCTGGGGACAAGTGACGAGCTGCGCGTGTCTCTGGCACATGAGTTCCAGCATATTCGCCAAGGCGATCTGGAATGGGAGATCCTGCTGGAAGCCCTGAAACCGGTCTTCTTCCTGAACCCGGCCTATCACGCGTGGAAACGTCATGTCGAAGACCTGCGCGAATTCAATTGCGACAGTGCGGTTCTGTCGAAAGGCCGGATCGACGTGCGCGCCTATTGCGACACGCTGCTGTCGGTTTGCCAGAAGACGCTACGGCGCGACCGGGCATTCGTGATCGCGGTGCCGAAAGTGACGCTGGTCACGGCCGACCGGACGGCGCTGCGCGATGGCAAGATGAGCTTCCTTGAACATCGCATCCGCTCCGTGCTGGATGCACGCCGCTTGCGCTTTGAACGTCTGGTGTTTGCCTCGGTCGCCGTGCCGATGGTGGCCGCGCTGACGCTGACGACTCTGGCGATCCAGCGCCCCGGCGACTGGAGCCATGACCGGTTGATGCTGTCGACCGTGGTTAATCTGGAGCGGCTGGACGAGATCAACCGGCTGTCGACCTTTGGGCGCATCCGGAACTGAGCGCTGACGTCAAAACTCGCGCCCAGCCCGGCGCGCGCCCCAGGCCAGTCGCAGATTGGCCCCGACGCTGGCGATAGGCTTGGGCGGCAGACGTTTCGCAACGGCCCCGCGCATCCGGTCCAGCGCCGGCGATCCCTGCCCCGTCGCAAGATCTGCGGCCAGCATCCCCGCCAAAGTGCCGCGCGTCGTGCCAAGGCCGTTCTGGCAGCAGGCGGTAAAGAGACCTTCGTCCACCTCGTCGACCAATTGCACCCCGTTCAGCGAGAGGCACAGGCGACCGCCCCAGCGGTGCTCCATCTCGACCCCGTCCAACATCGGAAACCGGGCCTGAAAGGAACGATCGTGGTCGCGCCCGACGCGGGCAATGCGGGCGTCGCTTACCTCCAGCGACGGGTCGAAGGTGAACCGGTTGCGGATCACGATGCGGTCACCGCCGACGCCGCTGACGCGCCGCACGGTCGTCCCTTGCGGATCAGCGGGCAGCACACCCCAGTTCGGTTGCCCTCCAAGCCGCGCGATTTCGTCTGACGTCAAAGCGCGGGTCATCGAGGCATAGGTGAACACATGCATCAACCGGCCTTGCGCGAACCCGAAACTGTTCAGATGACCATTCACGGCAAGGATGACGCGCGACGCGGTGATTTGCCCCTTGGGTGTCGTGGCCACCCAATCGCCATGTCGTTCCAGCTTCGTCACTGGGCTGTCCTCGTGCAGAACCACCCGGTTCGAACGCAGCCCCTCCGCAACACCGCGCACGAACATTGCCGGCTGGATGGTCGCGGCCCCCGGCGTGAAGAGCCCACTGGTGTAGAAGGACGTTCCCGTCAGCGCCTGCATCGCGCGCGCGTCCATCACCTCGTAGGGTTCGCCAAGTGCCGCCAGATGGCGCGCGTACCCGGCGTTGATCTTGGCACCCTTCGCCGTCGCGGCGGCGTTGATCTTGCCCGTCCGGCGAAACGCCTCGTCCGGCAGACCGAAAGCGCGGACCATATCCTCGGCAAAGGCGATGGCCATGCGGTTGTCTTCGGTCTGCGCCCGATCCCGTTCGAGCGATCCGCTATAGCTGTCAGAGGCAAGATCATGCGGCAGGTCGATCATGAAGCCCGAGTTGCGCCCCGCCGGCCCCTCGCCCACGCGGGTTGCGTCCAACAAGGTGATCCGATCTCCCGGACAGGTCTGTGACAGGCGCCGGGCCGCTGCCAGCCCCGCGAAGCCCGCCCCGATGATCAGCCAGTCGGTCGTGGCCGTCCCCTCAAGCCGGGTCGGTGGCGCCGCCTGCGGCAGAAGCCGGTTCCACGCCGCCGGTCCCGGGTCGCGGGGAAGGCGCGAGACCTCCATCAGTGCTCCTGGTTGAGCGCGTCGGCCGCCGGGATCTCGCGCTCGCGGCGCGCGATATAGTCACGAAGCGCCTCGTCCTTGGCCGGATCAAGATAGGGCAGCTCGTAATCGGCCAGCATGGCCTTGGCTTCGGTCAATGCACGTTCGGTTGTTTCGACCGCGCCTTCCGCCTGCCATTGCTCGATTGAGGAATTGTCGAACAGTTCCGGCATGAAGAACGCCCGCTGGAAGTTCTCAAGCGTGTGCGGATGACCAAGATAGTGCCCCCCCGGCCCGACATCCGAAACCGCTTCAAGCGCCGCGTCGAAATCATCCCAGCGTATGCCCTCGGCCATGCGATAGGCCATTGCGCATTGTTCGGCGTCGACAAGGAACTTGGCGATGGAACAGTGCATCCCCGCCTCGTTCCAGCCCGCCGAGTGCCAGATGTAATTCGCGCCAGCCATCACGACCGCTTGCAGCGTGGTGGCACTTTCATAGCCTGCCTGCGCGTCAAAGGTCTTAGCCCCGCCAAGCGTGTTCGAGGTGCGCCATGGCACGCCATAATGCCGGGCCATCTGCCCGATCATGAAGTTCATCAGGCTGATTTCGGGGGTGCCTGCCATCGGGGCGCCGGACTTCATCGACACGGTCGAAAGGTAGTGACCATAGATCGCCGGGCAGCCTTTGCGGATCACTTGCGTATAGGCGAGCGCCGAAAGCGCTTCGGCGTTCAATTGCGCGACGGTTGGCGCGACCGAGGCCGGCGTGTTGGCACCGCCAAGCACGAAGGGCGAGCAAAGCACCGGCTGGTTCGCCCGGCAAAAGGCCCGCATCGCGCCCAGCATGGTTTCGTCCCAGACCAGCGGCGAGTTGCCGTTGCAATTGCCAGTGACCACGGCGTGCTGCTCCATGAACTCGGCCCCGAAGAGAAGCGCGCACATCTCGATCACGTCTTCGGCGTTTTTAGGACTGGTGGTCATGCCCATGAACGTCTTGTCGGAATGCCGGATCGACGAATAGGTGATCCGAAGGTGCCGGTGGCTGATCGGGTGATCCATCGGCTCGACGATGTGATGCGCGCTGGAATGCATCGCGGGCAGCATGTGGCTGAGCTTGTGGAAGGTGGCGAGATCGTCGAGCGTCGGCGCGCGGCGCTGGTCTTCGAGATCGCGCAGATAGGGCGCGCCGGTCATCGGCACGAACATGGAATAGTTGTTTCCGAACGGCAGGTTATGGGCCGGGTTCCGCGCGTGATAGGTGAAGCTTTCGGGGATGGTCGAGATCAGCGCGCGCACATGGTGCCGGTCAAGATAGACCCGCTCGCCGTCGACCTTGGCGCCAGCCTTTTTCCAGTCGGCCAGCGCGATCTCGTCCCGGAAGACGACACCCACGTTTTCGAGGATATGCATCGAGGCCGCATCGATCCGCTCGATCTGTTCGGCGTCCATCGGTTCGGTCAGCGGCAGACGGCGCTTGAGTGCTGGCAGCATGGTGATGTCGCGGGCCTGCCGGTGGGCCTTGCGCGCGCCCCGGCCCCGCCGGGTTTTGCCGACGGCTTCGACGCTCATGTGCAGACATCCACGGTTTTGCGCCGCGCAGGGCGCGTCGCGCCGCGGGGGCTTTGCCCCCGCACCCCCAAAGTATTTTCAAACAGGCGAAGGACCATCAGAGGCGCTCCGTATCGGCGGGATCGGTGAGATCGATCCAGATAGTTTTCGTCTCGGTGTATTGATCATGGGCGTGGACGCCGTTGTCGCGCCCCCCGAAGCCCGAGTGTTTGTAGCCGCCAAATGGTGTGGCCGCGTCACCTTCGCCGTAGCAGTTGACGGTCACCGTGCCGGCGCGGATGTCTTTCGCGGCGCGGTGAGCCGTGCGGATGTTCGACGTGAAGACACTGGCCGCAAGGCCGTAATCGGTGTCGTTTGCCAACGCCAGCGCCAGATCGGTCGATGCGACTTCGAGCACGGCAAGGATGGGACCGAAAACCTCGTCCTTGGCAAGCGGATCGTCCGGTGCCACCTCGTAAACCTTGGGCGAGATGAACGGTCCGTCGGGCGCATCATCCCCTTTCAGATAGCCGGTCACCTTGTCCAGATGCGCCGCGCTGACGATTGCGCCAATATGGTTTCCGGGATCAAGCGGGTCACCGGTTTTCCAGTCCCGCAGCCGCGCTTCGATCCGCTCCATCAACGGTGCCTTCACCGCCTTGTGGACGATCAACCGCGACGCGGCGGAACAGTTCTGACCGGCATTCCAGAAGGCAGCGTTGACCACATGTTCGGCCACGTGGTCGAGGTTTTCGGCGTCTTCCAGCACGATGGCCGGGTTCTTGCCACCGCATTCCAGAACGACTTTCTTCAGGTTGCTTTCGGCCGCATAGGTCAGGAACCGCCGCCCGGTCTCGGTCGAGCCGGTGAAGCTGACCATGTCGACGCCCATGTGCCGCCCAAGAGGCTCGCCAACCGACGGGCCGTCGCCCGGCAGCACCTGCAGGACACCGTTCGGCACACCGGCTTCGCGCGCAAGCTCCGCGAGTTTCAGCGCGGTCATCGACGTTTCCTCCGCCGGTTTCACGATCACCGAGCACCCGGCCGCCAGCGCCGGACCGATCTTCCACGCCAGCATCAGAAGCGGGAAGTTCCACGGCAGAATGGCGGCCACGACGCCGACAGGTTCGCGCACGATCATCGAGAGCGCGTCATCGCCCGCAGGCCCGGTCTGGTCATAGAGCTTGTCGACCGCCTCGGCATGCCACTTGATCGTATGAATGGCCTCGGGCAGATCGATCGTTTCGCAATCCCGGATCGGCTTGCCGCTTTCGAGGCTCTCCATCACCGCAAGATCGCGACGGTTGCGGGTCATCAGCTTGCAGAGGCGGATCAGCACATCCTTGCGGTCCGAGGGATGCGCTTTGGACCAGCCTCCTTGCTCGAACGCCTCGCGGGCCTTTGCCACGGCAAGATCGACATCCGCGGCACTTGCCGTCCGGATCGTTGCCAGCGTTTCGCCGGTGGCGGGGTTCAGTGTGGGCATATCGGCCCCCTCGCCCGGTCGAAACTTGCCATCGATGAAAGGCGCGGCGGGCAGGTCAAGCGCGGCAGCAATGGCGGCATATTCGGCGCGGGTCAGAAGATCGGTCATGCGGGCGCTCCTTCGATGGCGGCCAAGGTTCGGGTCATCGTGCGGATCACCTCCTCGAGCTCGCGCTTGTCGTCCTTGTTCAAGGGTTGCAGAGGCTTGCGTGGCGGTCCGGCATCGATCCCGCGCATGGTCAGCCCGTGCTTGATGCACTGGATGAACTTGCCCCCCTGCTCGAGCACACGCATCAGCGGCAGCATGGCCGACATGATGGCGCGCCCGCGCGTGAAGTCGCCGTCCAACGCGCAGGCACGGTAGAGCGCGATATGGGCTTCGGGCGCAAAGTTCGAGCCTGCGCAAACCCAACTGCGCGCGCCCCAGGCAAAGAACTCCAGCGCTTGGTCGTCCATCCCGCAGGACAAGGCGATATGCGGATAGTCGCGCGCCAGCATATGCAACCGGTTCGGATCGCCCGAGCTTTCCTTGATCGCGCAGAAATTGGGCGAGCGTCCCAACCGGTCGAGACAGTCTTCGTCCATGTTAACGCTCATCCGGCCCGGATAGTTATAGAGCATGATCGGCAGGTTCGCGGCCCGGTCGATGGCAAGCGCGTGCAGCGCGATCTCGCGGCCGGTCGGATAGGCATAGGGCGGCGTTGCGACCAGCAGGGCGTCGGCCCCCGCCTTCACGGCGGCTTCGGCATACATCACGCTGTCTTCGGTGCGCATCGCCCCTGTCCCGACGATCATCGGCGCACGGCCCGCGATCAGGTCGCGGACGCGGGTCATCATCTCGATCCGCTCCTCGGGCGATTGGGCATAGTATTCGCCCGTGGTCCCGGCCACGATCAGCCCGTGCACGCCAGCGCCAATCAGGTGGTCGACCGTTTCGGCCAGCGCCGCCTCGTTCAGCGAGAAGTCCGCATGATAGGGCGTGACGAGCGGTGTGTAGATGCCCTCAAAGCGCATGGGCCATATCCTTTGCATCGAAGGGGAGTGGATCGGGGCGGACGAAACGCTCGATCCGGTCGCGCGAGAGATCCCAATGCTGCAGCGTCAGATCGACAGCGGTCGCGGGCACCTGCTTGTGGATGGCCGCGATCATCGCGTCGTGTTGGTGAGCGGCTTGCGCGATCAGGTCGCGATCCGTGGGAACACTGGGCTGATAGAAGGTTCGGCCAAGGCGTGTGTGGTCGATCAGCAGGCGATCGAGTGCCGCGCTGAGATACGGGTTCCGCGCCATGTCACCGATACAGGCGTGAAAGTCGTGGTTCGCCAGTGCCGCATCAGCCGGAGCGCCCGCTTCGATGGCTTTGCGGAAACGTTGCTGGACGTCTTTCAGGTCGTCGACTTCCGAGGCGCGGCGGTTCTCGGCGGCAAGGCGTGCGATGGCCGCATAGACCATCGGGGCCGTTTGGAAAAACGTCCGCAGAACAGCGATGTCCATCGATGCGACCTTGGCGCCTCGGTTCGAGGCGATCTGCACATAGCCCTCGCCCGCGAGACGTTGCAGGATTTCCCGAAGCGGTGTGCGCGACAGCCCGTATTCCGCCGAAAGCGTGACCTCGTCCAGATCCGCCCCCGGCTCCAGCGCCAGTGTCAGGATGCGTCGCTTGAGGTCGCGAAAGCCGTCTTCCTTGGTTGTCTTGGGCATTTGCGTCCTCCTTACAAATTTTTGTGCACAATATGTATACAAAAGGCAAGTCCGTTTGGATTGAAACCGCGCGCGCCCCGCTTATGTCGCCAAGGGTGACTGACACGCTCAAACACTCCCGCCCGATCCCGGTGCCTGCCGGACGCCTGACCCGTATCTCGCGCATGGGGGGACTGGCCGCGGGCGTCGCCGGAAACATGGCGGTCAACGGGCTGATCCAGTTGGGCAAAGGCGAGCGACCTCAGGCGCGCGACTTGCTGCTGACACCGGGCAATATCCGCCGCGTTGCCGATGAACTGGCCAAGATGCGCGGCGCGGCGATGAAGGTGGGGCAACTGATCTCGATGGATGCGGGCGAGTTGCTGCCGCCCGAACTGGCCGAGATCATGGCGCGGCTTCGGGCCGACGCCGATTTCATGCCGCCCAAGCACTTGAAGCAGGTGCTGAACGCAGAACTGAGCACCGGTTGGCTGAGCCGCTTTGCCCGCTTTGATGTCCGCCCCATCGCGGCCGCCTCGATCGGGCAGGTGCATCGGGCGACGCTGAAGGACGGGCGCGAGGTGGCGCTGAAAGTACAATATCCGGGGATCGCCCGCAGCATTGACAGCGATGTTGCGAATGTCGGGCGGTTGATGAAACTTTCGGGGCTGATGCCGCCCGGACTGGACCTTGATCCGTTTCTGGACGAAGCGCGCGCGCAACTGCATGACGAAGCGGACTATGTGAAAGAGGCCGCGTATCTGCAGACCTTCCTTGGCCTGCTCGGCGAAGATGACCGCTTCGCCCTGCCTGCCTTCCTGCCCGAGCTGTCTTCGCCCCGCGTCTTGGCGATGGAGTATGTGGCAAGCGCCCCGATCGAGAGTGTCGAAAGCGCCGCACAGGGCGTGCGGGATCGCGTTGCACGGGACCTGATCGCACTGACTTTGCGCGAGTTGTTCGACTTCCGCTGGATGCAGACCGACCCGAATTTCGCCAACTATCGCTTCCAGCCGGAAAGCGGGCGGATCGTCTTGCTGGACTTCGGCGCGACACGCGCCATCCCCGCAGACATCGCAACGGACTATCGCGCCCTGTTCCAAGCCGGGTTGCGTGGCGCGGAAACGGAAGCACTTCTGCAGCCTGCGCTGGCACTTGGGCTTTTGTCCGACGGGATCGAAGACCGGCACCGGGACACCATCCTGTCGATGCTGCGGCTGGTCTTCGAGAAGATCACGGAAAGCGAGACCTTCGACTTCGGCACCTCGGACATGTTCGCCCGGTTGCAGGCCATGGGTGAAGCCATGGCCGACGAGCGCGTGGTGCTGCCGCCCCCGCCGATGGACGTGCTTTACATTCAGCGCAAGTTCGCGGGCATGTTCCTGCTGGCCACGAAGCTTAGGGCGCGCGTTGATTTGCGCGCCCTTGTCGAAGCTGCGGTGGCGGAAAATTAGAAATTTTCCGGTCCGATTTCTTTCAAAGAAATCGGTTTCTCAGAACAAACCTTCGATCTCTCCGGCATCGTTCAGATGGATGCTTTCCGCTGCCGGATGACGCGGCAAGCCGGGCATTGTCATGATCTCGCCGCAGACCACGACGACGAACCCGGCGCCAGCCGAAAGCCGCACTTCCCGGATCGGCACCGAATGCCCGGTCGGCGCACCGCGCCGGTTCGGATCGGTGGTGAAGCTGTATTGCGTTTTCGCCATGCAGACCGGCAATTCGCCATAGCCCTGCTCTTCCCATTGTTTCAGCTGATCCCGGATCTTCTTGTCTGCCAGCACCTCGTCGGCGCGATAGATTTCCTTCGCCACCGTTTCGATCTTCTGGAAAAGGCTCATCTTGTTCGGGTAGAGCGGCGCAAATTGCGACGCGCCACTGTCCGCGATCTCGACCA
The DNA here is from genome assembly GCA_022826385.1 of Silicimonas sp. Taxonomy (GTDB): domain Bacteria; phylum Pseudomonadota; class Alphaproteobacteria; order Rhodobacterales; family Rhodobacteraceae; genus JAJDOD01. Next base: position 38,114 of record JAJDUZ010000056.1, read on the forward strand.
CCTTGCGCGCAAGATCGGCCGACCCCTTGGAACCATCGGCCCAGTGCTTTGACACCACGGCCTCGCCGCCAAGGCTTTCGACGTAATCCATCACCGCCTGCACTTCGGCATCGGTGTCCTTGACGAAGTGGTTCACGGCCACGACCGCAGGCACACCGAACTTGCGGATGTTCTTGATGTGACGGCCAAGGTTCTTGCAGCCTGCGACCACGGCCTCGACATTCTCGGCATCGAGATCAGCCTTGGCGACACCACCGTTCATCTTCATCGCGCGAATGGTCGCGACGATCACCACGGCGTCGGGCTTCAGCCCGGCTTTGCGACACTTGATGTTGAGGAACTTCTCGGCGCCAAGGTCGGCACCGAAGCCTGCCTCGGTCACCACGTAATCGGCCAGCTTCAACGCGGTGGTCGTCGCAATCACCGAGTTACAGCCATGCGCGATGTTCGCGAAGGGGCCGCCATGGACGAAGGCCGGGTTATTTTCCAGCGTTTGCACAAGGTTCGGCTGCATCGCGTCTTTCAGCAGCACGGTCATCGCACCGTCAGCTTTGATGTCGCGCGCATAGACTGGCGAGCGGTCACGGCGATAGGCCACGATCATGTCGCCCAGACGCTTTTGCAGGTCCTCCAGATCACGGGCGAGGCAGAGGATCGCCATCACCTCGGAGGCCACCGTGATGTCAAAGCCGCCCTCGCGCGGGAACCCGTTGGCGACGCCACCCAGCGAGAGTGTCACCTGACGCAAGGCCCGGTCGTTCATGTCGACCACGCGGCGCCACGCGACCCGGCGGACGTCGATTTCCAACTCGTTGCCCCAATAGATATGGTTGTCGATCATCGCGCTTAGCAGCGAATGCGCCGAGGTGATCGCGTGGAAGTCGCCCGTGAAGTGCAGGTTCATGTCCTCCATCGGAACCACCTGCGCATAGCCGCCCCCGGCCGCGCCGCCCTTCATCCCGAAATTCGGCCCAAGCGAGGCTTCGCGGATGCAGATCATGGCCTTCTTGCCGATCGCGTTCAGACCATCCCCAAGACCCACCGTCGTCGTCGTCTTGCCTTCACCCGCCGGCGTCGGATTGATCGCGGTCACAAGGATCAGCTTGCCATCGGGCTTGTCCTGCACCGAGTTGATGAACTCCTGGCTGACCTTCGCCTTGTCATGGCCATAGGGCAGCAGATGCTCGGTCGGAATGCCGATCTTGTCGCCAATCTCCTGGATCGGTTGCTTTTTGGCGGCGCGGGCGATTTCGATATCTGACATCGGGGCTCTTTCTTTTCTTAATTGGTGAAAGTGTGCCGGGAGAGATCGGCGGATTGTGATTTGTCGCCCGGTACAGGGCGTGCTGAAGTCAGCGGATGAACAAGGTATGGTGTCTTCTTGTTGGCTGCGTGACCGTCTGCCTGCCGTTTGCGGCAAGTGCCGACGTGGCGCGGGTTCTGCCCCTTTGCCTCGACACCTCGCTTCGCCCGGAAGACCGGGGCAAGGCGTTGCAGGCTGAAGGGTGGCAGACCAAAGGCGATCCGGTCGAAGCCTTGGCGACCGCGCTGACACTGACGCGCCTCAGTGCGGGCAAACCGGAGGAGTGGGCGGCCATTCGTGACACCGCCCGCAGTCAGGCGGTGGCTGCAAGCGGCTCGACTTTCCTGACCTCGCAGGATGGGCGCGATGCCGTGTTTTTCGGGCGTGATGTCAGTGGCTTGCAGACCTGCCTTTACCTTGGCGGATCGCTTGACATGGCGCCCTTGGCCAAGGCTCTCGACGGTTCGATCCTGCGGACAATCGGTGAGGTCAGCCGCATTCGGGGCGACGGGGTGAAAAGCCTGATCACAGCACATGGCATGACCGAGGTCGGGCGCGACGGGTTCGACCCACCGCTGGCCTATGCCATGACCTTCACCGTGGTGCTCGACCGGCAACCGGGCGACCGGTGATGTGATCCCACCCCGCATGCGCGCTACTCCGTAGCCTGTTGGGCCGCGGCCGCTTCGATGCGCACGGCCGAGAACTTGAACTCGGGGATCTTGCCATAGGGATCAAGTGCTGCGTTGGTCAGGATGTTCGCCGCCGCTTCGACATAGGCAAAAGGCAGGAACACCTGACCTTCTGCCACCGCCCGGTCGGCGCGGGCCATCACGGTCAGCGAGCCGCGTCGCGTGGTTAGACGGACATACTCGCCCGGCTCCACACCCAAAGCGCGCAGCGTGCGCGGATGAAGCGAGCAGTTGGCTTCCGGCTCGACCGTATCCAGCACGTTGGCGCGGCGGGTCATCGACCCGGTGTGCCAATGTTCGAGTTGGCGACCCGTAATAAGGATATGCGGATACTCGGCATCTGGCGTTTCATCCGGCGGGATGACGCTGGCGGGCGTAAAGCGCGCCCGCCCCTCGGGCCGGGGAAAGCCGTCACCAAAGACGATCGGCTGGCCGGGGTCTTCGGGACTGAGCGACGGATAGGTCACGGCCTCGTTTTCAAGCCGCTCCCACGTGATGTTGTCGAGCGAGCCCATGTTGATCTTCATCTCGGCAAAGACCTCGCGCGGATGCGTATAGGTCCAGCCAAGGCCAAGGCGCTTGGCAAGCTCGGTCGTGATCCACCAGTCTTCCTTCGCCTCGCCCGGTGGCGGTGTCACGGGTCGGCCCATCTGCACTTGCCGGTTGGTGTTGGTGACGGTCCCTGATTTCTCAGCCCAAGCACTGGCGGGCAGGATCACGTCGGCGTAGTTCGCGGTTTCGGTCAGGAAGATGTCCTGCACGACAAGGTGATCGAGCTTGGCCAAGGCGGCGCGGGCATGGTCGACATCCGGGTCCGACATCGCCGGGTTCTCGCCCAGAATATACATGCCCTTGATGTCGCCATCGTGGATCGCGTGCATGATCTCGACAACGGTCAGGCCCTTCTCGTTCGAGAAGTCCTCGCTGTCCCAGACCTCGGTAAAGGCCGAGCGCACCCCGTCATCGGTGACGCTCTGATAGTCCGGCAGGAACATCGGGATCAGCCCCGCATCCGATGCGCCCTGCACGTTGTTCTGACCGCGAAGCGGGTGCAGGCCAGTGCCGGGGCGGCCAACCTGCCCTGTCATGAGTGCCAGAGAAATCAGGCAGCGCGAGTTGTCGGTGCCGTGGATGTGCTGGGAAATCCCCATACCCCAGAAGATCATCGCCGACTTGGCACCCGCAAATGTGCGGGCCACGTCCCGCAGAACGTCCGGTTCGATACCACAGATCGGCGCCATTTTCTCGGGCGGGAAGTCGGCCAAATGCGCTTTCATCGCGGGCCAGTTCTCGGTGAAGGCTTCGATGTATTGCTGGTCGTAGAGCCCTTCCTCGACAATCACGTTCATGATCGCGTTCAGCATCGAGACATCGCCGCCCGGTTTGAACTGCAGCATGTGCGAGGCGTGCCGCTTCAGCCCCTGCCCGCGCGGGTCCATGACGATCAGCTTGCCGCCGCGCTTGGCGAATTGCTTGAAATACGTCGCGGCCACGGGGTGGTTCTCGGTCGGGTTGGCGCCAATGACGATCGCGACATCGGCGTTCTCGATCTCGTTGAAGGTCGCAGTCACAGCGCCCGAGCCGACGTTTTCCAATAACGCGGCAACCGAGGACGCGTGGCAGAGCCGCGTGCAATGGTCGACATTGTTGTGCTTGAAGCCCTGCCGGATCAGCTTCTGGAACAGATAGGCTTCCTCGTTCGAACACTTGGCCGACCCAAAGCCCGCAATCTCGCGCCCGCGCCCTTTCATGCCGTTGGCGGCGAGGTCCAGCGCTTCGTCCCATGTGGCTTCGCGGAAATGGGTGTCGATATTCGACGGGTCGACATTCAAGCCCTTGGCCGGGGCATCCTCGCGCCGGATCAGAGGTTTGGTCAGGCGGTGCGGGTGGTCGACATAGTCGAAGCCAAAGCGCCCTTTGACGCAGAGACGGTTCTCATTCGCCGGGCCTTCGATCCCGTCGACATAGAGGATCTTGTCGTCCTTCACCTTGAACGACAGCTGGCACCCGACACCGCAATAGGGGCAGACGCTGTTGACCTCGCGGTCATAGTCCTTGCTGTCGCCTTGTTGCGTTTCGTCAAGAACCGTCGCCGGCATCAGCGCGCCGGTCGGGCAGGCCTGCACGCATTCCCCGCAGGCGACGCAGGTTGAGGCTCCCATCGGATCATCTTGATCAAACACGATTTTCGCGTCATGGCCACGACCTGCGAACCCGATGACATCGTTTACCTGTACCTCGCGGCAGGCGCGGACGCACAGGTTGCAATGGATACAGGCATCAAGGTTCACGCGCATCGCGACATGACTGTCATCCAAGAGCGGCACGCGGGTCTCTTCAATGGCCGGGAAGCGGCTGGTTTCGACGCCGTTCGCGTCCGCCATGTCCCAGAAATGGCTGGACGCGTCGTGCTTCACGTCCGGCTGGTCCGCCACCAGAAGTTCAGCAACCAATTTACGCGACTTTTCAGCGCGTTCCGAGGCGGTGTTCACAACCATGCCATCCGCCACCGGGCGAATACAGGAGGCGACCAAAGTGCGCTCGCCTTCGACCTCGACCATGCAGGCCCGGCAGTTGCCATCGGGCCGATAGCCTGGCGCCGGCTTGTGGCAAAGATGCGGGATCACCAGCCCGCGCCCATGCGCGGCTTCCCAGATGGTCGTGCCTTCCGGAACGGTGACCTCTTCGCCATCCAGCGAGAACGTGACGGTGGTTTCGATCAGATCTTTCATCAGCAATATTCCGGAATGATGCGTCTGTACGTGTCGCAAAGCGGGGACTGGTACCACCACACATCCGTGGCGCCGATCGAGTAGTCATCGACATACCAAGCGCCATTGGTCCGAATGAAGAAGGCGTGGATTGCCGTCCCGTCATACCAGTCTTCCGGCTCACCACGGGCGGCGATGGCCGTGCTGTCCCAGCGGATCACGCCGCCGCCGGGGCGTTGAGGTTGCAGGGCGGCAAAGGCGATGTCGCCGTCGTGTCGCAGATCGTTCACGATGAATTCCAGCGGCGGGTTCAATTCGGTGGCGGCGACGCTGCGGATGGCCGACAGGATACTCGCCCGCAACTCCGAGCCCCGGGGCGGTTCTTCCCACGCGCTGGCCGGGACCGAGACACAGGCCATCGCGAGGGCGGACATCGCGACAGGGCGCAGAAACTTGCAACATCTCAACACGACATCCCCCATGGTCGACCCTCACACAGACAAACAGCGCGGCTCATAACTCGTCCCCGAAATGCTTCATGGTCAGGCGGATCGGATTGGGCGCCGCCTGCCCCAACCCGCAGATCGAGGCATCGCCCATCACCTGGCACAAATCTTCCAGCAACGCCTGGTCCCAGCTCTCGGCCTGCATCAGCTTTACCGCCTTCTCGCAGCCGACGCGGCAGGGCGTACACTGCCCGCAGCTTTCATCCTCGAAGAACTTCAGCATGTTCAGTGCCGCATCGCGGGCCTTGTCGTGGTCTGACAGAACCACCACCGCGGCCGAACCGATGAACGAGCCATGCGGCTGCAGCGTGTCGAAGTCGAGGGGAATATCATCCATCGAGGCGGGCAGCAGTCCCGACGAGGGGCCACCCGGCTGATAGGCCTTGAAGACATGGCCGTTCTCCATGCCCCCTGCCGCCTCGATGATGTCGCGGATCGTCGATCCCGCGGGCAAAAGATAGACACCGGGCGCGGCAACGCGACCCGAGACTGAATAGCTGCGCAGACCGACACGTCCATTCTTTTCGGTGGCGTTCAGGCAGGCCGGCCCTTCGCGGCAGACCTTGGCCACCCAATACAGCGTCTCGACATTGTGAACCAAGGTCGGGCGGTTGAAGACACCAACTTGCGCCACGAAAGGCGGGCGATGGCGTGGCAAGCCGCGCTTGCCCTCGATGCTTTCGATCATCGCGCTCTCTTCGCCGCAGATATACGCCCCCGCCCCGCGACGGAGGTCGATGTAACCGGGCGCCACGATGCCGGCGTCTTCCAGCGCCTTGATCTCGGTCGCAAGAATATGAAGCACGGCGGGGTATTCGTCGCGCATGTAGATGAAGCAGGTCTCGGCCTCGACCGCCCAAGCCGCGATAAGCATCCCTTCCAGGAAAAGATGCGGGGTGCGTTCAAGATAGTACCTGTCCTTGAAGGTGCCCGGCTCGCCTTCGTCGCCGTTGACCGCCAGATAACGCGGCCCTTCATTGGCGCGGACAAAGCCCCACTTCTTGCCCGAGGGGAATCCAGCACCGCCAAGCCCGCGCAGGCCACTTTCCAGTACCTTGTCCTGCACCACCTCCCAATCGCCATTCGCGCGCAGGTCGGCCAGCGCTTCATATCCACCGGCGGCCTTATAGGTCGCAAAAGTCTCGTATTCGGGGATGTCGGCATGCGTATGACCGGAGGCGATAGCCGCTTGCACCTTTTCGGGCGTGGCGTGGTCGATATGGTGATGACCAAGCTCAAGCACCGGTGCCGTGTCGCAGCGCCCCATGCAAGGTGCACGAAGCACCCGCACCTCTGACGCGTCCAACCCGTCTTCCAGCGCCGCCTCCAACGCCTGAGCCCCTGCCAACTCGCAGGAAAGCGAGTCGCAGACGCGGATCGTCAAGGCAGGCGGTGGAGCGTCGCCCTCGGCCACAACATCGAAATGCGCATAGAACGTGGCGACTTCATAGACCTCGGCCTGCGCCAGACGCATCTCGTCCGCCAAGGCCGCGATATGGGCGGCCGACAGATGACCATGCGCGTCCTGGATCAGGTGCAGATGCTCAATCAGCAGGTCGCGCCGCCGGGGACGGTCGCCCAAAAGCGCCCGCACATCCTCAAGTGCGGTGTCCTGAACCTGGCGGCCTTTCGGCGTGCGCCGGCTTTTGCCGGTGCCTTTTTTCTTCCAGATGCCCTTTTCGTCGTCGAGCGGTGCCATGCGTCTCTCCCCACTGGGCCCATCCCACCAGTGCCATCAGAGAAACGTATCGTAAAATCGTCTTTTTGGAATATGCGATAATTATTGATTATCGCCGGAATTCTTCCGCACCGTCTCGCGCAACGCCTCGACCGCCGGGATCAACTGAGGCCGCTCGGGCAAGACAAGGCCCACCGACTTCTCGATGACCGGCTCGACCAGCGGCAACAGCGAAACGCCAACAAAGACCCCCAAGCGGTCGATCAGCACATGCGGCAACACCGCCGCGCCCATGCCCTCGACCGCCATGGCGACCATGGCCGTGAAGCCGTCCGTTTCAGCGACAACCTGCACATCGGCACCGACCTCGGCAAAAATCTGGTCGATGATGCGACGGTTCTGCATTTCCTTTTCAAGCAGGATCAACGGGAACTTGGCCGCATCGCTCCAGGTGATTTCGCCACCCGTCCCCTCGCCCAAAGCCTCGGGCAACATCAGGACGTAACGCTCTTCATAGATTGGCTCGACGCGCAGCAGGCTGGTTGCAACACCATCGGTATAGGTCAAAGCCGCATCGAAGCGGCCATCTTCCAGCCCCTGAAGCAATGCCAGCGAATTGGTCGTGTCGATCTGAAGCGTGATGCCGGGATGCGCGGCCCGAAGCCAGACGGCCACCTGCGCGGCATAGGCATTGGCGGTCGGGATCGTGCCCAGCCGCAGGCGTCCGATCACCTCGCCTTTTGCGGCGCGCACCTGCTCTTCCAGCGCGCGCGTGCTGTCAAGGATGTCCCGCCCGTGGCGCAGCACCACCTCGCCTTCTGCGGTGAGCCCCTGAAACCGGTTGCCGCGTCGGACAATTTGGGTGGCCAAACGCTCTTCCAGATTTCGGATGCGCATCGAAAAAGCCGGTTGCGACATGCCGCATTCTTCGGCGGCGCGCGCGAAGTGCTTGTGTCGCGCCAGCGCGGACAGACATTCGAGGTCGCGAAGATCAAGCATACGGGGCCTTCCAGACGTTCATCGCGACTAGATCCCAATTCGCAGACGGGCGCAACATCTGGGCTCTCGCCAGCGCCGGGCGGCTGGGCTATCAGCGAGGCATGAGTTTCGCACGTTATCCTTCCCTGCAAGACCGCCCCGTGCTGGTCACCGGCGGTGCAAGCGGCATCGGCGCCGACATTGTGCGTGCCTTCGTCGATCAAGGCGCGCGGGTTGGCTTCATCGATCTTCAACGCGAGGCGGGCGCCGCCTTGGCCGCAGACACCGGCGCGGTGTTCGAGGCGGCAGACATCACCGACATTCCGGCGCTGCAAAAGGCGATTGCCGCGGTTGCCCGGCAAACCGGACCGATCTTGACCTTGGTGAACAACGCCGCCAACGACCAGCGGCAACCGGTCGAGGCGATTGACCCCGACGCGTGGGACCTGTCGCAGAACGTGAACCTTCGCGCCCAATTCTTTGCCGCACAATCGGTGCAGGCGGGCATGGCCGCTGCGGGCGGCGGGTCGATCATCAATGTCTCTTCGATTGTCTGGCGGTTGGCCGGGGGCGACATGGTGCCCTATGCCACGGCCAAGGCAGGGGTACTGGGGCTGACCAAATCACTGGCCCACGCAATGGGCTCCGACAATATCCGGGTGAACGCGATCGAGCCCGGCGCGATCTTCACCGAAAGACAGCGCGCACTCTGGTATCCGACCGAGGCGGATGTCGACGCGCTGGTGTCACAGCAACTGCTGAAGCAGGCGATGGATGGCGGAGAGATTGCGCGAATGGCGCTGTTTCTGGCCTCGGACGATGCGCGGATGATTACAAAGCAGAGCTTTATCGTCGACGCGGGCCTTCTCTGAAACAAAGGATCGCGACACAATCTGCCGCGACCCGGTTTCTTCAATGGATTACCCTTGCCAGAAGGGCCGCTCGGCTTCTTTCCGCGCTTCCTCGCGCGTGACGCCAATGTCGTTCAGCAAATGATCGTCCAATGTTTTCAGATCCTTGCGCGAGCGACGGCGGTCCGCCCAGATCACGAACACAACAGCTGCATAGACCGCGATCGTCGCGGCAGGCGTAAGCGGCCGACGTTGCAGATAGGACAGAGCGGTGGAGCTGTTGAGCTGTGCCATGGGATGTTCCTTTCAAATTGTATTGACACAATAGGGCAAAATCGCCTATGACTGCGTGATACAATTTTCGATACAACTCAGCTAGGATTATATTGTATTGAATACAATGTGGCAGCCTTCCCTCGCGAACCACCCTGGCCCGAAATACAAAGCGCTGGCCGAAGCCCTGAAAGACGGCGTTCGAAACGGCGCGTTGCCGCCAGGGTCGAAATTGCCGACGGTGCGCGACCTGGCCTTTCAGTTGGAGATTACGCCGGGGACGGTTGCCCGGGCCTACTCCATTCTGGTGGATGCACGCATTTTCGAAGCAACGGTCGGACGCGGCACGTTCGTGGCGCAGGTCGAGCCACGCGAGGACAGCCCCCAGATCGAAGTCGATCCCACCCCGCACGGGTCCGACGGGCTAACGAAGGTTGCGAACTTCTTCTCACCCGGTCTGCCGAATATGGGGCAAGCGCAACTGATCCGGAAACATCTGGCCCGGATCGCTGACAACCCGCCGTCGGGCTTGATGCACTATCCGACCCGCGCCTCGTCGGCGCCCGCGCGCAAGTCTCTGGCCAACTGGGTGCGGGAAACGCCGCTTGGCCTGTTGGACGAAAAGGACATCGTGCTGAGCCATGGGGCGCAGAACGGCATTTCGCTGATCATGCAGGCCGTGCTGACGGGGCCCCGCCCTGTCCTTCTGATCGAGGATCTATCCTATACCGGCTTCCGTCGCTCGGCGGAACTTCTGCGGGCCGAGGTCGTGCCGGTGCCGATGGACGAACACGGATTGATTCCGGAAGCGATTGTCGAGCTTGGCCGGGCCCATGGGGCGCAGGCGCTGTGCACCAGTGCCGAGGTGCACAATCCGACCAGCCTGTTCACACCAGATTGGCGGCGTCGCGAGATTGCAAAGGCCGCCGCCAAGGTCGATCTGCAAATCATCGAGGATGACTGCTATCGGCTGGGGCCATCGGGCGCCCCGTCCTATCGCATGATCGCCCCCGAACGCGGGTGGTATGTGTCCTCGATCTCGAAATCTCTCACGCCAGCCTTGCGCGTTGGCTTTGCCATCGCGCCGCATGGGCGCGGCTCGGCGCTGCGGCGGGCGGCCGAACACGGGTTCTTCGGCCTTGCAACACCGCTGGCCGACCTGACCGCTGCCCTGCTGTCAGACCCGAAGGCCGAAACGATTGCAGGAGACGTGCGCCGCGAGATCGAGCGTTATGTCCAAAGCATGGTGAACCATCTGGGCGGGTATGCGCTGCAATGGCGGCACGACACGCCGATTGCGTGGTTGCGCCTTCCCATGGGTTGGCGCGCCACCGCGTTTTGCCAGGCGGCTGCGGAGCGCGACATCAAACTGCGACCCGCCGAGGATTTCGTTTGCCGCGACGGGCGCGCACCCCATGCGGTGCGGATCGCCGTCAACGCGCAACTGCCCTTCGAGCGGTTCGAACGCGCCATGGCCGAAATTCGCGACCTGCTGGACAGTCCACCGGAACGCATGGGGGTCTGAGGCCGGAGGGCGCGTCAGCTTTCTTCGAACATTTCCGGAAATTCATCCCGCCACGCCGACAGTTTGGCGAGGCACCCCGACAAATGCGACTTCATCGCAAGCCCCGCGCCCTTTGCGTCGGCTACTTCGATGCGCGACAGAATATCCCGATGCTCGGCCACCGCACTTTGGACTTTCGCAGCGTCGGGTTCAGCAAGCGCGTGGCATCTCTCCAAGGGCAGCAGCAACGGCGCGATCCGTTGGCGCAGGCTTTCCATTCCGACCGCTTCGAACAGCGCCGCATGAAACGCGTCATCCGCTTTCCCGAACGCGGCAGGCTCGGGCTTACCCGCAACGCAATCCTGCAAAGCCGACAGATCCCGCCGGTTGGGTCGCGTTGCCAAACGCCGCACGATATCGATCTCGACCGCCTGTCGCAGGAAATGCGCTTGGTGGAGGTCCACCACACGGATCGGCGCGACAACCGTTCCCGATTGCGGCTTGACCAGCACCAGCCTCTCGCGCTCCAGCCGCAACAGGGCTTCGCGCACGGGGGTCTGGCTTGTTCCAAAGGTTTGCGCCAAATCCGCACGCGACAGGATCGCGCCGGGCAAATGGCTTCGGTCAAGGATCGCGTCGCGCAAGCTTTGATACACCCGATCGGATGCAGTGGTAGAGGATTCGCTGCTCATCAGGTTGAGTGATACCGGATCAACTCGCCTCTTCCTAGAACCGGGCTTTCCCTTGCGCCTCACAAGTGGTCAAGTGGACCCAACGGCAAGATGGAGGCGACAATGGCCGAGCGAAAGAAGCGTGCCGAGGACCTGCGGTCGGCCCGGTGGTTTGCCCCGGATGACCTGCGTTCGATGGGCCACCGCAGCCGGGCGATGCAAATGGGCCTGTCCGAAGCGGATTGGGACGGCAAGCCGATCATCGCGATCCTGAACACGTGGTCGGACCTGTCGCCCTGCCACCACCACCTGCGCGACCGCGCCGAGTGGGTGAAGCGCGGCGTCCTGCAGGCGGGCGGCACGCCGGTCGAGCTGCCAGTCCCGGACTTTGCCGAGCAATTCCTGAAACCGACCTCGATGCTTTATCGGAACCTTGGTGCGATGGAGGTGGAAGAGACGCTGCGCTCGCATCCTGTCGATGGTGTGGTGCTGATGGGGGGATGCGACAAGTCCACGCCCGCCTTGGTGATGGGCGCCCTGTCGATGGGGCTGCCGTTCATCTTCCTGCCTGCAGGCGCAATGTTGCGGGGGAATTACGCGGGCGAGAAGCTGGGCTCGGGCACCGATGTCTGGAAATACTGGGACGAACGGCGCGCCGGCACCATCACCAAGGATCAATGGCTGGGCGTGCAGGGCGGCATCGCCCGCAGCTATGGCACCTGCATGACAATGGGCACGGCCTCGACCATGATGTCGATTGCGGAAGGGTTCGGCCTGACGCTGCCCGGCGCCTCGGCCATTCCGGCACCCGATGCCGCTCACAAACGCATGTCGGCCGAATGCGGGCGGCGGATCGTCGATATGGTCTGGGAGGACCTAACCCCGGACCAGATCGTGACCGAGGCCGCGACGCGCAATGCCACGACCGTTGCCATGGCGACGGGCTGTTCAACGAATGCGATCATCCACCTGATCGCGATGGCGCGCCGCGCGGGCATCGATTGGGGGCTGGATGATCTGGACGCGATCGGGCGCACCACGCCGGTGATCGCGAATATCCGGCCAAGCGGCTCGGACTACCTGATGGAGGATTTCTTCTATGCCGGGGGCCTGCCCGCACTGATGGCCGAACTGGGCGACAAGTTGGACCTGTCGGTCACCACCGTCTCGGGCAAAACGCTGGGCGAGGACATCGCGGGGGCGCAGAACTTCAATACTGACGTGATCCGGCCCCTGTCGAACCCGGTCTATCACGAAGGCTCGCTGGCGGTGCTGCGCGGCAATCTGGCGCCCGATGGCGCGGTCATCAAACCGGCAGCCTGTGACCCCAAGTTCCATGTGCATGAAGGCCCTGCCATCGTCGCCGACAGCTATGCCGAGATGAAGGCGATCATAGATGACGAAGACTATCCGATGACCTCGGACCACGTGCTGGTCCTGCGCAATGCGGGACCGCAAGGAGGGCCGGGGATGCCGGAATGGGGGATGATCCCGATGCCGAAAGCGCTGCTGAAGCATGGGCACCGCGACATGGTGCGGCTCTCGGATGCGCGCATGTCGGGCACGTCTTATGGCGCCTGCGTGCTGCACGTGGCGCCCGAGGCCTTTATCGGCGGACCGCTGGCCTTGATCCGAAACGGCGACATCATCCGGCTGGATGTGCCGAACCGGGTGCTGGAGGTCGATGTCTCCGAGGCCGAGATGGCCGAACGCATAGCGGCTTGGACAGCGCCGGAACCCCGGTTCGAACGCGGCTTCGGCTGGATGTTTTCGCGCCATATCGAGCAAGCCGACAAGGGATGCGATTTCGACTTCCTCAAGACGGAGTTCGGCGCGCCAGTGGGCGAGCCCGAGATCAACTAGCGGCACATGACAAAGGTCCCAGCCGTTGCCGGGCACCACAGAAATACCAGACGTTTAGTCCGTAAAGCCCAGTCTTTTCAGGGCGTTCCGCGCGCTTTCGGACCGGGGGTTTCCCTTGGCGAGAGCGGTCTCGTTCAGGTTGGCCACGACCTCGTGCAGGTCGCGACGGCGCAGGTGATCGCGGAAGAACTTGTCCAGTTCGTCTTTCTGTAAATTGGTGATCTTGGCCGCAATATCGGCGGCTCTTGATGATGCAGAATCCCACTCCATGGCAACAGCTAGTCAGCGAAGACGCGATTCTGCAAGCGTCGGAAAGTTATCCTTCAGTTATCCACACCGATTGGTTCATCGCGCTGACGTGATGCCGAAAAAGCGTCGCGATTGTCGGAAATCCAGACACCTTGCGAGACGCAGAAAGCGATCCTCGGGATTGACGCCCGACACCCGTCGCGCCCAGTATGCAAGTCATGGATGAAAGCGTGCATGGCACCCGCGACCGACGCGGACATTACGTACCGAACAAGACCCTGAAGATCGCGCCGCTCTATCCTCCGCGCTGGCGCGAAACCTTGGCGTGGCTGCCAAGCTATTTCCTGCCGTGGAATGTCGTCTTCGCGGCCTCGGCGGTGCTCTATTGGGTCTTCTTCATTCCGCCCGTCGAGGTTCTGCAGACGCTTGAGATCGGTTGGATCTTACGCCTTTACGTCATCAACGTGATCGCCGTGGCGCTGTTCTATGGCGCATTCGAGGTCCGTCTTTACGTGGCACGCGCGCAAGAAGGGCGGTTCAAGTTCAACCCGCGCTTCCCGTCAGAAGTGAAAAGCCGCCAGTTCTGGTTTCGCAGTCAGAACGTCGAGAACATCCTGCGCACGTTCCTGTATGGTGTCACGGTCTGGACGCTGTCCGCCGCCCTGATGCTGTGGGCGTGGGCGAACATGTGGGGCAACTGGCTGAGTTTCGCGGAAGCCCCGATCTATCTGGCGATCGTCGCGCTCTTCGTTTCGTTCCTGCATCAGGCGCATTTCTATGTGATCCACCGGCTGATCCACACGCCGTGGCTCTATAAGCATGTGCACGCGATCCACCACAAATCGGTGAACCCGTCGCCTTGGTCTTCGCTGGCGATGCACCCGTTCGAACATGTGCTCTATTTCGCCTCGGTGTTCTGGCATGTGCTTTTGCCCTCGCACCCGCTAATTGCACTGTACCAACTGCACAAGGCCGGCTTCGGCGCGATCCCTGGACATATCGGCTTCGAGAAGATCGAGTTCGGGGAGGACAAGGCAATCGATGCCCACGCCTATGGGCACTACCTGCACCACAAGTATTTCGAAGTGAATTATGGCGATGGGCTGGTGCCCTTCGACAAACTCTTCGGCACCTATCACGATGGCACGCCCGAGGCCGACGCGGCGATGCGCGCGAGGCTGAAATCAATGCGAACGGAGGCTGCACCATCCTGAAGCACACGATCAAGGACACCGGCGTCGAAGTGACGCCGATCTGCTTTGGCACCTCGGGTCTTGGCGACATGCCAGAGACCTATGGCTATGCCGTATCCGAAGAACAGGCCCGCGAGACGCTGGAGGCGGTCTTTGAAAGCGGTGTCAATTTCATCGACACCTCGAACAACTATGGCTTCGGCAGAAGCGAAGCACGGGTCGGGGATGCCATTCGCGCCCACGGAGGTCTGCCCGAGGGGTTCGTGATCTCGACCAAGCTGGACCGAGACATGGAGACGCTGCGGTTCGATGCCGACCGTGCCCGCCGCTCGCTGGAGGAAAGCCTGACCCGTCTGGGTGTGGACCGGGTGCAGGTTCTGCATCTGCACGACCCCGAACATGCTGGCGATCTGACCGAGATCACGCGCGAAGGTGGCGCGATGGACGAACTCTTCAAGATGAAAGAGGAAGGTCTGGCACAGGCGGTCGGGTTGGCCATGGGCAAGAACGACCTGATGTTGCAACTTCTGCGGGATTGGCCGTTCGACACGATCATCAGTCACAACAGGTGGACGCTGCTGAACCGTTCCGGCGAAGACATCTTTGCCTATGCCGCAAGTCAGGGAATGGCGATCTTCAACGCGGCACCCTATGCGGGTGGCGTTCTGGCCAAGGGCAGCGCGGTCATGCCGAAGATCACCTATTCACCTGCCGACGAAGGGGCGCTGGCCCCGGTTCGTCAGATCGAGGCGATTTGTGCCGAGCATGGGTTGGCCCCGGGCGCTGCCGCCCTGCAATTTTCGATGCGCGAGCCACGTATCGCCTCGACGGTCATCGGCGTGTCAAAACCCGCCCGCGTCGCTCAAACCTTGGACTGGGCCAGCGCCCCGATCCCGGAAGCCGCCTGGGAGGCGTTGATGGCCCTGCCCTTCGATACGACCGACCCAGAGGCGCACCGCGTCTACAATCCGGGCTAGGCTGTCGTTCAAGCAGCGCGGCGTTCGCGTATGGCCTGCAAGGCGTGGTCGATCAATTCCAACCCGGCCCCATCGCGCGTCGCGCCTTCCGACAAGACCCGCCGCCATGCGCGCGCACCCGGGCGCCCGGCAAAAAGAGCAAGCATGTGCCGCGTGACCGAATGCAGCCGGCCGCCCTCGGCCAGATGCGCTTCGATATAGGGACGCATGGCCTCGACCGCGTCCTCGGGATCGGCGCAGGGGTTCTCGGCCCCGAAAATGCGTCGATCCGCATCCCCGAGCACGTCCCACGGCGACTGATACGCCGAACGCCCGATCATCACGCCATCGAGACCGCCCGACAGGAAGCCCTCTGCCTGATCGAGATCGGTGATCCCCCCATTGATCGACATCGACATGTCCGGAAACGCTGCTTTCATTGCATGAACCAGCGGATAGTCCAGCGGCGGAATGTCCCGGTTTTCCTTCGGGCTCAGCCCCTGAAGCCACGCTTTCCGGGCATGGACCGCGACCTGCGTCACCCCTGCATCACGCATTTTGGACAGGAAGTCCGGAAGCACCACCTGAGGGTCCTGGTCATCAACACCGATCCGGCATTTGACGGTCACCGGCACGTCGACAGCGGCCTGCATGGACGAGACGCATTCGGCAACCAAGTCGGGCGTTTTCATCAACACCGCACCGAACGTGCCGGATTGCACCCGGTCCGACGGGCAGCCCACGTTAAGGTTGATCTCGTCATAGCCTTCGTCCGCCCCCATGCGTGCGGCCGCGGCAAGCTCGGACGGGTCCGACCCGCCAAGCTGCAGGGCAACCGGGTGCTCGGCCACGTCGAAGCGCAACAGATGCCGCGCACCGCCCCGCACCAGAGCAGGCGCCGTGACCATTTCGGTGTAAAGCAGGGTGTGGCGCGACAAGACGCGATGAAAGAACCGGCAATGCCGATCCGTCCAATCCATCATCGGGGCGACAGACAGACGCCAAGCTACGATATTCTGCGAGTTTTCCGTCATGGCGCTTCGATACCACAAGACAAACAGCACGGCCAATGCAGGGTTTTGTTCCGCATGCGGTGGCCAAAGCATTGGTTGTCATGGGGGCGTTTGGCGCCCGAAGGCACGCTGCAGGATCACGAACGGCAAATCTACCTAACTTAATGGTTCAGATTTCTCAGATCATTTTAAACAAAAAAAACCAATTTTCGTCCACGCTATCTTCATTGTTCAAAAATACCTCCCTCCGAACTTGTACTACAACCTGAGGTTTAACAGTGTCGAAGAAGTTGTTTGCTCGAACCAAACACAACAAAAGCAATTCGGTTCCAAACTCACCGTATCTGACAGGCATCATCGCGACGATCTGTACGCTTACCTGCGTTTCGGTATCAGAAGCTCAAGTAACGGATACATACAGCACTGGGGGAACGGCAAGCTCGTGGACAGTCCCCATAGGCGTTTCCGAAGTCACTCTTCTTGCCGAGGGTGCGGATGGTGGCGACTTCAATGCACAAAGAGGTGGCGCAGGGGCGTCGGTGCAAGCAACATTTCCGGTTCAATCAGGGGATGTGATCAATTTGGTCGTTGGTGAGAGAGGGTCCAACGGCACTCGAGGCGGCGGCGGTGGCGGGTCCACAGGTGTCGTCCTTTATCGGCCATCCACCGGGGTCTCCACTGTATTGTTGGTTGCAGGCGCAGGCTCAGGTTTCGACAACACAGGCGGGCTGCGCATGGGTGGTTTGGCGAACAGCGCGGATGCGACCTATTCCGGTGGCGTTGGAAGCCCGGGCGGCCACCCCGACGGATCGGGTGGAACGGCGTTCTGTTCCCTTGCACCGCAAACAGCAGCGATCAATGGCCAAGGTGGTGAAGGCGGTAATGTGACATGTACGGCCTTCTTTGGCACCACACTGGTAAGCGGTGGCGCCGGAGGCGGCGGGATAAACGCCAACGGGGAATCTTCCCCAAGCGGTGCGACCGGGGGCGGACGCGCAGATCTGGACGCGTCAGATGGCCTGACAGTCGCGGCTGGGGGCACTGCCACAACGGACGGCGGAGCGGGTGGTCGCGGATTTACCGGTGGCGGGGGTGCTGATACTTCCGAAGCCGCTGGCGGCGGGGGCTACAGTGGCGGCGCCGGGGCAAACGACGGGGGCAGCGCAGGGGGCGGTAGCTCGTACATCGACAGCACTGCACTTTCCGGTTCATCGGTTTGGACGCCAGGTGGCACGGGAAGCGGCAACGATGGTCAAGTGCAGATCACATATACCCTTCTCCTCGTGGCCAATGACGACACCCCCCCTGCGGTTGACGGCGCAGCAGGCGCGACCCTGCCCAACGTGGTCGCCAATGACACGCTGAGCGGCGCCAGCAATCCGGACATTGGAACGGATGTCACCTGCAACACCAGCGGCACGGCGGAAGACGGCGTGACCACACTCGGCCTGGACACACTACCCGCATCGGGCGGCATCACGCTCAGCCCCACAACTGGCGAGATCACCGTCGCAGCGGGAACGACGGCGGGAACCTACGTCTATACCTACGAGATTTGCGAGGTGCTGGACCCGACGAACTGCGACACGGCAGAGGCGACGGTGGTCGTGAATCCGACCGGGATCGTGGCCAACAACGACACCCTCCCTACGGTGGACGGGGCAGCCGGCGCGATGTTGCCCAATGTGGTCGCCAATGACACGCTGAGCGGTGTGAGCAATCCGGACATTGGAACGGATGTCACCGTCAACACCAGCGGCACGGCGGAAGACGGTGTGACCACGCTCGGTCTGGACACAACACCCGCATCGGGCGGCATCACGCTGAGCCCGACAACTGGCGAGATCACTGTCGCGGCAGGAACGACGGCGGGGACGTACGTCTATACCTACGAGATTTGCGAGGTGCTGAATCCGACGAACTGCGACACGGCAGAGGCGACGGTGGTCGTGAATCCGTTGAACCTGATTTCACGCATTGAAGACGAGCTGACCAGCGTTCTGGAAGACGACCTTTCAACGACGCTTACGATGCAAAGCAGTCAGATCCGCGGATACTCGGCCAATGCGCTAGATCGTCTGCGCAGCCGTTCTGACGGGGCGTGTTTGGCAGACGTGAACGCGCTGCTTTCCGAAAGAAACATCCAATTCGACACGGACAAGGCGGTCATCAAACCGGCGAGCCGCCCGGTCTTGGATGAGATTGCAGAGGTCTTGAAAAGCTGTGCCGGAAGCGCCTTCGAGGTTGCCGGACATACGGATAGCGATGCATCTGATGCCTATAACATCGACCTCAGCCAACGCCGTGTGAATGCTGTTCTGCGCGCTCTGACAGAGCGTGGTGTCGACACCACTGGCTATGTTGCGCGTGGCTATGGTGAACGCCAGCCCATCGCAAGCAATGCGACGGCAGCCGGGAAAGCCCGGAACCGGCGGGTCGAATTCCGCTCGCTTGAGGCGCATGACCAAACGAACCCTTGCGGTGACGACTTTAGCCTCTTGCGGTCTGTCAACGCCGAGGCCAATGACGAAAGAGCCAGCGTCGACGGCCAATTTGCGCGAGATCAGCACGACTGCATCACGGATCGTCGCAAAGTCTATGAGGGGTCGCTTACCTATACCGACACCGGAAACGGACAGACACAGAGCGCGCTCAACCTGTCCTACCGCCGCGAGCAGTATCGTGGTGGCGACAGTGTCGTCGGCTACTTCGTCGGCCTCTATCATTCGCAAACGGATGTGAGCAGCGGCTCTAACGGCGAGATCCGCGGTCTTGGACTGAACGCGGGGATCTATGGCGCGAACCGGCTGCAAAACGACCTGTTCCTTGACTACTATCTGGGGGCCGCCCTTGGCCGCCACGACTTCGATCTGGCGTTCGATCAAGGCGTTGGCACGATCCTGGCATCCGGGAACTACCGGTATTTTGCAGGTTTCGCAGGGGCAGCGCTCTCCGGTGAAGTCGAGTTCGGTGAAACGACGCTGACGCCGCGCGTTGGGTTTGACTATGTCTACACGCCAGGCGCTGACGTTGATGTCCTTGCTGAGTTGGGCGGGTTGTCGGAAGTCGGCACATTGGATTTGGATGCCATTTCCGGTGGCCG
Organism: Silicimonas sp.; assembly: GCA_022826385.1. GTDB lineage: Bacteria > Pseudomonadota > Alphaproteobacteria > Rhodobacterales > Rhodobacteraceae > JAJDOD01. The sequence continues at coordinate 57,658 of JAJDUZ010000056.1, forward strand.
TGTCTTTGCAGAGGTGCGCACGGATCGTCTGGTGCGGAATGGCGAGGCAACCGCTTGGTTCAATCCTCGTTTCGCCTGCTACCAATCGCTTGGCAATCTCGATGGCGCATGCGGTTTTGGCGGCTCTATTGGAATTGAAAGCGTCGGCGAAGACAGCAACCTCACATACGCCGTCGAGCTTGATGGCGAATGGGGCGACGACTACACCCAAGGCTCGCTGACTGCGCGTGTTGCCCAACAGATCGGAGTGGCCGCATTCAGTGGGGATGTCGGCATGGATGCGGACGGCAACGCGCGTATCGGAGCCGCCGTGAAGATGGGGTTCTGAGCGTTGGGTTTCTTTAGAAGCGATTGCTGACAGAAAGGCTTCGGTCAAGCCGCCCTAATGCTCCAAGGGTGGATTTGATCGATGCCGCGCTGTGTGCAGCTTTGGTCAATCGTTCGGATCGTACACCCAAAAGGGTGGCTACCCATATTAAAGAAGCGGCGGTCGAACCATTCGACCGCCGCTTCCTTGTCGTTTGGATCGCGTCAGTTCGCCCGTGACTTATAGCAGCCCGACGTCACGCGTCCGCAGATCACGTCGGCGCGTCGCTCGCTCATCGGTCCCACCGCCACTGTCGTCAGCTCGCCGTTCTGGACGAAGCGCGGCGCTAGCGTGCCAAGGATATCCTTGTGCTGCCCCGAGACCGAGGTCCAGTGCGACTGGGCCCGCGCCTCGGTGCTGAACGCGCCGAGATAGACGAAATGCGTGCCAATTGCCGAGGACGGCGCGATGGCGGACGCGGTGCGCGTCGGGGCCTGCGCTTGCGGGGTCACTTGCGGGCGTTCGATCACGTTGCTGTTGCCCAGTTGCTGGATTTGCGTCTGCTGGCGCAGCGATGCGTCATCCATGCGTATGTTCTGCATGCGGTTCCGCAAGCTGCGGGTCACGCGACGGGCATCCATCGTACCATTGACGATCCGGGGCGTGATCAGCACCAACAGCTCGGTCTGCGCGTCGGTGCCTGACTTCCGTCCGAAAAGGCCGCCGAAGGGCTGCCGCGCAAGGCCGGGAAGGCCTGCACTGCCGCGCGTCTTGCGCTGCTCGAACAAGCCGCCAAGGGCGATGGTTTCGCCGCTGTCGACGCTGATCGAACTGGACACCTGCCGCTGCGAAATGATCGGGTTGCCGGTCGAGGCGTCGGTTTCCCCGACGGTGCTGACCTCTTGCACGATGTCCAGAACCACGGAACCCGAGGAGTTGATCCGCGGCGTCACCTCGAAGATCACGCCGGTGTCGCGGAACTCGACGGTCGAGACGAAGACGTCCGGACTGTCGGTCGCGTCCTGCGCGGTTTGAACCGAGATCGGCACCTGATCGCCCACGACAAGGCGCGCGGACTGGTTGTTCAGGATCATCAGGTTGGGCGACGAGACCACGTTTACGCTGGTTACGTCTTCCAGCGCATCGACGATGGCGTTGGGGGAATCCGCATCGATGACGGCGTTGAAGCCGGGATTGACCGCCGAAATACCGGCCGCCGTAGTGCGCGACAGGCTGAATTCGTTGCTGCCCTCAAGGAAGTACTGGACGCCATAGCGCAGTTCATCGTTCAGCGTTACCTCAACGATCGTCGCTTCAACCGAGACCTGCCTTGGTGGCACGTCGAGCCGGTGCAGGATGCCCAGCACGCGCTGGTACTCGGCATGGGTCGCGTGGATCAGAAGCGTGTTCGTCGCTTCGTTCGCGACGATGCGCGTGGCGTTCATGTCGCCGCCCTGCGCCCCGGTCGTGGCGCTGGCCTGGATGACCTGTGCCTCGTCCGCGCTGCTGTCGCTTTCGACGCTCACGCCAAGGATGCTCGACAGCGTCGACGAGATGTCGGACGCCCGCGCATACTTCATGTCATAGGAATAGACCTGCGCGTCGTTGGCGCCTTCCTTGGTCAACCGCGCAATCCACGACGACACGCTTTTCAGCGATTGCGGGGTCTTGGCGACGGCAAGGATCGAATTGTTCTCGGGGATGACCTCGAACGCGACGATCGGTTCGAACTCTTCGTCGGTATCCACCAGCAATTCCAGACCCGACACGATCGACTGGGCCGACCGGCCCCGGATCGGGAATATCCCGACCGAGCGATTGGCGAGCCAATCGACGTCGAAGCTGTCGATGGTTTCCTGCCACGCGCGCTGATCGGCCGACGTACCCGCCAGAACGATGACGTTACGCTGCGCGTCGATCCCGACGATCCCACCGCCTGCGAAGGGTTGCAGGATGGTCGCCATCTCCTGGCTGCCGATATGCATCAGCGGAATCACCCGGATCGAGTACCCCACCGGCACCTCGCGCCCGGTGCTGGCCCCAATCGACAGGTCGGACGACATCGGCACGATGGCGAACGCGTCGCCCCGGCGCACGATGGCGGCGTTGTTCTGTTTCAGCGACAACTCGAAGACCTCGATGGCGGTCGTCCGGCTGATCGGCTGCGTCGAGCGGATGTTGACGGTGCCCTGAACCGCAGGGTCGATCACGTAGTTGACCCGCAGCAACTCGCCAAGAATGGCCCCCGCCGCATCGGCAATCGACACGTTGACCAGATTGAGCGAAACGGTGCGCTCGCCATCGGAATTGACGAAGTCGGTTTGCCGGAACAGTGGCGTGCGCCCCGGATAGATGGTCCCTGCCCCCGCCTCGACCATGCGTCCCCCGGTGACACGGCCTTCGAACCGCTGAGACCGATTGCCGTCGCCACTGGCCAGCATGTTGTTCGCCTGCCAGTCCTTCAGCGTCATCGGACCGTCGTCGCCGAGATAGGTGAATTCGCTACAGCCGGATAAAAACACGGCAAGAGCCGTGCAAAGCACGATTTTCTGGTTCATTTGTTTGCCTCAATGCTCGCGCCCCGCTCTGCGGCAGGTGTCGCGTTTCGACCCAATTGCTGCCACGGTTAGCACAAGATCGCGCCGCAAACGCTTAGATTCACAAGAATATTGGTGTCACCACACACATATGTGCTCCGAACGCCACACCGAACCTGCGGATCTGTCGATCGGGTGCCACGAAATGCAGCAACAACCCCAGACAAGCGGCGGCTCCCAGAAGCCAACTGATTTGCCAAGGCCCGACAAAGGCGCCCAAAGCGGCGGCCAGCCAAACATCCCCCAGCCCCATCGCCTCGACCCCGCGCAGCACAAGGAAGATCGTGCGCAGCGCCAGAAGGACACCACCGCCCAAAGCCGCGCCGAATGCGGCTGTCATCATGTCTCCTGACAGGACGGAAGCTCCCAAGCCAAGCGCGAGCAAAGGCACTGTCCATTCCAGCGGCAACCAGCGCCACGACAGGTCCATGCTGGCGAGCATCAACAAGAGGGTCAGGCATGTAACGTGCACAGCACTTGGCCCGCCCAGATTCAGGCCCGCAAAGACCGTGGCAGCAGCAGCCCCGAATGCGATCCCCAGCGTCAGGACACTGGCGCGCGACCGGGCGATGTCGGGACCAAGCGCGGACCTGAGGACGCCACGCGCCGCAAGGACAGTCGGCCCCAGCACGAAGGCCGTCGCAAGCGCACTTAGCGACACTATTATATAGACTAGGTCAGTCGTCATGTGCCGCCTCGTTCCGACCGGACCGACAGGACCTCGTACCGCATCAGCCCGCCGCGAAACGACAGCCCCTTCGCCGCCACCACGGCCACAAGGCGAGCAGAGCCGCCGGTTGCCAACTCGGCCTCGGCCGAAATGGTGTAAACCGGGCCCGGTCGTTCCGCGAGCCATGCGGAGGCGCTTCCAAGCCGCGGCATTGGCTGGCCGGCTTCGCGCCGCGCCAGGATCTCGGCCGCGCCACTGGCGCCGAGGCCGGGGATGGCGGCCAGTGTCTCGGCCGGTGCCGTGCGAGGGTTGATCTGGCGGGTGAAGTTGAACGTGGTCAGATATTGCTCGGCCGTCCGAGCGGTTGCCTCGGGCAAACCGGCCTGACGCAACGCGTCCGACACGCTGGAGGCGCCCCGCCCCTGCTGACCCGCCAATTCCAGGGCCTGCGCGACATTGACCGCGTCGAAGGCGTCCACGCCCCGCGCCGCGCCAATGCTTTGCAAGACCGGGCCCAGCACCTGCGGCGGCGCTTGGTTGACATCGATCTTCCCAGCCTCGTCCTGAATGCGATAGATCACCCGACCTTCCGCCATCGACAGCGTCACCGGTGCACCGTCGCGCGGACTGAGCACCTGATCGTCGGACACCCGCCCGAGATCCGCCAGTGCGATGTTCAAACCGGTCCGGGCCAACTCGGTCGCACGCGCCTCGGCCACTTCGATTCTGACCTGCAGCGCCTCCTGCCGCGCGGTCGACATGAAGGCCGCGACGCCCAGCAACAACGCCAAACCGGTCCAAAGGACCGTGATCAGCACGAAGCCGCGTTGCTTGCCGCGCATATGGCTCATCGAACGGCGCATTGATCGCTCTCCAATGCGCCGGGGCCAAGGGCGGCAAAGCACGCTTGGCTGATCGTCGTGAAGACAGGCACCGTAACCTGTCGCTGGTCCCCCTGCTCGACGGCAATCGCGGTGGGCAGGATATCACCGTCGCCGGTTTCATAGCGCCAGACGCCAGGGCTGCCCCGTTGCGGGAAGAGATAGACGAAGCGGATCGGCTCGCGGGAGGTCAACAGCGTCGAACGGCGCGGCTCATCGGATGCGATGCGCGCATCCTGCAAACCGTCATGGCGCGCAGCGGTCAAGGTATAGCCAACCTCGCGCGAGCCCTCGACCCGGAACTCACCCACGTAAGGCACGCTGGCAGACGGGTCGCGCACGATCATCCGCAAGGTCGTGGCCGTGCCCATCATCGCGGCGCCATTGGCGCGTGGCCCGTTGTTCGAGACATCGCCGGCCCAATCCAGCAAAGTGCGCCGCGCCAGAAGCCAATCCGACGACGCGGTCTCTTGCAGCGACGCGCGACGATCCGAGGCCAGTTTCAGGCCCCACGACGCCGTCATCAGAAGGGTCAGCGTCAACGCTGCAATCGCCAAAGCGACCAGCGCGTCGACCATCGCGAAACCGCGGGTTCTACGAACGCGGCGCCTCACAAAGCGTCCCCGGCATAGCGGACGGCTCGAACAACGACCGGTTCTGCGTCAGGCAGGCGCGTATCGGTGACCGTGACGGCAACGAACAGCAGTTCGCCCGGATAGACCGGGCCCAGATCCATATCGCGCGGCGGCGTTTGCCCGATTTGCAGACGCCATTCCAGCGGCCCGGCCCGACCGTTATCAGTGACACCTGCGCGCAAAGCGACGTCGACACCGACGCGGTCCAGAACGCTCATCGCCAAATGCACCCGGTCGGCCTGGTCGCCTGCGCGTTTGGCCAACAGGCTGCCGGTCGAAAGCGACTCGTAAAAGCCTGACAGCACTGCGCCGGCGATGCCAAGCGCGACCAGCGTCTCGACAAGGCTGAAACCACGCGATTTGCGCCGACGCAGCTTCATTGCACCACCACCCGACCGGTCAGCCAATCAAGCGTTACAGTCTTCTGCGCGGTGTCGCGGATCAGTGTCAGTTCCAACCCTTCCGAAGTGCCCGAGGGGCTGAGCAGAATGTCCGCCTGTTCGGGCGAGACTTGCAGCGCCGGGTCCAAGGCAATCTGGCGACCGCCCGCGTCCAACACGCGGTCGTTTACAGACAAGACGATCTGGATCGGGCGGCCCGCTTCCAGCGCGCGCATCCGCGCTTCCTGCAACAGCAACGCAACCTCGGCCGCATCCGCATCCAGTCTGCGGCGGTCCTGATTGCCGAACGCCAGAAAGGCCAACGTGCCGATCAGCACGACGATGGCCATCGCGGCGAGCACCTCGATCAACGCATAGCCGCGCGTGGCAGAGGAGCGCCGCAGCCTCATGTCAGCCCGTGATGTCGGCGTTCTGCCCTTCGCCGCCCGGTTGGCCATCCGCCCCAAGCGACATCACCCGCGGACGGTCGCCGTCATAGCGATAGAGAAACGCACCGCCCCATGCGTCGGATGGCAGCTCACCATCTCGCAGATAGGGGCCGTTCCACCCCGGCACGCCGGGGTTCTGAACAAGCGCGGTCAGGCCGATATCCTCGGGCGGCAAACGACCTGTATCGATCTGGAAAATGTCGAGAGCGGCGCGCAACTGGTCGATCTGCGCCTCGGTCGCGCTGACCCGCGAGGCTTGCAACTGGCGCATCGCGGCCGGTCCGACCAGTCCGACCAGTAGCCCGACAATGGCCACGACGACCAGCATCTCGACCAGCGAGAAACCTCGGGCCTTCCGCCGCCTAGAAGGCGACTTGGTTGACCGAAATGATAGCTGAGAAAAGCGCATAGAGGCTTACTCCGACAAGGGTGCCAACGATGACGATCATCGCGGGCTGGAACAGGGCGAGGAACCGTTCGAGCGCCCGGTCGGACGCTTCGCGCATTTCGGTGGCAGCGCGGGTGCACATCTCTTCCAGTGCACCGGTTTCTTCCCCGATGCGCAGCATTTCGACGGCGCTTGGGGCAAATATCTTGGTTTCTGCGAACGAAGACGCCAGCGGCGCACCATCCGCAACCGCGCGCGACACTTGCGCAATGGCGGTGCGAACACGGCCTTTGGGCGCGGTTGCGCCAACGACGCGCAGCGCTTCCGAGAGCGTGACGTCGCGTTTCAGCAGCGCGCCCAGAATGTGCAATGCCATCATGGCGTGGTTGCGTTCGATCAGGTCGCGCACCATCGGCAACCGCGCCGCGAAGCGTGCGATCACGGCACCCGCCCGGCCCTTGCGATGCAGCCACGCGAACGCGGCACCCAGCGCAACAAGCCCGGTCAGCAGCACGGGCCAAATGGCGGCCAGCGTACCGGACAGCGCAAAGACGGCCCGCCCCAGCAGCGGCACGAAATCCATGCGCTCTTCCACCAGCGGGCGGAATTGGGGGATGATGGCGATCATGATGACGCCCACCGAGATGATCGACACGATCAGCAGAAGCGAGGGGTAAAGCAGCCCGGTCACGATGCGACGCGCGACCATCAGGCGCTGTTCCAGAATGCCGGCAGCTGTGGCCAAGGCGACATCCAGCTCACCCGAGCTTTCCGCGCCCCGCACCAGCGCCAGCGTCGCGGTGTCTTCGATGCCGGTTGCCTCTTTCAAACCGTCGGCAAAGCCACCACCCTCGCGGACATGCATCCGCAGCTTTTCCGCCGCCGTCGCAATAGGTCCGGTTTCGCCCTCGGCCATGATGCGCAAGGCCCGCTCGATCGAGATGCGGGCCCCGGCAAGCTTGGCCAGTCGCGAGACGAAATCCGCCTTGTTGCGTGCCGAGAGCGGCCCGTCACTGCGGCGTTTGAATATCGAATTGCGAGATGTCTTGGCTTTTGCCGCCGCCTCGATCGCGTTGATTTCGATCGGGAAGAGTCCCTGATCGCGCAGCTGACGTGTCGCCTCGATATGAGTTGCCGCGCTCAGGACGCCAGTGCGCCGGCGCCCGCTGGTGTCGCGGGCGCTGAACCCGTAGTCGCGCGACACGGGGCGGCTATGACCCTCGTCCCTCATGTCCAGAACGATCCCGAGCCGAAGACCGAAGTCAGCTCTTTCAACGTCGTTTTGCCTTGAGCCAGAAGGGCAATCGCCTCGGCTCCCATCGTCCGTTCGGGATAGGCAAGACCCTGCACCGGGTCGACGAATTCGAACACCGCGCGACGACCTGAGAAGCCCGAGTTGCCGCATGCCTCGCACCCGCGTGCCGTGCGCAAGGGCCATGTCTCGGGCGAGCCGGCCTCGGGCACGGCTGTTGCGAAGGCTTCCAGCAAGGGGCGCAAGCGCGGGTTTGCGGCTGCATCCACCGGCTCGGCACAGGTCTCGCAAAGCAGGCGGACAAGGCGTTGCGCCCCCGCCAGCCGCAGCACGGAAGAGATCAGGAAGTCCGGCACCCCCATATCAGCCAACCGCATCGTGGCTTCATGGGCACGATTGGTGTGAAGGGTCGACAGAACAAGGTGACCGGTCAGTGCCGCCCGCACCGCAAGTTCTGCCGTTTCACTGTCGCGGATCTCGCCCACCATCAACACGTCCGGGTCGTGGCGCAAAACCGAGCGCAGGGCGCTGGCGAAAGTCCATCCAAGGTCGGGCTTCACCTCCATCTGGATCAGGCGGGTGCGATTTCTGTATGGCGGATGACGATTTTTTAGTGCGCTGAAATCAAACAACATTTTTGAGGCCGGATCCGGCGATGTCCCCTGATTCGGCGGATTCCGCGAAAATTCGCCGTGCGTGCCGCGACTTTTCCATTTC